>NZ_JBSGAQ010000008.1:0-278632 GCF_053600815.1 Mycobacterium sp. NPDC004974 | reverse complement strand
TCGATGTCCTCGTCGGTGGCGTAGGTGCAGTGATCCACCGAGGCGGCGTCGAGTTCGACGGCAAGTTTGATGCCGTCGCCGCGGCCGAGCTGGCTGGCGTGCAGTCGTGGCTGCAAGCCTCGGGCAACTCCGGCAGTGAGAATGGCGCGCGCTTCATCGACATTGAAGGCACCCCGATCGCAGAAGACGTCGATCCAGCGGGCATGCGGGGCGCACGCCTCGAGCATGGTGGTGCGTACCAGCTCGACGTAATCGTCGCGATGGGAGGCGTATTCGGCTGGCACGACGTGCGCTCCGAGAAAAGTTGTCTCGCTGGTGTAATTGGTCGCCACGCGCAGGCTGCGGGCTTCGTCGGTGACATTGAGCCCGTAGCCGCTCTTGGTCTCGAAGGTAGTGACGCCGGCGTCGCGCAGTTCCCGGCCCAGGCGCGCAACATTGGCGGCCAAGACATCGTCGGTGGCCTGTCGGGTCGCTGCGACTGTTGTGGCGATACCACCGCCGTCGTAGGGCTGCCCCGCCATGCGGGCGGCGAATTCGGCTGCACGGTCGCCATCGAAGACGAGGTGGGCGTGGCTGTCGACGAAGCCGGGAATGACCGCCGCATGCCGGCAGTCGACGCGCTGGTCGGCGGCGGGAGCTTTGGCGGCCGGTCCGACCCAGGCGATCTGCCCATTGTCGACCAGAAGTGCGGCGTCGGTGAGGATTCCGAGCGGGCTGTGATCGCCCTGGGCGGGGTCGTTGGTGACTAGTTCGCCGATGTTGTCGTAGAGCACGGTCATGGGGAGCTCCTGATCGGTTCCGCGTCCAGCAGTGCGGTAATGCTGTGGGCAATTGCGGATGTGGGCTGTTCGATGCTGGTGTGACGGCGGTCGGCCACCACGCGGCGGCCGTCGATGATGACGTCGGTGACGTCGGCGGCGGTCGCGGCGAACACCGCGGTTTCTGCCGCCGCCGGGCTGCCGGCAGTACGGATGGAGTTCAGGTCGACGGCGACGAGGTCGGCGCGGTGGCCGATCCGTAGCTGGCCGGCGTCGCTGAACCCGAGGGCCTGGTGTCCGTTGGCGGTGGCCGCGGTGAGCAGGTCGGCGGCGGCGAACAGGCCGCGTTCACGGCGGGCGAGGCGTTCGTCGAGTTCGACGCCACGGGCTTCCTCGAACAGGTCGATGATGGCGTGGCTGTCGGAGCCCAGGCTGAACAGCCCGGCGGCCTGCATGAGGGCTGTGGCGGGGCCGATGCCGTCGCCGAGGTCGCGTTCGGTGGTGGGGCAGAAGCAGACACCGGTGATGGTGGTGTCGAGGTCGGTGATGTCGGCGTCGGTGAGGTGGGTGGCGTGCACCGCGGTGGTGCGCGGCCCCAGCGCTCCGTGGTCGCGCAGCAGCGCGGTGGGGGTGCAGCCGTGCACGACCAGGCATTGGTCGATCTCGGCGGTCTGTTCCGAGGAGTGCACGTGCAGCGGGGCGTCGTGGGTGGCGGCCCACTCCACGACGGCGCCCATGTGCGCGACGGGGACCCCACGCACCGAGTGCAGTGCCGCGCCGATCACGACGGAGCTGTCGCCGGTGTAGTGCTGGTGCAGGGTTTCGACGCGTTCGGCCCACCGCAGTCCGGTGTGGTCGCCGAAGCGTTGCTGCGGTCCGTCGGCCAATGGCGAACCGTCGACACCCGAGCTGAGATAGCAGGTGTCGAGCAGGGTGATCCGTAACCCGGCGTCGCGGGCGGCGGCGATCAGGGCATGGCCCATCGCGTTGGGATCGGCATAAGGGGTGCCACGATCGTCGTGGTGCAGGTAGTGAAACTCGCCGACGCAGGTGATGCCGGCCAGGACCATCTCCGCGTACACACCGCGCGCCAGCCGGTAGTAGGAATCCGGGGTAAGCCGGTCGGCGACCTGATACATCAGGTTGCGCCAGGTCCAGAACGTGCCGCGGTCACGCTGGGTGCGTGAGCGCAGCGAGCGGTGGAAGGCGTGCGAATGGGCGTTGGCCAATCCCGGCAGGACCAATCCGGTCAGCGCCGTGTCGCCGTCGCCGTGGTCGGTGTCGGCGGTGACGGCGGTGATGTAGCCGTCGGCGACCTCGATGGTGACTCCGTCGGCGACGGTGTCACCACCGAGCCAAGCATGCTGGCACCAGTACCGGGCGGAACTCATTGGCTGATCCAATCGGCCATGACGGCGGCCAGCGCGTCGGCGCCGAGGCGGCAATCGCTGATCTCGGCGTACTCGTCGGGTGAGTGGGAGACGCCAGTGGGGTTGCGCACGAACAACATCGCGGTCGGCAGCACCGCCGCGAGCACACCGGCGTCGTGGCCGGCAGCGGTGGGCAATACGGGCAGCTCACCGAACTGGGGCGCCAGGATGCGCTGAATACGCTCACGCGGTTCCCCGGGGAAGTGCACGGCCGGAGAGACGGACTCGGTTTCGATCTGTACCGAGGTGAGATCGATTCCGGCGTTGCGCGTGGCGTCGGCGGTGATGTCGTCGACGAGGGCGCGCAAGGTGTCCTCGTCGGCGGCGCGGGCATCCAACCACGCCAACACCTTCGACGGAATGGCGTTGGCGCCGTTGGGCGTGACCTGTACCTTGCCGAAGGTGGCGACCGCCTGGTGGGCGGCTGCGCGGGTGCGGGCGTCGTGCACCGAGGTGGCGAAGGTGAGCATGGGGTCGCGGCGGTCGACCAGCCGGGTGGCCCCGGCATGGTTGGCTTCCCCGCAGAACGAGAACTGCCAGCGGCCGTGTGGCCAGATCGCCGAGGCGACGGCCAGCGGCTTGTCCACGAGGTCGAGTGCGCGGCCCTGCTCGACGTGTAGTTCGACGTAGACCCCGACCCGCTGGGTCAGCGTCGGGTCGACGCCGACGTGGCGAGGGTCGCGTCCGGCGGCGCTCATCGCCTCGGCCAGGGAGGTGCCCTCGGCGTCGCGCAGTCCCAAGGCACGTTCGGCGGTGACCGCACCTGCCGACAGTTGCGAGCCGACGCATGCCACGCCGAAGCGCGCGCCCTCCTCGTCGGAGAACGCGGCGACGGCCACGGGGCGATGCGGGGTGACACCGGTGTGCTGCAGGATGTCGATCGCGGCGAAGGCGGTGATGATCCCCAAAGGACCGTCGAATGCGCCGCCGTCGGGAACCGAGTCCAGATGTGACCCGGTGACGAATGCATCGCGCGGGTCACCGGTGTGGCCGGGCGGTAGCCACCAGGCCCACAGGTTGCCGTTGCGGTCCTCTTCGACGCTCATGCCGCGCTGCTGGGCTTCGCCAGTGAACCATTCGCGCAGTGTCAGATCGGCTGTGCTCCAGGCGAATCGGCGATACCCGCCGCTGGCGGGGTCGCGGCCGACGTCGAGGATGGACTCCCACAGAGAGTCGAAGGTGCTCACTTGGCGTCCTGCATGGGGATGCGCACGCCACGCTCCTTGGCGACGTCGGCGGCGTGGTCGTAGCCGGCGTCGACGTGGCGGATGACGCCCATGGCGGGGTCGTTGGTGAGCACCCGCTCGAGTTTGCGTGCGGCCAGTTCGGTGCCGTCGGCCACACACACCTGGCCGGCGTGGATGGAGCGGCCGATCCCGACGCCGCCGCCGTGGTGCAGTGACACCCACGAGGCCCCGGAGGCGGTGTTGACCAGGGCGTTGAGCAGGGGCCAGTCGGCGATGGCGTCCGAGCCGTCGAGCATGGCCTCGGTTTCGCGGTAGGGCGAGGCGACCGATCCGGAGTCGAGGTGATCGCGGCCGATGACGATGGGGGCGGAGATCTCACCGCTGGCCACCATCTCGTTGAACTTCAGCCCTGCGCGGTGGCGCTCGCCGTAGCCGAGCCAGCAGATGCGGGCGGGCAGTCCCTCGAAGGCCACCTTCTCTCCGGCCATGGTGATCCAGCGCCGCAGGTGCTCGTTGTCGGGGAACAGTTCCAGGATGGCGCGGTCGGTGGCTTCGATGTCCTTGGGATCGCCGGACAGTGCGACCCACCGGAACGGGCCCAGGCCCTCCTCGAACTGCGGGCGGATGTAGGCGGGCACGAATCCGGGGAAGTCGAACGCGCGGTTGTAGCCGGCCTTGCGGGCCTCGTCGCGGATGGAGTTGCCGTAGTCGAACACCTCGGCGCCGCGGTCCTTGAATCCGACCATCGCCTCGACCTGACGGGCCATGGAGGCCTGGGCCTGCTCGGTGAAGTAGCCCGGGTCCTTGTCGGCCATCTTGGCCATGTCCTCGAATTCGATCCCGACCGGCAGATACGACAGCGGGTCGTGAGCAGAGGTCTGGTCGGTGACGATATCGATGGGAGCATTGCGCGAGAGCAGTTCGGGGAACACCTCGGCGGCGTTGCCCACGAGGCCGATCGACAGCGGCTTCTTGGCGTCGCGGGCCTCGATGGCCTGGCGGAGCGCGTCGTCGAGGTCGGCGGCCCGAGTGTCGAGGTAGCGGTGGGCGATGCGGCGGTCGATGCGGCTCTCGTCGCAGTCCACGCAGATGGCCACGCCCTCATTCATGGTGACGGCCAGCGGCTGGGCGCCGCCCATGCCGCCGACGCCAGCGGTCAGCGTGATGGTGCCCGCCAGGGTGCCGTTGAACCGCTTCTTGGCCACCGCGCCGAAGGTTTCGTAAGTGCCCTGCAGGATGCCCTGGGTGCCGATGTAGATCCATGATCCGGCCGTCATCTGGCCGTACATGATCAGCCCGGCAGCTTCCAATTCGCGGAAGTACTCCCAGTTGGCCCAGTCGCCGACGAGGTTGGAGTTGGCGATGAGCACCCGCGGGGCCCATTCACTGGTCCGCAGGATGCCGACGGGCTTGCCCGACTGCACAAGCAGCGTCTCGTCGTTCTCGAGGTCACGCAGGCTGGCCACGATCGCGTCGAACGCCTCCCAGCTGCGTGCTGCGCGGCCGGTACCGCCGTAGACGACCAGCTTGTCGGGGTGCTCGGCGACCTCCGGGTCGAGGTTGTTGCTCAGCATGCGCAGGACAGCTTCTTGCTGCCAGCCCTTGCAAGACAGGGTGGCTCCACGGGCGGCGCGCACGGTGCGGGGGCCGGAATTCTGCTCGGTCACGGTGATTCCTTTGAGGGGCTGTGCGGGTGGTGGCGTTGTTGGTGTCCAGCACACCGCATCCGGTCGCATTGCTGCAGAGCCGTTTCCGCGATACTGTCTCGAATCCGAGACAGATGGGTGGGTTGGGTGTCGAGTGCCTCTCCGGCCGTGGGCCGCTCCCTGGAGTTGCTGCTAGCGCTGGCGGCGCGCACCGGTCCGGTCGGTGCGGCGACGCTGGCCCGCGAGCTGGGCATTCCTCGATCAACGGTGTATCACCTGCTCGAAGTGCTCATCGAGCATCACTTCGTCGTGCATCTGCCTGAGCAGCGCGGCTACGGGCTGGGCGTGGCCGCTTTCGAGATCGGTTCGGCCTACATGCGCCACGAACCGCTGGAATTGCTGGCACGGCCGGTGCTGCGCCGACTGGTCGACGCGATCGGCGAGACCGCTCATCTGGGCGTCCTGCATGGCGCGGAGACGCTGTATCTGATCAAGGAACAGCCCGCAGTCGCCCGTGTGCCGGTGACGTTGGTGACCGACGTCGGTGTCCGGCTGCCGGCTCATCTGACGGCCAGCGGGCGGTCGATTCTGGCACACCTGCCCGCCGCTCAGGTGCGCGCGTTGTTCCCGGCGAGCACAGGGTTCGTGATCCGGACCGGCCGTGGTCCGACGTCGCTGCCGCAGCTGCGGCGGCTGCTCGGGGTTGAACGAAGCCAGGGTTGGGCCGAGGAGGACGGCCTGATCACCGAGGGGCTGCACTCGGTGGCTGCGTGCGCGTTCGACCATTCCAGCCGCCCGGTCGCGGCGATCAGCGTGACGCGGCGCGCCGACCGATCCTCGGTGGCGGTCAGCGAGCTGGTTCGTGCGGTGCGTCATGCCGCCCAGCAGCTGACGTGGGCGATGTCGGGGGTAGCGCCGCCGGGCTGGTTCTCGCGTTGACGTTGGTCAGGCGCCGCATTCGCAGTTGTGTGGGCTCTCAAACTGCTGCCGTTGGGCCCTCCGCCGCCGGCGGGCCGATTCGTAACGTTGTGTGGCAACGGGATCGGCGGACTGCAACGCGGGTACGGAAATGGGCCGCCGTTCGGCATCGACGGCGACCATGGTGAAGTAGCAGCTGTCGGTATGGCGCGCGATTCCGGAGATGATGTCGAGGGTGTCGACGCGGATCCCGATCTCCATCGAGGTGCGACCGGTGTAGTTGACCGATGCCGAGAAGGTGACCAGATCGCCGACGTGGATGGCGTCGCGAAACAGGACGCGATCCACCGAGAGCGTCACGACGTAGCTTCGGGCGTAGGCGCTGGCGCACGCGTAGGCGACCTGGTCGAGGATCTTCAGGATCGCTCCGCCGTGGACGTTGCCGGAGAAGTTGGCCATGTCGGGGGTCATCAGCAAGGTCATGGTCAGGCTGCGGGCCGGTGAATCCTGCGCGCCAGTGCTTGCGGAGGTGGGTGTCGGTTCTGGGCCGGTCACGGGTGTGTCCTCACGTGTGGTCGGGTGCCGTCACCGCTGGTGGCGTTGCGGTGCAGGGTGTGGGTCAGCGTGGCGGCGATCAGCGCGGCGGCGGCGCAGATCAGTGCGGGCGCGGTGTAGCTGTGCGTGCTGTCGCGCAAGTAACCCGCCAAGGTGGGGCCGACCAGCGCGGCCAGCCCGACGCTGGTGTAAAGGGCGCCGAGGGTAGCGCCGATTCCGTTGTCACCGAACAGATCTGCGGTAACTGCTGGGTACAGGCTGACGCACCCGCCGTAGGCGAGGCCGAACAGGACGGCGAAGCCGATCAGTACGGGCAGGGCACTGCTGGCCGCCCATCCCAGGAACGAGAACCCGAGGATGGCGGTCAGTGCAGCCAGCACACGCAGGCGCCCCATCCGGTCGGCGATACCGCCGAGCCCGAACCGGCCCAGGATGTTGCCGACGCCGATCAGTGCGATCAGCAGGGTCCCCATCTGCAGGGAGTAGCCCTGGTCACGGGCGGCCGGCACGAGGTGCACGTAGGGGATGAAGGTGCAGATCGAGGCCAGCAGCACCGAGAGGTAGAACCGGGCGAACACCGCGGTGCGCAGGACCGGCAACAGGGGCCGCGACGTCGACGCTATCGCCGCCGGGACGGCACGCGGACGTCGCCGAACCAGCAGCGCCGCAGGCAATCCCGCGGTGGCGATGGCGGCGCCGAGGATGACGAAGCACGTGCGCCATCCCAGTGTCGGCAAGACGGCGCCGACGGCCATCGGCGCCACGACCGTGCCGATTCCCAGTCCCGCGGTGGCGATGCCCGCCGCTGCGGAGCGCTTGACGGCGAACCAGGTTTGCACGGCGGCCATCGACGGTACATAGAGCAGGCCGATGCCCAAGCCGACACCGAGGCCGTAGCAGGCGTAGAGAGCGCTGAGCGTCGGTGCGCGCGAGGCCGCCAGGTATCCGGTCGTCATCACCAAGACCCCAGCCACGCACATCAGGCGGATGGATACGCGGTCGGCAAGTCGCCCCGCGATGGCGCCGAACAAGTGAAAACCGCCTGCAGCCAACGAGAACACCAATGCCACCGCCGAACGGGAGGCGTGGAACTCGTCGGCCAAGCCGGGAAAGGCGGCGGAAAAGGAGTATGCCGAGCCGTAGGTGACAGCGGTCAAGGCATGTACGGCCCACACCACCCTCCAACCGGCCCGGGTATCCAACCCTCGTGTGTCGCAGTCTGCCTCGGTCGCCGTCGGCGATGCCACCGCGGCCGAATCAGGGTGGCCGCCGCTCATCGGCCCCGGTCGCAGCGCAGTGCTGCGGCGCGCCGTCGAGTGGCCTCGGCGAGTTGGTGTGCTCTACCGGCGTCCGGGCCGCCGTGGCCGGCGATGGTGCTGTGCAGGTCGGCCTTGGCGTCCAACCATGCGGCCAGTGCCTCGCCGTCGGCGTCGCTGCAAGGTTTCGTAACCGAGAGCGTCGTCAGCGTGCGCAGGATGCTCATGCCGGTCCTTTCGTCGGATTTGTCCCAGAACGCCAGCAACCTTGGATGGCGACTTGTCAGCGCGCGGGGGAGGGGGCGTGCGGACTGGCGGTGGCGGCCCAGTTGAGGCTGTCGATCGCGGCCAGCACGGCATCCTCGGCGTCACGGCCACCGACGGTGACCCGCACTCCTTCGCCGTCGAACGCCCGGACCGAAACACCTCGGGCAACACAGGCGTCCTGAAGCTCCACTGTGCGCGACCCGACGGGGAACCAGACGAAGTTCGCACCGCTGGCCGGGGTAGCGAGCCCGCGCTTCGCGGCCTCGCTACGCAGGTACTCGCGTCCGTCGCGGACCACCTTGACGATGTGATCGGTGTGATCGGTGTCGGCCCACGCGGCCCGGGCGCCGGCCTCGGCAAGCCGGCTCAATCCGAACGGTGGCGCGGCTGCGCGGATGTTGGCGGCGACCTCCGGATGGGCGACCATGTACCCGGCGCGTAGTCCGGCCAGGCCGTAGGCCTTGGAAAAAGTCCGGAAGACAACGACATTGGGGTATTGGTGGACCAGGCTGAGCCCGTCGACGTTGGTGCTGGCGAACTCCTGGTAGGCCTCGTCGAGCAGTACCAGCACGTTGCCTGGCGCCGAGGTGATGAGGCGCTCGATCTCGCTGCGGGGCAGTTCGGTGCCGGTTGGATTGTTGGGGTTGCACACGATGATCGCCCGGGTGGCCGGGGTGATTGCGGCCAGCATTGCGTCAATGTCGTGGGTGTGGGTGGCATCGAGGGAAACCGCGACCGGGGTGGCCCCGACGACACCGATGAGGATCGGGTAGGCCTCATAGCTGCGCCAGGCGTGCACGACCTCGGAGCCGGCCCCGGTGTAGGCGGCCAGCGTGTGCTGCAGCACCGCCAGAGATCCGCCGCCGACGACGATCTGCTCGGGGGCGACCTGCAACCGGGTGCTCAGATCGGCGATGAGCAGATCACCTTGCAGCGAGGGATACAGGTGAGCCTGCCCGGCCGCCTCCGCGATGGCCTGCTGCACACGCGGCGACGGCGGCACCGTCGATTCATTCGACGACGCGCGCCAGCGCACCTGGCTCAGGCCCGCGGCGCGCGAGTAACGGGGCAGCTCGGCCACCACGGGACGAGGCCGTACGGTCGGGCGGACGGGCTGATCGGGCACGGATGCTCCCAGTGGGTGGGCGGGGACGGAGCGGGTCACTGCAATGCGCCGATCGCACTCTCGGCGGCTGCCACCAGCGCCCCACTGTGGGCCAGGTCGACGACGGCGCCGATCTCGGGGGACAGGTAGCGGTCGGCGCCCGGGCCGGGAACGTGTGTGCGGACGGCGGCGATGACGGCCGCGGTCGCCGGTGCCGGGGTCAGCGGCGCGCGCAGGTCGAGGGCGCGTGCGGCGGTGAGCACTTCCACGGCCAGTACCCGGCTGAGCCCGTCGATCGCGCGGCGCAGCTTGCGTGCTGCCGACCAGCCCATCGACACATGGTCTTCCTGCATCGCCGAGGACGGGATCGAATCCACGCTGGCCGGGACGGCCAGGCGCTTGAGCTCGGAGACGATGCCGGCCTGGGTGTACTGGGCGATCATGTGACCGCTGTCCACGCCGGGATCATCGGCGAGGAACGCGTTGAGTCCGTGGTTGCGCGCCGGATCCAGGAACCGGTCGGTGCGCCGTTCACTGATCGAGGCCAGATCGGCCACGACGATGGCCAGGAAGTCCAGCACGTAGGCCACCGGAGCGCCGTGGAAATTGCCGTTGGACTCCACCCGGCCGTCGAGGGTGACCACCGGGTTGTCCACGGCGCTGGCCAGTTCGCGCTGGGCTACCAGCCGGGCGTGTTCGACGGTGTCGCGAGCGGCCCCGGCGACCTGCGGAGCGCAGCGCAGCGAATAGGCGTCCTGCACCACGGTGCAGTTGTCGGTCTTGTGGCTGGCGACGATGGCCGAATTGGCAAGCAAGCGCGTCATGTTCGCCGCGGCCAAGCCTTGCCCCGGGTGCGGCCGCAGCTCCTGCAGATCGGCGGCGAACACCCGCTCGGTGCCCAGCAGACCTTCCACGCTCATTGCGGCGGCGATATCGGCCAGCCGCAGCAGACTGTCGAGTTCATGTAGTGCGAGGACCAGCTGGCCGAGCATGCCGTCGGTGCCGTTGATCAGTGCCAGGCCTTCTTTTTCGGCCAGCACGACGGGCTGCAGTCCGTGTTCGGAGAGTGCCTCGGCTGCGGATTTGAGTTCGCCGTCGCGGGTGCGGACCTGCCCTTCGCCGATGAGTGCCAGTGCCACGTGCGCCAGCGGCGCCAAGTCGCCGGAGCAGCCCAAGCTGCCGTACTCGTAGACCACCGGGGTGATGCCTGCCGAGAGCAGCCCGGCGTAGGCCTGGACCACCACGGGCCGCACGCCGGTGCGCCCGGTGGCCAGCGTCGATAAACGCAGCAGCATCAGGGCACGCACCACTTCGCGTTCCACCTCGGTGCCCGAACCGGCAGCATGCGAGCGGATCAGGCTGCGCTGCAACTGGGTGCGCAACTCGTGTGGGATGTGGCGGGTTGCCAGGGCGCCGAAGCCGGTGGATACACCGTAGACAGGGGCCGGGTCCGCGGCCAGGGCGTCGATGCGCGCCCTGCTCTCGGCGACTGCGGTCATCGCCTCATCGGACAACTGCACGGCGGCATCGTCGCGGGCGACCGCAATCACGTCGGCGAAGCTGACTGGCCCGATTCCCACCGTGACGACGGCGGTGGGCTGCAGCGTGGTGGTCGGGGAGGACGGAGTCATCAATTTCACCTTTGTCTTGTATTGCAGACGTAAGTCTCGTTTGTTTGATACTGGTGGGAGCTAGGCCGCTGTGTAAGAAGCCAAAAATTGGTCAGTGCTGTTGCAGCAGCGAGCGGCCGCGTTTGCGCAGCTCGTCAACGCTGGTGACGCCGAGAAGTGCCAGAGTCCGGCTGAATTGATCCGACAACAGCCCGATCGCCTTGTCGACACCGGCTCCGCCGCCGGCGACCAGACCCCACAAGTAGGGGCGGCCGATGAACGCCGCATCGGCGCCCAGGGCCAGGGCGGTGGCGATGTCGGCGCCGTGGCGCACCCCGGAGTCGACGAAGATGGCGAAGTCTGAGCCGGCAGCGTCGCGTACGGGTGCAACGAGATCGATTGGCGCGACCGTACGGTCGAGTTGGCGACCGCCGTGGTTGGACAGGTGCACTCCGTCGATGCCCAGATCGTGGGCGCGGGTGGCGTCCTCCGGGCCGAGCGGACCTTTAAGCACCACGGGTCCGGGCCACAGATCGCGGATGCGAGCCAGGTCTTGCCACGACACCGATGGGTCGAACTGCTTGGTGATGTTCTCGATGGTGTAGCCCTCGCCGCCGGTGCCACTGGTGACGTTGGCGAACTCCAGTGCCGGGCTGGCCAGCATCTTCGTCCAGTACCCCGGGCGCAGGCCGATGTCGACGAGACCCTTGAGGGTCATCTGCGGGGGGATTGTCAGGCCGTTGCGCGCGTCGCGGACCCGGTAGCCCGAGACGGCGGTGTCGACGGCGATCTCCAGTACCCGGTAACCGGCGGAGGCTGCGCGCGTCACCAGTTGCGCGGTGAGGTCGCGGTCCTTCCAGATGTACAGCTGAAACCATCGGTCGGTGTCGCCGGCTCCGCGATGAGCGGCCAAGTCCTCCAGGGAGGTCGAGGCCATCGTGGACAGCACATAGGGGATCCCGGCGCGGCCGGCGGCGCCGGCGACCGCGGGCTCGCCCAGAGCCGAGATCATCCGTGTGTAGCCGGTGGGTGCCAGACCCAGCGGCATTGTGCTGTGTTGGCCGAGCAGTGTGGTCGATGTATCGACGTTGGCGACGTCGATCAGCACGCTGGGGGTGAACTGCCAGCGCCGGAAGGCCGCGACGTTGTTGGCCAGACTCAGTTCTTCGTCGGCGCCCCCGTCGACGTAGTCGGCAACGGGGCGTGGCAGTCGTCGGCGCGAAAGCCGGTGCAGATCCTCGATGGTCCTGCAGGCGTCCAGCCGGGCGGTGCGGCGATCGATTTGTGGCGGCTTGACCTGAATGAGGGCGCGTACCTCGCGGGCCTTCATGCCGGTGTGGCTTCCTGTTCGTCGGCCATCGCGTCGGCCTGCGGGCTAGGCGTGGACGGGATGGCGTAGGTGGGTTCGGGGTAGTTGGCGCGTGTCGGGAATTTCTTCATGAGGAAGATGTAGAGGCCGCCGGCAATGAAGATGCCGAGGATCCAGGAGATGTCGGCGCCGCCAAGCGCAGTGGCGATCGGGCCGGTGTAGAAGGGGCTGGCGATGAACGGGATCTCGACAATGATGCCGACAAGGTAGGCGGTCATCGCGCGCCAGTCCACACCGCCGTAGTGCCCGTGCGGCTTGAACATGTCGTCGATGCTGTAGCGCTCCTTGCGTATGACGTAGAAGTCGGCCAAGTTGATCGAGGTCCACGGGATCAGGAAGTAAGCCAGCAGCAGGATGAAGTTGCTGAAGTTGATCAGGAAGTTGTCCTTGCCGAGGATGCCGATCGTCGTGGCCACCGCGGCCACGGCCACGATCAGCCCCACGCGCATCGACGGGGAAACCTTCATCTTGAACACCGAGTTGAGCACCGTGCTGGTCGACATGAACATGCCGTAGACGTTCAGGGAGTTCACTCCGATGACGCCGGCGATGATGATCAGGAAGAACAACGCGTGCCACCCGGCAGCCTGGGCGACGATGAAGTCCACCGATCCGCCATCGAATGCATCGGCGGCGACGGCGGTCGCGGTGGCGCCGAAGGCGAACATGAACGTCGTAGACAGCACCGCGCCGGCGTAGGTGTACCAGAATGCGGCGCGTACCGAGGTGTCGGCGGGCAGGTAGCGCGAATAGTCGGCAACGTAGGGTGCGTACGTCAGCTGCCAGGTGGCCGCGATCGCGGCGGCGGCCAGGAACAGTGCCCAGGAGAAGTCGTTCATCGTCCATACCGCGGCGAGGTCGTTGGCCGTCACCAGCCGGTAGCTCAGATAGAGGAAGGCCAGGCCGCTGATCACCGAGAGCCATTTCTCGGCGGCGTGAATAAGGCGGTACCCGACGATGGCCAGCGTGGCGGTGACGACCACGACGACGATGATCGAGGCGTCGATATTGACGCCGGTCAGGCTGGAGAAGGCGGCTCCGCCCTGCACGGCGGTGGTGGCGAAGTAGCCGATGTACATCAGGAGCACCAGAATGAGCGGCAGCACGGCACCGTAGAAGCCGAACTGGGCGCGCGACTGGATCATCTGCGGAATGCCGAGGATGGGGCCTTGCGCGGAATGCAGGGCCATGAAGACCGCGCCGATGAGGTTGCCGACCAGGCTAGCCAGCAGCGCCCACGGTAGCGACAGGCCGATGGCGACGGAGATGGCGCCGGCGGCGATCGCGGTGACTTGCAGGTTGGCGCCAAACCAAAGGGTGAACAGGCTGCGGACCCGTCCGTGTCGCTCGTGATGAGGCACGTACTCGATCGAGCGCTGCTCGGGGTTGAGGATGGACATGGTGTGTGGTCCCTTCGGTGCGCCCGCGGGCTATCGGGGAAGTGGTGTGAAAAGGCAAGTGGGATAGCACATTTTGAGTTGTGGGAGAGGTGACCTCCGTGAGCCGCGGGGAGGACCGGGCCGGGCTCACGGAGGTCGGCCTGTCAGTGCCGGTTCAGTCGGCGGGTGACGGCGAACTCGTGGGCGGGGAAGCCCTCGTGGCGGGTGAAGGCGATCACCGTGTCCGACATCCGTTTGAGCGCCTCGGGCGTGGACTTTGCCACAGCGGTGCGCTTGCGGAAGGCGTCGGCGGTGACGCCGCTGCTGACCTTGGCGTAGCCGCTGGTGGGCAGCGCGGCGGGGCAGCCGATGATGAAGTTGGCCATCGACACCGTGGTGTGTTGACCGATAAGGATTTCTCCGGCATCCACCAGCAGGTCCAGGGCGTGGTCTTCGTCGCGGACGGCGATCTGCATGTGCTCGGGGGCGAACGCGTTGGCGACTTCGGCGGATTCCTCGACTGATGTGGTCAGGACGGCGCCGCCGTTCTTGCCCAGTGCCTGACGGGCGTACTCGGCGCGGTTGTCGGGCAGATCGAGCAGCTGCTTGGCGACCTCGACCTGGACCGCGTCGATGAGGGCCTGGCTGTCGGTGACGAACACGCTCGTGGAATCGGCGCCGTGCTCGGCCTCGTTGAGCAGGTCGGCGGCCAGCAGGTACGGGTCAGCGGAGTCGTCGGCCAGGATCAGTGACTCGCTGGGACCCAGCAGCATCACGCTGACGGTGCCGTAGCGCTGCACCTCGACCTGGGCGCAGGTGACCGGCGGGCTGCCAGGTCCGCAGACCTTGCGGACCTGCGGCACGCTCTCGGTGCCGAACGCCAATGCGGCGATACCGGCCGGACCGTTGGCGCGGAACACGTCGTGGATGCCCAATTCGTCGGCCACGACCAGAACGGCCGGGTCGACCTCTCCGTCCCCGCCGGGGATGGGCGGCACGACCACGGCGATCTTCTGCACACCTGCCACCACCGCTGGGGCACCCAGCTGAGCCATCACCGACGGGTAGGAGCCCTTGCCGCTGGGCACGAACAACCCGGCGCTGGCGATCGGGGTCACCTTCTCGCCGACCATCAGACCCGGCTCGCTTTCGAAGCTCCAGTCGCCGTGAGCGGTGAGCTGTTCGTTGAACGACTTCAGGTGTGCCAGGAGGTCCCGGATCGCGGTGAGCAGTTCGGGGCTGATCTTCTCCCGTGCCGCGGCGAATTCTTCGGGCGAAACCCGGATGCGATCAGGGGTGATGGAGATCTTGTCCCATTTTTCCAGGGCGCGGATCAGGCCGGCGTCACCGTTCTGGCGGACGTCCTCGATGATTTCCAACACGCCTTCGCGCAGGTTGGGGTCGAAGATCTTGGCGCTGCCGCGGTCGATGAGATCGGCCCGGTCTGCGGTCGACATCTCCTGCCAGAGGCCGCGCTCGAGGATGGGGCGGTCGGTTGACATGTGCATGACTCCCATTGGTTCGGTGACTGTAGGTGAGGCAAGCGTCACACTCGCCGCACGTCTTGTATACGAGACATTGATCTGTAATGCAAGACTTGATGACGGATCGGGGAACATTCTGAAGGGGTTGGAATGCGGCGGGACGCGAACCGCCAGGCGCGCGCCGGATGCGCGGGCCTGGCGGGCAACAGCGTCGTCTAGATGTTGCTGGCCCCGGCGATAGGAATGGTCGCACCGCTGAGGAACGGGGCCTGGTTGGCGAGCAGGAAGGCCACGGTGGCGCCGATGTCGGCGGCTTCGCCGAATCTGCCCGCCGGTATGCGGGCCAGCAGCTCAGCCCTGACCTGTGGATCGTCGAGGTACTGGGCGGTCATGTTGGTGCGGAAATAACCCGGGCACACGCACGTGACGCACAGGCCGTCGGTACTCCACTCCTGGGCCAAGGTGCTCGCCAGCGCGGCCGCGGCGGCCTTGCTGGCGTTGTAGTCGGCGAAGTGCGCTTCGGGTCGCATCGCGTTGACCGAGGCGTTGACGACGATGGCCCCCGGCCGGGTCAGGACGCGGTGCGCGGCCTGGGCTCCGTGCAGGATGCCGAGCACGTTGACGTCGAGTACCCGGCGAAAGGTCGCAGGATCAAGCTGCTCGGCGGGTTTACCCTCCCCGTCGATCCCGGCATTGAGGAAAACTCCGTCGAGCCCTCCGAACGCTGTCGCGGCGTCGTCAAACGTCTGATGGACGGCCGCGGCATCCGCGGCATCACAGATGCTGCCGCCGGCAGCGCCACGTCCGAGGGCAGCGGCGACGGACTGTTCGCTGGTACCGGTCACCCACACCTGGTGGCCTTCGGCGCTGAGGTACTGGGCGCACATGTCGCCGATGCCGCTGGTGCCGCCGGTGATCAGATAGCGCCGTGGAGTGGTCATGCGGTGCACCGAATCAGGACTTTGATGGCTTCTCGCATGCCACCGTCGGTCACGAAGGACGGGATCTCGGCGAGGTCGACGGTGTGGGTGACGATGGCGTTGTACCGCTCGGGCTTCTCGGCGAGGGCGGCGAGCGCCTCGTCGACGTGGTGGTCGTCGAATCCGACGCTGCCCACGACGTGCAGGCTGTGCTCGACGATTGTGGCCGGCAACACGGTGGCCGATGCGTGGCCCAGCGCGATGAGCAGAATGGAGCCGCCGAACGCGGTGGCGGCGATGGCGGTCTCCAAAGAGCCGTCATAACCTGCGGCATCGATCACCACGGAGTACCGGTCCGTCCCGGTCAGTACTCCGACGCGAGCACCCTGGGTGTGCGCCAGCTCGGCGCGTAGGGCGTTCGGCTCGACCACGGTGACGGCGGCGTGCGGCCACCGGCGTGCGACCTCGGCGTGGGCCAGCGCCCCGATCGGACCGTAACCGAGAATGCCCACGGTCTCGGGGTGGTCGACGGGAATCTGGTCGATGGCGCACATGACGACGGCCAGCGGCTCGGCCAGCACGGCATCGGCCGTGCTCAGACCGGGCGGCACGCGATAGAGGCTGTCGCCGGGGATCACCATGGCCCCGGCGTAGCCGCCAGGTCGGGCTTCGCCGAGCCATTGGAGATCCTCGGCCAAGCGGTCGGATTGCTGGCGGCCATCGACGACACGACACGGTATCCGTGAATCGGCCACCACCGCTTCGCCCGCGGCGAAGCTCGCATGCCGCGACTGGCGCACCCGCCCGGCCACTTCGTGCCCCAACGTGGCCGGCCAGTAGGCCACCCAGTCACCCGTCTGCAGGACGTGCAGGTCCGATCCGCAGATCCCGGCATAGTCGACGTCAACGAGGACGTCACCGTCGGCCAGGTCGGTCAGCTCGCGCGTGCCGACGCTCAGGGACAAGTTCTCGCCCAATAGCAAGGCTGTGGTTTGCGCCGGCCCACCACCGGGATCTGTGATCCAAGACATGAGTCTTGATTACCAGACTCGGGGGCAAAGTGGAATGGCAAAGTGGAATAGCGTGCCCGGCGATGGTCAGGCGATGCCGGAGGCGCCTCCATCGCCCGGCGCCTCATTCACCCGCGCGCCGAAGCTTTCCGAGAAGTCTGCTGCTGTAGCGACCACCGTCTTGGTGATCTCGGCAGCCTGTTCGGCTGTCTTGGTGGCCGACATGTACGCCACGCCGAGTGCCGCGACAGCGCGGCCGTCGCGAGTGAGCACGGGGCTGGCGATGCAGTCAATACCTGAGGTGGTGGTGCCCTGTTCGTGGGCGTAGCCGTGGGCGCGCACCTCGTGGAGCACCTCGCGCAGCGCCGACAACGAGGTTGGCCCCTCGCCTGTGCGCGACTGCCAGGCGTAGCCGTCATACAGCGTCGAGAGCTGCTCGACATCCAGACGGCTGAGGATGGCCCGGCCCACCGCGGTCAAATGTGCCGGTAGCCGCGAACCGACCTCGGTCACCAGTCGAACGCCTGGTGTCAGGGGCTCGCGCTTGTCCAGGTAGATGACGTCGGTGCCCTGCAGTACGGCGAGGTGTGATGTTTCGTTGACAGCATTGGTCAAGGCGAGCATGTAGCGCTGGCCGGCGCGATGTAGCGGTCCTGACCGCATATAGGACGCGCCAACCTCGAAGGCCGACACGCCCAGAGTCCAGGCTCGTTGATCGGGCCAGTACGAGACGAAGCGGCGTTCCCGCATGACGTTGAGCAGATGGTGGGTGGTGCTTTTCGGCAGGGACAGCGTCTCCGCGATCTCCATGGTCGCCATCGGAACTCCTCGTCGCGCAAGCAAGTCCAGCACGTCCATGACGCGCTCAGCAGACTTCACGCGACTTGCCGTGGCCACAGCCCGTCCCCCTCTCGCCCCTTGTCGTCTCGGATACAAGACAACAATCTGTGGTAATAGGTTAGCCGACCTGGGCTCTGGCCCGTTCCCGGTGAATGAGCCCACCAAGTTCTAGAGTCCTGAGCGCGATTCACAGCTCACCCATAAGGCCAAGAGAGCGCTTAGCTAGCCCCTCGCCCTACGTTGACCTCGCTCGAACCGATTCGTGGTTCGACGAAGCCGCAAGGAGGCGGTGAAGATGAGCCCAATCAGGATGCGGTTCAGCGGCTTAGGTGTCGTAGCGGCTGCGCTGGCATCGTCGATCAGCAAAACGCAATCGACGAGTCGATGACGGCTGGGAACAACTAACGGATCTGGCACTTTGTGACTACCGACCGATCACCGATCTTGCGCCGGCCAGATTGGTTGTCGCCTGGTCGCAGCAGTCCCGCTCCACTGCGGTCGCCGCATTCGTCAACTCTGCGACCGCCGTTGCCGCACGCGCACGAGGAGACAAACCACTCTCAAGGTCGTGGTGACCTGACAGTCTCTGTCCCAGGGGCCGCTCGTACCGGGGTTGCCGTCGCTCAGGCGTGGCGGTGAAATGCTGCCCCGGGGGCCTGATTGGTTTCAGCGGCCGCGCAGCCGTGGCTGATAATCGACTCGACACCGTCGGGAGAATCGACGTCATGACCGCGTACCACCACGTCGCCGACCACAAGCTGGTGAACTTCGCCAGCCACATCGACGACAACACCATCGAGCAGGCGAAGCAGACCGCCTCGATGCCGTTCGTGCATCCCCATGTCGCGCTGATGCCGGATGCTCACAGCGGCAAGGGGTCAGCCGTCGGCACGGTGATCCCGACCATTGACGCCGTGATCCCGGCCGCGGTCGGCGTCGACATCGGCTGCGGCATGATCGCTGCCCGCACGGAATTCACCGCTGCCGATATTCAGGACCGTGACCTGGCTGCCCTGCGTACCGCGATCGAGACGACGATTCCGCTGTCGCCTGGCAACTACAACGACACGCTCGCCCGGTTCCCGTTCACGGAGGGCCGCATCGCCGACCTCGAACACTTGGCAGGAGACGGCGGAATCGACCTCTCCCACTCACCCAAGTGGCGCGAGCAACTCGGTTCCCTCGGCGGCGGCAACCACTTCATCGAACTGTGCCTGGATCAGGACGATCGGGTGTGGCTGTTCCTGCATTCCGGTTCTCGTGGTGTGGGAAACAAGATCGCCCAGAAGCACATCAAGGTTGCGCAGAAGCTCATGAAGCGGTGGTGGATCGACCTGCCCAACCCGGACCTCGCCTACCTGCCTCAGGGCACACCGGAGTTCACCGACTATCTGCGGGAACTCAACTGGGCGCAGCGATTCGCCTTCGAGAACCGCGCCGAGATGATGGATCGTTACATGTGGGTGTTCGCCGCGTGGATGGGTTATGCCCAGTTGGACCAGCCACGTACGGCGGGCGACTTCGAGGTCGAGCGGATCAACACTCACCACAACTACACCCGCAAGGAACACCACGGTGGCCGCGATGTGTGGCTGACCCGTAAGGGTGCGATCGACGCCCACGCAGGCGTCATGGGGCTGATTCCCGGCAGCATGGGGACGCGTTCGTATGTGGTGCGCGGCAAGGGCAACCCCGCCGGCCTGTGCTCAGCGCCGCACGGTGCCGGGCGCCGGTTCTCCCGTAACGAGGCGCGTCGCCGGTTCACTGCCGACGACCTCGCACAGCGGATGCAGGGTATCGAGTACCGCCACGGCGCGGAATGGGTCGACGAGATCCCCGACGCGTACAAGGACATCGACGTCGTCATGGCGGACGCAGCCGGCCTCGTCGAGATTGAGCATGAGCTGCGTCAGGTGCTCAACGTGAAGGGCACGTAGGTCCTGGGCTGCCAGGTCAGGACCTACGCCCGACTACGAGATAGGCCGCGGGCAGCACACCCGAGGTGCTCAGCAGTCCGAGGGCGCTGCCCCACAACCACTTTGGCCCCTTGATCTGGTTCGGCTGGCGGCCCGCGAGGTCACGCAGCGCCCAGGCCCGCAACCCGGCGTCGACTGCTGCCACGGCGATGACGGCCTTCTTGGCATTGGGGGACAGGTCATTCCAGCGCTTCTTGGCCACTAGGGCGGTCCTTTCGAGGAAGGGCGAGTTACGGACTGAGGGGCATCGTCGTCACCGGCGAGCCGCCGGAGCTGGAACCGCTGCCGCTGCCGGAGCCACTACCGCGACCGAACAGTCCGCCGCCGGACGAAGACCCACCAAACGGGGAGTCACCACCAAACGGAGACTGTGGTGCCACCGTTGTGACCGGAGCCTGAGTCGCCGGAGCCTGAGTCACGGGCTGTTCGACCGGGGGTGTGTATGCCGGCGCGGTGTGGGCCGGAGCCTCGATCGTCGGCTCCGACGCTTCCGTGGACGTGTGTGTCGGCGGCACGGTGGTGGTCGGCGGCGCCACCGTGGTGGTGGGCGGTGCCGTCGTCGTGGGTGGCGCGGTAGTGGTCGGCGGCGCGGTGGTCGTCGTCGGCGGTGCCGTTGTCGTCGTAGGCGGTGCCGTGGTGGTGGTCGGCGGGGCTGTCGTTGTCGTCGGGGGAGCCGTAGTGGTGGTGGGTGGTGCGGTGGTCGTGGTCGGCGGGGTCGTCGGAGGTGTCGTCGGCACCCACGTCGGCACAGTCGGCCACACAACCGGAGGGATCGGGATCGGAATGGGCACCGGCACAGGCACAGGTACTGGAACTGGTCCCGGTGCAATCTCGACGGGCGGAGGCGCCGGCACGGCCGGAGGTGCGGCCGGCGGCACTACCGCAGGAGCCTGGTTGACCGGCTGGTTGCCGGTGTCAGAGCGCACCTTGGGCGCAGCCGGAGCGGCGGGTGGCGGGGTGAGCACCGCCACGGGCAGTGCCACCGGATCCGGCTCATGCGGCACCGGCGGGAGGTAGTTACCTGGCACGGTGGCCGCCTGCTGGGTGGGCGCGGGCTGGGCCCGCACATCGGCTGTCGGCCGGACGTTGATCGCGACGGTGACGGCCAATGTGGCGAAGCTGACCACCACGAATGCCAAGGCGCTGCCCATCAGCAGCATCCGCGGCGGCGGCGGCGCGATGACGGTCGTGTACTCCGGGTCGTCTTCCTGCTCGGGGACGAACTCGTTGACCGCGTCCATGGGCATCTCGTCGGCCCAGGGCTCGTCATCGGCCGCCTGTGAGTAGGCCAGGTCCGGCCCGACGGCGGCGGCGTCCCCACGGGCGGGTGCGATCTGGGTGGCATCGGCGGCGGCAGGAGCCATTTGCGTGGCATCAGCGGCAGCTGGCGCCATCTGCGTGGCATCGGCTGCGGCGGGAGCCATTTGGGTGGCCGCCGATACAGGTGCCATCTGCGTCGCCTCGAGGGCAGGTGCCATCTGGGTGGCCGCGCCGGCCGGTGCGACATCGCCGACCAGTTGGGCCGCACCCCGGGCGATCGCGTAGCCCGCGTCCGGTGCCACCTCCACCGGTGCGGTCGAACGAAGCTCTGCCGCAACGGAATCAAGATCGAGGCGCTGTCCGACCAACAGCACGCGCCCCGGGGCTTCGCCGGCGGGTACCCGGTGCAGCACGGCTGCACACGCGGCGGCCGCCCCGGCAGTGCCGATCGGCATCGTGGCCAATGTCGTCAATGTCGACGCGGGTGCCTCGCTGGCCTGGCCGACCGTCGTCAGCGACACGGTGTCGTCATCGGCGAGCAGCAGTGCGGCGTCTGCACCTACGCTGCGGGCCAGTGCTGCGGCGGCCTCGGCTTCGGTCACCACCTCGACGTTGGGCACCCCGGCGTCGAGCACCGTCCGGCGCAACGTGTCGGCGGCCGAATCGTCGGGCACGCACAGTCGGGTCGCGGCGACCTGATTACCGGACTCGGTCACCGCGCGGTAGGTGCCGATGATGGTCTCGGCCAACTCCGACATCTCGGCAACCAGGTCGTCGGGCAGATCGAGCGCGTACTGATCCAGAACCTGGCCGCCACTCGCGGGCGAACCGATCATGGCCAAGCGCGCCACACGCCCGGTGACCGCCACCCCGAGGACTACGTCCACGGCCCCACTCCTTGCTTCATGGATGTATTTCGATCCCCGACGGACATTTCCAAGCTACCGCACAGCTGCGACAGGCCCTGCTGGTCAAACGGCGCGGTAGCCAGCGCTGCTTGTGCGTCGGAGCAAAAGTGAGCACGCTGGTTGAGTCCCGTTGCGTTGTCACTCATAGAGAGGAATCGGTAGTTGAGCGACGAGCGTTACGACGCGTCCGCCACCGTGCAGGTGGCGACAATGGCCGCGCGGGTCGTGGAGCGACCCCCGCGGGTCGGCTACGTACCCAGCCGGACCAACCGGGTGCGTGACGGCTTCGCCGTGGCGCTGCTCGTCGTCGCGATGCTGCTCCCGTGGAACCTTGAATTCGGCCTTGGGGTGCCCGGCAGTGCCGGGTCGACGTTCGGCGTGCTGGCCGTCGTGACGCTGCTGGCCATCGGCGCCGCGCTCGCCCCGCACCTCGGTCCGTTCCGCCTGGCCGCCCCCAAATCCGACGTCGGTCGCACCAGCCGCATCCGGCTCGTGCTCAGCGCCGCCTACCTCGTCGTGGTCATCTGTTTCGTCGGGTACCACCTTGCGCAGACGGTGGGCAGCGGCGGAACCGGGGCCGTGCCGCCGGGGGTGGGGCCGGGCATGCTGCTCGGCCTCGCCGGCGCACTGCTGGCGGCGCAGCCGCCCATCACGTCGATCACGATCGAGGACAACAGGTTTCGCCGCTGGTACGCCATAGCCCGGGCGATCGGTTTCCTCTCGATCGCCTTGGCGACGCTGTCGGTTGCATTCAACCTCTACTGGCGGCTGCGGTACCTGTTCGTCACCCAGGTCGAGTTCGGCAGTCACGACATCGCCGTTATCGTCACCACCCTGCTCTACGGCGCGGAGGCGATGATCGCTCTGGTCATCGCCTCGCGCTGGCTCACCGAGCGCACCGGGGCGGCGCGGTTGGCCACGACGGCCATCGGTGTCTCGGGCGCGATCGCTGCCACTCTGGTGTGGCTTGCCGGCATCGGCCGCGATATCGACGCCTTCCACGGCATCGCCCAGAACACCTCGACGGCGGCCGTGGGCTACGAGGGCTACCTCGCCTGGGCGGCTGCCGCCGCGATCGTGGCGCCGACGACGCTGTACGCCGTCTTCCTGATCAAGCCGCCGACCGTCGGCGCCTACCGCGGTGCCGCGCAGAAGTGCCTGACGCTCATCGCCTTCTGGGCGTTCGCGGCGGCGGCGCTGCGGATCGTCGACTTCCTGATCGCCCTATCGCTCGACCTCCCACGGGCGGCGTACGACACCGTCGCGATGACGGTGTTCAACCTGGTCACCGCACTGGTCGCGCGGTGGCTGCACCGCCAGCTCGAGCAGGGGCTGACCTCGACGACCGTGGCCGCCGCCTTCAGCGCGGTGCTGTTCGTCTTCACCGTGGCGAATGTGGCCATCGGGGTGGCCCTGGCACCGCGTTACGCCGGTCCGGCACCCGCGGCGATCTACGGCAACAACCTGGCCCAGCAGATCACCAGCACCTTCGACGTCACCGTGTGTGTGCTGAGCCTGCTCGTGCTGGTGGTGATGGTGTTCACCGGGCCGTTTGCCGGCTACCTGGTGCGACGCGAAACCCGTTCCGCCAAGCCGGCGCCCGAACCGCCGACGGAGGTCGTGCCGTCGAGACCTGCCGTCGAAGAGTTCGCACCGCCGACCATCGTTCGGCAACCCCGGGCGGCGTCCGTCCCGAGAATCGTTCGCCTGAAAGAGGATTCGACGACGGTGCTGGCCGCCCCGCCGACCGCCGATCTTCAGGTTCCGACGCAGGCGCTGCGGATTCAGCGTCGTCCGCAGCGCCCGCCGTCAGAGCGTTAGCCGGCCTTCGCGCTCTCGTGCTTCGAGGGCCGGTTGTTCTGAGTGTCCGCCGACTTCGCGGCCTGCTTGGCCGCCCGCTTCGCGGTGCGAACGGACTTCCGGTCTGGCTTGTCACTGTCCGACCCGGCGCTCGGCGCGGACTCATGGGCTGACTCGCCGGCGGGCGAAGCCTTCCCGTCGCGCGCCTGCGAATCGTCCGTGTCGCGGACCACCTTCAACCGCGGCGCCGAGTCGGTGCGCGGGGAGTCCGATCGTGTCAGCGTCGGACGACCGATCGATGTTGACTTCGTCTCGTTGCCGGTCTCGACCGTGGCGGCAACAGTGCTGTCCGCCTTGATTTCTGCCGGAACGGGGCTATTGGCCGGGACAACCGTCTTGTGCGGCGCTGTCGCGCTGCCGATCGCCTGCAGCACCTTGGCCAGTGGCCGGGTGGCGTCGGACAGCGCTGCCGCGACGTCCTCGACCGCGTGGCGCACGCCTTGCTCGAACGGCGAGTTGCCCACCGGGTCGATGGGATGGTCGGTCACTGGTGTTTCGGGTTCGGTGCCCGGCACAACGGGCTGGGGCAGGGTGGGGGTGTACTTTTGGCCGCCCAGAATCGCCAGTGACTGTGCGAACGCCGCCGGCAGCTCGTTGAGTGCTTCGTGGATCTTCTCTGGAGGCGTGACCCAGCTGAACTCCTTGACCTGACTGGGGTCTGCGGTGCGGTCGTAGCCCATTTCGATGAACACCCGCAGGATCGGGTCCATGGCGTCGACGAATCGTTCCGCGCCGATCAAGGATGCGGGAATGCGCAGCGGTGCCAGCAGTGGCAGGTACTGGGGCAGCATCACGTAGGTGGTGTTGCCGACCTGTGTGGTGACGGCGTTGGGTGCGTCAGGGTGCTCCAGCACATAGCCGGGAAAGACATGCTGGAACAAGATCCCGGCAACCGCGTTCGCGACGGACATCACGTTGAAATACGCCGGGAAATCAGCGAATCCGTCGTACTGGTTCTGGTAATAGGTCGTCTTGAAGGGGCTGTCGGACGGCCCCGGCCGGCCGAACGGGAAGATGTCGCCGAGCACGGGCAGATCGCTCCACGAGGTGAAGCGGGTCAGGATGCCGCCGTTGGGCTGGTACGGGTCGCCGATGAAGACGAACTCGTAATTGTCGGCGTTGGCAACATAATTCGGGTCTTTGGCCATGCTGGCGCGCACGATCTCGGCGACTTGGGTGCCCTGCGACATGCCGATGATCGTGACCTTGTCGTCGGCGGGGGTGTTGGCGATGTCCTGTTGGAGGTAGCCCGCCCCGATCTCCTCGGATCGTTTGAGCGACTGCGGCCAGTACGGAATGTCGGACAGCCCAGGCAGATCGGAGATGATCGGGAAGCTGAGGTTGATCTGCGCCGGGTAGGGGACTGTGTGGAACGAGTCGCCTTCGGGCACCGTGCTCCCGTAGAAGAACATCGGGATGCTCAACCCGAATCCGTCGAAGGAGGGCCCGACGCCGATCGTCGTACCGATCAGTCGAACGGCGGCACTGTATGTGGCCGTCGGGGTGCTGACCGTGACTCCCGCCGATACCGCGACGACGACGCCGCCGGTCAGCAACATCGACCCCCAACGGCGTGAACCGCGCTGTCGGCGCGCACCGCGCGACGACTCCCCCCGACCCCAACCCCGCATGCTGTTCCTTCTTTCCTCATCGTGGTGAGTCGGCCGTCCAGATGGCACGGCCGGAACATCTGAGCCTGCGACCAGCACGTCAACAGCGGAATGTGACGGGCGCCACTTCGCATGCTGCCGGAAAGCTACCAGTGGGTAGAGATGAATGACAAGAGTCGCTTTTTGAAACAAGGGCTCTTGTTGCAAACCGGGGTTTGCAGATTCAGCGGGTGGACGCCGCGATCCCGGCGCGAACCACCGCCACAAAGCTCGCGAGATTGCCGATCAGCGTGTCGATGGTCGGCGGTGAAGCGCTGTCGGTCTCCCGCTGGTGCAGCCAGTCGGCCACGCTTTCGAACAGCCCGCCCACGGTCGACACCGCCAAGGCGTGATAGTCGACCGCGCCGGTATCGGGCAGGCAGGGAAACTCGCGCTGCCGCCACAGATTTTCGAGAAACGCCGCAGTCCAGCGGCGATTCTCGCGGCGCAGCCGCTCGACGCGCGGCGAGATGCCGGCACATTCCCCGAAGGCGACCACAGCCACCCGGGGGTCGTCGACGAGAGCGTGGGCGAAGGCCGACAACAGTCGGTGGACGGTTTCGTCGGGATCGTCCGGCGCATCGGCGAGCGCCTCGACCGCTTGCTTCTCGATCCGTGCTGCTATCTGGGCGAGCAGGGCCAGGTAGCAGTCTTCTTTGCTGTCGAAGACTTCATAGAACGCCTTGTTGCCGACATACGCCGTCTGGCAGATCTGCTCGATCGAGGTGTTGGCATACCCGTCGCGCGCAATCAGGTCAAAGGCCGCTGTCAACAACTGCTCACGGCGATACGCACGACGCTGCTCGGCGTCGAGTCCGCGGATCGTGCGCTGCCCGCGGGGCTTTGCAGCCTGGCCCGGCGTTGTGCCTGCGCCGGGCGCCGCCGGCGGTCTATCCATGGCCCGGAGTGTAGTGCGGTCGGTATCCCGAGGTCGGACGGTTAGCCCGCGCGGTTGCGCTTGCGATCCGAAGGGCGATGGCGTTCAGCGGGTGCAGACTTCGCGGCCTTCTTGGCCTTGGCCGCGCCGACAGCCGAGCCAACCGACGAGCGAACAATCGAGCGAACGGAATCCCGGTCGGAGCCCTTCGGCTGCAGGGCCGCCCTCAACCGCTGCACCGAATCGCTGCGGGGCGAGCCCACTTGCGTGTGCGTCTTCGGGGCGCGCAGTGACGTCGACGCGTTGACGGCGTCGGTCGGCTCGGTGGGCTCAATGGTCTTCTGTGTCCTCGTCGCCTCGCCGATGGCTTGAAGCACTTTGGCAAACGGCCGGGTGGCGTTTGACAACGTTGCCGCCATGTCCTCCACCGCGCGGCGTACGTCCTGCTCGAACGGCGAGGTGCCCACCGGCACAATCGGATGCTCGGTCACCGGTGTCTCGGGTTCGGTGTCGGAGACGACCGGCTGGGGCAGCGTGGGGGTGTACTTTTCGCCGGCGAGGATGGCGATCGACTGCTTGAACGCGCGCGGCAGTTCGTTCAGTGCTTCCTGCACCTTCTCCTGAGGCGTGACCCAGCTGAATTCCTGGGCGTGACTGGGATCTGCGGTGCGGTCGTATCCCATCTCGACGAAGACCCGCAGCACGGGGTCCAGGGCGTCGACGAATCGTTCCGCGCCGATCAGGGATGCGGGTATGCGAAGCGGTGCCAGCAACGGAAGATACTGGGGCAGCATCACGTAGGTGGTGTTGCCGACCTGTGTCTTCACCGCGTTCGGGGCGTCGGGATACTCCAGGGCGTAGCCGGGGAATGCATGCCCGAACGCCTGGCCGGCAAAGGAATTTACGAGCGACAGCACGTTGAAATAGGCGGGGAAGTCGGCGATGCCGTCGTATTGATTCTGGTAGTACGTGGTCTTGAAGGGGCTGTCGGAAGGCCCGGGACGGCCGAGCGGGAAGATGTCGCCCAGTACCGGAAGGGTGCTCCACGATGCCAATCTGGTGAGAATGCCGCCGTTTGGTTGATAGGGGTTTCCGATGAAGACGAACTCGTAATTCTCGGCATTGGCAACGTAATTCAGGCTTTTGGCCATTGCTGCCCGCGCCAGTTCGGCGACCTGGTTGCCCTGCGATACGCCGATGATCGTGATCTTCTCACCGGCCGCCGTGTTGGCGATGTCCTGCAGCAGGTAGCCGGCGCCGACCCCCTCGGATCGTTTCAGGGACTGCGGCCAGTACGGAAGACCCGACAGCACCGGCAGATCCGAGATGATCGGGTAGTTGAGGTTGATCTGTGCGGGGTAGGGGAGGGTGCGGTACGAGTCGCCTTCCGGGATGGTGCTTCCGTAGAACAACATCGGGACGGTCAATCCGAATGCGTCGAAAGAGGGCCCCACGCCGATCGTCGTGCCCACCAGCCGAATCTCAGCACTGTAAGTGGCTGTTGGTGTGCTGACCGTGATTCCTGCCGATACCGCGACCACGACGCCACCGGCCAACAACATCGAAGCCCACCGATGCGAAAAACGCTGCCGGCGCGGACGGCATGACGATATCCCCCGACCTTTCATTCATGAATTCCTTTCTTAAGAGTTCTCGTTGGTTCTTGAGGGACCTTTATGCCTCCGCCTTCTCGGGGCGCGCTCCATGCTGCGCTGTGTCACAGTGAATTGGTGGGGAAATTCGGAAGTGCCGGATTAGTTGCCGTCATGGCGGCGGCGGCTTCCGTGATGAACAACGTGGCGATTCCGTCCGCCAATGCGACACCGTGTCCGGATGCCGAGGTGGTTTTCGCCCGCGGCACGATGGAAGCGCCGGGCGTAGGAGACACCGGGGAGGCGTTCATCAATTCTCTGCGCGCCAACGTCGCTCCGAAATCGGTGGGGGTCTATCCCGTCGATTACCCGGCGACCACCGATTTCCCAACTGCCGTACAAGGAATCGCTGATGCTCGGGCGCGCATCATGACCACCGCCGCCAACTGCCCGGACACCAAGATGGTGCTCGGCGGGTTCTCCCAGGGTGCGGCGGTCATCGGGTTCGTGACGGCAAGCGTTGTGCCGGACGGGGTTTCACCGGCAGATGTGCCCGCACCGATGCCGTCCGATGTGGCGGACCACGTGGCGGCCGTCGCGTTGTTCGGCAAGCCGTCGCCGCGATTCATGAAGGTGCTCAACAACCCGTCGGTCGTCGTAGGGCCGAACTACGCGGCCAAGTCCATCGACCTCTGCGTCGACAACGATCTGGTGTGCGACCCGCAGGGCAGAAGCTTCGGCATTCACACGCAGTACGCGGAAGCCGGCCTGGTGAACCAGGGCGCCGCGTTCGCGGCGAGCAAGCTTCAGGACGACTGGGCGCAGCAGTCGACCCAGCCCGCTGCGCCGGCGATATTGGCCGGCACCGGCCCGTCGCAGCCTGCGCGTGTCCAGCCGGCCCAGCCCGCACAGGCCGCCCAGCACATGGGCCCGGCGCCGCAGTCACTTCCCGGGCCAGCCCCTGCTCAAAGCCCACCGGCGACGTCGCCGACAGCGCCCTCGCCGGCACCGGCCGCACCGGCGCCCGTCGCGCCGCTGGCCTGAGCCGGCCTAGCGGTGCGCGTCACCGCCGAACAGGTAGACGCCGGTGTGATGGCCGATGAAATTGTTGGCGATGAACAGCACGCCGGCGACCACCACGACCAGCACCAACGCGAACATCACCCAGCTGAGGCCCGTCAGCAGACGGCGGCGGCCGACGTCTGAGGCGTCATCGGCGACATCACCCGCGATGTGCAGGCGCACACCGATCGCGAACAGGGTCGGCACGGATGCGCCCACTGCCAGGCCGAACAGCAGGATCTTGCCGACGGCCACGAGATTGATCCAGTCACTCATGCGATGTTCCCGCTCCGGTCCTCAACCGCGGTCAGGCTGCCCTGCCACGCGTCGTTCACGTTCTTGTGGTCGATCGGGGGCTTGCGCGACCTGAGCCAGATGGGCACCGTCGAGGCGATCAGGGCGACGAACCCGACCAGCGGCCCGGCGAAGCCGCCGATCCCGTGCACGAGGACATAGGTCAGTGCGCCGATCAGGCCCGCGGCCGGCAGGGTGATCAGCCACGCGGTGGCCATGTTGCGGGCGACGCCCCAGCGCACCTCGGTGCGACGGCCCAATCCGCTGCCGAGGATGGACCCGGTCGCGACGTGCGTGGTGGACAGCGAATAGCCGAAGTGACTGGACAGCAGGATGGTTGCCGCCGAGGACACTTCGGCGGCCATGCCCTGGGGAGCCTCGGTGTCGACCAGTCCCTTGCCGAGGGTGCGGATGACCCGCCAACCACCTGAGAGCGTGCCGAGGGCGATGGCGATGGCGCAGGCGGCGATCACCCAGAACGGCGGCATCGTCGCGGAGTCGTCGACGGCGCCGTAGGAGATCAGGGCGAGAAAGATGATGCCCATTGTCTTCTGCGCGTCGTTCGTGCCATGCGCCAGTGAGATCAGGGATGCCGAGCCGATCTGTCCGTAACGGAAGGCGGCGATCGTGCGGTCCTTCGGAAGGCCCCGGATCAGCCGGTAGACCAGCCAACTGGCGATGCAGGCCACCACACCGGCGATCAGTGGCGACAACACCGCGGGCACGATGACGGTCGAGACCACGCCGTGCCAGATCACGCCATGGCCTCCGACGGCGGCGATCATCGCGCCGACGATGCCGCCGATGAGGGCATGCGACGAGCTCGACGGAATACCCATCAGCCAGGTGAGCAAGTTCCACAGGATGCTGCCGACGAGCCCGGCGAACACCAGCTCCAAGGTCACGAGATTCGCGTCGACGAGACCCTTGGCGATCGTTGCGGCCACAGCGGTGGACAGAAACGCGCCGACGAGGTTCAGCAGCGCTGACAGCGCTACTGCCGTACGTGGTTTCAGTGCTCCGCTGGCGATCGACGTCGCCATCGCATTGCCGGTGTCGTGAAACCCGTTGGTGAAGTCGAACATCAAAGCGGTGAAAACGACAATGCACAGCAGGAGGAACTGTAACGACACGGTAAACAATTCTTGAACACAATCGCTACGGAAGCCTAATTAACTGGCTGAGGTCTGTGTCACGTTCGGGGCCCCGAGGTGTGGCTCCGAAAATGGCTCGCGTGTGGTAGCCGGTCGGGTGGGCCGTCAGCGTTTCGGGATTTCGATGCCCAGCAGCTTGAGCCCCTCGTTCATGCGGAGATGGGCCTCATCGATGGTGGTGCCCAACTTCGTCAACCGGGTGGCACTGTTTGCCGGGGTCAAGGCCACGCATTGGTCGGCCATGCTGCGGAAGCCGTCGAAGCCGTCCCCGAGGGCGGCGTTGACCAGGACGTCGGGCCCGGGCAGTACTTTCGGCTGTGTTGAGTCGACGTAGGCGCGCATATCGGTGCAGGCGCGGTGCAGTGCCGGGTAGTCGGTGACGGGAGCCGTCATCGCGTCGCCGATCGGGCCCAGTTGCGTGCCCAGTCCCGCGACCGCGTCCATTACCGCTTGGCGCCATTCATCGTCCACCGGGGCCGCGGTCGGCCTGCCCGCGACTGCGCACCCGGCGAGCACGGACATGGTGGCCAACGCGGCGGCGAGGTACCTCATATGCAGCGAGCTTATGGTGTGCGGCCGCATGGGTGCGGGCCGATATCAGACGGAGGAGTTTGCGCGCAGATCGCCGCACCCACGTGTAACCGGCGTCACACCGGTAACCTGATCAACGACTGACTAGGCAGATCGGGGGATCGGTATGGATCTCGTGCTCGGCCTCGCGATGACTTCGAGAGCCGTTCGGTGGGTGCTCGTCGAAGGGACGACGGGCGAGGGGCGTCCGCTCGATCGCGGCGCGATCTCGTTCGAGGATGTCGCCGGTTATGACCCCGACGGCCTGCTGCGGGGCTTGGTGGACGACACCGAACTCGACGGCGGACACCGAATCCATGCCATCGGCGTGACGTGGACGAATGATGCCGCGCCACTGGCCGGTCACATCATGCAATCTCTGGATAACCGCGGCTACGGAAATGTCTTCGCGGTCTCGGAGATCGAGGCGGCCGGGATGCTGGCCAGTGGCATCGCCGAGATCACCGAGCACGACGACATCGCGGTGTGCATCGTCGAACCCGACGCCGCGGTGGTGGCGATCGTGACCCCCGACGACGTCAGTGCCGACCGCATCGAGCGGTCCGACACGTTCGTCGCCGACATCACCGGACTGTTGGCGCTGACCGGCCGGCCGATCAGCGCGATGTTCATCCTGGGCTCCGACGCCTACGGCCCGATCGTGTCGGAGCTGGCCGATTCCGTCTCGACTGCGGTGATCACCGCGGCCGAATCCGATCTGGCGTTTGCGCGGGGCGCAGGACTGGCGGCGGCGCTCGCGGTGAACACCGCGGCCACACCGGCCAAGGCGGTGCACTGGACCAAGGTCGGCGCCTTGTCGTCGGTCGTCGGCGGGGCCCTGGTGACGCTCGTCGTCGCGACCTCGGCCGCCATCGGGCTGCACCTGCATCCGGGCGCGGTATCGGAAACCGCGCACGCCGCTGGAATCCAGGATTCGGCGCCCGCTGCCGGGCCGGCACCGAAACCGGTGCACAAGCCGGTCGACAAGCCCGCCGTCAAACCGGCCCCCGCGGCTCCGCCGCCGGCTCAGGCGGTCGAGGCCGCCAATCCGCCGGCACACCAGCCACCCGCCCAGATCCCGCCGGCCCCGGCAGCTCCGGCCCCGGCGCCCGCGCCCGCCTACGTTCCGCCCGCACCCGCGCCGGTCTATGCACCGCCGCCGTATGTTCCCCCGCCGGTGACCTACCCGCAGCCGCGGCTGCGGGACCGGATCATCGAGCGCATTCCGATCATCAACCGGTTCCACTGAACTTGGCGGTCAGCCCCGCTCGGGCCAGCCGGGCCTGCTCGGCTCGCACGACCTCGTCCTGATGTGGTGGGGCCTGCTCGGGATGCTGCGCCAGGCGACGGATCGGCTCATCGACGGTGCCCCTGGCCAGCAGCCGGTACACCCGCACGGTGTGCAGTTCGCTGAGCCGCTGGGTGCGTCCGATCACCTGCCGCTCGGTGCGGGGCTGCCACTGGGGTTCGGCGATGATGAACACCACCGGAGCATTCAGCCGGCGCAGGTCCAGCGCGCCGGCCCCGATGTGGGCCAACAGGGTGGCCGGGCCGCGGTCGGTTGCGAACGCGTCGACGACGGCCTGCTGATCGGGTACCGACGCGTCCACCGGTCCGAAGATGTTGCCCGGCAGGGCTTTCCGGATCACCTCGAGTACCGCGGGAAAATGCGAGAACACCACCACCCGGGCGCCGTTGATGTGGGCCTCGTTGGTGAGTTCGATGAGCCGGTCCAGCTTGGCTCCCGGTGTCGGTGAGCCCGACGGCCAGGCGCCTTGCCGAATCGCGCTGAAGTTTCCGCTGGAGACGGACTGTCGGTAGCGCTCACGGTCGGCTCGGCCGAGTCGCACCCACTCCTCGGTGGCGATCCGCACCGGCAGTTCGTCGACAACATCGCGGTAGTCCCGTCGCAGGTACACCCGGTCCACGGCGCGGCGGAAGGCGATCGATCCGCGTTCGCCGGCGTTGGGCGCGACCTTGCCCGCGACGTCGGGTTGCAGAAAGTCGGCGAGATGGCGAAAACCGCCGATCCGCTGGTGCATCGGCACGCCGGACAGGAACAGCACGCGGTTGTCGGAGGTCAGCACGTTGCGGACGGCCCGGGACCGGTCGGACTTCGGGTCCCGCAGCAGGTGTGCCTCGTCGATGATGACCAGCCCGGGGCGTTCGGGCAGTTTGATGCGTTGCAGGGTGTCGTAAGACACGATGGCCACACCGCCGGAGGTCTTCCAATCCTCAAGGCGCGCATCGCGTTCGCTGCCGCGGATCTCGATTGCCCGCAGCGCGGTGTGCTTGGCGGCCTCTGCGGCCCAATGGATTCCGGTGTTGGGCTGGCACACCACCAGGGTGTGGCGTAGCTGCGCGGCGGCGGCCAGGTGTGCCACGACCGCCAGGGCCTGCAGGGTCTTGCCCAGGCCGAGCTCGTCGCACAGCAGCACCCGCTCGCGGGCCAGCGCGTAGCGGGCGCCGAATTCCTGGTATCCGCGCAATTCGGTGCGCAGCAGTGATCGGTTCAACGGGGTCTGCTCGACCTGTACGGCCACCTCGGCTCCGACGAATCCCTGGGCTGCATCCACATCGGTTGTCCCGGAGGCGAATTCACTGAGAAGCTGGTCGATGGGGCGAGGGTCGGCGCGGTAGTGTGCCCACACGTCGCCGTCGTGGTGATGGGCATCGTCGATGCGGTCCAGCAGTCCGCGCGCCGACTCGAGCAGCGGATCCGACGCGGTGTGGCTGCGCAGCCGCGGCATCAGCCGGCGCAACTGCTTGACCGGCACGTCGGTCTCGGTCAGCGTCAGCAGCGAGGACAACAGCTCGGTGTCCTCCCCGGCGCGCAGCCGGGGCCGGGTGGTGGTGCGGATGTGGTGGGCCATGGCCTGGGCTGCGGCCTGCACCGATTGCGCGGCCTCGATGTCGACGCCGGGCACCTGGGTCAACAGCCGGGCGGGCACCGTGTGGATGTCGGCGACCCTGCGGTACTCGGAGTTGGCCAGCCCGCCGAGACGCGCGCCGGGCGCCAGATACGGGCGCAGGTGCTGCAGCGGCGCCGACTGCAGGGTCTGCGTAACCACCTCGTCGGTGCGGGCGCGGATACGGTCGGCGATCTCGGCGCGGAGTTTGCCGACACCGGCGAGCGCGGAGTCGGCATGGCGGATCAACTCGGTGAGATCGGCGCCGTCCATGACTCATCATCATGGCACCTCACCTCGGTGGCCGGGTGCACGGAATGTCCGGAATTCTTCGGCGGAATCTCGCCTCCGCTCAGTTTCGCCACGGGGAATGCCCAGGTCGCAGCGATAGCTTGAGGTGACCGTACATAAACGTATGGAACGTATGGAAGGTGCGGATCATGCGAATAATCTCTGCCGCCGCGCTGGCCGCTGCCGGCGCCGCGACGTCGATCATCCTCGCGCCCCTCGCGGGAGCCACTGTGGCGGGAGTGCCGACCGGCAGTCAGCACATTGCGCCGGCGCCGCAGTCGTGTACCACCACCAACGTCGGCAGTGAGTGCATCTCGCCCGGCAATGCGCAGATCAACGACTCTCCGCCGTTCGTCGACGCGTTCCCGATGTACGGGGCCTTCCCGTGGATTCTGTGATGCGCACTGTTTCTAGGAGGTCGGGGCATGGCCGTCGACAACAAGTTGGAGCTCGGCTTCAAACAGGTGAAGTGGATCGAGGCGGTCGAATTCGTGTCTGATTTCCGTGAAGTCGGTTGGGGCCGTGGTGGGTACAACGAGGACCACGAGTATTTCGGCTACCGCATGCCGATTTAGCCGATTCGGACGATTGATCGATGTGCCCGCCTGTCAGCGACTTTTCAGCGACAATTGCCACACGGCTAACTCCTAGCTCGTCAAACCCATTGTCGCTGACCGTTTTCGCCAATCCGGCACCGCTGACCTCATCAGTCTCACTGGTCCAGTGCCCGCGTATCAGCGACACTGTCGCTGATAACCGGGCACCTCGAAATCTGTGACGAATGAAACTGGTATGCATTCGAGTGGCACAAGTTCACTTCGGGCGCGCGGCACATGGTGCTCACGGTGTGGATGTGGCGATTGTCGCTGAAAAGTCGCTGATAGCCGGGCAACTCGGCACTCCCGTCCCGCCCGCGACACGCCGATCCCGCCGGGCAACACGCGAAAGCCTCAGATCATGTCGTTCTTCGTGAGCCAGCGCATCACCGGCCAGCCGATGAACACCGGCAACCAGCAGGTCAGCACCCGGTAGAGCAGCACCGCCGGCACTGCGATCCCGGCAGGCACGCCGAATGCCGCGAGACCACCGATCAGGGCCGCCTCGACCGCGCCCACACCGCCGGGGGTGGGGGCTGCCGAGGCCAGGGTGCCGCCGACCATGGTGACGACCGTGACGGTGATGAATGAGGTGGTTCCGCCGAACGCCTCGACGCTGGCCCACAGTGCCAGGGCCGCGCCGAGAGTCGTGCCCGCGGCGCCCAACACGATGAGCGCCAACCGTTGTGGTTCGCGGGCCAGTTTGACCAGGTCGTCGGTGACCTCTTTGAGTTTGGGGCGCAACGAGGACGACAGCCAGCGCCGCAGTTTGGGCACGGCCAGGAACGCCCCGATCAGCCCGAGTGCGAGCCCGGCGATGAGGTACAGGACGGTGGAGCTCGGGACGAAATGCGACAGGTCGGCCGAGGCCCCGGCCATGGTGCTGAAGAAGATCAGCAGGATCACGTGCACGATCACCTGTACCGACTGCTGCAGGGCCACCGCCGCGGTGGCACGCGTCGTGCTCAGCCCGCCCTTCTGCAGGAACCGGGTGCTCAGTGCCAGGCCGCCGACGCCTGCGGGCGTGGTGGTGGCGGCAAAGGTGTTGGCCACCTGCATGATCGAGAGGTTGCGGAAACTCACCAGCCCGTCGGCACATGCCCACAGCGCGGCCGCCGCGCCGACATAGGTCAGGGCCGAGACGGTCAGCCCGAGCAGGGCCCACGACCAGTCCACGGTGCGCAGTTCGGAGAAGAACGTCGGCACCGTGCTGATGAACGGGTAGGCCACGTAGACCAACGCCACCAGCAGCACCAGCTGGATCACCTGAGTGCGGGTGAACCGGGTGATGGTCTCGGCCTGGATCTGGTCGGCGCCGGTCTGGCGTTTCACCTCGTCGCGTGCGGCGGCCATCACTGCTTTGGCGTCGGGGACGGCGTCGCGCACCCGGGACGGCACCGCGGCCTTGGTCAGCCGGCGTGATGCGGTGAGCACGGTGTCGCGGCCGAACGCATCGATCGCCGCGGTGACCGCCGCCTTCGCGTCGTACAACGCCGTGGTGGTGACGAGCAGTTGCGCGATGTCGGACTGCAATTGGACGTCGGTGGCACCGTATTCGGCGCTGCCGAACCCGCCGAACAGCACGGCGCCGTCGTCGACGGTGATCTCGTTGCTGCACAGGTCGCCGTGGGATATCTGGTGGTCGTGCAGGGTGCGCAGCGCGTTCCAGACGCGACCGACGGTGGTTTCTTCGGTGCTGTGGTCCAGCGGGATGCCGCGTTTGCGGTTGTGTGCGTAGAGCGTCCACCCGCGGTCCAGCGCCGCCACCGACATGGTCGACGTGCTCGCCAGGCCCAGGTCGCCGATGGCGATGGCCATCAAGGCCCGGTGCTCGACGGCGCGGCGCATCGAGGTCTGCAGGGGCGCGGTCTCATTGGAGCGCAGCCGCAGCTTGCGCCACACCTGCCGTACCGCGCCGCCGCTCTGTTGGTTGGGGCCGTAAAGCTCGACGATGGCGCTGGAGTCGGGATCCGGCGACTGCGCGGTCAAAGTCAACGGGCCGGCGCCGGCCGGGCGCACCACGGTGAACGCCGAGACGACGAACCCGCGCCGGGCCAGCGCGCGCACCGCGCCGTCGAGCGGGACTTCCAGGGCGGGGGTGCCGACGAGCCACACCACCAGGGCGCCGACGAACCAGCCCGCGGTCAGGCCCAGCAGGGAGCGGGCCGGCACGACGGCGCTGACCACCAGATGGATCGGGACAAATGCCAGCAGCAGCGTCCACCACCAGCGGCGCAGCCGGCGTGACAGCCACGGCCCGGAGACGGTGAGGACAGCGGCGAGCATGCCGATCCAGCGCGGGTCATCGAGGAACTGCGAGAGCTGGGAGCTGAGCCGGTCCGAGAGATCGAAATGCCATCTGGGCGCGGCGATGCCGTTGGCGGTGATCGACAGCGACAGCATGGTGATCAGGGCCGCGGCGGCATAGGCGCCGAGCAGTTTCCACTGGCGTCCCAGGACCAGGCTGACCAGGATCACGAACGGCAGTGCCAGGATCGCGATGCCGTACGCCAGGTAGACCAGGTTGGACTGGGTGGGCGTCAGCACGCCGACGATCTCGGAGATCGACTTCTCCAGCGCCACCCACTCGTAGCGGGTGATCAGCGAGCTGGTGATGACGGTGGCCAGGAAGATCGCGGCCAGCGTCAGCCGCAGGATGTCGTTGGTGCGACGGGTCGGCGGTTGCAGGAGGCTGCCGGTGACAGTGATGTCCCGTCCGTCAACGCGCAATGTTCCCCCTTTCCCAGCCGGTTATCGAGACCCGCTATCAAAGCCCGCGACCAAAGTAGCGGGATCGGATGCGGATATCGGCATTTGGTGGGGATCTGGACCGTTACGAATTCACATCGGTCTCATTTGTCACCGAGGGCGACAATTTTTGCTCGCGCGTTGTGATCCAGGGCGACGCATGCGGCAAACGTGATGTAACTTCGATCGACATGCCGACGCCGAATTGGCCGCTCCGGAGGAGTTGAACGGTGGATTCGACCCCATTCGGGCACTATCAGCTGCAGAAGCTGATCGGTCGGGGCGGGATGGGTGAGGTTTACCAGGCCTACGATTCCGACACCGATCGCGTCGTCGCGCTCAAGGTTCTGCCGCCGCACCTGGCCCAGGACCGGGCTTTCCAGGAGCGGTTCAGGCAGGAATCGCATGCCGCGGCCGGGGTCAACGATCCGCATGTGGTGCCGATCCACGGCTACGGCGAGATCGACGGCCGGCTCTACCTGGACATGCGGCTGATCGAGGGACGCAACCTCGGCGCCATGCTCGCCAACACCGGGAAGCCGATGGAGCCGGCTGCTGCGGTGAGCATGGTCGAGCAGGTCGGAATGGCGCTCGACGCCGCCCACCGGGTGGGGCTGGTCCATCGGGACGTCAAACCGTCGAACATCCTGATCGCTGACAACGACTTCGTCTATCTCATCGATTTCGGGTTGGCTCGCTGCGCCGACGACGTGGGGGTGACCACCGCGGGCAGCACGGTGGGCACGCTGGCGTACATGGCCCCGGAGCGGTTCGAAGGCGGGAAGGCCGATCCGCGCTCGGACATCTACGCACTGGCGTGCGTGCTCTACGAATGCCTCACTGGAGTGCGGCCCTATCCAGGGGACAGTCTTGAGCAGCAGATCGCCGGGCACATGGTGTCCCCGGCGCCGCGGGCGTCCGACAAGGATCCGCGCCTGGCGGCCTTCGACGAGGTGATCGCCAAGGGCATGGCCAAGAAGCCGTCCAAGCGCTATCAGACCGCTGGGGATCTGGCAGCCGCGGCGCGCGCCGCGTCGGCGGTGCCCGTGCGACCGGGCGGGCGGTCGGGGCGCCATTCGGCACAGCGGGTTCCGACCCGGGCGCGGGTGTCCAAGAAGGTGGCTGTTATCGCCGGAGCGACCGTTCTGGTGGCGGCGCTGGGCGCGGTGGGGGTGTGGCAGCTGCGCGATGACGGTTCGGGCCGTGTTGCCAATGTGGCCGGTTCAGCCGGGTCCGGTCCGGTGCAGGTGCCGACGGGTGCGGTGGACGAGATCGCGCAGACGGTGCCGTCAGGGATCCGCGGCTCCGGGCGACTGGTGATCGGGGTGAATATGCCCTACGCGCCCAACGAGTTCAAGAATTCCAGCGGCGAGATCGTCGGGTTCGACATCGATCTGATGAAGGCCGTCGCGCGCACGATGGGGTTGGTGCCCGACTTCCGCGAGACCGGTTTCGAGGGGATTCTGCCGTCGGTTCAGGACGGCAACTTCAACGTCGGGATGTCCTCGATCACCGACACCGCCGAGCGCGAGAAAGAGGCCGACTTCGTCACCTACTTCCAGGCGGGCACGCTGTGGGCGCGGCGGGCCGGATCGTCGGCCGATCCCGGATCCCCGTGCGGGCTGCGAGTAGGCGTGGCGTACAGCACGATTCAGGAGACTCAGGAGATCCCGGCCAAATCGGATGCCTGCGTGGCGGCCGGGCTGCCGCCCATCGAGAAAGTGGTGCGCACCCATCAGGACGAGGTGACGGCCGCGCTGATCGCCGGCGAGGTCGACGCGATGACCGCCGATTCACCTGTCGCGGGATTCGCGATCAAGCTCAGCGGCAGTGCGCTGGAGCCGGCCGGTGAGGTGTTCGACTCCGCGCCTTACGGCTGGCCCGTGGCCAAGGGGTCCGGTTTGGCCGAGTCGTTGCGGCTGGCGCTGGAGCACGTGATGAACACCGGGGAGTACCGCACGATCGCCACCATGTGGGGCGTGGAGAAGGGCATGATCACCCAGCCGGTGATCAATGGTGCCTTCCACTAAGGATTTTCGGATCTCAGACCGCGTTGCGGCCGGCGATGGCCTTGGCCAGTTGCACCACCTGGCCGTCGGTCAGGTTGGTTCCGGTGATCCGCACATCGACGACGACGTTGTCGACGGCCAGGATCGCGCGGCGGCTGCCCTGCTGCGGGCTGGTCGGTGACTGCTCATTGGTGACGTCGATGTCGTCGACGACGCTCGGGTTGCCGAGCACGAAGGTACTGGGCCGGCGATTGCTGTCGTAGCTGATCGCAAGGTTGTCCCCGGCGCATTGCCGCCAGGTGTCCACCGTGCGGGCGACGAGTGTCTTTGCGGCCGTGGGGGTATCGAAGGCCGTGACGGCCTGATCGACCTCCAGGTCGTCGCCCTCGTCGGCGAACAGGGACTCGCGGAACTGCCGGAATCCGCTGTCGCGGTACACCTCGTCCATGGCATTGCCGATGACAGCCAGGCACACCGGCCGCGACGCGTGCTCGTCGGCGTCGAGCCTGGCGGGCTGACGTAGCGCGGTCTTGGAGCGCAGCCCTGTGGTGGCCAGGATCGTGTTGAGTTCGGATTCGCTGGCGAGCATGCTGCCGAGGACGTCGACCTGTGGACTGCCGTCGTCGCCGGTTTGCTTGGTGCTGCACCCGCTGAGGGCGGCACCCGCCAGCGCGATAGCCGCGATGACGGGGACGACCACTCGTTGCACGTCCATCTGACCCCCTTGCCCGTGTTTGCTGATCGTAATCTGTCAGAGGGGCCGGGCGCAGCGTTCGAGGATGCGCTGAACATCCGCAATCACACGGGTCACAGCAGCACCAGGGGAGTGCCGGTATTCGATCCCGGGAAGCGGTATCGCGGGTGATACCAGTTCCGGGCAAGGCGGACCCGTGCAGTTGACAATGCCTGTGGTGCAGCGTTGACTAGGGCTCTGGCCCGGATCCCGTCACTAGGCACAATCGATCCAAGCGCTAGCGGAGAGCAATCAGTTTTCCTGCGGTATCGCGAAATTCGGTTCAGTTCATTCACGTCGGTCTTGACGTGCTCGGAGTAGCCCGAGATGTCGGCCGCGAGCCGAAGCGAGGGCAGTCATTACGCACATCACCGAGCCGCGGGTAATCGGCAATCACGCAGACATGGGGCCGTCAAAGCCGAAAAGCGCTGACGATTCAGAAGTTTCAATCGCGGCCTTGACCGCCGGGGAAGTGCTTCGCGCCCAGATCATGTCGGGTTCATCTTGAGTGCTCCGTCCGTTCTGCACTTGCCGGCGGGCCCTACCGCGGTGCGCGCCTATCCCGACTCTCTCAGGGTTGGGATCCTCAGCACGTATCCGCCGACTCCTTGCGGTCTGGCGACGTTCAGCGCATCGCTCACGCGCGGTTTGTCCGCGACCGGTGCGGATGTGAGTGTCGTTCGAGTCTCTGATGGTTCGCCGTCCGGCGACGGTCGGGTGGTCGGCGAGTTGGTCAACGGATCCGAGGCATCGATGGCTGCCAGTTCGGATCTGCTCAATCACAACGACATTGCCGTCATCCAGCACGAGTACGGCCTCTACGGGGGATTGGACGGCGACGAGATTGTCGACATCATCGGTGACCTCGACATCCCGTCGATCGTCGTTGTGCACACCGTTCTCAAAGATCCGACGCCCCACCAGCGTTCACTACTCGAGGTAGTGGCGGCGCTGGCGGACCGGGTCGTCGTCATGTCCGAGGCGGCCCACCGGCGACTGTGTCTCGGCTTCCACGTTGACCGACACAAGGTCACCACGATCCCGCACGGTGCGATGGTCCCGGCACCCGCGCAGACCAAGCGCGGCGGCAGACCCACCCTGTTGACCTGGGGGTTGCTCGGGCCGGGAAAGGGTATCGAGCGGGTCATCGACTCAATGGGCGAGCTGCATCAGCTCAACGGCCGACCACGGTACCTGGTGGCCGGCCAGACCCATCCAAAGGTGCTGGCTGCCGATGGCGAGGAGTACCGCGACTTCTGTATCGAGAAGGCACGGTTGAGTGGCCTCGCCGACGCAGTGCACTTCGACTCCGGCTACCTCGATGCGCGGTCGCTGACTGCTCAGCTCCGGGCCGCGGCTGTGGTGGTACTGCCCTACGACTCGACCGAGCAGGTCACGTCCGGGGTGCTGGTCGACGCGATTGCCCATGGGCGGCCTGTTGTCGCTACCGCCTTTCCGCATGCCGTCGAGCTACTCGGGAGTGGGGCCGGCATTGCGGTCGAGCACGGGAATCCGGAGGCGCTCACCGCCGCCCTGCGCAGCGTGCTCACCCAACCGCGCCTCGCCGGCGCGATGGCCGCCGAGGCTCGTCGGCTGGCGCCCGCGATGTCGTGGTCCGTCGTCGCGAATTCGTACCAGTCGGTGGCACGGCAGATCCTGGCCAAGCGATCGGAACGCCAGTGACCGACCTGCCGATTCCGCGGTTCGACCACCTGCTGCGGATGACGGACGGCAGCGGCACCTTCGAACATGCCCGACTGGCTGAACCGAGAGCCGAAAACGGTTACTGCACGGACGATATGGCGCGCGTATTGATCGTCGCCACCCGCGCACCCGGCCCCGACAGTGACCTGAACCGTCTGGCGGGTGTGGCGATGCGCTTCCTCAACGAGGCGCAGACGCTCACCGGCGCCTGCCACAACCGTATGGACCGCACCGGCACGTGGGTCGACGAACCGGCGCTGGAGGACTCTTGGGGCCGCTGCCTGTGGGGCCTGGGCACCGCGGCTGCGCACAGTGATGTCGGCATGGTCCGCCAGATGGCGGTCATCCAGTTCAAGCGTGCCGCGCAGCAGCGGTCGATATGGCCACGGGCGATGGCGTTCGCTGTGCTGGGAGCGGCTGAGCTGCTCTCCGCCCAACCCGGGCACAGTGCCGCCCTCGCACTCATCACCGACTACGTCGCCGGTATCCCTGCGCCCACCGGTAACCCGGCCTGGCCCTGGCCCGAACCGCGACTCGCCTACGCCAATGCGGTTCTCGCCGAGGCCATGATTGCCGCGGGCGTCGCGATCGACGACTCGGCGCTGTACAACCGGGGCCTGGACCTGCTGGCATGGCTGGTCGAGCGCGAGACGGCCGACGATCACCTGTCGGTCACACCCGCCGGCGGCTGGGGCGTCGATGACCCGCGACCGGGATTCGACCAGCAGCCGATCGAGGTCGCTGCACTGGCGGATGCCTGTGCCCGCGCCGCAGCTGTTGATCCGAGCGCCATCTGGCCGGAAACCGTGCGGGCCGCTGCCGCCTGGTTTCAGGGTGCCAACGACATCGGCGAGCTGATGTGGGATCCCGAGACCGGTGGCGGATTCGACGGGTTGCACGCCGACGGGGTGAACCGCAACCAGGGTGCCGAGTCGACGCTGGCGGCGCTCTCGACTTTTCTGCAGGCGCAACGCTTTTCTCCCGTCTCCCCATGACGTCGATCCGGCCGGTAGCCCTCACGCGCAGTCCACAGTGGTTGAGAGCTGACCATTCACGGGTGATCACGCAGCTGTTCGTACCGGGTCAGGAGGGTTTCGAGCATCAGGAATCCCGGGCCGGCAAGGTTCTCACCAGGATCCTGGATCTGGACGAGACCCAGGTGCTGTCGGCGCTGGACGACGTCCTTCTCGGATACGGTGATCGCCACCGCGGCCTCATCGACACGTTTCGGCGTCACGCCGCCGAACTGTCCGACCGGCTCGCTTCCGGTTCGAAGCTGTCCGAGTCTCGAATGTTGTTGCTCGGCGCGGTGTTCACCAACGAATACGCGATCGAGGGTGCCGCATTGTGCAACCCCAGCATCGTCGTGCACCCGGACCAATCCGGAATCGCCACGGGCAGTGTGAGATTCGTGATGAGTGTGCGGGGGATAGGAGAGGGGCACCGGTCTTCGATCGGCTTCCGGACCGGCACCGTCGACGATGCCGGCGGCGTCGTGGTCGACGACCCGGCACCGTTCGCCTCCGCCGGTGCGACCGTGCCGACACTCCTCGATGCGGATGTGTTCCGCAGCGAGCTGGCCTGGCTGCACGATGGCGGCGAGGCGTCCGACTATGTGCTCGACGCGCTCGGCGATCGGTTCACCCGTGCCGACCTGGATGAGCGGCTCGAACAGTTGCAGCGACATCGCAGCACCCGCAGGCATGCACCGGCGACGATCGCGTCGATCCGAGCGATCGCGGACCGCGCGTACGGGGTCGAGTTCTCCGGCGATACCGCACTCTCCGAACGCGTGCTGTGGCCTGCTACCGGCGCTGAAGCCGCCGGAGTGGAGGACGCGCGGTTCGTACGTTTCGTCGACGACGACGGTGCGGTCAGGTACTACGCGAGCTACACGGCGTACAGCGGCTCGCAGATCAGTCAACAGCTCCTTGCGACCACTGATTTCCGGTCGTTCACTTCCGTGCCGATGGTCGGACGGGCCGCCGCGAACAAGGGACTTGCCCTGTTTCCGCGCCGGATCGGCGGACGATTCGCGGCCATGTCGCGATCCGACCGGGAATCGAACACCATCGCCTATTCGGAGCACCCGGCGGTGTGGACGAGCTCGTTGCCGTGCCAGCGGCCGACGCAGCCCTGGGAGGCGCTCCAGCTGGGAAACTGCGGTCCACCCATCGAGACCGAGGATGGGTGGCTGGTGCTCACTCACGGCGTCGGCCCGATGCGCACCTACCGGATCGGGGCCCTCCTGCTCGACCTGGATGAACCGACCCGGATTCTCGGTCGGCTGACCGAACCACTGCTGAGTGCGGCGGACGACGAACGCGACGGTTACGTGCCCAATGTCGTGTACTCGTGTGGCGCGCTCGTGCACGCCGACACCTTGGTGCTGCCGTTCGGGGTCGGTGACTCCGCCATCCGCATCGCCACTGTTCCCCTGCCCGAACTGCTGGGCGCATTGCGCGCGTAGCGCAGCATGGGCACCGGTCACGGGTGCTCGACCTGGTGTGGTGGCAGGGATCGGTATCACCACCTAGGCTGAAAGTACTTTCACCCAGGTGGCCCGGACCATGCCGCCGTACACAGACGGACCGGGAATTCTGACAATCAGAGATATCGCGGCATACGCGAAGTTGAGCCGTACCGACATCGACGCGATCGGTGCCGAGTTCGACACCATCCGCAGCGACGTCGAGGAGTCGTTGGGGGCGAGGGACGCCGCCTACATTCGGCGCACCATCGTGTTCCAGCGGGCGCTCGAGGTGGTCGCACGGCTGCTGATCGCAGGCACCCGGTCGAAGACCGGCCTGTTGGCTGGGACGGCTGCGCTGGCCTACGCGAAATCCGTTGAGAACATGGAAATCGGGCATAACGTCGGTCATGGCCAGTGGGACTGGATGAACGATCCCGAGATTCACTCCGCCACCTGGGAGTGGGACATGGTGGGCCCGTCTGCGCAGTGGCGTTACTCGCACAACTACCACCATCACGTGTTCAGCAACGTGCTGGGCGTGGACGACGACCTCGGCTTCGGCATCCTGCGGATGAGCCGTGACCAGCAATGGGAACCTCAGCACCTGGTGCAACCGCTGCGAAATGTGTTGTTGGCCATGATCTTCGAGTGGGGAATCGCACTACACGACTTCTACTCCGCCCGGGACCGCGCGGACACCGAGGACGGAAAGAACGCCGCGCGAGCACAGTTGCGCGCCAAGGTCGGCCGCCAGCTGAGCAAGGACTACGTCATTCTGCCGGCGCTGAGCCTGGGGCGCTGGAAGCGGACGCTTGTCGCGAATCTGGGTGCGAACGTGCTGCGCAATCTGTGGGCGTACCTGGTGATCTTCTGCGGTCATTTCCCCGACGGCGCGGAGAGGTTCGGCCCGGAAACGCTGCAGGAGGAGAGTCGCGGCGAGTGGTACCTGCGACAGATGCTGGGTGCGGCGAACTTCAAAGCCGGTCCGGTGCTGGCATTTTCAAGTGGAAACCTGTGCTATCAGATCGAGCACCACTTGTTCCCGGATCTGCCGAGCAACCGAATGGCAGAGGTGAGCGAGCGGGTGCGCGACGTGTGCGAGAAGTACAACTTGCCCTACACCAGCGGTTCTCTGGCCCGCCAGTATCTGCAGACGCTGCGGACGATCTTCAAACTCGCACTGCCCAATGCGGGGTGGCGATCACTGTTTCGAGCTGCGCCACCCGTCTGACCGGGATCCCGAAAAGGAACTTCACTTCTGCAGTCCCTGTGCCGTTGGTGGTCGAACAGGGAGAAGCTGTCGATCATCGGGTGGCGCGCCCTGTACCCCCAGTAGACGCCGTTATCGGGGCCGTGTCAACGTGGCCGGATCGTCGGTTGTAATCCATTGTGGTTCAGTGTGTTTCGATTTCGCTGACCGTGCCCGTCAGACGAGCTCAGTGCCATCCGGTGATGGGGTTGAGACACCGCAGGCCGCGGCGAATTGCACCGGGTCGAGGCCGTCGGCCGAGTTCATGTCGCAGTTGCCGAACGGTGGGGCGCCCTGCGGCAATCCCGGGCTGAACCCTCGTCCGTCGGTGTACTGGTGGGCGACCTTGCCGGGATAGTCGGGATTGCTGCCGTACGCCGCGATGATGAGCCTGATGCCGCTGGGTTTGGTGGGCCACATGTTGTTCAGGTCGCTCACATTGCCGTAGCCGATGATGCGGGCGCGGTTACCGGTGTACCCGGCCAGGTCCCAGTACAGCCGGTTGATCCAATCCGACCCGTCACCGCGCGGGTTGCCGCCCTGTTCGACGTCGAGCATGAGCGCGACGCGGGGGTGCAGGCCGCCGTTGGCCTCGATCATCGAGCGCACGGTGTCGGCGTTGGCCTGCCAGTCGGGCCGGCAGTAGGTGTAGACGATGCCGAACACCAGCCGCCCGGAACCCAATGCGCTGCGCATCCAGGCGTAGTTGGCCGCGAAATTGTGGTCGCGGTAGGTGCCGTCGCTGACCCGGATCGACAGCACCTGGTACGGGTACGTGTCGTCGACCGGGCGTTGCCACTCCGAGACGTCGGAGAACAGGGTGTCGGTGATGACGGCGGCGCTGCGCACGATCCACCGGGAACGCAGGGTCTTCGGGACCCTCTGACTCACCACATCGCTCGTCATGTTGTCGTCCTCGCACTCCTGTGACCAGCGTAGGCCGGTCAGAGTGCGTTGCGGCCGGCAATGATCTTGGCCAGCTGGACCGTCTGCTGGTCGTTGATGGTGTAGCCGCTGATCCGCAGGTCGACGACGAAGGCGTCGACAGCCAGGATCGCGCGGTGGGTCATGCGGTCGGTGACATCCGTCGGGTCGTCGTGGGTGATGTTGACACCGTCGAGCACGGTCGGGACGCCCATCCGGCGGGCGTCCCGCGTCTCGCCGCCGTCGTAGCTGAACGTCAGGGTGTCGTCGCCGCAGCGGCGCCAGATGTCGACGGTGCGGGCCACCATGGCCTCGGCGGCCTTGGGGGTGTCGAACCTGGTGATGGCCTGGTCGACCTCCACATCGTCGGCGTCGTCGGCGAGCTGGGTTTCGCGGAACTCTTTGTAGCCGCTGTCGCCGTAGACCCACTCCATCCCGTTGCCGATGACGACGATGCACTCCGGACGGGAGAGCGGCTCGTAGTTGGCGTTGGTCATCGGGCTGCGCAGCGCGGTCTTGGGCCGGACCTTGGCGTTCATCACGGTGTTGATCTCGGATTCGCTCGCCATCATGCTGCCCAGGACGTCGACGTGAGTGCCGTCGGAGCCGGGGACGGTCGGGGTGCAGGCGGCGAGTAGGACCGCGCACAGCGTGACGCCGGCCGCCTTGAGATCGATGCCCATCAGGTCCCCCCTTGGATCTGTTTGCTGATCCTAATCGCGAACCCGGAATGCGCCAGACGGCAATTTGGTGGTCAGTGGGTGACAACTGGCTCGTTCCTTTGCACCGGCCAGCAGGTCTCCCTTGTCGTCGTTTTCTACGCCACGGCCGCTCGTCTGCGTAGTCAACGACCCGTGGGTGGAAATCGGTGAGCTGCTCTGTCGGATGTTCGCGCCCGTTTCTACGCCCGCGTCGTGATGGTCGAGTTGCCACGACCCGGGGGTAGAAAACGGCGCAGCCCGCAGCCCGCAGCCCGCAGCCCGCAGCCCGCAGCCCGCAGCGCGTTCGCGCGCCGGCGAGCCTGCTCGTTCCCCCGATCGGGGGACACGGGATTCGTCCGGTGGAGGGGCCGGTCGGTCGATACAGCCGCGGATCAGATCGGCGCATTCTTATTTCAACGCCGGAACACACCGGACAAAAACACCAAAAGCCTTATCCGACAAAGGAGTCGACATGAGCACCATCACCCGCCGCATCGCCGCCGGTTTCGCCCTCGCCGCCGCCCCCGCGTTGATCGCCCTGGGCGCCGCCACCGCTCACGCCGACGCTTCCGTCGCCAACACCGGCCCGTCGGTCAGCTCGCACAAGGCTTTCCCGAACCAGCACAACATGCCGCAGCCCGGGTCCTCGATTCATCACCACCACCAGAACAACCACGCCAAGTAGGCCAGGGGAGGCGGGGCCCGGACGCAGCCAGCGTCCGGGCTTCCGGCTGTGCGGGCTTCCGCCCAGGAACGAGTAGCGCACTACTCTATTGCCGCCGGGCAGTTCGGTGTGAGCATCGCAATGCAGGAACCGAACCTGCCGTGGAGGGCCACGGTACAGCCCAGTAGGAGTGCCTGAAATGACCGAGAAATCCGATACTCACAAGGCCGTCGACCCTGTCCAGCAGGAAGCCGACCGGTTGCGCAAGAAGTTCAGCTCCTCCGAGGAGACGACGTTCACAGTGCAGCGTGCCACGCTCGGAGATGGTGACATCGAGTCGGTGGCAGTGACTTTCACTGTGCCGAGCTCCGTTCTCCTCGACAAGATGGTGGTCACTGCCGGCGCGGCCCGATCACAGCGGCGACACAAAGATCCGTTCTGGGCCGACAACGACGACGGCACCGACGCTTTCAACGACGGTGGTCCCGAACACGGCGGTGATCTTCCGCATTAGCTCGGCAGCGCAATCGATTTGACCAGCGGTCGCATGGTGGCAGCGAGGGGTTGCCGCCATGCACTCCGTTCACGATCCGTTCGAGGAGAACTCGATGACTGATACCGAGCTGACTTTGGCGAGTCTGATCCATCCGTTCAGCCCCGAAGACTTCAAACGTCGGCACTGGGAGCAGTCGCCTCTGGTGATCAAACGTGAGGAGCCCGGTTACTACCACGATTTTATGACGCTCGCGGGTTTCGACGACCTCCTTGCGTTGCCGCTGAGATCTCCACGTCTGCGCATCCTGCGCAAGGGCGAGGAAGTGTCGGTGGGGAGCCCGGGGTATGTCGAGGACACCTATGGGCAGTTTCAACAGGGATGCACCATTGCGCTGCAGTTCCTGCAGGAGCGGGTACCTTCACTGGCCCGTCTCTGCCGGGCATTGGCGGCTGAGCTTTCCGCTACTTTCCAGGTCAATGCCTACCTGACCCCGCCGGACGAACAAGGGCTCGACACCCACTACGACACTCACGACGTGTTCGTCCTTCAGATCTCCGGCGTGAAGCATTGGCGTCTGTTCAACGAAGCCGTGAGGTTGCCCTTGCCGGGGCAGGAGATGCGACCCGTCAGCGCGACGCGGAGCGATCTGATCGCCGAGGTCGACTTGCACCCGGGGGATGCCATCTACATTCCGCGGGGCTTCGGCCACGACGCGGTGTCGGTCGGTTCGACATCGCTGCATCTCACCGTGGGCGTCCGGCCGATCACATGGGCGTTCGTGTTGCTCGCGGCCATGGAGGAGGCCATCGAGCGAGACCCGCAACTGCGGGAATCGCTTCCGGTGGGCTTCGCCTGTGGCGGCGAAGCGCGGGTGGACGCCGAGCGTCGACTGGCAGGCCTGATCGAGGCCTTCGGCCCGCGCGTCGATGTCCCGCACATGATCGACAACGCCGCTGCGGTGATCGCCCGTCGAACCGGGGCGTCATTGGACAGGCACCTGGTCGATCTGACCGCGACGCCTGACCTGCGGCTCGACACCCGCGTGCGGCGCCGGCCGACTCCGTCTACCTTCGCGGTCGCCGGCGGGAAGGCTGAGCTGACCTTCCACGGCAAGACGCTGCGGATGCCGGAATTCGTCTCTGAAGACCTGGAATTCATCCGCGGCACCGGTGCCTTCACCCCGCAGGACCTACCGGGGAATCTGGACGATCCGGGCCGCCTGGTTCTGGTCAAACGTCTTGTCCGGGAAGGGCTCCTGACGATCGATGCCTGACGGTCGCGGCCGGAGAATCGCACGCTCCAGCATCACGGCGTCGGTATCCGCAGCAACAGGTGGCATCGGCTCGTAGGGTGGAGGCATGGTGGGGTTACCCCCGGGGCCTCCGTTGCCCCCTTTGGTGCAGGCGTTGTTGATGTTGCGTTACTGGCCGCGATTCGTTTCGGCCTGCGGGCGCCGCTACGGCGACGTATTCACGTTGCGGGTCGCGGCGATGGGCACGATGGTGTATCTGGCAGACCCCGCTGACATCAAGGTGGTGTTCGCCGGAGATCCGACGATCTTTCATGCCGGAGAAGCGAATTCGGTGCTGAGTTCACTACTCGGTGACAGCTCGGTGCTGGTGATCGATGAGGATGAACACCACGAACGCCGGCGGCAGATGCTCCCGCCGTTTCACCGCGATGCGGTGGCCCGCCAGACCGAGATCATGACGGAGATCGCCGCCGCGAACATCGCGGGCTGGCCGGTGGGCACTGCCTTCCCGGTAGCCCCGAAGATGGCCGAGATCACCCTTGAGGTCATCCTGCGAACCGTGATCGGGGCGTCGGATCCGGCCCGGCTGGCCGCGTTGCGGTCGGTCATGCCACGGCTGCTCAGTGTCGGCCCTTGGGAGACGCTGGCGCTGGCCAGCCCGGGACTGCGGCGGAGGCGCCCGTGGCGGGCCTTGCAGCGCAACATCGAGGAGGCCGACCGGCTGCTGTACGCCGAGATCGCCGATCGGCGGGCTGACCCGGAGGTCGCGACCCGCACCGATGTGCTGGCCATGCTGGTGCGATCCGCCGGCGAGGGCGGGCACACCATGACCGACCGTGAGCTGCGCGATCAGTTGATGACCCTGCTGGCCGCCGGGCATGAGACGACCGCGACGGCACTGTCGTGGGCGCTGGAACGGTTGACCCGTCATCCCGCGGTGCTGGACAAGGCGGTGCGGGCCGCGCGCGACGGCGATGACGAGTACCTCGACGCGGTGGCCAAGGAAACCCTGCGGATCCGGCCGGTGGTGTTCGACGTGGGCCGGGTGCTCAAGCAGCCGGTCGAGTTGGCGGGCTACCGGCTGCCGGCCGGGGTGATGGTGGCGCCCGGCATCGGCCTGGTGCACGAACGTGACGACGTGTATCCCGACGCCGACCGGTTCGACCCGGACCGGATGCTCGGCGTGGCGCTCGGCCCCACCACCTGGTTCCCGTTCGGTGGTGGCAACCGTCGCTGCCTGGGCGCGACGTTCGCGATGGTCGAACTGCGGGTCGTGCTGCGCGAAATCCTGCGCCGGGTGGACCTTTTCGCCACGACAGCTGCCGACGAGCAGCAGCGCGTCAAGCACGTGACGTTGGTCCCGCACCGCGGGGCGCGGATCTGTGTGCGGGCGGTTCGGGAGCCGTCCGAGGTCGAGGGCCATCGGGCGGAGTCGGCCCGCCGCTAGTCGATCCGGTAGCCGGGCAGGTCGAGGTCGTCGCGCACGCTGCCGGTGAACAGGCCGGCCACCGGGCGGCTCAGGTTCATCGCCCGCAGCGCCACGTTGCGGAACCACAACCCGAACCTTGTTCTGGTGGCGAAGAAGCCGAGCATCCGTTCGGCCCCGGCCTGCTTGCTCTCGATGAACGGCCGCAGCAGCGACTCATAGTTCTCGAAGGCGCGGCGGTGGTCGCCGTCGGCGCGGGCGAGTTCCCCGGCCAGGGCGTAGGCCTCGGTGATCGCCAGCCCGGTGCCCTCACCGCCGAGCAGCGAGATGCAGCCTGCCGCGTCACCGATCAACAACACCCGGTCGTCGGACCAACGGTCCATCCGGATCTGGCTGACCACGTCGAAGAAGAGGTCGTCGACGCCGTCCACTGCGGCCAGGATCTGTCGGCATTCCCAGCCGACATCGTCGAACTGCTTGTGTAACTGCTCTTTTGGCGTCATGCCGTGGTCATCGTGCTCGTCACGGAACACGAACAGGAACATGGTGCGGTCGCCGCGCAAGGTGAACTGCCCGATCTGGCGCCCCGGAACGCTGTACGTGAGATAGGCATCCGAAGTCCCGCCGCGATAGCCGTCGACCACGCAGGCGGCGACCTTGCAGCCCAGGTAGCGCTCGAATCGCTCCTCGGGCCCGAAGACCAGGCTGCGCACGTTGGAGTGCAGGCCGTCGGCGCCGATGACGAGGTCGAAGTCGTCGGCCGGGCCGTTCTCGAACGTCACCCGCACCCCGCCGGGGTGTTGATCGATGCCGGTGATGCTGTCGCCGAAAACGGTCGGCACGCGGCCCTCGATCGTGCGGTAGATCGCCGCAGCGAGATCACCGCGCGGCAGGCTGATGAAGTCATTGCCGATGATGCGCCGGAACACGTCGACGCGGAGTGCAGCGCGCGTCGTGCCATCGGGTCCGACCGAGCGCACCGATTGCACGTCGTAGCCCGCCTCGAGGATCGCCGACTCGATGCCCATCTGCCGGGCCGTCCGGTAGCCGATGCCCCAGAAGTCGATCATGTAGCCGCCGGTGCGGAATGCCGGCGCCCGCTCGATCAGCGTGGGGATGTGGCCGGTGCGGTGCAGCCAATGTGCCAGCGCCGCCCCGGCGACCCCGGCCCCACTGATGGCGATTCGCATAGCGATTCGATGCTACGTGAGCGGCGGTTTCGGGCGTTTACGTCGAAAGGCCCGGACGTTGAGTACGTCCGGGCCCCTCCTACCCCCTGGCTTATCTGGCGAGCCGAGTTGGCGAAGTCTCAGCGCCGCTTGTGGTGCAGGACTTCCTCGGTCGAGTGCGCGTCGACTGCCTTGTCCCGCTTGGCCGCGCGTTTCTCCTTGAGCGACTTGCCCGATTTCTTGGTCATGCTCTGGCGTGGCGACTTGTCAGCCATGGTTGGCCCCTTTGACTTGGGGGCCTGTGCGGTCCCGATGGCTCGACCCTACGCGCGGCCCACCACAACCGCAACGATGTATGCCTACAGTGTTGACAGTGCTTATCGGAGCGCGTTGACTTGAGTATTGATCGAGCTTGCGCCAAGGGTGCGGTCTGGTGGTCGTGCGCGAAACCAGCCAGGGCCGTGGAGAAGTGTCCGGGCTGCTGTCAAGATGTGGACGTTCCGTTTTGGGCAGGCGACATAATCTGGCGCTCCCCAGTCAGGTGGAGGAGTCGTCACGATGGTCAAACAAGCGACCGCCCCACGGCGTGGTGTGGAGGGGCAGATAAACCGTTCGGTGATCCTGCAGGCTGCCCTTCGTCTGGTGGACCGCGACGGTGTCGATGGCCTGTCCATGCGCCGGCTCAGTGAGGAGGTCGGCCGGGATCCTGCCGTGCTCTACCGGCATGTGCCCAACAAGGCCGCGCTGCTCGACGGGGTTACCGAGATGGTGATCGGCCAGTTGCGCGTCGACACCGCCGACCCAGATTGGGCCGGCCAGCTCCGCACGGTGGCGCACAAATTTCGGCAGTTGGCTCTGGCGCACCCAAACGTGGTGCCGCTGATGGTAACTCGTCCGCTGGCCACCCCGTTGGGGCAGCGTCCGCCGGGAATGCTGCGGCCGCTGGAGGACGTCCTGACGCTGCTGACGACGGCCGGATTCTCCGGGACCGATGCCCTGCATATCTACCGAATGCTCTTCGGCTACCTGCACGGTCACATCCTCACCGAGTTGCAGGAGGTCGTCGAACGGCCAGAGGAGCCCGACGATGTGCTGCGGCTGGGTCTGCACCGACTGTCCATCACCGAGTTCCCGCAGGTACGCGCACTGGCTTCCGCGCTGGGGTGCTACGACGGTGCGGCCGAACTCGACCGCGGGCTCGACGTGCTATTCATCGGGTTGGAGACCACCATGGGCTCACGCAAGACTGCAACGGCGTCAGGTTCACCGTGACCCCGCCCGAGAACATCGGGTCATGCAGTTCGATGCGTGCCGGCACCGCGCCAGGCGTACAGGAGGACGCACAAGCCGCCACCGACAAGTACGCGCCAATGCGTCACGCGATCTGCGGCTGATTGTCAGGCAGGCGTGCCAAGCTGGGGCTATGGCTGCGAATCGTTCCCCGCACCGTGCCGACCTCGTGCTCTCCGGGGGCGGGGTCAAGGGCATCGGCCTGGTGGGCGCCATCGTCGCGCTCAAGGACGCGGGATACGCGATCGAGCGGATCTCGGGCACCTCGGCCGGCTCACTGGTCGGCGCGGTGGTCGCCGCGGCGGTGCATCGCAATGAATTGACCAGTGACCAACTGCACGAGTTGGCGCTGAGCGTGCCGTACCGCAAGTTTCGCGACAGCGGGCCGATCGAGCGGATCCCGGTGCTGGGCACGGCGTGGGGCCTGCTGTGCGAGACCGGTATCTATCGCGGTGACTTCGCGTACGACTGGATCCGCAGCGAGCTGAAGAATCTGGGCGTCAAGACCTTTGGCGATCTGGCCATCGACGACAAGAATCTACTGCCCGAGCGGCGCTACCGGCTGACGGTCACGGTGACCGACGTGACCACCGGGCAACTGGTGCGCCTGCCGTGGGACTACCGGCGGGTCTACGGCCTGGACCCCGACGAGCAGCTCGTCGCCGACGCGGTGCGGGCCTCGATGGCGATACCGTTCCTGTTCCATCCGGTGACGCTGAAAACCGCTGACGGGCAGGCGTGCACGCTCGTGGATGGCGGGGTGTTGTCGAACTTCCCGATCGACACCTTCGACCGCCCCGACGGTGCCGAGCCGCGCTGGCCGACGTTCGGGGTGACGGTGGTGCCGTACCTGCCCGCGCCGACGGCCGAGCAACTCATCCCCGGGTTGGGCATGTTGCGCTTCGGCCGCCCGACCTTTCTGGAAAGCCTGATCACCACCATGCTGGTCGGCCACGACCAGGCCTACCTCAGCCAGCCGTGGGTGAAGGTGCGTGCGATCCAGGTGGATTCGACCGAAGTCGGGGTGCTCGACTTCGACATCACCCGCAATGAGGCCGAAGCCCTGTACGAGAAGGGCTACGCGGCGACGACGGAGTTCCTGTCCACCTGGGACTGGCCGGCCTACCTGGACCGCTTCCGCCGGGCCCATCGGGTGAATCGGCGTTAGTGAGTATCAGATATTCCGCGCCCGGCCGGATCAATCTGATCGGCGAGCACACCGACTACAACTTCGGTTTCGCGCTGCCGATTGCCCTGCCGCAGCGGACCGTTGTGGGTTTCGCTCCGGACTCGTCGGGTGTGCTGTCGGTGTCGAGTACGTTCGGTGACGCGCGGATCGGGCTGGACACCGTGCCGGGAGGAGTGACGAGCTGGGCTGCGTACGTCGCCGGGGTGGTGTGGGCCCTGCGGCGTGCCGGGATCGCGGTGCCGGGCGGCGGGGCCATGACGATCACCAGCGACGTCGAGATCGGTTCGGGGTTGTCGTCATCGGCCGCGCTGGAATGCGCGGTGCTCGGTGCCCTGCTCACGGCGGCGGGTGTCGATCTCGATCGCGTCGAGCAGGCCCGGATCGCCCAACGGGCCGAGAACGAGTATGTCGGCGCGCCAACGGGACTGCTCGATCAGCTGGCGTCGTTGTTCGGCGAGCCGGGGGCGGCGATGCTGATCGACTTCCGCGACGTCACCGTGCAGCCGGTGCGCTTCGACCCCGAGGCCTCCGGAGTGGCCCTGCTGTTGATCGACTCGCGGGCCCGGCACGCGCACGCCGGTGGCGAGTATGCGGCCCGGCGGGCGTCCTGCGAGCGGGCGGCCGCCGATCTCGGGGTGGCCTCGCTGCGTGAGGTCTCTGGCACGTCGGCGCTCGGGGCGGTGAAGGATCCGGTCGATACCCGGCGCGCGCGTCATGTGCTGACCGAGAACCAACGGGTACTCGATTGCGTTGCCGCGATGCAATCTTCGGACTTCGCCGCGGTTGGTGAGTTGTGGACCGCATCGCACGCCTCGATGCGTGACGACTTCGAGATCACCACCCCGAACCTCGACCTGATCGCTGAAACTGCGGTTCGGGCGGGTGCGCTCGGGGCCCGGATGACCGGTGGCGGGTTCGGCGGCTGTGTCATCGCGCTGGTGCCGGATGCGCGGGTGGATGCCGTCGGTGCGGCCGTGTTCCGCGCGGTGCGCGATGCCGGATATTCGGAGCCGGCCATCACCAGGACTCATGCGGGCGCCGGTGCGGGGCCGGTTACCGCAGCTTGACCATCCGCGTCGTCGAACTCTCATCCAACTCGACCACATCGGACCGTGATCGCAGGAAATCACTGAACGACTTGAAACCCAACGACTTCTCATTGAAGGACGGATCCATCCGCTTCATCTGAGCTTTGACCGCGGAGTTGTGCAGCCACTCGGCGTCGTCCTTCTCCAGGCCGATCTGCAAGGCGCGGGTGAGCAGCGCAGTGGCCTGGGCCTGTGGGTCCTGCTCATCCGTCTTGCGGGTGCGCTTCTGCTGCTTGGGCTCCGGCTCGGGGCTGGGCGCGGGGACACCGGGGAGCGAGTCGTAGACGACGAATTCGTCGCACGCGGCGGCCAGCACCCGGCTGGAGGACCCGGCCACCCCGATGCCGACGACATAGCGCCCCAGCCGTTTACAGCGTTGGGCCAGGGGGATGTAGTCGGAGTCGCCGGCCACGATCACCACATGGGTGAGGTCGGGGAGCCGGAACATGTCCTCGACCGCGTCGACGGCGAGCCGGATGTCGGCGCCGTTCTTGCCGTACGCGGCGGCGGGGAACAGCTGCACCAGGTCGACGGCGCGACCGACGAGCTGCTCGCGATATCCGGCGTTGAGATCGGCCGACCAGTCCGCGTAGGCGCGGGTGAGCACCAACGTGCCGAAGGACGAGGCGAAGTCGAGGATGGCACCGAGGTCGACGGTGGCCTTGGTGAGCTTGTCGGCCTCCAGGCCTTTGGCTTTGTCCTTCTGAAAGGAGTTGCGGCCGTTGACCTGGTCGTAGCGGGAGATGACGATGTTGTCGAAGTCGAGGTAGACCGCGACGCGGGTGTCGAGTTCGGTCACATCAGTCCTCTGATTCGGATCGCCCGATGAGGTTTCGAGCGCCGGTCGGGCCGAGCAGTTCCCGGAACGCCTGCACGGTGTAGCCGACGACGGTGGCGTCGGTCTTCGCGCGGGCGGTGGCCGACCGAGGCAGGCTGAACAGCGGCCCCATCTCGCCGAAGTAGTCGCCGGGTCCGGAGACTTTGATGACTTCCTCACCACCGCTGGCCAATTCGCGAGCAAGTTCGATCTCGCCGTCGGTGACGATGTAGATGAGATCGCCCATCTCGCCCTGCGCGAACAGCACCTCGCCGGCTTCGATGGTCACGGTTTCGGGGCCTTGATGCTCGACGGCAACATGCGGGACGAGCTCCACCACCTGGTCGGCGAGCGGCAGGATGCGGGTGTCGTGGGTGGCGACGACAACGACGTGCTCACCGCTGGCGAGCTCACGGATGAGCCGGAGTACCTCCTCGACCTGGATGAAATCCAGATGTGCAGTCGGCTCATCGGCCAGGATCAGCGGCGGATCGAGGGCGATCGCGCGGGCCACCGCGACGCGCTGTTGCTGCCCGCCGCTGAGATCGCCGGGGCGGTGGTGCAGTCGGTCCTCAAGGTTGACGCGGGTCAGCAGTTCCGTGGCGCGTTCGCGGGCTGCGTGCCTCGTTCTGCCGGCGGCGCGCAGTGGCACCATCACGTTTTCCAGCGCGGTCAGGCTGGGCACGAGGTTGAAGGCCTGGAACACGATGCCGACGGTGTCGCGCCGGTAGTCCGACAGCTCCTTCTTGTTCAGGGTGGTCACATCGACATCGCCGAACTCGATGCGGCCGGCGGTCGGTTTGAGGATCCCGCCCAGGCAGGACAGGAGCGTGGTCTTCCCACAACCGCTGGGGCCCAGCAGGATTGCCAGTGATCCGGCTGGAACCTCGAGGTCGAGTCCGTCGATCGGGCGCACCGCGTAGCCGCCGCTGGAGTATTCCACGACGAGGTCTTTGACGAGTAGGTCGGCCATGTCAGGGTCCTCGGAATGCCAGGGCGGGGTCGACGGTGACCGCGCGGCGCAGCCCGGCAACGCTGGCCAACAGACCGATCACGACGGCGACGATCGGCAGCGCGATGAACGCCAGGGTGGGGACGTCGCAGCGCATCGGGAACGGCGGCCCGAGCACGAGTGACAGTCCCGCGCCCAGCAGGGCGGCAAGCAGGGCGACGGCGACGGCCTGCATCGCCAATCCGGCCATGATGGACCGGGTGGCCACGCCGACGGCCTTGAACACCGCGAAGTCGCGGGTGCGTTCCAGGGCGGACAGGTAGATCACCGAGCCGACGATCAGCGCCGCGACCGCCCACAGCAGGCCGGCCATCAAGCTCATCGCCTGGTTGGCGCCGCGCAGTGGGCGGACCATGTCGTCGATGGCGCCGGCCCGGTCGACGATGCGGAATTCGGGCGGTGCCGTGCCCGGGTTGCCGACGATACCGACCGACGAGATCAGCTTCTGCCCGGAGAACAGCAGTTGTTGGGCACCGGGGACCGTCAGGTAGATGTTGTCCTGGGCGGCCAGGGCGGTGAGGTCGTCGACCAGCCCGACAACACGCAGTTTGGACGCGCCGACGTTGATATCGGCGCCGATCGGGCGGTCCATCGTCGTCGAGACCGCGACTTCGTCGGGGGCGTGGGGGGCCCGGCCGTCCTTCAACGCCGGAGTGCCGGGGCCCTGGTCCGGGACTCCGAACACGTTCACATTGCGCGGGGTGCCGCCGGCGGGGATGGTCGACGAGCCGTACACCAGCGGGACGGCTGTGACGACACCCGGAAGCTTGGCCGCCAGCTGAACTGCGGTGGGCGGCAACGGTGCCGAGCCGAGGAACGGGCCGGCTGCACCCGACTTGATCATGAATGCGTCCAGGCCCAGGGCGTCGACACTGCGTTCGGCCTCGACGCGGAAGCCATGGGCCAGGCCCGTCAACACCAAGGTCATGGCAAAAACCAACGCGGTGCCGACCGCGGCGATCATGAATCGCCGTCGGCGCCACTGCAGATCGCGTAACGCCGCGATCAACACGTCGGTGCCCCGCTCATCGTGTGTGACGTTACCGAGGTGGGTGTGGCGGGTGGCGGTTATTCGGGCATTTGGTGAGGGACGTGGGTGGCCAGTCGCGATCGTCATGGCAGCTGCGACGGGTCGGCCGGGCCGGTTCGGGCGGTATGTGCGGGCGGAAAGATCGTCAAAATTCTTGACGATCTTCCCGGCTGACATCGACCGCACAGATCCTCGCTCGGTCGCCGCCGTCAATGTCGGTGGCTGATGCGACGATGCGCGGTTCACTTCAAACAGGAGGTTGATATGAAGCGTGTATTCGTCGCGGTCATCGGTCTGGTGGCTGTCGCTCTGGCGACGAGCTCGGTGGCGGTGGCGTCGCCGTCGTGGACCATGCCGAATCTGATCGGGATGGATCTGCAGGGTGCCCAGGATGCGATCCAGTCGCTGACGCGCGGTGAGGTGTGGTTCAGCAGCTCGACCGATCTCACCGGCAAGGGCCGGGCCCAGATCAGCGATCGCAACTGGCAGGTGTGCAGTTCGACGCCGCCGCCGGGGGCGAAGTTCTCGGCGTCGACCGACATCGACTTCGGGGTGGTGCGCATCGACACGGAGAAGTGTCCGTGACGCTGTGACCCATGGGGCTCGAAGCCGTCGCTTCGAGCCCCAAAAATCTCTGAGTCGGCAGTAGGCCGGCCCGCCTTAATCTGGTTGACGACGGAACCGGGGGACCAGATGTTGCGAGCGATGGTGTGTACGTCCGTGCTGTTGGCATTCGGGATATCGGTGACGGCGTGCGGCCCCCGGACAGAAGCGCCAGCACAGCCGGATCAATCGAAGGTCTTCTTTCCTGGGACAGTTCAGACCTACGGGCTCGACCTCACACCGACCGACCAGGACCACCTGGCCGAGTTGTACGCGCTTCGTCAGATCGATCCGTGCGGCTTCGTCGACCGGAAAGCCCTGGAAGACAACGGCCACAAGGACTTCAGCTACACCTACACCGCCGCGCACGCGATCGCCGTGGAGGGCGTGTCCCCGGTGTTCCCGATCGGCGGAGACGGCTGCACGATCGCCTTCCCGTCGATGACGGTGGGCCTCGAACTCTCGGTCGCAGCGGGTGAGCGTCGGGGCAATGACATGCAATTCAGCCCCGACCCGGCGCACCCGGGCGTCATGCAGCGGACGTCGATGTGCACGTTCCGCGCCCCGATTCCACTGACGGGGTTGGAAGGCGCGCCCGCGTCGATGCGCGATCCCGTGCTCGAGGTGACTCCGATCAACATCGCCGATGGACGGGTGGAATTCGACGACTCCGCGCTGTGTGAACTCGGTGGCGTGATCGCGGGTGGCGTCGCGGCACACGTCGAAGCGAGCGGGGTGCCGGTGCATTCCGACAAGTCCTCAAGTGCGACGCGGTTTCTCACTGCCGATCCGTGTACCGCTGCGGCGGACGTTCACGCGGTGAGCTTCAAGTGGTGGGAACCCAATCCAGAGGCGCAGTGGCCGACCACCTGGCGGCATCCCAGCGTCTGTGAGCTGCAACGGGAAAGGGCCGCTGACGGCCCCGCGGCCCGGTCGGCCATCGTCAAGTACGGGCTCGCCGTCTGGTCCGACGATGTTGTCCAGTCTCCGTCAGGGAATGTTCCTGTCCGCAGCGAGCAGGACGGTGTGCAACTGCTCGACTTCAGTTCTGCCGAATCACCCAGCTGTTCCGTCATCGCCAAGACCGATGTCACCATCGAACCGACCGACGTCCGAACCGGTGCACCCGACCTGGCGCCATCAATTCCCGTGGTCTCGGTCTGGCTGAACGCGCCCGCGGGGGAGAACTGCGGTGACAACGCCAAGCGGGTGGCACTCGCGGCTGTCCAGCGTGCGAGCTGAGCGTTGTCTACCGCCTGTATTCGTCGAGCAGCTGCGTATCTGCGTCGACCAGTCGTTGAACGATGTTGAGGTAACTCATTTGTCGGATGCCGATCTCGCCGTTGGGCATTCCGGGTGTGCGGGCCTGCTTGACGATGTCGACCGCCTCGGCCGAACGGTCACTGATCTGTTGCAGATGCCGGCCGAGCGCCGGGTCGTCGACCCGATCGGCATAGCGGCCCAATTGAGCTGACCACGCTCGGTACTCGGACAGGTCTGGACCGCCAGGTGCGATCCGGCCGGGGTCGAGAAGATCCTGGTGGTCACTGATGTAGCCCACCACTGTCCGCGCGGTGCGGCAGTCGCGGCCGGAAACGTGGCTGAGCCAAGCGGTTGCGAGTCCGGCTGCGACAACCAACACGAGGACCAGACCGACTCGAAGCCAGCGCTGACGGGCCGTCGGTACCGCAGGCGCCACGGCCTGAGCGACCGCGGCGGCGACCTCTGGATCTGCGTCGGCCGCGGCACGCAACCGTGCCAGATGTGGCTCGCGGCGACGCCGGGCCCATTCCGGCCACACCTGGAGGACGACCAACACCACGGCAAGACCCAGATAGGTCAGCCCCAGCCGCGGCCGGTCCGCGACGAATTCGAGGACCGGCAGCAGAACCGCGAACAATCCGATGAGCACCCAGCTGAGACGGCGGCGCGCCGGGGTGACGCGGTTCCGATATCCGTGGGCGAGGTCGGTGGCCCGCACGGTCGCAGTCAGGACGGCCGGGTCAGTGGGTATCGGTTCGCCGCGTACCGCACGGGCGACAGCGGTGCGTTGCGGCGCGGTGAGCCCGTTCAGCACGGTGGCGTAGGTGTTGACGACGGGCTGGGTGAGCAGGGTGATCAGGATGCCGGCCAACAGCCCGAACACGGCCAGGCCGGACACCATGACCCAGGCCGGCCATGGTGTCCACCAACGGTATTGCGGCTGCAGTACTGCCCAGCAGAACAGCAAGGACCACACCGTCATCCACGCCGACGTGACCAGCCAACGAGCCCACCGCGGGGCGATGTTGTACCAAACCCACAACGGACGACGTCCTTTCGACGGATGGCGCTGAGTTCAGCTGACTTCCTGCGATTGTGACATCGCTCGTCGAGGGCTGGTTGCGCTAAATTCCGTCACCAGGTCAGTTGAACGCGGTGCTGCCCGAGACGGCGTGGGTCTTGCTGATGAGCTTGGCGTAGCAGTGGTTGGAGTCGAAGCCATGGGAGCTGCACCAGGCCAATGCCCCGCTCGCGTCGGGGTAGGAGATCGGCGCGATGGTGACCCAGAAGTTGGGCGCATCGAACGTCGACCAGTCGCCAGACCACAGCAGCTTGGCGTCGTACTCCTGGCGCAGGCGCAGATGTTCCTCCAGCGTCAATGCGTTGTTCCATACGACACCTTCGTCGACGACTCCTGGCCGCTTGGAACTCAATTGCGGCACCCATCGATCGGAGCCCTGGGTGCTCACGACGGTGTGGTCTTCCAGCGAGATCTGCCGTAGCTGCGCGGAACTCGACACTTCGGGGTTGCGGGCTGCCGTCGGTGTGTAGGACGGCGTCGTCGGTGCCGGCACCGTCTTGTATACGGTCGGCCCGGCGACGGTCACGCTCGGCGGTGGTGCGAGCGCTGATGTCTGTGCCGGGGACGAGTTGACCGTCGGCGCAGAGTTTTTCGAGAGAAGGAGACCGATGACGAGGCCCACGGCGCCGAGCAGAAGTGCAGACACCAGTCCGACGGCCGCCAGCGGCACCAGCGGTTGCCGCGAGGGCGTGCCGGCATCCGGGGTGCCGGGTGCCATATGCGCGAAGACCGGTGGTGCCGTGAGCACTGGTGGTGAAAGATACGGCGCCATCATGGTTTCCGCGCTGGCCGCGATCACCTCGTCCGTCGTGTGTAACGCGCGTTGCGCGGCGCGACCGAATGCGCCGGCGCTGCCGTAACGGTCGTCGGGTTCTTTGGCCATGCCGCGCGCGATGACGGTGTCGAGGGATGTGGGGATTCCCGCGTGGGCCGTACTGGGCCGTGGGGGCGGGCTGGAGAGGTGCGCCGCGATCAGCTGTTCGTGGCTGTGGGTGGGAAAAGGTGCATCGGCGGTCAGCGCCTCGTAGAGCACACAGGCCAGCGAGTAGGTGTCGGCGGCGGGCGAGCACGGCTCGTCGCCGAACCGTTCCGGGGCCATATAGCTGAACGAGCCGATCCGCATGTCTGCCTGCGTGAGCCGCGAATCACCTTGGGCCTGAGCGATTCCGAAATCCAGCAGGTAGGCGAAGTCCGTGGGGGTGACGATGATGTTCTGAGGCTTGACGTCTCGATGGATCAGTCCTTGAGCGTGAGCGGCGTCCAGTGCGGCGGCGATCTGCTCGACTATGGTGACCGCGCGGCGGGGTTCGAGAGGACCTGTGTTGATGAGGTCGTGCCGGGTCTGTCCGCGGACCAGGCGCATGTCGATGTAGAGGTTCCCGTCGATCTCGCCCCAGTCGTGAATGGGCACGACGTGGGGCTCCTCCAAACCTGCCGCCGCCTGCGACTCGCGTAGGAACCGGGTCCGGAACTGCTCATCGTGCGCAAACTCCGCGCGGAGGATCTTCAGGGCGACGGTCCGGCCCTTGTCGACGTCGACGGCCTCGTATACCTCGCCCATGCCGCCTCGGCCGAGCAGCGCGGTCAGCTCGTACTTGCCGAAACGGCCACCCACGCGCGGGTTGTTCTCGACCATCCTGTGCCTCCTCGACTGGCGAACAGGCGAACGTAGCGTGGGGTGCTGACAAGTTTATTCGCGGTCGCCGATTCCGTAGTGGGAATTGACGCGTAGTTGGTGCCGGCACGCCTGACCTTCAGGCTGCCGTCAGGGTTGGCCGGCCGGGGTCAGCTTGATCGCGGTGAGGTGCAAACGATCGACCGCCTCGCTGAACTCCTCCAGCGTGGGGATGCGCTGATCGCGGAACGTCAACCCCATCATGCGCTGGGCGCGTTTGAGGCCGTAGGACTCGGCGCAGCGCCGGAACAGATCGGCGACGCTCGCGCGGTCCTCGATGAGTTCGCCCCGCATGGTCGTTGTCTTGCCGTCATGGAGGACCTCGGCGGTGGCACCGTCGCGGAAGTTGCGCTTCCATCCGGCATCGGTCATCGCATAGAGGGTGTTGTCGATGACGTGTGCGCTCAGCGGAATCGCATACTGCCGTCCGGTTTTTCGGCCGCGCACCGTAAGGACCATGAACTGGTGGCGTGCGGGGCCGGCGAAGGGCGTGCGCAGCATGAACCGCAGGGCCGGGTTGACGACGCGCATCATCGCTTTCGGCGGATGCGCCACGGTGATCGCGGGTGATTGCGCTGTCATGACCTCACGCTAGGCCGATTGTTCGACGATGCCCAGGGTGTCGGTGGATGCTCGGCGATGTCCTCCAGGGCTTGTGTCGACCGAGATCGACTTCGGGGTGGTGCGCATCGGCACGGAGGAATGTCGAAGACCTGGCGTGCCGGGCCGCGGGCCATGGGCTGCGGGTTGAAGGGGGAAACCGTCAAAAATTTTGACGGCCTTGCCCCGATCAAGTCGCACACCCCCGTGGCGTTCATCTCGATCAGGGCCGGAATCACGATGTCGCGGGTGACAGAAGCGACGAGCGTGGCTTCCCTTCAGTCGGTCACCTCGTCGAAGGTGAATCCAAGCTGAGCCAGTAGCGGTCCTACGATCGCCTGAACTTCCTCGAGGAAACTCGTCGTTATGTTGGTCCGTTGGTCACCGGTGGCACCTGCTGATTGTGGCGATGCTGGGACGCGGCCAGACGAAGCAATTCCTCGAGCGGTGGCTGAAACGCCGAACGTGTGTCCGGATCCAGTGTTTCGAGGTGCGCGGGTAGCTTTTCGACGACCGTCGTAACGACGATGTCGTTGGACGGCTCCCGCAAATCGAGCATCGGCACGTTATTCTCGTGCAGCTCAACGACTTCTGATCTCTTCGGTCCCTCAGGGAGCTGCTCGGCGAGGAAATCGAACAAAAAGTGGGTAATCGACGAATTCCATGACCAATTGCCGTCGACGAATCGAAGGAATCCGTTCATTTGCCCCCCAACAACTCGTTGCACATAGATTACGTCCAGCCTGGGGTTGCTCGGCAGTTCACTAGGTTCGTTGTATTGCGGCCGGCCCCCCTGCGCGCGACCATGGCGGTGTGGCCGGCTTCGTGAACGTCCGGGCCTACGCCGAGCTCAACGACTTCTTGGAAGCCGACTCGCGTAGTCAGACCCTGCGTCGTCCCTGCAAGAGCCACCAGACCGTCAAGGATGTGCTGGAGGCCATGGGCATTCCGCACACCGAGATCGACCTGATCCTGGTGAACGGGGATCCTGTCGGGTTCGAGCATCGACCGGCGGTCGGTGATCGCATTGCGGTGTACCCGATGTTCGAGGCGCTCGACGTTGGGGCGACGGCCCGGCTCCGGCCGGAGCCGCTGCGGCATCCGCGGTTCGTGATCGACGTCAACCTCGGCCGGCTGGCACGGCTGCTGCGCCTGCTCGGGTTCGACGTCTGGTGGTCCAATGACGCCGACGATCAGGCTCTGGCCGACATCAGCGTCGAACAGCAGCGAATTCTGCTCACCCGAGACCGCGGCCTGTTGAAGCGCCGCGCGATCACCCACGGTTTGTTCGTCCACTCCCAGCTGCCGGAGGAACAGACGCTGGAGGTACTGCGGCGGCTGGATCTGCGGCGGCGGATAACGCCGTTCACCCGGTGCGTGCGATGCAATGGGCGGCTGGCCGCGGTGCCGAAGGAGGCGGTGATGGACCGCCTTGAGCCGTTGACCCGCCGCTACTACGACGAGTTCAGTCATTGCCCGGACTGCGGTCAGATCTATTGGCCCGGTGCGCATTTCGCGAGACTGTCCAGCCTCGTCGACGGGTTCCTCGACCGACTCTGATCGTTGGGGCCGAATCGGATTGGCTGGGTGCGAAGGAATTTGGATCCGCTCCCACTCTCACTATAAGGCCGGAGGTGGGGCTTGCGGCAAGGCCCCTGACGTGCTGCACAATCCTTCGATCCGTGACGAGATGGGGGATGTTGTGACGAGTACGCCGATACCGTTTGAGGTGCACGAGTCTGGTGCGCTGCTGCACGGCACCAAGGCCGACCTGGCGGTGGGTGATCGTTTGGTGCCCGGACGCGAGTCGAATTACGAAGCCGGCCGGATCATGAACCATGTGTATGTCACCCGCACATTGGATGCCGCGGTGTGGGGCGCGGAGATGGCCGCCGGCGAGGGGCGGGGCCGTATCTACATCGTCGAACCCGAGGGTGCGCTGGAGGACGACCCGAACGTGACCGACAAGAAGCTTCCCGGAAACCCGACCCGCTCCTATCGAACCCGTGAGCCGGTGAAAATCGTCGGTGAGATCACCGACTGGGTGGGGCATTCACCCGAGCAGCTGCAAGGCATGCGCGACGGCCTGGCTGACCTTCGCCGGCGAGGGTTGGACGTCATCTACGACTGATTTCGCGGGCCGCGCCGCTGTGCTGCTGTTCGCTCGATACGGGGATTTGTGGCCGCCCGCCGTACCCTTCCATGGTGAACGCGATCGACCCCGACCAGCTCAGCACGTGCCTGCGGGTGCTGTCCGAGGTGCACGAACTGCCTCCCGAGCACCCCGACGCCGTTGCTGTGCGCCTGGCCACCGCGAAGATGTTCAAGGCGCTGAAGAAGGCCCGCCGGACCGCCAAACGCGACGCGATCGCGGCCGCTGACCGCGCCGTCATCGCTGCCACCGCCACGGGCGCGCCCGGACGGATCGACGACGAGACCCAGGGTTTGCCGCTGGTATCGACCGCGGTCGGGGCCAGTGCGGGCACGCTGCTGCGCTCGCGGGCCTGCTACATCTGCAAGAACCACCACACCGTGGTCGACGCCTTCTACCACCAGCTTTGTCCGGAATGCGCCGCGATCAACCGGGCCAAGCGCGACGCCCGCACCGACCTGACCGGGCGCCGGGCCCTGCTCACCGGCGGGCGCGCCAAGATCGGCATGTACATCGCGCTGCGGCTGTTGCGTGACGGCGCGCACACCACGATCACCACCCGGTTCCCCAACGACGCGGTGCGCCGCTTCGCCGCGATGGAGGACAGTGCCGACTGGTTGCACCGGCTGCGGGTGGTGGGGATCGACCTGCGGGATCCGGCCCAGGTGGTTGCCCTGGCCGACGAGGTGGCCGCGCAGGGGCCGCTGGACATCCTGATCAACAACGCCGCGCAGACGGTGCGCCGCCCGCCGGGCTCGTATGCCGCGCTGGTCGAGGCCGAGCGCACCCCGCCGCCGGCCTTGGTGGACGTGGTCACCTTTGACCACGTCAGTGACGCGCATCCGCATGCCCTGGCCGGGAGCCTCGGCGAGCACCCCGCCCCACACGCGCTGACCGAGCTGGCCCTGACCGCCCGCAGCGCCTCGCCGGAGCGGATTGCCGCTGGGACTGCCATTGACGCGGGTGGGCTGCTGCCCGATACCGCGTCGGTGAACAGCTGGACCCAACGCGTGCACGAGGTCGACGCGATGGAGCTCCTCGAAGTGCAGCTGTGCAACCAGACCGCGCCGTTCATTCTGGTGAGCCGGCTGCGCCCGGCGCTGGCCGCGTCACCCGCCCGACGCAAGTACGTGGTGAACGTGTCCGCGATGGAAGGCCAGTTCGGCCGCGGCTACAAGGGACCCGGGCACCCGCACACCAATATGGCCAAGGCCGCGCTGAACATGCTGACCCGCACCAGTTCCGGCGAGATGCTGGAGCAGGACGGGATCTTGATGACCGCGGTCGACACCGGGTGGATCACCGACGAGCGTCCGCACCCGACGAAGCTACGGCTGGCCGAGGAAGGCTTCCACGCACCGCTGGATCTGGTGGATGGTGCTGCGCGCGTGTATGACCCGATTGTGCGCGGGGAACTGGGCGAGGATCTGTATGGGTGTTTCTTGAAGGATTACTCGCCGGCTAGTTGGTAGGGGCGTCGTGGCCGAAGCGTGAACGGGCATCAATCAGGTTTCGACAGCGCCGGGGGAATCGTCGTACGACTGACAAGTCCGTGGTGGCGCGGTGGCGCGCCGGTTTCATGGCCCGAGCGCTGTGCGTACTGACGGCGGGTCTCACGTTGGTCGGGGTGGGTTCGGATTCGCGGGCTTTCGCCGACCCGTCCCCGGGGGGCAGATTCGCTCGCCTCCTTCTGCGAAGACAACGGCGGAACCTGGGATCAGGCCGGTGGCGTCTGCACGCGCACGGTCACCAATGCTCGCCAGATCGCTGTGGAACTGTCCGCCAAGTACCCCGAGGACCTGCTGAACGACCAGACAGCGGGACCACCGCTGAAAGAGTTTGTGCGCGATTTCTTCACGAGGTTCGGCGACCCGGACGACGGCCTGGTCCGAAATGGACAGGCGGACTTGACCTACCAGACATTCGAACATGCGCCAGGAATCCGGTCCGTTGTGTTCAGCATCTTCTGGTACCTCGGCGGAGCGCACCCGAACGATGAGATCACCACCTTCACCTTCGACTTGCAGCGCGGCAAGCAGCTCGCCCTCGCAGACTTGTTCTGTCGGGGCATCGACCCGCTGACCGCTCTGCCTCCGCTGGCGCGCCCTTACGTGAAACGTGAAGTGACCCAAGATGTTGACATCGCCCAATTCGATCCCGGGCACAGATACAACTACACCGACGACTACCGAGCGTGGTACCTCGACGGGTCCGACCTCGTGCTGGTCATGCCGGCCGCCCGCTCCGGTCCTGCGCGGGCCGGGCTATGGCAGCCGCATATCCCGTTGGCGGAGTTGAATTCCATTCTGCGCGAAGGCAGTTGTGCGGTTTGAGGGTCGCTTGAACATGGCGCTTAAGGCACGTCACCCGGCGATCGGGCGACGCACATCCAGCTGGGCCAGGTCGGCTGCGATACGTCCGGCCGACCATCCGGCGCCGTTGGACGCCGACATCGTGCAGGGAATGGTCGATGGGAAGTGCCGGTTGGTGAGGTCATCGGTTGCCTGGCTGCGCGCTGCTAGTACCGGAAGCAGTGTGCCGAGGTCCACCTCGGTGGCCACCGTCGTAGAAGTGGCGGTGAGGCGTTCACCGATGCGCGCGGCGTACGAGAGAAGAAATGATTGGCGAAAAGAGCGCGTCCGGGCCCGTCCGTCGCTGGTTGTGCGGCCCGCGGCCAGCATCGCCCGGTTGGCTTGGACCAATAGTGAAGTAGAAAGCAGCTCAACGAATTCCAGATCGCATTCGGCGCCGATGACGGCGACGAATCCGAGCTTCTCCGCACACACCATCCGACACCGGTTGGCTGTTGCCACAGACTGCACCAGTGCTGCCTTGGCGATGACGTAGGGACTGTCGATCCAGATCCGCCGGGCGGTCGCCTCCGCTGCGCGACCTTGCTCGTGATCGCGGATCGCATGCTGCAGCGAGTATCTGCTCATCAGTTCTTGCGCCTTGGCCGAAAGCGCTTCCGCTTCTTCGGGAAACTTGGTGGCCTCTGCCTTGGCCAGCAGCCCACGCACTCGGCTGAGCGCTTTCGCATCGGCCGTGTTCACCGCGACCGCCGAATGCTGGTGCGCGCCGGGCAACGGCAGCAACGGCTCGAGGATGGGAAGGGTCCCCAGCAGCCGCAGCACCTTCAACACGACCGTCACCGCTGTGTGATGGTCGACGGCATTCGTGTCCGCCCAGTCCCACATCTGCGGAGCGCCGTGATCGATGCCCGAGGGCAACGCGGCGAGCTCGGCGCGCCATCGCGGGTGCAGTGTGGCGACGGGATAGTGCCGGGACTCGCGAACGACGGCCTCGGCCAGGTAGCCGGCTGCCGCTGCGTCGAGACGGCGACGAGCGGACTCGTACAGGTCATTGGGCGACCAACCCACCTGCCACGCTCTGCTGATGGCACCGGCCAAGGTGCCGTCGGCGGCAAGGTCGAGATCGTGTGCCCGGCCGGGGAACTCGTCGAGCAGCTCAGCGGCGTGGAATTCCGCGTCGTGGTCGGGACACAGTGCGGAGTTGTACAGTGCCGCGGTGAGGCGGTCGAGAAGGGTGACCCGGTCGTACCCGGGATCGGTGCTCCAGCGTTCCCTTTGTGGCGTTGCGCGGCGGTTCTTGTGCTTGGCGGCGCGCTTCTAGCGGTTGCGGCGGCTCATGTCTGGAGTGTGGTGGAACGGTCCGACAAGTACCGTCTGCTACCGCGGGCGTTAGGTTCCTGCTCATCGCCGGGCACAGGTCATCGACCGCAATTGGCCGGTGTGTAGCTCGACGCCGTCGCTTGCAGGGCGGCCCGCTGGGCTTAGGACGGATCCGCGTACCGGCGGGGTTCGACAGCTGGGAGGTACCGTTGGTTATCCAGCGCCGGACATTCGCTGACCCCGTGCGCGTTTGTCACTAGGTGCGGCGGTTTCCCGAATACGCTTCCGCGCATGACATCGGCATCGTGGAGCGTCCAACCTGGCGAAACCCTGATCAGGGAGGAGATTCATCGTCGCTTTGGCGGGAATCCGCAAGCGGGCATTGCCAGGTCAGGCACTACGGCGAATGTGATCGTGTACTCCGACCCAGAGAAGGCTGGCGACAACGGCTACGACTTCGACGGCTGGGATGTCGGAGAGGAAGTCTTTTACTACACCGGTGAGGGCAAGGTCGGTGATCAGAAGATGGACCGTGGTAACAGGGCCATCGCCGACCATGTTGCCGACGAGTACGCGTTGCGGCTGTTCCTCGCCATCGGGAACAAGCCCGGATCACAGACCCGCATTCAACGCTATCTTGGGCAATTTGCGGTCGATCTGGAGCGGCCGTACGAGGTGCGGGCGGCACAAGGGACAGACGGAGTCCTCCGGAAGGTTTTCGTGTTCCGGTTGAAGCCTGTCGGCCCGGTTGTGACCGACAACGTCCCAACACGGTCGTCGTAGGCGAGCCGCCAGCGGCCGAAGTTCCGTGATACGGGCCGTCCGGATTGCTTCGGCTGGGAGGCAACTGGATCCTGCAACCTGCTCGTATTGCGCCCGGAGTCTTGCATTGGTGCGAAGCCTCTACTGCCGTGAAACGCCGTTAGAGACGACAGGGTGCCTTCCGCCGGCGGCATGGGTGCTTGGTGGACTCGCCGACGACGGAGACATGTTGGCAAAGGGGCCGCGCACTCCCGCGTCGGGCATGCGTCCCGCACACAATCTGTCATCGAGCAGTGCTGGCGTGAACCAGATACGCAGGTCGCCAGACCTAAAGACGACATCCGGCGTCTGTGTTGATCGGGGCCTGAGCGGCGGGAAAACGCCCGCCTGATGTACGCAGTCGGCGAACCGACGGTGGATGTGGACCGCAATGTTGACGGTCTGCGCTCATTTGCCGGACGCAAGGGCCATAATCATCGCTAATTGACGCAAGTGGCGGACGGCGCATCGTCCTTCGCCTTGTGATCGGGACTCGTCACGAAGGGGACGCGATGGCTGCCGAGCATGGAACCGACGACGTGCGTTTGACGCGCGTGAGTTTGCCGATGGAGTCGAGGTCGCCAACGACGAGATATTCGGTGAGGTGCTCAGCATGACGGTGCTCAAGCGTCTGACAGAGCCAGCGAGAGCAGCGCTGAATTCGGCGTTGGCCATCGGTTGTCGATAGGTCGCGAAGAGATTCCGCGGGTAGCGCCGAGTTTCTGCCTGTAGTTCAGCATTCAGGATCTGCGGGCAGAACCACTTGTCAGTGGCCTATGCGAATCTGTGCGGCTCTCTCGATTTGGATCGAGGACTGGGAGAAGGAGTGTCACATGCCCCGGTGTTTCGTCACCCGTGTGGTCGGGTTGGCCGTGATCGTGGCGTGCCATGGCTGAGCCGACCCCGAATCGCAAAGTTAGGCCACCGAACTTGACGAAGACGACGTTGACGACATCGCCGGCAGCGAGGACGACGAGGTAGAGGACGAGTAGCCGCCACTCTGAGTTGCGAAGATCCAGCGAATTGCAGTGCCGACGATGGATATATCAGGTCGGCGAACGAGCACGTTAACTCTTTCTGCGCCAAAGGCTTTGCGGGCGCGGTCTCTGAAAGATGGAACCTGTAATGAAGATTCAGTCAGTACGTATAAAGAACTTTCGCGCGCTCAAGGACGTTTCGATCAGTTTCGACGCGGTGACGACCTTCATCGGACCGAACGGTGCAGGCAAATCAACAGTGCTTCGAGCACTTGACTGGTTCTTCAACGGCGGCAAGACCGGGATACTGACGGGGAAGGACTGTTCCTTCGGTGCTTTGGATGAGGACATCGAAGTGCAAGTCACCTTCGCAGGTCTGACTGGTAGGGACCGCGAGGAGCTGGGGAAGTACGCGCCGGATGGCACGGCGACATTCACCGCGTGGAAGCGGCGCTCGCCTGATGGCTCCGAAGTGCTCTCCGCCAATGCGAAAGGGTTTCCCGAGTTCAATAAGATCAAGAGCGCTCCAACCGTAACAGAGAAGAAGGAGTTCTATGCGGCGCTGCGTGCCGATCATCCTGAACTCGAGCTTGTCGCTGCTTCGAGCGGAACCGCGATAGACCAGGCTTTAACAACGTGGGAGGCGGCGAACACCGACAAACTCACGCCCGTACCGGAAGTGCTCCAGACCAACTTCTTTGGGTTCAATAGCGGTGGCAAGATGAGCGGTCTCTTCGACTTCGTGCTCGTGACCGCGGATCTTCGCGCGAGCGAGGAGTCACTCGATGCTAAGGCAAGCATCATCGGACGCATTCTCGAGCGGTCCGTTGATCGGACGGCCGCCGATGAAGAGATCGCCAGGATTGTCGAAGAGAGCCGGGACAAGCAGCAGAAGGTCTACGACGAGAAGTTCAAGGCGCAACTCGAGGGGGTGACTGAACAGCTTAATGAGGTCGTCGCTAGCTACTCGCCTGGGCGACTAGTCTCGGTTGCTCCGTCGGAAATGGAAATGAAGCCACCGCGCACGACATTTGACGTTTCTATCCTCGACGGCGAGACGGAAACTGCTGTCGGCGGGCAAGGCCATGGGTTCCAACGCACACTTCTGATCTCAGCACTTCAAGTTCTCGCGCAGTCAGGTTCTGCGTCAGCTGAGGGGGTTATCTGCCTCGGCATCGAAGAGCCAGAGTTGTTCCAACACCCGATTCAGGCGCAGGCCTTCGCCAGGGTCCTTCGTTCGCTTGCAGAGAACGAGGGAAAGCGCATCCAAGTGACGTACGCAACGCATAGTCCTTCTTTCATCGAGGCTCGACAGTTCCATCAAGTGCGTCGTCTCACTCGATCTTCCTGCAAGAAACCTGTTGTGACTGTTCACTCGGCGACGGCTGCTGAGGTAAAGGCGAAACTCGTTGGTTTCATTGAGGAGTCGAGGGTTGATCGTCAACTCGACGGCATCATCGCGGGCCAGCTATCCGTGGCGCTATTCGCGCACCGTGCTCTCATTGTTGAAGGCACGACCGAGTCGGCCATTTTCTATGGGTTGGCAGACCGTGACAACATCGCTTCACTCGAAGCCAGCGGGGTTTCGATCGTTCCGGCGGGCGGGAAGTCCAATATTCCACTGTTGCACGCCATCCTCACATCGCTCGGCATCCCGGCCTATACGCTGTTTGATGGCGACGGCGGCTTCGAGGCGAGGGCGAACGGGAAGGCAGCCGAGAAGGTCGAGGACGAGCGGAAGTCCCATGTCGCTGCGAACCGTTCCATCTTGCGTTACTTCGGGCTCGCTGAAGTCGACTTCCCTGCCGAGCAGGTAACAGATTCGGTTGCGATCTTCGCTGACCATCTAGAGGGCTTCCTCGCCGCCAACTGGCAGGAGTGGCAGGAGGCATGCGACGCGGTCGAGGCTGCCGCCGGTATCTCGCTCAAGAAGAATCAGCTTGCATATCGGACCGCGACGTTCGCAGCGGGCGGATCGGTTCCCGAGATGCTGACGCAGATTCTGGTGAAAACGAGTGAGGCGTAAGCATGCAAGTGATCAAGTGCCCAGTGTGGGCAGATATTCACTATCGATATGGCGGGCTACGCCGACATCGTCAAGTAGTTTTGTAATAGCGACTTCGAACAGCAGCTGTAGCAACAGACGGGTCCCCCTCAGCCATACCGGATGCATCAGCAGAGTATGAGGTCGCGACCCGGTTCTTCAATTTAGAACGGGTCGCACCCTTCGTTCCAGTAGTGGTCCCAAGACAGAGTCTGACTCACCACGCCAAAACTGTTGAGCCAAGAGGGTTCTGCCCCCGTAAACACGCCGCTGATGTAGCGCACCTCATCGAGGTCCGGTCCGTCTGGATGCACCGAGACGAGCGCGAGGCGGTGATCAGGTGCGGCGTTCAGAGCGAGCAGAACTTCCGTGCGGGTAATACTGAATGTGTCGGCACCCACGATTCGAGCCTTGACTTCAATCCGGAGATTGGGGTCGCCAGCGCGCTTGGACAGGATGTCAAATCCAGGGTTGTTGGAGGCTTGTTCAACTGGAACGCGGCCGAGGGATCTCTCTGCGACTAGCACTGCCTCAACTCCGCGGCGCTCTATCGCCTTCCGTGCTGCGGGGTCAGTGGTCATCGGGTCCGCAGATGCATCTGCGGGGGACGGCACAACTAGCGCAGTTGAAATAATCTTTGGTGGAAGAGGATTCATTCGAAGCTGTTTCTCGATTAGTGCTAGGCGCATCTCTAAACGAGCGACCAAGTCGCCGGCGCGCCTTCGCAACGTATCTCCTGAAGTGCGCACCCGCCGGCCGGCGGCGGCCGCGGAGTCGACGCGGGAAGCCTCAGCTTCAAGTCGGTTGATTTCGCGACCTAGTCGTTCCTTGACAGCGTCAGCGAGACGTTGGTACTCGGTGGTCCTGCGCGACGTAATCTCCTCTGCAAATGCGGGCAGCTGGTGGGACACCACCCATTGTGTGGCGTTGGTTTCGCCATCTGCGAGCCAGGACAACTCGTTATGTTGCGTTCCCTGCTCTGGAGTTTTGTAGTCCAGGTAGGGAGCCGGCCCAGCGTCGACGATGAAACCGTGAGAGTCGGCCAGTGTGTAGCCAAAGCGTTGAGCGATGGTCGCGCCTGTCGCATCCTGAATCTCGTTCAGAACTCCCACAAGTAGCGAGGGCTCGTCTAAACCATCGGCTTCCAGAACTGTCCCGTTTTCGAGGACGTTCTGCAGCCGATCGACGGTGAGACGCAGCACTGCATCGTGAAGGGCATGGCCCGGTGCTAACAGTTCGGCCCGTTCGACACCCGGGCCGTCGATTCTCGCAAGGTCGAAGGTCACACGGTGGTAGCGACGCGCAATAGGTAACCGCGTGGACTCCCTCACTACTGCTGGGACGTGTGTGATTTCGAATCGATCGTTCTCTCGCACGTCGATTCGCCCGCCGAGTTGCCGGAACGCTTCAGTGAATGCGTCTCTGATGAAATGAGGCTGCAAGCGTCGGGCCCGCGCCTCCTCCATCTGGTCGCGCAGTTTGTCGAGGTCGTCCTGGGGCAGCATGTCGTGTGTCAGGGCATTGTCAGTGACAAGCTCGTGGAGTCCTTCGACCACACCGGCGTCGATTGTTTCCTGCATTCGCTGCTGCACTTCATCCTGTTCTCCGTAGCGAATCGCCTCACGGAGTAGGTCGGCGAGTTTGACATTGCCTAGCGCAGTCCCTAGTACGTCGAATACCTTGCCGCCATATGCGGCTCGCTGCTCTTGAATCTTGTCAAGCAGCCGCCGAAACACCTCACCCTCACGTGTATCGCGAGCAACCATGTTCCAAAGTTGGCAGACATCCTTCTGCCCGATCCGATGGATGCGGCCGAATCGTTGCTCAATCCTGTTGGGGTTCCAAGGGAGGTCGTAGTTGACCATCAAGTGGGCAGCCTGCAGATTGAGCCCTTCGCCAGCGGCATCGGTCGCGAGAAGTATCTGTACTGCTGGGTTGTGGGTGAACTCCTCAGTGACACGTCGACGTTCGAGGCGATTTACACCTCCGTGGATCACAACCACTGCATCGGGGCGGCCGATGAGTCTGGTGATCCGATCTTCCAGATAGTCGAGGGTGTCGCGGTGTTCGGTGAACACGATCAATTTGTGGCGCGTGGCATCTGGCTTCTCGAGGATCTCGCTTTCGAGCACGCCACGCAGCTGTATCCACTTGCTGTCTTGCTGGCTCAGTAGGACATTCTCTGCGATGCGGGCGAGGTCGCGAAGTTCTGCGACTTCGGTTTCGAGCTCGGCAGCGGTAAGCGCAGCGCTAGCACCGTCGAGAACCGCCTCCTCCATCGTCTCGAATTCGTCAGCGTCGTATTCGTCCGGATCGATATCCTCGCCGAGGTTTTCACCGAGTGGGTTGAGAGATGCCTGCGCGATTCTGCCGGCGAGCAAGTGGTCGCGAGTCTGTTGCAGCCGGTCTGCCCGCCGGCGTAACGACTCAAAGATCGCGCGCGGGCTGGAAGCAAGCCGGCGTTGCAAGACAGTCAACGCGAACCCGAGCGTGAGCTTTCGCTTTCCCTCAAGACGGTCGGCTCGATTCATGCCCTCGCGCACATACTCGCTGACTCGGTCATAGAGGTGCATCTCAGCAGAAGACAATGCATAGTCGACCGTCGTGGCGTATCGCTCAGGAAACAGCTTCGTGCCCTCGAACGTCAGCAGGTCTTCTTTGATCATGCGCCGCATGAAGCCGTCGGCGACATTCGCGTGTGCCCGGCGAGGACCACGCCCGGCGAAGCGGTCACCGTCAAGAAGCGAGAGGAATGTCTCGAAGTCTTCTTCTTTGCCGTTGTGGGGGGTAGCGGTCATCAAGAGGAGATGACGGGTGCGGTCGGCCAGGAGCCGGCCCAGCTGGAAGCGCTTCGACTCGGTGAGCTCGCCGCCGAACCATGAGGCACTCATCCGGTGGGCTTCGTCGACGACAACGAGATCGAACTCGGCCTCGTGCAACTGATCTAAAAGTTGAATGTTGCGCGCCAGCTGGTCCATTCGCGCGATGAGCAATCGCTTCGATTCGAATACGTTGGCACCCGGCGCGACATCCAAAGAACCAGGGGCGAGGATGTCGAACTCCATGCCGAATTTGAGCCGTAGCTCGTCCTGCCACTGCTCCACGAGGCTTCCAGGCGCGACGATAAGGCATTTCTTGACATCGTCGCGGAGTAACAGCTCTTTGATGTACAGGCCCGCCATGATGGTCTTGCCGGAGCCGGGGTCGTCGGCCAGTAGGAATCGCAATGGGGTTCGAGGGATCAGCTCGCCGTAGACGGCGCGAATTTGGTGGGGGAGCGGTTCAACTGCACTGGTCGACACTGCGAGCATCGGATCGGAGTGGCTTGCGAGAAGGATGCGCTGCGCTTCTGCAGCTAGACGGAACTCTTGAGGGTCAGCATCGAACGGGCGGCCGCAGGGATGGTGAATGTCGAGGGTTGGATCGTCGGCGCGATAGAGCACTCGCTCTTGGATGGAACCATCAGGCGTCCGATAGACGACCTGTTTTGCGTCCGCGCCAAAGGGGATGACCGCGATTACCTCAACGGGCGTGCCAGGGATGATTCCCGTGAGTTGCATGCCATTCGCGATTGCGTCAAAAACTTCCGCCGTCGACATCCATACTTCCTATCAGGGATTGAGCCGGAGCCTGCCTACTCGCCAGATTGGGGGACTGGGGTGCCGTCGTTACTCGCTTTAGCAGGGCTAAATCTTGACCGGACGTTTCCAGAGTTAGGCGTAGATGCTGCGGAGCGACGCCGCGCCGCAGCGATGACACTCCTTCTCGGTGCGATCAGTCAAGCGCAGGATCGGAGAGTTGATGCCCTGGTCTTTGTGGGCGGGCTCTTCGACGACCGTTGCGTTAGTCCTGTGTCTCTAACGTCGTTGGTGCAGGTTCTCGATGCGTACTCAGGTCAGATACTCATCGCTCCTGGCGCGGACGGCGAAGGGATCTACTCGGCGACGAACTGGGGGCCGCGGACTTTCGTGTGGTCATCTCAGGAGCTTGCCGCGGCACCAGAGCCGTTCGGCGCAGTTCTAGGGCGCGCACGTCAACCGGGATCACCCGCGGCGCTGCCAGCCGAACATGATGCCGGACGCGCGAGGGTACTGGTCGACGTTGGGTTGGACCTTGCAGACAGCATGAGTTGGGTAAGTGGATACCGCAACCGTCATGTCATCACGAGCGGATCTGCAAGCATGCCGGCAGACGGCGTCACGTTGTTGGCGCCGGTGAACCCCGGTCTTGGTGAGCAGTGGGGGCACGCGGCGGTAGTCACGTATGACAGGTCGGGGGTCACCAGCAGTGAATGGGTCACGCTCACGACAAGTCCATCGGCTGAAACCATCGAGATCGATGTGTCTGCGATCGCCACGACTCAAGACTTGCTCGCAGCTCTGAACAATTCTATTGCGACGGCCCCCGAATGGTCAGTTGTCACGCTCGTGGGTGAACTGTTGCAAGGCGTGCAGCTGCCGGTCACGGCAGAGTACATTTCTCCGCGAGGTGACGTGGCACTCCGGACCGACGAAGTCAGTTTCGGCTTCACCTCACCCGCCGAGAACGACCACACGGCCCTGGCGGAATTCGTCCGTTCATTAGCTGACGCCGATGCCGGCCCCCAGGATCGACACCAGGCCATTGCGCTCGGCCTCGCCGCACTTGTCCCTTCGGTTGGATCTGTGAACAATGCGATTTGAGCGTGTGATAGGGAGTGCCTTTGGTGCACTTCGTGGACAACAGCTAGATCTTGACCCTGCGATGACGGTGATCCACGGACCGAACGAAGCAGGCAAGTCGACGTGGTTCGCTGCGCTCTACGCCGGATTGGTCGGGCGCAAGTCTCAGCGCGGGCGACAGTCGGGCCCGCAACGCGACTTCCGGCGGCGTCACAAGCCGTGGGCCGGGTCGGCATGGCGTGTCGAATTAGCGCTCGCTCTTGACTCCGGACGTCGCCTCCATCTGAAACAGAATCTCGTCGACTGCTCAGTGACGGTGACGGACGCCGCGACCGGTGAGAACTTCAGCATCGAAGCGCTTGAGCGCGAATTCGGTTCGGCCCTGGAAAGCGATGGCTCCTTTGACGGATCGTGCATTCTTGGCCTTGACCGAGATGCGGTGCGATCCACGCTCTTCGTCGGCCAGGCGGACGTACTTGCCGTTCTCCACAAGGCGAGCGAGCTGCAAAGCCATCTGCAGCGCGCTGCCGCGTCTAGCCGCGTCGACACCACCGCCGAAGAAGCACTCCAACGAGTAGGTGATCTGCGGAGTTCGAGGGTCGGGTCGCCGCACGTCGGCAATCGACCGCTGAGAGCGCTGACTGCCGCAGCCAAAGAGGCTGGCGCTGACGCTGACTCAGCTCTCGACATCCAGCACCGATTGCTTACAGAACAAGCGGCGCTAAAGAGGAAGGTCACGACCGCAGGGCAGGCCGGACTGAGATTGGTCGAACTTGAGGCTATCGCCGAGTGGGTCGAAATTGACCAACTCGCTGGACGTGCGGCCAAGGCGCGCGAGCTGACGAAGAAGCTCGCGGAGGCGCAGAAGCTAGGTGCGCCAGCGGAAGAGGCTTCAACGCGGCGAGTTGCCGGCACCGTTGAGCGATACACCAATCGAGGCGAACCGCCAGCGAAGCCGACTGGACGAACAGCTGCCGAACTACAGGCCGACATTGACAGCCTCCCAGCGCTTCCCGCTGGACCTCGGGAGCCTGAGCCTGACATTGTCCAACTTGAGAGCGATCTCAACGCAGCTAGATCGGCACTGGAAACGCTTCGTTCTGAACCGGTTCAAGACCTACCCAATATCGCTTTCGATGCCAGCTCCGACGAACTGCGCAGCATCGCTGAACGACTCGAGGATGAAGCGCCTCGCTTGCGGGAAGACGTCGACAGCCAGATAGCCAGTCTGCGAGCGGATCTCACGAACCAGCGCACTCAGCACAACGAGCGAATCGCCGCATATGAATCGTCGGCAGTTGAGTATCGAGCAGCGCAGGACAGGTATTCCGAGCAGTTCAGCGTCTATAAACAAGCCCGTGAGCGCTTCAATGCAGACGAGGCTGAGTACAGCCGACAGGTTGAGGAGTACAACGCAGCGCGAAGCCGTCGTGATGAGGCGCGCGCGGAGCACGAGCGCGCCAAAGAACAAGCGCGTCATACGCAAGAATCGGCAGTTCGCCTTAGGAGCTTTGCTTATGCAGGGCTCGGGATAGGCGGCCTCCTTGCTATCGGCGCCGTGGCAGTGGGCATCATCGGACTGGTCCCGGTGGCGGTCGTACTTGGCGTCGTCTCCGCAGTCCTGCTGGCCGCCGGTTCTGTCGCGATCACTCGCCGAAGTGCAGGGGATACTGTCCCCGAGTACCGCGAAGCGCCGCTCCCTGAGGTGAGGGACAGACCTACATCACCGTTACCTCCACTGCCGCCGGCACCGCTCGACCTAGCGCATCCTGGCGATACTCCGGGACCGTCGCCTGAGCACGTTCAGCTCGAACGTGAACGTGATGGCTGGAAGGCCCAATACAGGGCGCACGCGGAGAGGGCTGCATCAGCACGAGCTCGCGCGCAAGAGCTTGGCCTCAGCCCTGTTCCCGCAGAGTTGAGGGCTCTCGCGCGGTCGATCGATGACAACGCTGATGCAAAGCGAAGGCACATGCAGCACACACAACGTGTTGAGGGAGCTGGGAAGTTGTTGCGTACCTCGGCCGAAGCGCTACTGCAGCGCCTCAGCCAAGCTATCTCCGCGCCGTCAGACGAGGATCTCATCGTGCAGGCTGCAAATGGAATGCGCGATTACAGGGGAGCCTGCAAGGTGCGAGATGAGCAGGCTAAGAAGGCAGAGCGCATGCCTGACTTGCTCGTGGCGCTCGAACAGCGCAACCAACGTGATGCTGAGTACGCCTCGGCAGTAAGGGCTTACGAACGGATCTGCGCAAATCTCGTTGAGACAGCCGTTGCCCTTGGCTACGACGCGCCCTCGGAGGATCATGCTCTCGAGGTGCTTGATGATTGGCTTGGTGACCAGCGAGCGTTAGCCGACGCGCACGCGAACGCGAACCTAGACGTCGGCAAGCTAGAGCAGCTGCTTGCCGGGGCCACATTCGAAGCGCTGGAAGCGCAGGCCGAAGCGCGGCGCCTCGTGGCACGACCCCGGCCGGTCCACATCGACGCCAGCCAGTTAGTTCGGCTCGATGAAGCGCGGCACGCAAAGGCAGCAGCGGATGGCGACGTACAGGAATCTCGGCGTGCGATTACGGATCTCCTAGAGGCATCGAAACCCGTCGCCGCAGCAGTTGAGCGTGAGATGCGTGCTTCCGAAGATCTGGAGAATGTGAAGAGGCTCGACCGCTACTTGTCCCTTGCCGAGAGGCACCTTCAGGTTGCGAAGGAACGCGCTCATGCAGATATTGCTCCCGCACTCGCAGACACGATGCGGCCGTGGGTATCGCGAGTGACAGCGGGGCGATACCGTGACATCACTGTTGACCCGGAGGAGCTAAAGCTGTTTGCGTTCGATTCGAGCGGACGCAAGTGGGAAGGCGACATTCTGTCCCACGGAACCACAGAGCAGCTTTTCCTGCTTCTCAGAATCGCGCTAGCGTCGCATCTCTCGACGGCCGAGGAGTCAGTACCGCTCGTGCTGGACGACGTCACGGTGCAAGCCGATCCAGAGCGGACAAGGGCGATTCTGGAGCTGCTTCACGAACTTAGCGCAGACCATCAGATTGTCCTGTTCAGCCAGGAACCTGAGGTAGTGCAATGGGCGAACGAGAATTTGCCGCCCAATGCTGTTGTCGCTTTGCGGTGATTGTGGCGTGTTTCGGAAGTTATGGGGCGCGAGGACCGCGATCCTGTGAGCTGGGGTGCTGCCGGTGTCGGTACCTCGTGCCATTCTGATCAGCTCGCCACCCGCGGGCACACGAGCCCGATGGATGGAGACCATGGTGATCGCCGACCGCTCGATCCCTGTGCTCACTCCGGACCGCGGCCCCGTCGACCCTGGTCGCTACCATCCTCGGCAAATTAACGTCTGCAAAGAACTCCGCGGGGTGGGTGGGCCGTGGTTCCATGTTTTGGCTGCTGCGTCGGGATACCCGTCAGCGGCTTTCGGTACTCGCGTGCGCGGTGCTTGCACAATGCATAACGCCCTGAAGGCAGAGGTGTGATTCGTGAATTCTGTTGACCGTCATCAACTCGTCGGACAGACACTGACCACACTGGCTGGTGGGCTCTCGCCTTTCGTGACGCAAGTCCTCAACCGTGTGCTGCCTTCCGGCACGGACTGGGCGGATCTGTTGCGGGCCAAGGACCAGGCCAACGGTCGCCGTGGCGGTGAGTATCAGAGCCGCGACCTGGCCTTGATGCTGCGGGCCATGACCGAACGCCTCGGCGACCTCGGGTACCCCTTCAACCGGGCGATGCCGCGGCAGGCCGAGATCTACGCCAAGGAGCTGCGCGAGGTCCGCAACAAGTGGGCCCACACCGGGGAGTTCACCGAAGCCGAGACCTACCGGGCGATCGACTCGGCGGAACTGCTCCTGCGCGCCATCGGCGCCACCGATGTCGCCGCCCGGATCAACAAACTCAAGGTGTCGGCCGTACCCGTGAAGGCCCCGCCCGTGCCGCAACAGGTGCCGGCCACCGAAGCACCCACTTCAGACACGGCACCCACTCCAGTGGCCGACGCACCGCGCATCGACATCTCCGCGATCGCTGACCTCAGCTACGCCATGGCGCATTGCCGAATCCCGGTCATCGATCACATCACGGTGGACAACACCGGCGGTGACCGCCAAGGCGCAGTCATCGAGGTCGACGTCGTCAGCGCCGATGGCTCCCATGGCGGACCCGCCGAGATTCACCTCGACTTGTTGGCACACCAGCCGACCGTCCTGAACACCGTCGATCTCAAGCTCGACCCGGCCTCAATGCTGCAGGTCGATGAACAGCGGCCCGGCGACATCCGCGTCGTCCTGCGTGACAGTGCCGGCGAGGTCCTCGCCGAGGCCGCCAAAGAGGTCAACATTCTGGCGGCCAACCAATGGAAGGCCACCCCGCCGCAACTCGCGCTGGAGGTCCTGGCCACCTTCATCCAGCCCAACGCCGCGGCTGTCGCCGGCCTGATGGTCGACATCTCCGACCGACTGCGCGCAGCCACGGGGAACTCCTCGATCGACGGCTACCAGAGCGAGAACCCCGAGCGCGTCGACGCCATCGTCCGAGCGGTCTTCGACGCCATGAAGGCCCGTGATATCCGCTACGCCGAGCCGCCGGCCAGCTGGGGTGACATCGGACAGAAGGTGCGGACCCCCGCTGAGGTGCTGGACGGGCGCCTGGGGACGTGCCTGGACACCACCCTGGTAATGGCGGCCGTTCTCGAGCAATGCGGAATCAACTCCACCATCTGGCTGATCCGTGGTCACGCCTTCCTCGGCTACTGGCGCATTGACGGCGCACTCGCGACGGTCTCCACCACCGAGCCCGTCGAGGTCGTCAACCAGGTCGACCTCAACAACATCGGGCTCATCGAAACCACCATGGTGACGCAGTCGGCGGCCGACGCGACATTCGACGACGCGCGCCGGGCGCCACGCGTCCGTCACCTGTCCGATGACCTGACGAACATCCTCGGTGTCACCGATGTGCGTCAGGCCCGTCAGGCACGTATCTACCCGCTACCCAGCCGCAGCACCGACGAACAGGGCAATGTCGTTGTCGCGGAATATAAACCGGCCGCCGGCCCCGTCTTCGAACCCTATGTGGCCAGCGAGACGAAACCGGCACCGGAGGCCGAGTCCGTCCCCGCCCGCGTCAGGCAGTGGAAGAACGCGCTGCTCGATCTCAGCCTGCGCAACAAGCTCATCAACTACACCGACCGCGCCGGCTACCGGCTTGAGGTTCCAGGCGGGGCGCTCAGTCGCTTCGAAGACGCAGTCAATGCTGGGGCTGGCTTCAGCCTGCTGGGCTCCGACGAGGTGCAGAACGTCGAGATCGCCCGCGGTGTGCGCTTCGGCCGGGACCTACCCGAGACTGAACGGGAGATTCTGCTCGCCGACAGGCGCTGCGCCTACATCGATATCACCGCGGCGTCCTACAAGACCAAGCTGAGATACCTTGCCAACAAGGCGAAAACGATCCGTGAAGAAACCGGCGCCAACAATCTCTACCTCGCCTTTGGAATGCTGAGCTGGCACCTCAACGACCGCCCGTTGCGCTCACCTTTGGTGCTGATCCCGGTGACGCTCAGCACCACCAACCGTGGTGAGCGCTACGTGATCACCATGGACGACACCGGTGCCTCCACGCCGAACTACTGCCTGGTGGAGAAGCTGCGCACCGCACTCGGCCTGGAAATCCCCGCCCTGGCCCAGCCCGACGAAGACGCCTCAGGAATCGACCTCACTGGCACCTTCGACGCGGTCCGCCGCGCCATCGCCGAGGCGGGTCTCCCGTTCCGGGTCGAAGACACCGTGCACCTATCAATCCTGCAGTTCGCGAAGTTCCCGCTGTGGAAAGACCTCGATGAATCATGGAAAGGTTTGACCCGCAACAGCTTGGTCCGCCACCTCGTTGAGAGTCCGCAGAACCAGTTCGTCGATCCCGTCACCGGTACCGCCGATGTCGATCTCGATGAGCTAAGCACCTCGGTGCCGGTCCCGGCCGACGCCTCCCAGCTGCGAGCTGTGGCCGACGCGGTCGGTGGCCGGACCTTCGTCCTGGAAGGCCCACCGGGAACCGGCAAGTCGCAGACCATCACCAACCTGCTCGCCCATGCGATGGCGGCGGGTCGTCGCGTGCTGTTCGTCGCCGAGAAGCGGGCCGCCCTGGACGTGGTGAAGAAGCGCTTGGAAAGCGTGGGTCTGGGGGAGCTGTCCCTGGACATCCACGACAAATCCGCACGCCCCGCGGCGGTGCGGGCGCAGATCAAGAACGCATTGGAACTGCGGCTGAGCCACGATGCGGACCTGTTGCGCACCAAACTGCAGGTGGCAGAGTCAAGCCGGCACAGCCTGGCCCGCTACGCCAACCTGCTGCACGAGCGCAATGCCGTCGGCCAGTCTCTCTACATCGCCCGATCCTCAGAGCTGGCCACCGACCAGGACGTCAGCCCGCTTGCTGTGCCGAGAAGCCTTGTCACCAACACGGATCCGGCGCTCTTCGACGCGGTGGCGCAAGTGTTGCGCACCCTGCCCGAGAAGGTCGACGACGCTCGCCCGCGGCCCGACCACCCGTGGGCTTTCATCGACGCGGTACCGCCGTCAGGCCTCGACCCCGCCAGCATCCACGCCGCCGCGGTCGCGTTCGACACCGCCCTGGCCGAACTCCAAGCCGGCGGGATCACCCTGGAGATGGTCAGCAAGTACGACAGTGCCGAGACCATCGATACGTGGGCCCGGCTGACCATCGAGCCGCGGTATCCGTTGGCGGCGGTAGACGCGGTGAGCACCGCACAGTGGCAGGGCCACCTCAGCGGGATCGAACAGCTTCTCGCCAGCCTGCACCAAGCAGCGCCCGGATGGCTGGCCACCGCGACACCGGCGGCGATGGATCTCGACATCCCGGCGATCCACGCCGCGGCGGCGGCGGCCGACGAATCTGGGTTCTTCGGCCGAAAGAAGCGCCGCCGTGCCGTCCTCGCACAACTCACCGATGTGCTCACGGTGGACCCGGCAGCGGTCAAACTCAAGTCGCTATCGACGCTGAGCGCTGACATGCAGGGCAGCCACGCCGCGGTTGCTGATCTACGTCAACGGGTTTCCGCACTGCCGGTCACAGTGTTTGATCGCCCATGGAATCCGTACATCGTCGCGGACGCCGCGCACCTTACGGAGACCATCGCGGCCCTGCGGCGCGTGGGTGAGGTGCTGTGCAAGAACTCGACCGACCCGCGCATCGCCGACCTCCGAACGTTCTACAGCAGCAGCCAGACTGGGGCTTTGGCGCTGACCCTGAACGCGCTGGCGACCGGGTGGCGGCGGCTGGCGGAAACGACTGGCGCGCCGTCGGCGCAGCGGGGTTCGTTCATCGAGGAATGGTGGGCCGGGCGCAGTGCCCGCAGGCTGGAGTCCACGGCGACCATCGAGCGCTGGGTCGCGCTCCTGGAACACGTCGAACCCCTGCTGCGGGCCGACATGGGCGAGGCGCGCGCGGGCATTCTCACGGGCAATGTCGTGGCTGAGGACGCGAGTCTCGCGTTCGACCGCGGCGTTGCCATCGCCTCCATCGCTGAACGGCTTGATGCCAGCGGTCTCAGCGACTTTGACGTGACCGCACACGGCAAAGCAATCGATCGGTTCACCACTAGCTCGTCAGCTATCCGCGACGAGTTGCGGCGGTCCATCCCCGCCCGGTTACTCGCCGGCCGTTCGTTTGACGCATACACCGAGAGCGGCCAGATCGGGCTGCTGAAACGCCAGCTGGACCGCAAGCGCGGCGGCATGAGTGTCCGCAGTCTGATGGACAACTTCGGGGACCTGATCACCCAGATCCTGCCTTGCACGTTGATGAGCCCGGACTCCGTCGCGCGTTTCTTCCCGGCACAATCCGACATCTTCGACATCGTGGTGTTCGACGAGGCATCGCAGATCCGGGTCGCCGATGCCATCGGCGCCATGGGGCGCGCGAGATCTGTTGTCGTCGTGGGTGACAGCAAGCAGATGCCGCCTACCAGCTTCGCTGACGCCAATGCCTCCGTCGACGATGGTGAAGAGGACGTCACCCCCGAAGCCGTCGCCGATGAAGAGTCGATCCTCAGTGAATGTGTGCAGTCACTGGTGCCGCAGCAGTGGCTCTCCTGGCATTACCGAAGTCAAGATGAGGCGCTGATCGCCTTCAGCAACATCCACTACTACAACGGCAGGCTGGCGTCGTTCCCCGCGCCATTGGCCCCGGCCAGCGGACATGGCATTTCCCTGGTCCGGGTTGACGGGCAGTTCGAGCGGTCCGGGCGCGGGAAGACCCTGCGTACCAACCGGGTTGAAGCTGATCGAATCGTGGCGGACATCCGTGAGCGGTTCGATGAGTCCCCCGAGGCTGCGCCGTCGATCGGTGTGATTACGTTCAACGCCCAGCAGCGCGACCTCATCGAAAACCTGCTGCGGGACGCCGGGGATGACCGCTTGCTGCAGGCGCTCGATGAACCGGACGGACTCTTCGTCAAGAACTTGGAGAACGTCCAGGGCGACGAGCGAGACACGATCCTGTTCTCGGTGGCGTTCAGCAAGAACGAAAAGGGCGTTGTACCACTGAACTTCGGACCGCTGTCCAAACCGGGCGGGGAGCGCCGACTGAATGTGGCGATCACCCGGGCCCGCCGCGAAGTGGTGCTCTACGCGAGCTTCGATCCTGCTGAGTTGCGGGCAGAGGAGACGACGCAGGTGGGTACCAAGCACCTGCGCGCATATCTGGAGATGGCTCACCGCGGTGTCGACACCATCACGCAGGGTGGGCGGCGCAATGCGGTGATCGACCGGCACCGTGATGACATTGCCGAGGCGCTGCGTCGCGAAGGTTTTGTCGTGAGAGCGGATGTGGGGCTGTCGGACTTCCGCGTCGATCTGGTGATCGCCGAGCCTGACGAACCTGACCAGCCGTTGGTGGCGGTGCTGCTCGATGGCCTCGAATGGTACGAGCGCCGAACAGTCGCCGACCGTGACGGGCTGCCGGTCGATGTGCTGTCGACACTATTGCATTGGCCTGGCGTGGAACGGGTTTGGCTGCCCGAATGGCTGAGCCAACGGGAAGCGACGATCGCCCGCTTGCGGGACGCGGTGGCCATGGCCAATAAACGTCGACTTGAACCACCGGCGGAGGTGACACCACCAGCACCTGTTGTGGCACACGAGCCGGTGTCAGAGGTGCGCAATGAGGACTTCGCGTTCAAATCGGCACCGGGTGCGGCTCCGAAGCCGGAACCGGTGGCGCCGCGGCGGCATGCCAACCTCGTGGACTTCAGTGCGTGGATGCCGATCGTCGTCGGTGACATCAGGGTTCTGGATGAAATCCACACCCCGTACAACACGTCGAAGGTGCGAAAGGTCGTCGAGTCGATCATCGAATCGGAGGGTCCGGTGCATCGGGACCGGCTGGCCAAGCTCGTGGCTGGGGCCTTCAGTCTTGGCAAGGTAGCCGAGTCTCGTCGGGTTGCGATTCAGGGTGTCGTGCCCGCGGAGTACCTGCGGGCGAACGACCGGGATTTCTATTGGCCCACCGGTGTCGATCCCGTCACCTGGCGGTCCGCCCGCACGTCGATGAAGGGAGAGGGCAGGCCGCCCGCCGAGATCAGCCTCGTGGAGATCGGCAATGCGATGGTGATTGTCGCGGAACAGTCTGGCGGCATTGCCGTCGAGGACCTCAAACGCGACGCACTCGCGCTGTTCGGTGGTAGTCGTGTCACACAGGCCATCGGTGCGCGGCTCACTGATGCGCTCGACCGGGCACTCACGATGGGGATTCTCAAGCAGCTGTCGTCCGGAATCGTCGTGGCCGGGTCGGCATGACTCAGCACTATCTGCTGTGGAACGAGCAGCGAGGGGACTGGTGCAACTACGACATTGTCGGAGAGAAGTCCTATGGCGCAACGATCCGCAGTCTTCTACCCGCGGGATGGTCGGGTGATGGGGTTGAGGTTCAACGTACCTTTGAGTTGATCCCTGAACCCGCGAACCCACATGACCCCTGGGCGATTTCAGTACGTGCCGACGGGCGAACCGTGGGATACCTGCAGCGCGAGGATTGCCCGCTATGGGCGAACGTCATCCGACGAGTTGTGGCCTCGGGGCTTGTCCCGGTGGTACCCGGCCGTATCTACGCATTCGATGCTGTCAACTGGGAGGACTGGGACGGCGAGCACGACCCCCCGAAAGAGTTCGCCGCGAAAGTGCAACTCAAGCTCGGCGACCCGAAAGCGGCGTTGCCGATCAACGACCCGCCGTCGGTTCCCTACACGATCATCCCGCGTTCGACGATTGTGCAAGTCACAAAGGAAGACGAGCACACGGATGCTCTCTTGTCATTCGTTCCAGACGATGGGTACGGGACGCTGTTCGTGACACTGCACGAATGCGCCACGGGCCGTGCATCCTCGGCAAAGGCGTTGGTGGAGGTCCGAATCGACGATGTGCGGATCGGGCAACTGACACCGCAGATGAGTCAGCGGTTTCTACCAATGATCCGCCATCTTGAGGCCCGCGGATTGGTGACAGCCTGCTGGGGCGATATCAAGGGCTCGGCGGTCGCGGCAGAGGTACGCATTGACGGCATCAAGGCGAACGAAGCTGACGCCATCATCCTCGACGGCGACCCGGAGACGATCCGTAGACTCGTAGGGCCGCAATCCGACCCTGAGAGATACGACATCTCTTGTGCGACAAACGGAACGACTGTTCAACCATCCGCTAGGCACAGTTATGCCGCTGAAAAACACCCTCGCTCGACCTCCGGTCCCGTGGCGCCTCCGCTGCCACCGGCTGCATGGTACGACGATCCGCAAAACCCACACATGCTTCGCTATTGGGACGGCGCGCGGTGGACTGAGCACGTTGCCTCCAAGGTTAGGTAACAAGGCTGTGGGGCACCTATTCGTCGCCCAGGGCGACCTGACCAAGCTGGCGTGCGACGCGGTGCTGATTCCCTGTGACACCCGCCTGAACGTGAACCGCGTGTGGTCGAGCGTTCTGCCGAAAGGCCTCCCAGCGGGAGATGCTGGCTGGCTGCGGATGCCCGGAAGCCAAGACACCAATGGCATTGTCACGCTGGATGACCACGACGGCAGGAAGGTGCGGGCCTTCGTCGCGATTGAAGGACGCACGACTCCAGACGGTGTGGTGCGCCGGATGTGGATGGCGATAGACCAAGTGTCACAGGGGCTGGAAGCGGGCGATGGGCGCATGCGTCCGCTGATCGGGGTTCCCCTGCCTGGAACAGGTGAAGGTGGGCTGAGCGGCCGCCGCGGGGAAGTGATCGACAGGCTGCTCGATCAGTATCGCAGCGTGGAGCAGTCATGCGACATCGCCCTTATCCTCTTCGATCAACGCGACTTTGCCGCGGCCCAGAACCGACGAGATCCTCATCGTGATTGGTCGGAGCTGTCCGACGAACTGATATCAGAGGCGGACCGTCTCGGAGAACTTGGCAGGCGCGGTCAGCTCTCGTTATTCCTGGGGGCAGGCGTATCCCGGCCAGCCGGGCTACCTGACTGGACGGTGCTGCTGCAGCGGCTGGCAGACGAGGCAGGCCTGCCGCATGCCACCGAGGAGACAGCACCCGAGGACGCTGCAACCGAGATTCGTGCGAAGCTCGGCAGCCGGTACCACGCGCGCTTGTCCGAACTGCTGGACGTAACACGTCATGCAGTCGGTCACGCCCTGCTGGCAAGCCTGCGTGTGCAGAAGATGGTTACAACGAATTTCGACCCATGCCTAGAGGCGGCGCTCGATTCGGTGTTGGCCCACGAATACCGCGTGCTCGCACGAGAACTCGCCGACGGTAGCTTGCCGTGGCTGCTCAAGCTCAATGGCGACATCAAAGTGCCCGAATCCGTTGTCCTGACACGCGATGACTTCGGCCGGCACGAGGCGGAGAGCCAGGCATTGCGAGGAGTGGTTCAGGGTCTGCTGCTCACCAGCCACTTGCTGTTCGTCGGCTACAGCCTTCGCGAACAGAGTTTTCTGGCGTTGGCGAGCGAGGTTACCCGGGTTCGACAGCGAGCCCGTCGCGACGACGGGAGCCGCGCCGGAACGGCTATCGCACTCGTGGACAGCGCAGTCGCAGACTTCGGATACCAGGACCTGTACTCAGTATCGATGGGGGCGATGTCGTTCGCCGAGGGAGCGCGCCGTCTGGAGATCTTTCTGGACCGGCTCTGCTGGAAGGCGGCTTCCAGCGACGAACGGGCCGCTCAGTATCTTCTTGACGACGACTACAAGAGTGGTTTGCGCGCGAGTGAGCGGGCACTGCGGGATGCCGTCTACGAATTTCTGGACACCGTAGAACCCGTGGCGAAGACGAGTCCCGGATGGTCACGGATCGCCGAGACCCTCAGAGGGATGGGCGCAACGGTCAAGTAGGCGACCGTGAGATGCGTTGTCGCCGATGCTGCCAGCTCGATCAGACAGACGCTGGGAGAAATCCTGCGAGGATGGGGCGATGTCCGACGAGCCGTGCTTTGTCGAAGTGGTCAACCCGACGCCGGAGGAGATCCGCGCCTGGGCATACAGCGGAGCGTTCGAGCCGATGCAGGACTGGGACCTCATCATCGCCGACGTGGACAACCTGGACCTGCTCCTTGAGCTAATCGGTGATCAAGCGTGCCTTGCCCGGAAGTACCTTCTCGACAGCTTGTATTGCCTGTTCGGCCATTCGGACCGCACCGACCCACGTCTCTTGAGGGCCGCCGAGGCGGCGCGGACAGCCTCAGATGCGTGGATCGCCACGTGGGGTCGGCGCGTTTGTCAGGTCGCTGAACATCCGTCCGATTTCAATCGCGCGGACTGGTGTGGCTGGGACGGTTATTGCTTGAACCCGGACGGATAGGGTCTCAGCGGCTGAACACGCACACCGGATCAGCACCCTGTGGGAGGCGTGCTTTGGCATTGTCGATCTCCTGTGGCACTTCCAATCCGGTGCAGGCTCGTTATGCCAACTGCATTCCTGCGATGCGGATTCGCCAGCGTGTCGGTGGCCTCTGTCATTCTGTTCGGCTCGCGTGTGCGAGCAACCACGAACAACGGATGGAGCACATACGATGACCAACTACTTGGTGACGACTGCCACGGCCACGCATCATGACGCGACCCGCCGCTCGTCGGGCCGCACGACGGAGAATGTGGCGCCTCCGAATGCCGGATCTCGGACTATGACAACGAAGAACCATCTCGGCGCGCTTGCCGCAGGCATGCTGCTGTTGGCCATCAGTTGCACCGCGCTGTGGGCGGTCAACGCCAGGAGCATTGCAGGACTCGACGGGGCCCCTCCCTCAGTGCAATTGGCCTGCGCCGTCACGAGCATCGAAGAACGCGGCGAACCGCACGTGCGAGCATTCTCCGGACCTACGGTCCCCTTGGAACCGGTCTCGACGGTCAGCCAGCGCAATGCGCTGCGTACCGCCAAGGACTACCTCGACTACACCGCCTTCTCCCGTGAGGGGCTCATCCAGCAATTGGAATACGACGACTTCTCAACCGCAGACGCGACTTTCGCCGTCGACCATATCGCCGTTGACTGGAATGAGCAGGCTGCAAAAGCTGCCAAGGACTACCTGGACTATTCGGGGTTTTCCCGCGGCGGACTCATCGACCAACTGGAGTACGACGGGTTCACACCAGCACAGGCGGCTTACGGAGCCACCTCAGCAGGGCTGTAGTCAACCGAGCAGATCGGCGGCGGGACCAGAGCCACGGGGCGCCCACATTCCCTGACCAATGTCACGGTTTGCGGGTTTCCCGCGGCTTCCGGCCCACCGCCTAACTCGATATGACGACAGTCGTCGAACAGCTCAATGGGAATCTCAGGACAGCTTTATCCGTCCGCCGCTGTGGTAGACCGCGAGTACCTCGTCCTCGTGAACCAGGGCAGCTAGTATCCCTCGCCCGACAGCCAGCACACCCGATCGCGGTCGGTCGGGGCCGTGTCGCGGGTCCCACAGAGCTTCTATCGATTGTCCGCGCAACAAGACTGCGAGTTGCATCTTGGAGTCAGGGAACAAGGACTTGGTCGCTTTGGGGATGCGGATACGACCCGCTTTGAGGTCGCCAGCGCGCACGGGCTGTGAATAACATTGCGACGAAACGGGTTCTGGTGCAATAGCGTCGAGCCGCGAACGAACCGGCATGGCGTTATCTGGTGGGGGTGTTCCTGGTGAAATCGTGGCGGACACCCGGGGCTCCCGCGCGCCGGTGATGCCATGACGTTTCCGCGGCCCACGCGGGTCTTTCAAGTTCGCAAAGGGCAACGGCAAACTCGGGTCACAAACTGCTGCGCGCGATGTCGCCGACACATTCATCATGAATGTGTCGATCATCGTCTGCTCGGCGACATCCGCTGTTGCGCAGGCTGTGAAGTGCACCCAAAGTTGATCGAGCCCGACGAGGGTCTTGATTGGCCAACCGCCCGCGTGTGGCTGACGCGCACCCAATCGCGTCTTGTAGTACTGGTCGATCCGATTGGCGACAGATGTCCCTGCAAGTCCCACGTACAGCACCGTTTCATCGGCTAGCCACATCGATCCCAGGCGGTCTCTCAGCTCTTCGGCGGTGGGTCGTTGCCGGTCAAGTAGAAGCTCCGGGCGGGCATCCAGTAGCGCTTCGACCGCCCTCAGGGAGATAGGTGGTGTGTCGCGAGTATCCAACCCATCGGGTGACCTACTCAGCGCGACGATGTAGACGCCCGGTTCGTCAAAGGGCACCGCTGCTCCCCAGGCAACAGCATCTGCCCATGTCAAGCCAGCAGACCCCAACAGGGCGTTGACGGTTGACGGCATGGCGGAACACTACCGTTGTCCCATTGCGGAGGATGTGGATTTGGTTGCCGCTGGGGACTGTCTGCCATGCCTCAGCGGTGTGAAATCAAGAGTTGTCGGAGGGCTCTGTCATTCTGTCCGGCTCGCTCGAGCGCACATCGCGCTACCGATTGCGAAAGGAAAGAACGATGGGAGGCACAGGGGTAATGACACGTGATACCGGAGGCAGTCGCAAGAAGGCGGTCGAACTCGACGACGACCTGTTCGCGCGCATCACAGAGGTGATCGCCGGCAGCGATGTCGTGGAGACGTTGAGCAACAAGCGCACCAACTGGATGACGTCGTTCGACCATGCGGGCGTGTGGGTGGAGACGGAGCGGTCCAGGGCCCGTGCATCCGGACCGCAGCTAGTGCCGGCATGAATGATTGCCGTGGCGTGGGAACAGTTGTGTAAGAACGGAACTCTCAGCCATATCGAGCTGCTCAACTACCTGAACGTCAAGCGGTCGGCATTCGTCTGTGCGTTGCTCGCCCAGTTCCCTGATGTCGTGGTGGTGCAGAACCGCCCGACCGTCCTGGAAAAGATCTAGGACTACGACGTCCCCTCAAACCCCGGCCCCCGCAACGGTTCCCCGAACCGTGCCCGCAGCTCCAACAGCGGTTCGATCGTGCGGACGGCAATATCCAGCCGCTCCTCCAACGTCCCCGTCAACAGCACCCATGAGTGCCCGGCGGCCGTGAGCGCGTCGGCGAACCACCCGGTCATCGCCGCGCGGATGGCCAGATCACCTTCCCGCATCCCGTCGTCGTCCCACGGCACACCCTCATGGTCGGTGAGCAGGTACACCGCTCGCGGCGGGACTTCCGTCCAGGGGCCGCCGGACGCGTCGTCGAGGTAGCGGCGCTTCCAGACGCCGGTCGCAAAGGCGTCGGTATCGCAGATCAAGACGGGTGAGCCGGTACGCGCCGCAAGTTCTTCGAGTCGGGTCTGCTCGGGACCGATGACATCGAAATCATACCCATCCCAATGTAGTTCGGTGATGTCGACCTCGGGATTGGCCGCCCACTTGAGTTCGGTGTAGTCGCGGCCGTACTCGGGCACACATTGCGTCGCGGCCCAGGTTCCGCCGCGCGCGGCATAGTGCTGAGTGAGGCGTTCGGCCACCGTCGTGGTTCCGGTCGATTCGGCGCCCACCACGACGACGCGGGTGGTCAATCCCGCCCGAGTCGCCGGCGCCAATTCATGCCATTGGCCGGCGAGGTCGTGTCGTACCGCGGTGCTGCTGCCGGTACGGCCGGTCCTGACGGCGGTCGCGCCGAACCACTGGGCGAGCTCGTCGACATAGTCGTCACCGCTGAACACCGCATCGATGTCCGGTGCAGCGCCGGAGGCGTGCACGCCGGCGCGCATGGCGGCGACCTGCGCCGCCCACACCCGCTGATCGGTCACGTCGACGGGTGCATCACAAGGGATTCCGGCGATCCGCACGTTCACGTCGGCAGCGTGCTCCTCGCGGAGCCACGCCATCCGGTCGGCCAGCGGAATCGTCTCGACCGCCGCAGCCATCACCAGCACGGTGAACTGGTCGCAGCGCGCCGCAGCCGCCCGGATCGCCACATGATGCCCAATCCGCGGCGGATAGAACTTGCCGATCATCAGGCCGTGCCGGAACTCGGTCATCGCACCGCGCTGTCTGCGGGCAGCGCCGCGTCGGCCGGCTCCACCTCGCGTGCCCAAGCACGCAAACCGGCGATGCACAGGCCGAGGAACAACACGTACACCGCCGCGGTGAGGATCAGCCCCTGACTGAGATAGAGCGGGATGAAGATGCAGTCGGCGGCGATCCAGAAGTACCAGGTTTCGATCCGCCGGGTGTTCAGCAGCCATTGCGCGACCAGCGACAGGCACGTCGTCACCGCGTCCAGGAACGGGGCCGCATCGTGCGCCGCAGTCAGGATGACGTACAGAACCCAGGTGCCGAGCACCAAGAACACCGCGCACCAAGCCAACTCGACCCGACCGCACCGACGCACCACGGTGGTGCCCGTATCTGCCCGGCCTTTCAGCCACTGCCACCACCCGGCGAAACCCAGCGCGATGTAGAGCACCTGCAGGCCCGAGGCGGCCCACAGACTGGCCGAGGTGAACAGCACGAGGAAGAACGCGTTGTTGGCGATCCCCACCGGGAAATTGAGGATGTTGCGCCGGACCGTCAGTGCGACGCACAGGCCACCCGTGACAAAGCCGAGGAACTCGGCCCAGCTGACCGTGTCGGTGCCGATCGTGAAGAGCGCACTGTTGAGCGGCTCCACCATTCGGGCCAGCCAGTCGATCATCTGGCACAGCCTATTAGCTACGTCGCCATCCCCGGTCAGGCACTAGTCCAGCGTCGCGACCAGCCCGGAGTGGTCCGTCTCGGCGGTCAGACGCGGTGCATGGTCGAATTCGCACGTGCGGACGTGTCGCGCGATCTCCGGCGTGGCGTAGATGTAGTCGAGGCGGAACCCGTTGTCGCTGGGGCGGCCGAACCACGAGTACTCGCGGACCGTCGGATGCAGCGAGCGCCACACGTCGACGTAGCCCGACGCGATCAGGCGCCCGGGCACCTCCGGCCCGATGAACTTCGTGCCCTTGGGATCTTTGTCGAGATCGTTGTTGCCCGTGTTGAAGTCACCGATGAGCAGGTCGACGGCGCTGCGTCTGGCCCGGTCGATCAGCGCCTCCCAGTAGGGGAGTTTCGCGTGGGCCTGCGGCAGGTAGACACCGCCGACGATGGTCCCGTCGAACTCGACGCACCACAGGTGGTGGGCGGACAGGTCGCGGCTGAAGCGGGATGCGCGGTCGATCGGGGTGCGCGACGCGATGAGCACGGCGTTCTGCTTCGGGTCGGCCGAGGGATGTGAGGTCTCATATCCGGCGCGTTCGAGCTGGGCGATGAGGCGAGCGCCGGTGTCGTTGGCCCGGAATTCGGTCACCACGAGCAGGTCGGCGGTGTAGCCGAGCAGTCGGGCGGTGAGCGCGTCAGCGAACTTGCTGCCGCCGTGGCGGATGTTCAATGCCGCGATGGTGGTCGTCATCGGGCTGTCCCTCTCGCTCAACGTGGAACCTCCAGCGAGCCGGACAGTATGGAGGAAGGCGCCGACAAACTTCTGATGCCTCTACAAAACGTCTGTGTCAAGGAAGGTTTGGAGAGTCCTCCGCCCTGAGGTGGAGCGGCTACCCAGACTTTCATCAGCAATTCTGAGGGTTCGGTCCAGCCCCGCCTCCACAGTGGCGCTCTCGTTCGTCGTACGGCGCGGAACGAGTTAGCGCGACCGGCCACTGAGCTAGTCGACGCGTGTGGCAATGGCGGCCAGTGACTCCCCTTTGTAGCGCCAAACGTCAGCACCCGGTATCGCGTCAACGGGTGTGTTGGTGGCTTCGAGCACAATCTGCTTGGCCAGAGTGGTCGGCGTCATCGTGGCCTGATCTGTTGGGCCAGCACACCATTGCAGCGGACGGTCTCGATTATTAACCCACACAGCGCGTCCTCGGCGTGGATCCACCGCGACCCACGCGTCAACAGCGGCAACGAGGTCCTGGTTGATCCAGGTATGCAGGTCGAGTTCGATTTCCGCGCCCTCGGGGATCGCATTGGACTCATAAAGTAAATACGTAGAACGGATACGCCGCTTCTTTTCTGCAATCTTTGTGGCCACCGAGTCGGCCGACGCAGCTGCAATTCCGGGAGTCAGGACTCTAGTCGTTGGGTCGACCGCCGGATAGAGGCGCCTAAAAACGATGCATGATTGTGCCGGTGCTGAATCCGGCCACACGAACGCGTTGACGGTGTGCATTTCAATGCTTAAGTTCGGCGTGAGGTCTGAAAGCCACGTCACCGTCGTGTACGTCTGCGCACTGAAATCTTCAGCGAGCAGGATTATCTTCGGCACGGTGAGGATGTCCTCGTCCCATGTGCCGTCGACGTGATCTTCGAGATGCTGTCGAGCCTCTGCGTGGCTAACGGGTTCGTTGGCGAGACGGTTGAGGTAGTCGGCGTGGGCTTCGGCCAAGGTTTCCTTACTGAAGCCCGCGACGAGCGCCGCGTAGGTAATTGCCTGGAGGTGGATGCGGGAATCAGTACCCCGCTTCAGCTCAACGACGACCAGCTGACCGGAACTATCGAGGCCGAGCACGTCTAGCCGCTCTCGCGCGAGGTCGCCAGAATCCGAGGACCACTTGTCATATTGAGTGGTGACCACCTTGACGTGGTCTCCGAGCACCTCGGGGTGCTCGACCACCCATTTCTCAAGGTGTGTGGGCTCCAAGATGCCAATTTCGGCTAGGTGGCGCGGCGGCATTGAAACGCACCCTGTGTCGGTACCAACGACAGTGAACATCTGCATGTCACTTTGCATGCGGCCAGTGTCGCATCGGTAACTGCTCGCCGTCACGCATCGGACTCCTAAGACAAAGGATCGCTTGCACCATTCAATGGCTTGGAACTGCCTCAGGTGTATGTCGCCCTTGCTTCAACATCGAGTCTTGGTGCTTCATCTGTTTTGAAGCTGGAGAACCGGGGCTTTGTGATCGTCCTACGAGGAGATCGGCCATCCGAGTGTTGTTTCCCATTTTCGGATAGACGACGTCCAGCGGTACGTCAGCTTGCAGCCGCTTTCGCTCGCTCCTTCTTGGCGTTACGTGATTGGCTATGGCGCATCCACACCGCGGCGTCGAGCAGGCGCAGCGTCGAGATCGCATCAGATGCCGCAGTGGGACGTATAGCTTCGATGGATCTCCGTACATCTGGATCAGCCAGACAGTGACGCAGCTCGGTCCAGGGTTGATCACCGAGTGCTAGTGCGCGACGAATGACACTGTCGATCACTGGGATTAGACGCGGACGCTTGCGGGCCATGAGCTTGCTCGCACGAGTCTCGCCCACCTTGGGCAACTCGTCGAGCGAGTCGTACAGCCGGAGAGCGGCTGCGAGATGCTCGTCGCTCGCCTCCCAAAGGTCTACGTCGGCGGGCACAGCATCGAGAAGGGCGCTGAATCGGTCCCCATCAGTGTCGAGCAGTTGCCGCACAGCATTCGGCGGCAACACCACATCGAGCAACGTAACGGCAAGTAGGTCCGTGGCCGTGAAACGATCCGAGGGGTTATCCGGCAGTGTGTCGAAGGAGGTCGCAGCGAATGGTCCAGCAGGACTGAAGAACTCGGCTGTGAGGCGGCCTGCCGGAGGAGCGATATTTTCGAGGATGTGTGCCCGCAAAGTCGAGGACGAATCAATTTCCGTCATGCTTGTTGCCGTCGGCGAGGCGGCCGTGCGTACCGATTGTGAACTGCGTCGACTTGGGCCGACCAGAAGATGAGTTTGTCGTCGGAACTGGCGGTGTTCGGTAGCAGCCCCAGTTGGATAGCCAGTCGATAGAACCCGGGGCCTGCGTCATTGCGGTCCAGGTAAGCGACAATCGCAGACAGCATCAGCTTCGTTTCTCCGATTGTGCGGTGGACCGCGTCACCGAGAATCGCACCGACTGCGTTGCGGTCGCTTTCGATCGCGAAATCGAAGGATTGTGGCCGCGGCGGGCTACGCAGAATTCAGCTCGCTGTAGCTGACGATGCGCCGGAGCCGGGCCTGGTTGAAAAGAAACGCAATGGCGTCGTCGACCATCGCGTCCCATTCGTCGTCGCTTCGTCCGAACATGCCGCAACCAGCCTCCTGTCGCGCCGCAACATCACCCACCCGTTGGGGTGCGGCAAACCCGGAAATCGCGCTCACCCTACATTCCGGAAGGTGTTGCACGGCGGGATTCGTGACAAGCAGAGAAGGCTGCCTTCTAGGATCGCGGAACCGCTCACTCCGTCACGAGCTGACGCGCAGAAATCTTCTGCGTCCGCTTGTACAACCAAAGGAGAACCAGCGCGAACCCGATCACCCCGAGTACTTCGGCGAACGTCCCGTCATTGCCGGTGAAGATCGCGAACGGATCGTCGCTTCCGGTGCCGGCGACGAACCCGGCGAACACCACGCCGTAGAGGCTCTCGCCGACGATCATGCCCGTGGCCAGCAGCACCCCGAGCCGCTTCTTGCGCTCGACGTTGCCGCCGGTGCGGTCAGCCCACTTGTTGTAGAAGTAACCCAGCAGGGAGCCGAGCGGGATGATCAGGGTCAGGCTCATCGGCAGGTACATGCCCATCCCGACGGCCAGCGGTGGTAGGGAGAATCGTGTTGTCCGGGTGAGGATCTCGTCGACGATGACGATCCCGACTCCGATCGCCGCACCCAGCCCGATCAGCGACCAGTCCAGGGATCCGCCGAATACGCCTTTGGCCAGTGAGGAGATCAGGGCGGCTTGCGGCGCGGCCAGGGCGTGGTCGGTGGCGCCTGGTGCGCCCAGGAATCCGAAGGCGCGTTGCATGAGGTCGAGTACCGGCGGGATGATCGCCGAGCCGAACAGCACGCCAATCACCAACGCTACCTGCTGTTTCCACGGGGTGGCCCCGACGAGCTGGCCGGTCTTGAGGTCTTGCAGGTTGTCGTTGGAGATGGTGGCCACCCCGAAGGTGATGGCGGCGACGAACAGGGTGAAGGCCACCAGGGCGAGGGACCCGTCATCCGTGGTCGGGCCGTAGACCAGCTTGATCAGCAGTGCGGCGATGAGCACCGTGAGGATGCCGACGCCGGAGATGGGGCTGTTCGACGAGCCGATCAGGCCGGCCATGTAGCCGCACACCGCGGCGATCACCAGACCGATGACGAAGATGAACACCACGCTGGCCACGATGATCCCGGTCGAGCTACCGTGCAGCACGGTGCTATGACTGAAATCCCACAGCAGCACGGCAATTGGAATCAGCATCGCCACCACGATGCCCACCACGATGGGGAATGGGATGTCGCGTTGGGTGATGTCGACCAGCTGGCCCTGCCGTCGGTCACGCGCCGAGGCCAGCGCCTCGGTGATGCCCTTGATGATCGGGCGCAGGATCTTCAGCAGCGTCCACACCGCGGCCACAGCGATCGCCCCGGCCCCGATGAACCGGACTTCGTGGACGAACACCCCGTCGATGACGTCGGCCACGGACTCGTCGGTCCCGAACGTCCCGATGGTGCGGATCGGCAGCAGCACTCCGAACGAGATGACGAGCCCGACGAGCATCGCGAACCCGACGGTCATCCCGATCAGATGCCCCACCCCAACCAATGCCAGGGACAGGCTGGCGCCGAACATCGAGCCGCCGGCCCCGACCCGGAAATACGCGGCCACGTAATTGGCCAGCACCTTGAGGTTGGCCAGCAGCGCGAACCCGGCCGACACCAGTGAGCCGAACGCGATGACCCGGATCCCGACGCGGTTCTCTTCGACACCGCCGCTGCTGTCGCCGACCTTGAGCACCTCGGCCGCGGCCACGCCCTCGGGGTAGGGCAGATCCGAGCCGGTCACCAGGGCCCGGCGCAGAGGGATGGAGTACATCACGCCGAGGATCCCGCCAACCGCGCACACCGCCACGGTGATCCAGTACGGGAACCCGGTCCACCAGCCGATCATGATCAGCCCGGGCAGCACGAAGATGATCGCCGAGAGCGTGCCCGCCGCCGAGGCGATGGTCTGCACGATGTTGTTCTCCACGATGGAGTGGTTGGCGAAGTTGCGCAGCAGCGCCATCGAGATCACCGCGGCCGGGATCGCAGTGGCGAACGTCAGGCCGACTTTGAGGCCGAGGTAGACGTTGGCCGCGGTGAACACCAGCGTGATCGCCCCGCCGAGCAGGATCCCGCGGAGGGTCAGTTCGCGCAGCGTCGGTGTGGTGGGTTCTGCGACAGCCAACTCGGCGTCCTCTCGGTTGAAGTTGCTGACTAACGGTAGGCGCTGGGTCGCGGTGTCGCGGGATGATCGGCCTGCAGCGGATGTATCGATACCGATATAAGTTGACGCCGTGCCAGGCGCGACGCCAATCGTCTTGGGGTGATGACATTGAGCGTGTGGGATGACATCGCGCACAGCCGCGAGGAAGCCGAGAATCTCAGAGTTCGCGCAGCGTTGATGCCGAAGCCGGATGGTCGCAAGCAGTAGCCGCAGGTCATCTTGGGTTGAGACAGCCGCGGGTATCCGACCTCATCCGAGGGAAGATCTCAAAGTTTCCCTCGACGCACTCGTCGATATCGCATCAAGGCTCGGCATCCACATCCACATCCGCGTCGAAGTGGACCAAGACTGCGAGCTGCCCGCCTGAACGTACTCAACGAGGGGTGGTGGCCGGGAGGCCCGTGCGAGAGCCACCTACGAAGCACTCGGGGTGACCACACGTGCTGGCGGACGAGAGCGTGTGACTGACGCCCCCGTTTGTCGGACCCTGGGCCGATCATGGACCGCATGAAGAACCCCGCTACACCTGACGAGGCTGTCGCCGAGTTGGAAACCGCGTGGGACGCGGTTTGCATTGCGGGTGCAGCGATACCCGAGCGGCGCTGGTGGCGAAAACGCAAGTACTACGAAGCTGTGGAAACGCTCGATGTGGCGGACCGGAGGTTCGAGCACGCGTTCTCCGGTATCGCTCGGGCAGGTGTCGGTTCGATCCCGCATCAATGGGGATTGCTGAGCGATAACGTTGAATCGACGCTGGACTACTGCCTGCACCGCGATATCGGCGACGAGTTGCGTGTTCGGCTGAAAGCCATACGTGACAAGGTTTTTGAGGCGCGGATAGCAGCGCACACTGGAGATCGAGATCTTGAGGCGGAGCTGACGCGTGACCTCGCGTCCTGCCTGGAATTGGAACCTTGCGATGAGCGCGCACGCCATTTCGTGCACCACCTCCCGGCGTGGGCGCGACCGATTCCGCATGTTGATCTCGACGTCGAAGCCGAAAATCTCACTCGCCATGGAATTGTGCGATTCGCCGAGCGCTACTTCCACTACATGGAGCCAGCCTGGTTCTGTGCCGGGACGCGGTTTCAGCTGCGCACCTTCACTGTGTCGTTGGTTGCGATCGACACGTTGGAGTTGCACGACCTCGTCGCCACTGAGCTGCCCGCTGACAGCCGGCCGACGTGCTCGTCTGGCTTGGGGACCGCGGCGCTGCAACATTTGTGTTGCACTGCCGACCACTACGGCTTGACCGTCAAGCTCATGATCATGCCCGGTGATCGCACCGAGGGCAGTGCCGAACGACTCGCCGGCTGGTATCGCGGGCATGGTTTCGAGATCCACCAGTCGACTCCGGGATCGTTCCTAGAAGCGAAAGGGCATCGCGCGCCGAAAGGTGATGTGAGTCTCAATCTCCGGTAACCGCGAATTCGACCTCTACTGAGGCGATTTGCCGACCGTCAAACGTGAGCCGCTCCGCTCATTCGACGGGTGCGTCAGTTCTGTCGTACGGTCGAAAACGTGGAGATGTACAACCAGGCTTTCGAATGGACAGATACCAATCGACATTGGCTGATCGAGGTTCCCATTCGGGTTGTCGCTTACATCGTCGTCGCATTAATCATTCGATTTTTGCTGCATCGCATGATCGACCGCGCGACCACCGGTCGGACCAAGAAGCCCCGTAGCGGAGAGATCGAGGGGCAAGCCAGGAAACCTCCGCTGCTGCGCTATCTGCGGGACCGGGCCTCGGCGACGACCAATGGCATCCGAGCGGCCGAACGTCGTCAGCAGCGGGCGCAGACCATCGGGTCGGTCCTGAAGTCCACCACGTCCATCGTGCTGCTGGTGTGGGTGGTGCTGGCGATCTTCAGCGTGCTCGGCGTGAACATCGCGCCGTTCATCGCCTCGGCCGGCGTGGTCGGCCTCGCGATCGGCTTCGGTGCGCAGAACCTGGTGCGCGATTTCGTCAGCGGCGTATTCATGTTGCTGGAGGACCAGTACGGCGTCGGCGACAACGTCGACCTCGGGGAGGTGTCCGGGGAAGTGCAGTCTGTCGGGCTGCGGATCACCACGGTCCGCGACATCGACGGCACGCTCTGGTATGTCCGCAACGGTGAGATCGCCCGCGTCGGGAACATGAGCCAGGACTACGCCGTGGCCCGCGTCGAGGTACCCGTCGCGTTGACCGCTGACGTGGACCGTGCCGAGCAGGTGGCCGTCGAGGCCGCGCACGAGGTGATCGCCGACCCGTCGATGGCCGGGAAGGTCATCGGCGAACCGGAGATGCTCGGTGTGCAGTCGTTGTCGGCGGACCAGCTCACGTTGCGGATGACGCTGAAGACCCGGCCGAACGCGCAATGGTCAGTGCAGCGCAAACTCCGTCGGGAAATTCTGCGTGCCTATGACGAAAACGGGATCAACCTGCCCTACCCGCAGGGTCGCATCCACGCCTACGTCGGCGGTCAGGAGACCAACGGTTCGTAATTGGCCGGGTTGATCCACCCTGTGACATGCGCATTTAGACCTTCATGACGGCATAACGGAACTATGCTCCCCGTATGGCTCGGGCCGGTTCGGTGCTGTTGTCGGGAGTCGTGATCGCGGGGTTCACGGGCGTCGTCACCGCGACGGTGGCGCACGCCGAACCAGCGCCGCCGTGCGCTTTCACACTGTCACTACCTGCCGTCGTCCACGTTGATGGCGCCGACATGGTCAGCGTGACCGTCGCCCCAGCCGCGTGTGGAGCGCCGGCAGACCCCCGCTTCAGCGTGGCGTGCGTCCAGCGTCAGGACAACGCCTCACCCATCCAGTGCAATCAGGGCAGGGGAGCCCAACCGGCGGAGGTGCTGACGCCCTACCGGCCCGGAGCGACCTACGTGTCAACCGGCCGGGGATGCGGCGGTTGGATGGGCATCAGGGAGATCGCCCCGCAGTGCCAGGTGCTCGGCCCGCTCGCGGCGCCGCTGTAACCGTCACGGCGGCCGCCTGAACCGGAGGGCCGATCCGTCGCCGTTCGTTCACCTGTGGAATCCCTGTCAGTTACCTGTGCCAGGCAGGCTCGGTCGACGCACCGGCACAACTGAAGAGGGTGGCGAATGAAACGGGCGAGAGCGGCTGCGGCAGTGACCACGGCGGCAGCGCTGATCTTGGCGGGCTGCTCCACGGAGGACGAACGGCCTGGCGACGCCACATCCCCGAAGGCGACGTCGCCGATCGACTGGAGCGTGCCCGACGCGGACCGCTACCACCGCACCGCCACCTACCCGGTGTATCTCAACCGGCCGGCCCAGGACCCCGCCGAGAAGGAGACCGTCGCCGAGATCTCCACCGTCACCCCTGACGGCAACACCGTCATCTACACCGACGCTGCCGCCAAACGCATCGGCTTCGTCGACATCCACGATCCGGCCAAACCCGTTGGTAAAGGCACGCTTTCCCTCGCAGAGCTGGGCCACAAAGATGATCAGCCCACCTCGGTGGCGGCGGTCGGCGAGTTCGTCCTCGTTGTCGTCGACACCACCGGAGGTGACTTCGCGCATCCCACCGGGCGCGTCGACATCGTCCGGACCAGTGACCGCACCCGCGTGCACAGCATCGATCTGGGCGGCCAGCCCGACTCAATCGCCATCAGCCCCGACGGCACCTTCGCCGCGATCGCGATGGAGAACCAGCGCAACGAGGAGTTCACCCCGCCCGGCAAGGAAGAAGGCGACCTGCCGCAGCCGCCGACCGGATTCGTGCAACTGATCGACCTCAAGGGCGCACCCAACACCTGGAAGCCCCGTAAGGTCGACTTCGACGTCGAAGCCGCGCGACAAGCCGGGCTGGACACTCCCGAGGACCTCGAACCCGAGTACGTCAGCATCAACTCCCGCGGCCAGGTCGCGGTGACCCTGCAGGAGAACAACGGCATCGCCGTCCTCGACGGCCCCACCGGCAAGGTCACCAAGATCTTCAGCGCCGGAAGCCAATCCGTCCAAGGCATCGACACCAAAGAGGACGGCGTGATCGACCAGACGGGTTCGATCCCCGACACCCCGCGCGAACCCGACGCCATCGGTTGGATCGGCGACGATTACTTCGCCACCGCCAACGAAGGCGACTGGAAGGGCGGCACGCGGGGCTGGACGATCTTCGACGCCGGCACTGGCGACGTCACCTGGGATGCCGGCAACTCCCTCGAGCAGCTTGCGGTGCGCACCGGCCTGCACATCGAAAGCCGGGCCGAGTCCAAGGGGCCCGAGCCGGAAGGCCTGGCCATCACCAACATTGACGGCCACCCCACCGCGCTGATCGCCTCTGAACGCAGCAACTTCGTCGCCGTCTACGACGTCAGTAACCCCAAGGCGCCGGAGTTCCGGCAGATCCTGCCGACCACGCCCGGCCCCGAAGGCGTCCTGCCGATCCCGTCGCGCAATCTGCTGGCCATCTCGTCGGAGGCCGACGATGCCGAGGCCCACGTGCGTGCCTCGGTCAACCTCTACGGGTACGGCGAATCATTCGCCGCCGCAGGGAAACCGAACTTTCCGTCCATCGTCTCGGGAGATATCGACGGTGCCCCGATCGGGTGGGGCGCGCTCGGCGCATTGTCGGCGGACCCTCGCGACGAGAACCGGCTCTACACCGCCACGGACATCGCCTACAGCCCGGCCCGCATCCTCGGCGTGGACGTGGCACAGAGGCCGGCCCTGATCGACACCGAATTGCCGATCACCGAGGACGGCAAGCCCGTCACCCTCGACACCGAAGGTCTCGCGGCCCGCCCCGACGGCGGATTCGTCCTGGCGGTGGAAGGCGAAGACGGGCCCGGCAACCAGCTCATCTACGTTGCCGGCGACGGCAAGATCGAGAAGCGAGTGCCGCTGCCGAAAGACATTGCGGCGCAACTCGGGAGCAACGGGTTCGAAGGTGTTGCCGTCGATGGAGACTCGGTCTGGGTCGCGCTGCAGCGCGAGCTCAAGTCCGACGCCAAAGGTGTGGTCCGCATCGGGCGTTACACGCCGGACGGGGACAAGTGGGAATGGTTCGGCTACCAGCTGGACTCCGCCAGCGCCAAGGACGACTGGATCGGTATCTCCGAAATCTCGGTCCACGACGGTGAATTGCTGGTGCTCGAACGCGACAAACTGAACGGACCCGAGGCACGAGTGAAGGCGCTGTACCGGGTGGCGATTCCCGACGGCGCAAGCGAAACCGCTGAGAAACCGCGGGTGTTGCCGAAGACATTGGCCCGCAACCTGGTGCCGGACCTGCAGGCCACCAACGGTTATGTGCAGGAGAAGGTCGAGGGCGTCGCGATCGCCGGCAATCAGAACCTGTATGTGGTCACCGACAATGACGGGCTCGACGACGCCAACGGCGAAACCGTGTTTCTGGATCTGGGCCCGGTTGCCGAGGCGCTGAAGGGGTAGCGCCGGTTCGGCCCCTGAGCCCGGCCGTCGTGTCATGATGGCGCGCATGGGGACGGCGCTCATCCGATCCGACAAGCTGTTGATCTTTGGTGGCCTTGCCATCTGCGTCGTGGCGGGGCTGTCTCATTACGGTGGCTGGCCGCACCTGCTCGCGTTCGCCGTCAGCGCACTGGCCGTGGGTGTACTGGCCTCCCTCGTCGGCCTGGCCGTCGATCAACTCGGAGATCGGTTCGGCCCCGGGGCAACCGGAGTGCTGCAGTCCGCACTCGGCAACCTGCCGGAGTTGTTCATCTGCATCTTCGCGCTCAAGGCCGGGTTGGTCGACGTCGTGCGGGCCGCGCTGATCGGTTCCATCCTGGCCAACCTGCTGTTGGTACTGGGCTTGGCCTTCCTGGTCGGTGGACTGAAGCATGGCTCGCAGAAGCTCGGCTCGGCCCAGGTCCGGACCATCCTCGTGCTGATGGTGCTGTCGGTGACCGCCATGGCGATTCCGTCGATCGCCCACGAGGTGCACGCTCCCGCTTCTGAACACGAAGTGGCCTTCTCGATGATCGTGTCGGTCGTCCTGCTGGTGCTGTTCGGGCTGTCGTTGCCGTACTCGCTGAGCCGCGACAGGGACAAGACCAGTGCGGCTGTGCCGCAACCGGATAAGGAGCCGCCGCGGTGGCCGGTGGGATTGGCGATCGGCATGCTGGCCATCGCCGGCGCATCAGCGGCGTTCGTATCCGATTGGTTTGTCGCCGCACTGGAACCGGCGATGGACTCGCTGCACATTTCGCAGGCGTTCGCCGGTCTGGTGATCGTGGCGATCGCGGGCAACGCGGTCGAGAATGTGGTCGGTGTGCAGTTGGCCGCCAAAAACCAGTCCGAGTACGCCTTTTCGATCATCCTGAACAGTCCGATCCAGATCGCCCTGGTGCTGGCCCCGGTGCTCGTGCTGGTGAGTCAGATCTTCGGGTTGGCGTCGTTGACCCTGGTGTTCGGGCCCATGCTGATCGTCGCGCTGCTGGTCGCCGTCGTTCTGGCGGCCATCATCGCTTTCGACGGCGAATCCACGTGGCTGGAAGGCGCGGCCCTGATCGCGCTGTACTGCATCATCGCCGCCTCGTTCTGGTGGGGATGACGACTTAGACGGCGAACGCCAACCAGTAGCCGATCGGGATCATCGCGAAATACCCGAGGATTCCGACGGGGATCCCGATCAGCGGCGTCCACTTGCGCCATTCGGCCAGTGCCGCACCCGCGACGGCCAGGACTGTGCCTACCGCCAGACACATCCACGGAATCCACACGAGGACGTTCTCGCCCTTCGCGGACAGTTGGCACACCTTGTCGGTGACACCTTCGTGGCAGGGGTCCGTCGCCATGGCCAGCGGCAGCATCAACACGAAGGCCACTACGAAACCGAAAATGCCCATGACGCTGAGCAACCCGACGAACCAGGCCCAGTGCTTCCCGCTGTTGCGGGCGCTGGCGGGCGGTGTCGGGTCGGTCATCGACTAGCCCTCCGCAGCCACCAGCGACCCGAGCTTGATGTCGGGGTTGTCGCGCTGGAAACCCTCCAGCCGCCACGGTGTCGAGAACAGCACGAGCATGACGCCGTCACTGCGGGTCAGCACCTCGGCCGACACCTGGCGATTCACAAAGTCGGCGTCTTCGGGGCGGACGACTCGCGCCACCTGATAGGGCAGGTTCTCCAGTGAGATCGGTGCGCTGAGCTCGGTAGCCATCCGGTGGGCGGCCACCTCGAACTGCATCGGCCCGACAGCGGCGAACACCGGTGCCTGCTCACCCCGCTTGTCGGAGCGCAGGACCTGCACGACGCCTTCCTGCTCGAGCTGCTCGATGCCCTTGCGGAACTGCTTGTGCTTGCTGGGATCGGTGCCACGGGCCACCGCGAAGTGCTCGGGGGAGAAGCTCGGGATCGGCGGGTACACCACCGGGATGTCGCGGTACAGCGTGTCGCCGGGGCGCAGGGCCGCGGCGTTGGCCAGCCCGATCACATCGCCGGGCCAGGCGTCATCGAGCGTCGAGCGCTGCTGGCCGAACACCGACTGCGCGTACTTGGTGACGAACGGCTTGCCGGTGGCGGCGTGGGTGAGCACGTCGCCGCGCTCGAACGTGCCCGAGACCACCCGTGCGTAGGCGATGCGATCGCGGTGTGACGAGTCCATGCCGGCCTGCACCTTGAACACGAACGCGCTGAACGGGGAGTCCACCGCCCGGTGAACCCCGTCAACACCGAGCGAACCGCTCGGCGCCGGGGCCAACTCGACCAGGATGTCCAGCAGCTGGTTCACGCCGAAGTTCAACGCGGCCGAGGTGAACAGCACCGGGGAGGACTCGCCGGACAGGAAGGTCTCGCGGTCGTAGTCGGACCCGTCGATCGACAGCAGCTCGGATTCCTCGACTGCGGTGTCCCAGTCATCCCCGGCGGCAGCGTGGGCGTCGGCGGCCGCGATGTGCTCCTCGGGCGCCGCGGTGGCGCCACCCGCGGTGCGGGTGAACCGGATGAACTTCTCGGCCCGACGGTCCATCACGCCCTTGAAATCGCCGGCGATACCCACCGGCCAGGTCAGGGGAGTGGTGCGCAGCCCGATCCGCTCGTGGATCTCGTCCATCAACTCCAGCGCGTGCCGGCCCGGACGGTCCCACTTGTTGATCACCGTGATGATCGGGATTCCCCGGTGCTTACACACCTGGAACAGCTTGAGGGTCTGCGGCTCAAGGCCTTTTGCGGCGTCGATGAGCATGACCGCGCAGTCCACCGCGGTCAGCACCCGGTAGGTGTCCTCGGAGAAGTCGGCGTGCCCGGGAGTGTCGAGCAGGTTGATCACGCAGTCGCGGTACGGGAACTGCAGCGCCGTCGAGGTGATCGAGATGCCGCGGGCCTTCTCCATCTCCATCCAGTCCGACACCGTGGAGCGCCGGCCTGCCTTGCCGTGGATCGCGCCGGCCTCGGTGATCACCCGGGCGTGCAATGCGAGCGCCTCGGTCAGCGTCGACTTACCGGCGTCGGGGTGGCTGATGACGGCGAAGGTGCGGCGACGGGCCGCTTCGGCGGCGATCCGGGCAGCTTGCGGGGTGTTGGAGGCAGGGGTGGCCAGGGCGTTGTCGGTCATCTCGATTAGCGATGGTATGGGGGTTCGGGTGCAAACCCGTAATCGAGCTCCTCGGGTCAGTTGCCCGCGAACCAGGCGGTCGTCACGGTGTACCGGCGCGGAGGCTCAAACGATGTGCCCCGCGGACCCAACTGGCCGACCTGCACCGCCCACGGTTCCTGCGAGCGGTCGATCGCTGACACCAAGTCCTGGCCGGGATCGATAAGGACCCCTCGCGATATGACCCTCGGATCGCATCCGTACGCGGGGACCAGGCCGTCTCTGCGCCCGCCCCAGTCGATGCCGCCGGAGAGCACGCAGCTCGTTCCGTCCTCGAGGACCAACGCGAACGGCATCGGTGTACCCGGCGGATCCACCGGCGGCAGTGCGCCCGGCGTGGGGAACCGGCGAAGTTCCTTGCGCCAGGGATCCACCGCACACAGCACGGAACCGGGGCTCGGCCAGCACACCTGGGCCAAGGCCTGATTTGGCTCACACGCGTAGATGTCGCCGGCCGTGGCCGCCGGTGACGGGCCCGGGCATGTCGAGAGGTTGGGCGAGGGTTGGCGGTTGATCACGTGGTAGCCGTTGACCGGCTCACCGTTGGCGACGGCCACGACAGTGACGACAGCCGTTGCCCCGGGATCCGCGCCGGCCGGTGCCGGCGACTGCAGAGCGGCAGCGGCCATGACCGTCAACGCAGCCGCACCGCGCGACCAGCCCGAGACCCGTCCGCACATCACGAGAACCTCCTTCGTGACCTGGCTTCACAATCCCCGAACTTTCGAACCGGCGAGGGCGAATCGTCACACCCGCTGACGGTGTTGCCACCGCAGACAACAGCACCATTACGACTCGCCCACAACGGGTAGCCGTTGAGCCGAAGACCAGGCCGTCCGGCTACGATTGGGCCACTGATCGGAACCTCGATCAATATGGCCGTCGCCGAACCACATTGGAGTGAAATTGACGTCTGTTCGCCGTGCCTACCTGGCGGTCGCACTTGCCGTGCTGGCCGTGTCGGGTGGTGTCGTTGTCTCGGCCCTGCCGGACTGCGCCGAGCACTGCCAGACGTTGGCCGCGCCGCCACAGGGCGTGCCGCAGCCCTCGCCCACCGAGCCGGCCAAGTTGACCATCATCCCCAAGCCTGACGCCGAGGTGGACCCGCTGGCCCGGGTCATGGTCACGGCCGATACCGGCACGGTGGCGAGCGTGAAGATGGTCAACGACGCCGGCAAGGAGATCCCCGGCGTCCTCACCCCCGATGCCAGGACCTGGAAGCCGACCACCACGCTCGGCTACGGACGCACCTACACGTTGAAGGTCGACGCACGCGGCCCCGGCGGCATGCCGACCCGCAGGACCACCACCTTCTCCACCCTCACCCCCGGCTACCAGGCCCGCGTCTACCTCAACGGCACCTCGTACGCCTCGCTGCAGGACGGCGCCACCTACGGCGTCGGCATGGTGATCGTCGCCCGCTTCGACGAGCCGGTCACCGACAAGGCCACCGCTGAGAACCGGATGAAGGTGATCACCGAGCCCAAGGCCGTCGGCTCGTGGAACTGGATCGACGACCAGACCGCGCACTGGCGTCCCGAGAAGTACTACGCCCCGGGCACCAAGGTCACCGTCGACGCCGGCATCTACGGCGCCAAGCTCGGCGACGACCTCTACGGCGCGCAGGACGAGAAGGTCTCGTTCACCATCGGAGCCTCGCACGTCACCGTCGCCGACGACACCGACAAGCAGGTCAAGGTCTACGAGAACGGCAAGCTCGTGCGCACCATGCCGACCTCGATGGGCATGGGCGGCACCGAGACCATCGCCGGTACGACGATGAGTTTCTGGACCCCGCGCGGCATCTACACCGTGATGGACAAGGCCAACCCGGTGGTCATGGACTCCTCGACCTACGGTCTGCCGGTCAATTCCCGCCTGGGCTACAAGACGACCATCCCGTGGGCCACCCGCATCAGCATTGACGGCATCTACCTGCACCAGCTCAACGCGACGGTGTGGGCCCAAGGCAACACCAACACCAGTCACGGCTGCCTCAACCTCAACGGCGACAACGCCGAGTGGTTCTACAACTTCTCAGTGCCCGGCGACATCGTCGAGATCCGCAACACCGGCGGCGACCCGCTCAAGCCGACCAACAACGGCGACTGGTCGGTGCCGTGGACCGAATGGGTCAAGGGCAGCGCGCTGCGCTAGGCGGTTAACGCCTTCAAGTCGTTCATCGTCGACGTGACGATCTCGGCCAGCCCGACGCCGGCGCTGTCGTGCACCCATCGGCTGAACGCGACCTTGAACACCGCCATCCCGGTTTCGGCGGCCAAGCGTGCGGCGGCATCGCCGATGCCGCGGCGACGCAGCGCCCCGGCCATCTCGGCGGACAACGTCGCGAGCTTGATCAGTTCGCGCTCCTGAAGCGCGGGGTTGGCGTCGACGACGGACTGCCGGCGCAGGGCATGGCCGCGCCGGCCGTCGAATACCGGGCCGAGTGCGGCCAATGCGCCACCGACCACATCCAGTGGTGACGCCTCGGCCGGGGCGTCGGCGATGGCGGTGACCAAGAGCTCCGTGAGCATGGCCTGTCCGCCGAACAGTGCCTCGCGCTTGTCGGTGAAGTACCGGAAGTACGTGCGCTCGGTCAGCCCGGCCCGCTCGGCGATTTCGGCGACCGTGGTCTGGTCGAACCCGCGCTCGAGGTACAGCTGCAGGGCCGCCTCCTGCAGGCGGTCGCTCGCGTTGGGCTCCCAGCGGCTCATGGATGTGATCCTAGGGAATGTCAGTGACTGTCATCGCGTTCCTGGTGATGACAGTTACTGACATCAGGAGGATTCCATGAAGGTTTTCGTCACGGGTGCATCCGGTTTTGTGGGCGACGCGGTGGTTCGTGATCTCGTTGCCCACGGGCACCACGTGGTCGGCCTGGCGCGCTCCGACGCCTCGGCCGACGCGATCAGTGCGGCCGGAGCCCGCGTCCATCGCGGCGATCTGAACGATCACGACAGCCTGCGCGCCGGCGCCGACGCCAGCGATGGCGTCATCCACCTCGCCTTCCATCACGACTTCGACGACTTCGCCGACGCTGGGGAGCTGGACCGTCGCGCCATCGAGGTGCTCGGCACGACCCTCGCGGGCTCGGACCGCCCGCTGGTGGTCACCTCCGGCGTGGCGGGTCACAGCGCCGGCCGCGTACTGACCGAGAACGACGCGTTTCAACCCGGTCTGCCCCGGCACTCCGAGCCTGCGGTGCTGGCCTTCGCCGACAAGGGTGTGCGGGCCTCGATCGTGCGCCTGTCACCGACGACGCACGGAGAGGGTAATCACGGATTCGTGCCACGGCTGATCCAAGTCGCCCGGGAGAAAGGCGTCTCGGCCTACATAGGTGAGGGCGCCAACCGGTGGCCGGCCGTGCACCGCCTCGACGCGGCCCCACTGTTCCGGCTGGCCGTCGAGCGGGCGCCTTCTGGGACAGTCCTGCATGCGGTGGCCGAGGAGGGTGTTGCGGGCCGCGACATCGCCACTGCCATCGGCCGCCACCTCGGACTGCCGGTGACCACGGTCCCGCTTGAGCACGCCTTCGAACACTTCGGGTGGATCGGCGGCATGTTCGCACTCGACGTCCCGGCATCCAGTGCGCTGACCCGGCAACGGTTCAGCTGGCGGCCATCCGGAGTGGGCCTGGTCGAGGATCTCGACCGCGGGCACTACTTCGCATGAGCGGCGCTACTCAGAACACCCGACGCGGCGGTGGTGGCTTCTTCACGATGGCGGGCAGGATGAACGTCTCGATGTAGCCCCGCGCCACCACCGGGTCGTTGCGTACCGGCACAGCGTTCACCAGGAAGCTCAGCGCGGTCGCAATGATGAACTGCGCCAGATCGTTCGGGTGCACACCGGGTCGGAACTGGGTGGCGTCGTCGGCGATGATTCCCTCGACGGTGGCGGTCACCAGTTCGGTCAGTTCCGAGTCCTTGGCGATCAACGAAGCGATCGTGCCGTCGGCAGTCTGGTCGGCGATGGTGTTGAGCAGCGGATCGGCGACCAGTTCGGTGGCCACGATGACCATGCTCTCGGTCAGAAGCTCGATCGGCCTGGCGTTCTCGGGGATGCGCATCAGGATCGAGGCCATGTGCCGCTGCGTGGTGCGTTGCACCATCGCCGCGATCAACTCGTTGCGGTTGGCGAACTGACGGTAGATGGCGGTACGCGAATAGCCGGCCTCGCGGGCGATGACCTCCATGGTCGAGGCCCGGTAGCCGCGCGTGGTGAACAGGTGCTCGGCGGCATCCATCAGCACTTCGCGAGCCTGCTCGGCGCTGTTGCCGCCGCCCACCGGGCGCCCGCGGGGTCGGCGTTCTGGTGCTGACAATCGACTGTCCTGCTCGGCGGCGTAATCGGAGTTTCAGTATGCCGGACGGGGCACCGCGGCTTCCGCAGCATTAAAGAAACATTTCTACCAATTTGTTCTATTTCGGTCCGGGCGGTCGCTGCCGCCGGTTAGCGTGCGGGCGTGATCAAACGGGGGATTGCAATCAAAGCGGTGCCGGCGATGGGGTGGGTCGTGTTGGTGGCCGCCCTGTGGATGGGGTTGATCGCGGCCACGGTTACGACGGCGCACGCCGATCCTGGCGGCGGGAAATCAACGACGCAGTCCGCCAACGACTCTGACAAATCGTCGACGCGACGCGACGAGCCCGCACGCTTCGGCCTGCGCAAGGACAAGCTGCGCCGGGCCGACGCGAAGGATGTCGACGCGAAGGCTGACGACGTGTCGCCGCGGGAGCGCCTGCGCCTGTCTCTGCCGAGACCGCTGTCCAAGGCGGTCGACGACATCGAGACCGGAACCCGGACCGCGCAATCACTTCCGAGGTCCAAGCCCACCACGAAACGTGTAGTGCCGAAGGTGCCCGAAGCCGCCAACGCCACCGCAGCCGAGCATGCCGCACCAGACATCGCCGACGCGATCGACGCCATCACCCACCCCGTTGATGCGAAGGCGCCGCTCGTGCAGGTGAACACGGTCGTCGACCACGTCGCTGCGCAGAGTCGCACCGTGCTCGCCGACATCACTGACCGGGCGTCGAACACTCAGACCTCGCGACCGATCGCCCAACTGGCCGCGGCCATCAGCACTCCCGCGATCGAGCAGAGATCGGTACCCCTGGTCAACATCGTCGGCTCATTGGTGTTCAACGTGGTCGGCGCTGCGCTACAGGTGTTCTCGGGCCCGCCGGTGCTCCCGCCGGGCAGCAACGTCACCGTCCGCAGCTCGACGCTGGACATGCCGGGCGCCAACCAGACCGTGCGGGCCGACTGGTACTTCCCCGAGGACCCGGACTCGGCGACCGGTGTCATCTATCTACAGCACGGGTTCATGGCCACCGGCCCGATGTACAGCTACACCGCGGCATACCTGGCCGAGGAGACAAACAGCATCGTCGTCGTACCGACATTGTCGTCAAACCTGTTCGACCCCAGCGGCGATTGGATCGGCGGAAAACCGATGCAGCAGTCCGTCGCCGACCTGTTCGCCGGCGACCGGACCGAACTGACCGCGAGCGCCAGTGCGGCGGCCGGCCACCCCGTCACGCTGCCGTCCAAGTTCGTCCTGGTCGGCCATTCCCTGGGCGGGATGCTGGTGACCGGCGCCGCCGGACGCATGGTCGACAACGGCGCGGTCGACAACCTGGCCGGCGTTGTGCTGCTCGACGCGGTGGACACCCACAACGACATGCCCGAGGCGCTGGACGGCCTGAGCGGCGCCAATTACCGTCCGGTGCTGCTCATTTCATCCGAACGGTATGTGTGGAATCGCAACGGCACCGTCGGGGACGAACTGCAGGCCGCCCGGCCCGGGCAGTTCAATGGCGTGATGCTGGTCGGTGGGCGGCACATCGACGGGATGCAGGGAGGCAACGTCATCTTGCAGTTCGCGGAGTACCTCATCGCCGGCTTCTCGCAACCGCAGAACACCGAGGCGGTCAAGGCGATTGCCACCGGCTGGATCAACGACATGTACGACGGCACCGACGACGGCATCGGTGGCGAACCACAGCAGAGCATCGACATCCCGACCTCGTCAGGCACCGCCACCGCGGTGGTGCTGCCGTTCACCTCGACCGAGCCGGTGCAGGCGACACCGTGGGACGGGCTGGTCGGGCCGATCCTGGATGCCCTGTTCCAGTACGCGGTGTACGAACCGCTGGCCGGACAGTCTGTTCCGATGACCGTCTGACGAACGAGAATCGGTGCCTGCCGCCACACGATTCGGCCCATATCCTGGTGAGGACGCCAAACCGGGGGGTTGCCGTGGCTGTGGACGAGACGCCGCCAGAGGAATACCCGCACGAGTGGGTCGACCGGTACGGGCCCCAGGCGTATGTACCCCAGGGTTATATGCCCCCGAGGTATGTCCCGCCCACGTCGGCGGCCCAGCGTAACTACCAAGCCGTGCTGACCATCCGCTGTTTCGCCGGGGTGATGGGTGCCGGCGCCGCGGCGCTGTGGGCGCTCATCGTCTTCGCGATGCTGAGTTCGGCCTTCGACACGGACCCGGCCACCGATCCGCACGGCTACGGGATCGTCTTCGGCGTCCTCATCTCCGTGCCACTGAGCCTTTTCTCGGCCCTGGTGTTGCCGTTCGCCGCACCCAGAAACCGTTGGGGGCGCGCCTTCGTCATCTCGTTGCTGGCCCTCGTGGCCCTCAACGCGCTGGTGTTCTGGGCGCTGAGCGTCTCGGGTGCCGGATAGCGCCGCGCTCGAGTTCGCTGACATTCGCTGAACAAGGCATATACCAAGCTCAGCTATACATTTTGCCGCGAAATCGTTAACCGAATTGGTGCGCGATCCGTATGTGATTCAGCCCACGGACGATGTACATTGTGATCGCTGTCATAGGAAAGGGCGTGCAATGGTCGGTGCATTTGTGGGCGTACTTCTGCTGGTGCTCGGCATCGGTGCGGTCGCCGGCGTCGTCACGGCTGTCGCGATGGGCTTGCCCACCCTGGCACTCGTGATCGGCCTCATTTCCGGCGCATTTTTCGCCGGACGCGCCGTTTAGAGCTTCAGCCGCTTTCGCAGGCCGGTCGCTCGGACTGCCTGCCGGGCGATGGCTGCGCGAATCTCCGCCTCGGAACCCACCACGCGAACCCGCGTCTTGGCCCGGGTGACCGCGGTATAGAACAACTCCCTGGTCAACAAGCGGGAGTCTTCCGGCGGTAGCAGCACGGTCACCTCGTCAGCCTGGCTGCCCTGGGACTTGTGGATCGTCATGGCGTGCATGGTCTCCACCTCGGTGAGCCGGCCGGTCGCGAATGACGTGGACCCGCCCACGGTCCCACCCACGATGGCACGCAACCCGTCCGGGGTGGCAATCGTGACGCCGGTGTCGCCGTTGTAGAGCTTGAGCCCATAGTCGTTGGCTGTCACCAGGACTGGCCGCCCCACGTACCACGACGCCCACATGGGCTCCCCGGTCGCCTCGGCCAGCCAGCGCTGCACCTGACGGTTCCATTGCGCGACACCGAACGGACCGTGCCGGTGCGCGCACAACAATCGGTGCTCGTCGAGGATGGCCAGCGCCGCGCCCGCATCCCCCAGCATCGCCGCCTGCCGTAGTGCCAGGGCATGCGGCACAAGCACTTCCCGCAGCCGCCCGCCTGCCTCCGAGGACACCCACTCCACATGCTCGCCACCGGCCGCCAGCACCTCCACCGCGCCCGAGGCGTCCCCGGCCCGGATTGCTGACGCCAGCGCACCGATCGACTCACCGAACCGGTGCGAGGTTTGCAGCGCTGCCACCCCGCGCGATCCCAGCCCGTCGACCAGATCGGCCAGCACCGCGCCGGCTTCCACCGACGCGAGCTGATCAGGGTCGCCGACCAGTAGCAGCCGGGTTTGCGGCCGCACCGCCTCCAACAACCGGGCCATCATGGTCAGCGACACCATCGAGGTCTCGTCGACGACGATCACGTCGTGCGGCAACCGATTCGCCCGGTGATGGCGGAACCGCGATGACGTGTCCGGGCGCGGCCCCAGCAGCCGGTGCAGCGTGGTGGCCTGCAGGCCCGAGATCCGCTCCCGGTCCACGGCATCGAGCCGGTTCACCTCGAGCTGGACGGCCTCCTGCAATCGGGCCGCCGCCTTACCGGTCGGCGCCGCCAGCGCGATCCGCAGGGACGGGCGACCGGCCAGCGCGGCCTGCTCGGCCAGCAGCGCCAACAACCGGGCCACCGTGGTGGTCTTGCCGGTGCCGGGCCCGCCGGTCAGCACCGTGAGCCCCTGCGACAACGCCACGTTCGCCGCGGCCCGCTGCTCCTCGAATCCCGGCGGGAACAACCGCGCCACGTCGGGCGCCGAGCCGCCGGGTCGAGCACCCACCAAGGCCAGCACGTCATCGCAGACCTGCTGTTCCTCCAACCAGTACCGGTCGAGGTACAGCAGGTCCCCGAACAACCGCACCACCGGGGGAGCGCCGAGCAGCGGGCTGGCCGCCACCGCCGCCAGCCACTCGTCGGCCTGCGGCCACGGCAGCTCCGGCAACTGAGACTGTTCGGCCACCGAACGCAGATCCACACATACCGACCCGCCGCGCAGTGCCCGCACTGCCAGCGCCAGGGCCAGCTCGACGGACGGGTCGGAGCTCTCGGCAAGCGAGCTCAACCGTTGGGCCACATGCACATCAGCGGGTTCCAGGATCTCGGCGAACGCATCCAGCATCACGAGGCTCCCTGATCCAGTAGCTCCGACATCGCGATCACCAGCGCCGCGGGCGGCTCCCAACTGAACACCCCGGCCGGGTGTCCGTCGACGACGGGCGTCTGCGCCCCGCACATCCCCCGCACGAACAAGTACATCACCCCGCCCAGATGGGTGCCCGGGTCGTAGTCCGGTAGCCGCCAACTCAGGAACCGATGCAGCACAACGCTGTACAGCAACGCCTGCAGCGGGTAGTCCGAGTGCAGCATGGCCTCGACCATCCGGTCCCGCCCGTAATCGGCCGCGGTGAGCGGGTCGTCACCGGTGCCCAGCCAGTTGGTCTTGTAGTCGACGACGACGAAGCGCTGCCCTATCCGCAGCACCACATCGACCGAACCGGACAAATACCCGCGCAGCGGCTGGCGGCCCAGCAGCCCCGTCGACAACCGCTCGGCGTAGACGGCCATCGGATCGTCGTCCGGGAGGTGTTCATCGAGCAGTTCCCCGATGTCGGCCAGCCGCGCGAACTCGCCGCCGCGTAGATCACCGCCGGCCATCGGGAACTCGAAGTCCAGCTCGCACAGGCGGTCCCGCAACCCAATCTGGCGCAGCGTCACGCCGGGCGCCAACGGGCCCAGCGGGGTGTCGTGCATCGGCAACAGCGCCGCGGCCAGCTCGTCGGCTGACACCTCGACCGGCCAGTGGGCCGCGTGGCGGCGTACCTCGACCTGGAGCTCGGCCGTCAGATCGGCGGCCAGCGGGTCGGCGGTCTCCAGTACCGCGTGCACGAGCGAGCCGAATGTGGCCCCGGTCGGCAGCGCCGCCATCGGGGAGGGGACGTCGGCGCCCTGGGCGGGGGCGACGACGGCGATGTCGGTCGACTCGTCATCGAGCTCGGCGACCTCCGGCTCGCTGGACACCCCGGAGTTCCCGTCGTCCTCGGCCGCACGCAGCAGCCCCGAGTACGAGGTGCGCCGCCACGCGGTGTCGATGGAGCGATGAAAATGCCGCGCCGCCAGATCATCTGGTATCGCCGGGGCGGGCACCGGTGGCGCCGGAAAGATCAGCGACTCCTCCAACGCCGGACCACCCGCGGCCTCCCAGGCCCGCAACCGGGTCAGCGCATCGTCATCGGAGACCTTGGCCGGCGCGCACCGGTCGGGCACCGCGGCCTGGCCGGGGGTGCGCCCGCGCAGCAGACGCGACAGGCCGCCGTTCGGCTCGTCGTTCGACGGTGCCCACCACGCCACCACCTGGGACTGGGCCCGCGTCATCGCCACATAGGTCAGGCGGCTGTCATCGGCGGCCGCCTCGGCCCGCCCGGCCCGGGTCACCGCCGGGTCGGGCCCGCCGACCTGCAGGCAGCGCACCCCCGCGTCGTGGAACAACACCAGATCCGGCTCCGGCACATACCGATTGAACGCGAACGGCAGATACACGATCGGGAACTGCAGGCCCTTGCTCACCCACACCGTCATGATCTGGACCGCCGCGGCGTCGCTGTCCAGGCGCCGGTTGCGCTCGGACGTGCCGCCGCCCTCGGAGCGCTGCGTGCGCAGCCAGTCCCGCAGCGCTGCCAACCCGAACCCCTCCCGGTGCGCGGTGTCGCCGAGCAGTTGGGTGACGTGGGACAGGTCGGTCATCAACCGTTCACCGCCCTGCCAGGACAGCACGCGCTTGCCCATGCCGGCCAGTTGCGCGGCCTCGAAGATCGCCGCCACACCGCGCTCGCGGGCGTGACCGGCCCAGGTGCGGAGCGTGTCAGCGACCCGGTCGGTCAACGCATCCCCGCCCGCGGCAAGGGTTTCGGCGGTCTCCCCGAAGAACATCGTGGCCGCCGCGGCGCGCACCAGCCCGGGTCGGTGCGGTTGGTCGAACGCTTCCAGTAGATACAGCCAGTCCTCGGCGGCCTCGGAATTGAACACATCCGAATCCCCGGTGTAGACCGCAGGGATACCGGCCTCCATCAGCGCGGTGTGGCAGGCCCGGGCATCCTTGTGGGTCTCGACGATCACCGCGATGTCGCGGGCTTGCACTTTGTCCCCGTCGAAGGTGGCGCCGCTGGTCAACAGCGCACCGATGTCGGCGGCCAGGTCCTTGCCGATGTGCCCGCGTAGATCGGCGATCGGAATCACCTTGGTGCCGGTGCGGTTCCGCGTCACCACCCGCAGCCGGAACGGATCGTTGTGCGGCGCCCCGGCCAGCCGGTGGCCCTGGTGGTTGGCCTGTACGTCGTGCACCACGATGTCCGGGCCGCCGAGTTCGGCGCCGCGCAGCACGGCCTGCAACCGGTCCACCAGGACGCTGTCGCTGCGCCAGTTGATGCCCAGCGTCTGCTTGTCGCCGGCGGTGGCCGCGGCCCGCAGATAGGTGTCGATATCCCCACCGCGGAACGCGTAGATCGCCTGCTTGGGGTCGCCGATCAGAATCAGGGTGGAACGCCCGGAGAAGGCCCGCTCGATCACCTGCCACTGCACCGGGTCGGTGTCCTGGAACTCGTCGACCATCACGATCGGCCAGCGCTGCGCCATACGTACCCGGGCCGCCGAGCCCTCCGCCGCCAGCGCTCCGGCCAGCCGGGTCAGCAGATCGTCATAGCCCAGCACACCGCGGCGGCGTTTACGAATCTCCAACTCCGCCAGCACTGCCCGCGCGAACCCGATCCGTATCCCCGCCGGGGACTCCGGCTCGGGATCCAGCGGGCGCAGTTCGGTCGCCGGATTGGCCACCACGACGCGGGCCAACCGCAGGGCCTCGGCATACCCCAGCTCCGGGACATCCCGCTGAGCACCGAAGTGGGCGAGATACAGATCGTCCACGATCTCGCACACCAGCTCGTCAAGACTTTCGACCAGCGTCACACCCGAATCGCTGTCCCCGGCCACGCCAAGGGATTTCAGTACGATCTGGCAGAACTGATGCGTGGTGGCGATGGTGGCGGCATCGAAACCGGCCAGCGCGTCGCGCAGCCGCTGCCCGCGGGCCTGCTGATCTTCGGATATCAGATACCGCAGCAGATCGTTGTCGGCACGCGAGGGATCCTCCAAAGCCACGAGCGCACCGACGATCTGGGCACGCACCCGCTCACGCAACTCCTGGCTGGCGGCCCGGCCGAACGTGATGAGCAGCATCTGATCCAGCGTCGCCGCACCCTCGGCAACCAGCCGGGTCACCAACCCGGCCAGCGCGAACGTCTTGCCGGTGCCCGCGCTGGCCTCCAGCACCGTGGTGCTGTTCTTCTCCGGCAAGGGGCCGAGCAGATCGAAGACCTTCACCGGGTTGGTCCCTCGGCCTGCAACTGGGCCCGTAGGACTGGAAGCCACAACCGCTCGGAATACTCACCCAGCCCGAGCAACCGGCTCAACGGCACGCCGCGGCCCCACGCCCGCACATGGGCGGGCGCCTCGTCCTCGCCGGGGAATCTGGAACTACGCCACCGGAATCCGGCTTCCCGTTCCGGGTCGTCACCGGCGTGCCGCGCGGCCGCCCACGCATAGGAGGTCTTGATGGGCAGCGGCAACGGCTCCCGGCGGCCCGCGTCGTAGATGGCCACCAGATCGGCCAGCAGCGCGACCGGATCGTCCGGGCGGCCCAACCCCTCGACGCGCGGATTGTCGCCGCGCCGGGGCCGCCCGATGCACACCGCCGACCAGTCCCGCCCCGGATGCCCCGCGGCCAACGCCAACAACGGAATCCAGGATTGCAGCAGGTGCTTGCCGTCGAGCTTGGAATACGTCACCGACACCAGCCGGTCACCGAACACGGGGGAGACCGTACCGGTCAGCCGCCGCCCGGTGCCCAGATCGATGTCGATGTCGTAGGCCTGCGGGTCGGTGCCGCGGTGCCGCAATGCCTCGGCGGCCAGCAGCGCGCATTGATCCCGCAGCGCGATCGCACGGCGCCAGCCCAACTGTCCGGGCGGCAGGGTGCCGCGACGCCACTCGGCCTGCTGGGCGTCGGCCGGGGTCATGCCACGCAGGATGTCGTTCAGCATGCGATCGCCGACGGTCCATTCCTCCAGAGCGTCGATGTCGACCGGCATCACATCCGACACCCCGTCCACATCCCAGGGCAGCGTGTACTCCAGCGCCCGGAAGAAGCCCTTCACCGGATCTTTGAAGAACGTGACGAGATCCTCCAGCGGGACGTCCGCGGCAGCTGGTTCCGGCAGCGGGTGGGCGAAGAACGGCGGCCGGTCGGCCCGCTGCCCGGCGCTGGCCTGCGCCGCGGTGAGCGCCGTGGGGTCGAACGTGAACGGGCCGTCGGGCAGCAGGGCGCCGGGGGTGACGTTGCGGATATCGAAGGGCTGCAACGGGTGTGCGGTCACCACATCCACGGGTTGCTCAGCGGTGATCTTGAGCGTGTCGAGCAGCTCGGCCAACGGCACCGCCGGCGGGCGGGCCTGACCGGAGTATTCGTTGGCGCCGGTATAGGTGACGACGAGGGTCTGGGTGGCCGCCCCGATCGCGTCGAGCAGCAACTGGCGGTCCTCGGAACGGATGTCGCGTTCGCCGGTACGCGGGTCACGAGCCAGGACGTCGTCGCCGTCGACTGCCCCCAGCCGCGGGAACACCCCGTCGTCCAACCCGACCAGGCACACCACCCGGTGCGGCACCGAGCGCATCGGCACCATGGTGCACACCGTCAGGGTTCCGGTGCGGAAGTTGGCCCGCGTCGGGCGGCCGGCCAAATGCCGGTCCAGCAGTGCGCGGATGTCACTGAGCCGCATGGGCGTCGCGGCCGCGCCTGCGGCCTCGGTGATCTCGGCGAACTCGCGCTGCACCTGGGCGGCGGGCCACTCCTCGTCGGAGGAGGCGAGCGCCTCGATCCCGGTGCTCAGCGCGGATAGCCACTCACCGAGGGGGCGGACCCCGCTGAGCTGATCGACAGCGTGCCTGAGCCTTTCCACGAACTCGGCGAACCGGCCGGCCAACTCGACGCGGTTGCTGCTGACATCGTCGAGCGGCAGAGTCGTGCCCAGCCAGGCGTGCGAATCGTCGGACATCGCCACCCCGGCCAGCACCCGGTCGATACCGAAACGCCAGGTGTTGTGCAGGAATTCGACGCCGTACGGGCCGCGATGCTCCTGATCGAAACCCCACCGGATGTTGGCCTCACGCACCCAGGCGGTGATGGCGTCCAGATCGTCGTCGGTGAACCCGAACCTGGCCCGCACCGAATCCGACTCAGCCAGATTGAGCACCTCGCTCGCGGTGGCCCGCCCGCCGGCCAGGGCCAACACCGACGCCGCCACCGCCAGCAGCGGATTCGTCTGCACCAGAGCACGATCGGCCAACCGCACCCGCAGCTTGTGCGCCGGATGTGCGCCGCGCACCACATCGCCCAACCCGAACCCCGCCGTGATCAGCGGCGCATACGTCTCGATGTCGGGGCACATCACCAGGATGTCGCGTGGCTCGAGGCTCGGATCGTCGGCGAGCAGGCCCAGCAGCACCTCCCGCAGCACTTCGATCTGCCGGGCCGGGCCGTGGCAGCTGTGCACCTGCACCGAGCGGTCCTCGCGACGGGGCACCCGCCCGATCGGGCGCACCGCGTTGGCGGCGATATCGGACTGCAACCAGCCCAGCACGGTGTCGGGATAGCCGGTGCCACTGAGATATTCGTCGGTGTCCGGGGCGGGCAGGCTGCGCTGCAGCTCGCGGAGATCGCGGCCGAGGGTGGCCAGCAGCGGGTGGCCCACATCGCGGTGGCTGCTGTCTTCACTACGCGGCAGCGGTCCGGTGTGCGCCGCCAGCGACTGCCACAGGTCGTCACTGGGGTGCGGCAGCCACAGATGCAGATCGTGATGGGTGGCCAGCGCGGTGAGCAGTTCGATCTCGGCCACCGGTAGCCGGGTATGCCCGAACAACGACAGCCGCTCAGGCAGGCCACTGGGTGATTCAGTCAGCCGGGCAAGGGTTTTCGCGTGCCGGAGGTACGGCGGCTCGCCGCCGATCCGCTCGACCAGCGCCTGCCATAGCGGGGCCTGCCAGGCCAGGTCGTCGGGCAGGTCGGCCCAGTCGACCAGAAGTTGCGGGCGCTGCCGCGCGTAGGAGGCGAACAGCCCGGCCAACCGGCGGGCCACCGCATAGCGCCGGCCCTGACGCAGCTCATACTCGTCACCGGTCTCGAAATGCCCGAGGTGTGTGGCCACCGGCTGACACCACGGCTGATCCAGGTTGTCGTCGATGACCGCCAGCAGGGGCCAGGCCATCGCATCGGCCGACCAGGGATCCTCATCTGTTGTCCCGGTCAGCTCCGCGATCAGCGAACGCGGGTTGCGGAACTCGACCGCCGCGCACACCCCGAGCCGGTTCGACAGCCGCTGACTCAGCCAGCGCTCCACGCCCTTGGCCGGGACCAGCACGAGGTCCTGGGCGAACGGATCGGACGGAGGTTGCGACAGCAGACCGGCCAGTCCGTCGGCGAGCAGATCGGTGCGCTCGGCCCGGTGCAGGTGCAGTGCCATCGACACACACGATAAGACCGCGGGCTGACACCGAAAACCCCAGGCCGACGATCCTGAGCAAATCGACTGACAGCCCGCCTGTGGCCGCCGCACACTGATTGGGATGCGTGTTGTGGTCAGCGGTACCTGCGACGGCGCCGACGCCGCTATCCGGGCGGAACTGCGGCGCAGGGGACACCACCTGTCCGAGGCGGGCAGCTCCGTTGTCCCCGCCGTCGTCCTCCGGCTCGCGTCCCGCGTCGTCACGGTGACACGGGACGCCGAGCTGCGCGTCGAGCTGGCCCCGGTGCTGGGCCGGGATTCGGCCGGTGCGGCACGACAGCGTTATGCCGCACCTGTCATCGTCGGGGCCAGGAACCGGCCCAACACGGTGCAGTTCATTCACCACGACGACGTCGCGCGCTTCATCGCCGACGCCGTCGACACCCCGGACTGGGCCGGGACGGTGGGCCTGGCCGCCGATCCGCTGCCGCTACGGCAGGTGGCCGCGCTGCTGGGCAAGCCGTACCTCGAACGGGCCGGCGAGGACCAACCGGTGCTCGACACCACCCGGCTGAGCGCGTTCGGCTTCCGGCCCGGGTGGTCTACGGCCGAATGCGTGCAGGACTTCGCCAAGGCCAACCGGGCCCACATCGTCGTGCGCGGTAGGCAGGTTCGGCTGCCGTGGCGTTACCCGTGGGCGCGTGTGCCTACCCGTGCGCCGGCGCCTCGATACCCGGCCAGCGAGGCCCGCGGCGAATTCGACACCGACATCGATCCACGCTGGCCCGCGTACACCGCGGTGAACACCACCGAGGCGTTTCCGGGGCCGATGACACCGCTGTCGCTGGAGCTTTCGCTCGACGGCATGCGGGCGATGGGAGTGCACGCGGTCGAGGCGATGAGCGTGGACGGTGAGCTGCGCCGCGCGGTCATCGAGGAGCAGACCGGGGCCTTCGGCCACCGCATCTACGCCAACCTCACCGTGCTGTTCGCGGCCGGCGCCGTGCTTCCCGCCGCTGGACCGGCGGGCTGGCGTGACAAGCTGTTCGGCGCCGACCATGACGACAATGGCTCCGAGACCGCGCGGGCGGGGCTGTGGGCGAAGGCGCGCCGGTTGCCGCGGCTGCTGGTGTTCGTGGCATCCTCCGGTACCGAAACCAAGCGGATGGACGCCGACGCGCGCAGCCGGCAGCGCGGTGCCGCCCATTACCGCGGCCGGTCCGACGTGCAATTGCGCGACGAAATGCGTTGTCTGCACGACGAAGTCGTCGACGCCTGGGCCACGGCGGCACTCATCACCCTGGCCTCGGTGTCGTTCACCGGCGTTCTGGAGATCCTGGCCCGCCGCTCGCTGTCCACCGAATTCTTCGGCGGGATGGAGAAATTGGCGAGCGCGGGTCTCACCGTGGCCACCCGTTCGCTGGCCGCCGATGTCGCGTCGGACCCCGCGATCGCGGCCGTCCTCGGTGAACACCCACCCTCGTCGGCCATCGAACTGCTGAGGAGGCAACACCCGGAGTTCGTTGCGCGGCTCGACGCGGTGGTCGCCGCGTGGGGCCACCGGGGACCGGGGGAGAGCGAGCTGGCCAACCCGGTCTACGCCGACGACCCGGCAGTGCTGCTGGAGGTGATCGGCAAGCTCGCGAGCGCTGCCCGACGTCGAGTGCCCGAGCCGGCGATGTCGCCTTGGGTGCGATTGCTGACCTGGGTCGGGGCGTGGTTCCAGCGGTCCAGGGAACGCGGACGCGACGCCGCGATCCGCCTCACCCATGAATATCGGCTCGCTGCGCGAGAACTGGGAGCGCGGCTGGTGGCGCAGGGCGTCATCGTCGACGCCGACGACGTGTTCTACCTCGTGCTCGACGAACTGCTGTGGCCTCCGCTCGACGTCCGGTACCTGGTACTGCGTCGGCGGGCCGAACGGGCGCGTCTGGAGCGCGAGCGGCCACCGCTGGACTTCGTCGGGACCTGGACGCCGAGTCCGGAGACGGTTCCCGAAATCGGATGTGGCGAAGCGCTTTCCGGAATACCGGCGTCTGTCGGCTCCGCCACCGGTCGGGTGCGGGTGGTGACCGTGGAATCGCTGCACCAACTGAGCCCCGGCGAAATCCTGGTCGCCGACAGCGTCGACGTCGGCTGGACCCCGTACTTCACCTACGCGGCCGCCGTCGTCATGAGTACCGGGGCCACGATGTCGCACGCGGCGATCATCGCCCGGGAGTTCGGCATACCGTGCGTGGTGGGATCGAAGACCGCCAGCCGGGTGCTGCGTACCGGCCACATCGTCGAGGTCGACGGGGCCGCCGGACGCATCGTGCGGGTGGCTTGAGCGTCAGACCGTCAGACCGTCACCGGATTCGGGGCCGACAGCGCGGCGGGTCGGGCAGCCAGGGTGACGAGCAGTGTGACGGCACCGGCGATGACGAACGCCACCCGCACGTTGAACACGTCGGCCGCGCCGCCCAGCAGCGCCGCCGCGAACGGACGCGACCCGAGGAAGCCGACGAGCCACAACGCCATGATGCGGCCCCGCAGTTCCTCTGGGGCACGCTCCTGCACGACGGTGCTCAGGCCCGTCATCGCCCAACCGAAACCCAGCCCCGCGACCGCGAAACCGGCCAGGGCCAAGGCCGTCACGGTGCCCAGCGCCAGCAGGCCAGACCCGGCCACCAGAAGCCACAGCCCGATCGCCGACACCTGGGCAGCGGGCAACCGTCCGCGCATCGAGGCCAGCACCACCATGCCGACGGCCGCGCCGAGGCCGAACGCCGCCGACAACGCACCCACCAGGTGGGCGCCGCCGCCAAGCTCCTCTGCCATCGACGGGGTGAGCGTGATCGACGGATCGGAGGCGAACCCGACGGTCGTCACGGCCAGCAGCGCCAGCAGCAGCGGGCGGTCCCGCCAGACGTAATTGAGCGCCGCACGCACCCGGTAGTCGCCGTCGGGGCTGCGCTCGGGCCGGGCCGGGAAAGTGACCAGCAGCAGGAAGATCGCGAACACCATGTGCAGGCCCGCGCTGATCGCGAAGCCCGGCGCCGCACCGAGACGAGCGGCCAGGAACGCGCCGATGGCCGGGCCCAGGATGCGGCCGATGGTCATCGGAATGCTGTTGAGCGCCATGGCCGTCGGCAGTTCGCCGTCGCGGATCAGGCTCGGCACGACTGACTGCATGGCCGGTCCTCCGATGACGAATCCGAAGCCCACGAGGGTGGAGCCGACGAGTACCGGTACCGCGGCGGCGGTGCCCTGCAGATCGGGGGACAGCGCCAGCCAGACCGCGGTCGAACCGGAGCCGATGATGCACAACACCCGGCCCCACAGGATCTGGCGGGCCGGGTTGCCTACGTCGGCCCACTTGCCGCTGGTCGGGCTGAGGATGAGCTGGGGCAGGAACTGCGCGACGCCGACCATGCCCACCATCACCGCCGAGCCGGTCGCGTCGAAGATGACGATGGCCGCCACGATGCCGTGCGTCCACACCGCGACGACCGAGAACATCTTGCCCCAGAACAAGGCGCCGAAGACCGGGTCGAACATCAGCCGGAGGGCACCGCGCGGCTGCGGGCGGGAAGTGGCCTGGGCCGTCACGAGCTGATCCCCCGCTCGAAATCGGAGACCAGCTGCTCCAACAGGTCGACGAGTTTGTCCACGTCGGATGCGGGCCAGTCGGCCACGGTCTCGGCGACCATCTCCTGGCGCCGTTCGGTCACGTCGGCCAGGGCCTGGCGCCCGGTGTCGGTGAGGGCGAGCGCGCACCGACGCTGATCCTCGACGTCTTGGGTTTTGGTCAGGAGACCGGCAGCGACGACATTGGCGACGGTGCGGCTGGCGGTGGAGTGCTCGACCGCCATGTACTCGGCCACCTCGCCGACCGATGCACTCTGCCTGGCCTTCTCCCGTTGCTCGACGGCGCGCAACACCCGCAGCGTCGACAGCGTCGGAACACTGCCCGATGCGTCGATCAGCCGGCGCCGCCATCCCGGGCGCTGCCGGACGGTGTGGATGCGCACGAGAAGCTCATCGAGTTGGTTGTAGCGAGGCACCATATGTGCATAGCACATAGATATATTGGCGGCCGCGGCGCGTGCGTGGCCGAACTGATCCGCGTACGTAGCGCCAGGGCGCAAAAACGGTCGAAAAATCGCCGTGGCGCTACACACGTGAGATGTCGGTAGGCCTCGGCACACTCCGCCCATGGGGGATCCATTCGTCGGAAGCGAAGCGCTGGCCTCAGGTGCTCTGACCCGGCATCAGCTGCGAACCCGGTTCATGGCCGTTCATCGAGACATCTACGTCGCCAAAGGCACTCAGCCGACTGCCCTCATGCGCGCCAAGGCCTGCTGGTTGCGATGTCGCGGAAACGGAGTCCTGGCCGGGTTCTCGGCGTCGGCCTTCCATGGGGCGCGGTGGATTGATGCGGGCCTGCCCGCCTACGTCATCAACAACAACAATCGGAGGCCGGCCCGAGGGATCGTCACGTGGGCCGACGCGATCGCGGACGACGAAATCTGCCGGGTCGGCGATATCCGCCTCACCACACCTGCCCGCACCGCGCTCGATCTGGCCTGCAAGTTTCCCGAAGATACGGCAGTGGCGGCCATCGATGCACTGGCGAGATCGGCCCGGCTGAAGGTCTCTGACATCGAGTTGGCGGCCGAACGCCATTCGGGCCGTAAAGGTATCAAGCGGGCCCGCGCCACGATCGCTTTGGTGGATCCGGGAGCGGAGTCACCGCAGGAAACCTGGTTGCGGCTCTTGGTCGTTCGCGCTGGTTATCCGCCGCCCCAAACGCAGTATCCCGTCTGCAACGAGTACGGCGTGGTGGTCGGCGAGGTCGATCTCGCCTGGCCGGAGCTGAAGATTGCGCTCGAATACGAAGGGCGCCATCACACCGACCTCGACCGGCTCCGCAAGGACATCGCCCGGGTCGACGAGATGATCGAGATGGGTTGGATCGTCATCCGGGTCACTCGCAGGGACGGTGCCGCCAACGTGCTCGGCCGGATCGCCAAAGCTCGCGCCTCGCGTGCGTAGCGCTGTGGCGGAAAAACGGTCGAAAAATCGCCGTAGCGCTACGTACGCGAAGCCAACGCCCAAAAAACTGCGCCTAGCCCGCGAATTCCTTTGCCAGTCCGTCGATTCCAGCGCGAATCGCGGTCAGGGTCTCGGTGCGGGCCTTGAGCTTGCTGGCCACATGCGCACCGGTGTTCAAGGCCGCGGCGGCCTCGGCGGCGACCTCCTGAGCGCGGGACAGGACCGCGTCGGCCTCGACGACCTCATCGAGCCAGCCGCCCGCGATCGCCGCATCACCGGTGAACACCGCGGCCATGGCGATCGCGCGCTGAAAAGCCGCCCGGGTCAAGCGCATCCGCATGATCTCGATGGCCGCGATCGGCAGCGTCATCCCGATCTTCACCTCGTTGGCCTGACACCGCGCAGTCGACGAGCCGACCCGGTGATCACCGGACAGCAGCAGGAACGAGCCCATCGCGATGGCGTGTCCGGTCGCGGCCATGATCACCGGGACCGGGAAACTCAGACACCGCACCGACAGTTCGAAGCCGCCGGCGAGCATGCCCAGCGTCGCCGCCACGTCGCCGGACGAGAACACGCTCAGGTCGAACCCGCCGCTGAACACCTTCGAACTGCCCGCCAGCACCACGGCTTTCACCTCGCCGGCCGCCGCGCCGGCGGCCGCCTGATCCAGCGCCGCGTTGATCTCGGCCTGCATCGCAGGCGACAGTGCGTTGACTTTGCCGTCGTCCATCGTGATCGTGGCCACGGCATTGTTGAGCTCGTAGCTCACCAGACTGCTCATCGCACCGATGGTAGTGAGTGGCCTCAGGCCCGATGACGCCTGCCGGACGTTGCCGCCGGTTTGATCAGGTCGGTCTCGGGATCGTCATCGTCGTAATCGTCGTCGTCATCGTCATGACTGGCCTCGTAGCGGTCGCGCCAGCGGGACCGCACCTCGGAGCCCAAGGAGTTGATGCGGTTGATCTCGTTCCGCAGCGTCTGCTCGTCGCTCTCCTTGGCCGCGTACTGGAAATAGGTCAGCACACCGCGCAACAACTCCAGCTTCTGCTTCTCCCGGCGCGCCTGGTCATGCGTGGTCAGCAGCTCCATGCGGTCCACCGGCGGCAGCGTGGCCCAGTCCAGCACCGCGGTGTTGCGCAGCTTGCGGCCACTGGGCTTGCCGGGGGAGCCCGGCTCGTCGTAGTAGGTGACCGCGCCATCGAAGCGGGACGCGATGGCCTCACCCAATTGCTTGCGGTCCAGCGCCGAATCCCACACGATGCGCCACTCCTGCGATGGCGCCAGGTACGGGATCTCGGCGGGCAGGTTCAGCGGCACGATGTCGACGAAGTTGTCGTCATAGGAGCTTTCGTACTTGCCGACCGTCGGCGGGTTCGCGAATTCGAACCGCAAACCGTAGGCCGGCCGTTGCCCGTAATTGCGGACGACCAGCTCGACCAGGTGCCAATCGGCACTGCTGGGCTCCATGAACATCGACACATTGGGCTGGGTCAGCTCGGCCTGCCGGTCCTTGGCTTTCAGATACTGCCGCCACGCATAGATCAACGCGATGACGACGACGACAATTGCCACCCATGCCGCGAGCGCAGTCCATGCACCCGGTTCGAAACTAGCCAACTCACGCCCCCGCTCCGTGACTGAATCGATGATCCCCACCAAGTGGGTATATCACGGACATTCGGCGCGGGCAGCGGTCCGGCTCAGCAAACTCCGACCAAAACCGGCCTCATGACGCGACGGCAGTCAGGATGTCGCGGTGCACGGTCTCGGTGACCGGTGTGTGCACCAGGCGCTCACCGCGGGCCAGCCATTCGACGTCGGCCCATTCGATACGCGCGGGCAGTCGCCGCCAATAGTGCGGGTGCGAACGGAGATACACCTCCACACTCGCGTGCACCTTGGCGTCCAGCGGCGGCCGGCACCGACCGATCGTCGGCGCGGTCCCGGCCAGCGCATCGAGGTCAGTGGGGCAGGCACTGTTGTCGACAACCAGCAGCCCCGCGGCAATGGCCCCGTCCAGCATCCAGTCCAGCGCGATATCGGACAGCGGCCAGCACGCGCCGGTGCCGCCGGTGACATCGCAGCGGGTTCCCCGGAACCAGACTTCGTCCAGGCGCTCGCAGTACCGCATGGTCCGGCGCCCGCCATCCACGCCCACCGCGTGCCGACCCGATTCCACGGTCGGTAGCGGGCCCATCTGCTGTTTGGTGCCCGGAGTGGCCGTCGCGTTCCACAGGCCGACGAACCGCACCGGGACCGCGGGGTCGCGGTCGCCGACGAGTTGCGCCGCCAGCACCCTGATCTGTCGCCAATCCTGCGGCGTGCGCGGGGTGCGGGGCAGTACGTAGGTGGCGAGCGCGTAATCCAGTACGTCGTCGGAGTGGGCCGGCAACAGGCCGACCGTGCCGAGCAGGGTGGCCAGCTCACCGGCGCGGTGTCCGCCCTCGCCGCCCCCGAACACGAAGATCCGGTCCCCGGGATCCCACGCGTCTCCGAGGAACCGGTACGCCTCGACGATGGCTGTCCGGGCTTCGCTGACGGCGTCGCCGCGGCGGCCCGGCGTGATTCTTCGACCGGGTCGCATCGGCGTGCCGCTGTGATACCAGTTCAGCTGATCGGTGCCGTCCAGCAACCGAAACAGCATCTCGGTATTCGATGCGTCACGGAGTCCGGGATGTTCATCTGTGTGGTCGAAGCACAGCACGATGTTCTTCACGGTGACCCCCGGCGGGACTGTCAACTACTCCTCGACAATTGCTGACATTTACTTTGCCGGGTATGCGGCCTGATGTCCTGAGTATTGCACTACTCGAATCGCGCAAAATGGGCCATAGTTCCCCTTGCAACCGTTCAGGCAACGAAATCCGTGGCAGACGGCTGATCCTAAGGCGGAATTGCTCCGTTGCGGCGCCGTTAATTCACTGGATTCCGTATTCGGCCGGACTGGAACGATTCATCAGCCGCCCATCAACATGTTCCATTGCTCAAGGTTTGATGCCCGATACACGTAGTTGCTGCGTTTGACTTCATCGAGTGGGGCGCTCGGTTCCTCCGAGTACCAGTGCCCGGGGAAGACGGTCGGGTCGCCGGGCAGCTTGGCGAGCGCCTGCAGGCTGCGGAACATGTCGTCGACATTGCCGCCGGGAAAGTCGGTGCGCCCGCATCCGTCGAGGAACAACGTGTCCCCGGCAACCAGGCGGCCGTCCAGCAGGAAGCACTGGCTGCCCGGGGTATGGCCGGGAGTGTGTAGCAGCTCGATCTGCACCGCGCCCACCGAAACCTTGTCGCCGTGCACGTGCCCCATCAGCTCGCTCGGCGCGATTCCGGTGACCTGGGAGACCCACTCGGCCTCGTGGGTGTTGACGTGGACCGGCACGCTCTGACGTTCCAGCAGCTCGGCCAGGCCTTTGAGGGAGAAGCCCGCCATCGTGCCGCCGACGTGGTCGGGGTGGTGGTGGGTGACGAGCACGCCGGACAGGTGCATGCCGTCGTTCTCGATCACGTCGACGAGGTCGTTGGCCGCGTACGCAGGGTCGACCACCACGGCGTCGCCCGTCTCGCGGTCGCCGATCAGGTAGGAGAAGTTGCGCATCTGCTGGGCGATCACGTCGCCCGCCGCGTAGTCGCGACCGGACAGCAACTGCCGGAAGTACAAGCGGTCATCAACCTGGGGCTCGGACATGAATCAAGACTATTCGTGGGCGCTACGAGGCCCATGACCGACGGGGTGTGCGGTGCCCTGAATCACCCGCTGCGCGCATCCCCGCAGGTCTAAAAACCGCACGTCACGAAGTGTTTGACCCCACACGGCATAAAACTCGCATCTCAAATGCGGAATTACTAGCGTCAGCGGTATGCACCTCACCCGGTTCACCGACCTAGGACTGCGCACGCTGATGCTGCTGGCCTCGGGTGAGTCCGAGGACCGGCGCATCACCACCCGCACCATCGCCACGGGCGCCAATGCCTCCGAGCATCACGTCGCCAAGGCGGTGTCCAAGCTGTCCGAACTGGGCATGGTGCATGCCCGGCGCGGCCGGGTCGGGGGACTGGTGCTCACCGACGCCGGGCGCAACGCCTCGATCGGCTGGCTGGTGCGCGAACTCGAAGGTGACCGTGAGGTCATCGAATGCGGCGGGGATTCCCCGTGTCCGCTCATCGCGGCCTGCCGGCTCCGCCGCGTACTGGCCGACGCCAAAGAGGCGTTCTATCGCGAACTCGACCGGTACACCGTGACAGACCTGACGGCAGGCAACCGCCTACCGATTGTTTTACAACTCACAACCGAAGGGAATCTCCGATGACCGTCACCAGCCCCGAGCCGTCTGCGGTACGCGACGAACTGGAGCCGCACCACGCCGAGATCGTCTCGGCGACACTGCCTCTCATCGGCGCGCACATCGACGAGATCACCTCGGAGTTCTACCGGCGGCTGTTTGCCAACCACCCCGAGTTGCTGCGCAACCTGTTCAACCGTGGCAACCAGGCCCAGGGTGCCCAGCAGCGCGCATTGGCGGCCTCGATCGCCACGTTCGCCACCCATCTGGTGAACCCCGACCTGCCCCACCCCTCGGCCCTGCTGGCGCGCATCGGCCACAAGCACGCCTCGCTCGGGATCACCGCCAACCAGTACCCGATCGTGCACGACAACCTGTTCGCCGCGATCGTGGAGGTGCTGGGCGCCGACACCGTGACCGCCGAGGTGGCCGAGGCCTGGGACCGGGTCTACTGGATCATGGCCGACACTCTGATCGCGCTGGAGCGGGATCTGTACGCGGGAGCCGGCGTCGAACCCGGTGACGTCTTCCGGCGGCTGCGCGTCATCTCCCGCGTCGACGACCCGTCCGGCGCCGTGCTCGTCACCGTCCGCGCCGCCGAGCCCGTCAACTTCGCTGCCGGACAATACGTCTCGGTCGGCGTGACCCTGCCCGACGGTGCCCGTCAGCTACGCCAGTACAGCCTGGTCGGGGCGCCCGGCTCGACCGATCTGACGTTTGCGGTCAAACCGGTCGACGCCGTCGCGGACCAGCCTGCAGGCGAGGTGTCGTCCTGGATCCGGGCCAACCTCTGCGTCGGCGACCTGCTCGACATCACGGTGCCCTTCGGCGACCTGTACAACGGCGGCCGGCCCGATGGCCCGCTGGTGCTGGTGTCCGCGGGAATCGGTGTCACCCCGATGGTCGGCATCCTGGAATTCCTGGCCGCCGAGGCGCCCGATGCCCACGTGCGCGTCCTGCATGCCGACCGCACCGACAATGGCCACCCGCTGCGGGAGCGTCAGCACGAGCTGATCGACGCACTGCCCAACGCCAGCCTCGACCTCTGGTACGAGGACGGCGTCACCGGTGGTGCCCCCGGTGTGCACGCCGGCCTGCTCAAGCTCGACGGCATCGAGCTGCCCGCCGACGCCGCCTACTACCTGTGCGGCGGGGCCGGATTCATCGAGGCGGTCCGCACCCAACTGAGCGAGCGCGGAGTCGCCACCGAGCGGGTGCACTGCGAGCTGTTCGCGCCCAACGATTGGCTCCTGGACTAGCCGACCAGGCAAAATAGCTCCCGGGCGGCCGCGTTGACCTGCGGTTTGGTGCGGCCGCCGGGGAGGTTGTACCCTCTTTAAGGCCCCGCAGCCGCAACGCTGCGGGACAAGCCCCCTTAGCTCAGTCGGCAGAGCGTTTCCATGGTAAGGAAAAGGTCAACGGTTCGATTCCGTTAGGGGGCTCGGTGGACGAGCAGGCGGTGCGCCGACTCGCCTCATCGGGGCGGTGTAGCTCAGCTGGTTAGAGCGCACGACTCATAATCGTGAGGTCGGGGGATCGAGTCCCCCCACCGCTACAGGAACATCAAAGCAGAGCATGATTTTGAGCAGGGAGAACTGACGTGGCGTCGAGTACCGACGTACGGCCGAAGATCACTTTGGCGTGCGAGGTGTGCAAGCACCGCAACTACATCACCAAGAAGAACCGCCGCAACGATCCCGACCGGCTCGAGATCAAGAAGTTCTGCCCCAACTGCGGTACCCACCAGCCGCACAAAGAGTCGCGATAGCAATTCGCCGTGGCTCTATCGACGAACATCGTCGGGATGCACTATCGGCATCCTGAGCACTATGAGGTCGGACGCGAAAAGATCCGCGAGCATGCGCTCGCGGTCAAGAACAACGACGCGTGCTTTCACGATGAGGCTGCCGCAGCCGAGCTCGGACACGACTCGCTGCTCGCGCCTCTGACCTTTATCTGCATTTTCGGTTACCAGGCGCAGTGGGCGTTCTTCGAATGGGCCGAAATCGGTATTCAGGACGCTCAGATCGTCCAGGTCGACCAGGAGCTGAAGTTCCTCAAGCCGGTCAGGGCCGGTGACAAGCTGTACTGCGACGTGTACGTGCACTCCGTTCGCAAGGCGCACGGCACCGACATCATCGTGACCAAGAACATCATCACCGATGACAAGGGTGAGGTGGTCCAGGAGGCCTACACGACCCTGGCCGGGCGTGCGGGTGACGGAGAAGAGGGTTTTAACTGATGGCGCTGCGCGAGTTCAGTTCGGTCAAGGTCGGTGACACGCTTCCGGAGCGCGTGATCCCGTTGACCCGCGGAGATCTGGTCAACTACGCCGGTGTGTCCGGTGACCTCAACCCGATCCACTGGGACGACGAGATCGCCAAGCAGGTCGGCCTCGACACCGCGATCGCCCACGGCATGCTGACCATGGGCCTCGGCGGCGGCTACGTCACCGAATGGGTCGGCGACCCGGCTGCCGTGACCGAGTACAACGTCCGGTTCACCGCGGTGGTGCCGGTCCCCAATGACGGTGTCGGAGCAGAGATCGTCTTCAACGGGCGGGTCAAGTCCGTGGATCCCGAAGCCAAATTGGTCACCGTCGCCATCTCGGCGACCGCGGGCGGGAAGAAGATCTTCGGGCGGGCCGTAGCGACCGCGAAACTGGCGTAAGGAGTTCTGGGCCAATGGCACTCAAGGCTGACATCAAGGGAATGGTCTGGAAGTATCCGTATCCGTTCCTGATCGGCCGCGAGCAGATCCGTCAGTACGCCAAGGCTGTCAAGGCCATGGATCCGGCCAGCCACGACGAGGCTGCCGCCGCCGAACTCGGCCATGACGCCCTGGTCGCGCCACTCACCTTCGCCTCAACTCTGGCGCTACTGGTGCAGGAACACTTCTTCCAGAACGTCGACATCGGCATGGAAACCAAGCAGATCGTCCAGGTGGATCAGAAGTTCGTGTACCGCAAGCCGCTCAAGGCCGGCGATCAGCTGCACGCCATCATGGAGGTCACCTCGGTCGAGGAGCGCTTCGGCGCCGACATCGTCGTCACCCACAACGTCTGCACCGACGATGACGGTGCGGTGGTTCTGGAAGCCATCACCACCATGATGGGTCACGATGCCGACGATTCCATCCAGGTGAAGTGGGATCCGGAAACCGGCAAGGTCATGCGGAAGGCCGCCGGGGAGTAGTTGTCATCAATGGGCGCGATTAGTTTCTGGCGCCCACGCCGGGTACACTCGGAACCCGGGGTTTTTCCCATTTCAGCGCGCTGTCCGTCGGCTTGACCATCGAGCGATCGGAGAGCGCGCGAATTGTGTAAGCCTCGGCGCAGTACGGTGACGAAAGCGCCAGCATGTCACCAACAGAGGGGCGTAGCTCAACTGGCAGAGCAGCGGTCTCCAAAACCGCAGGTTGCAGGTTCAAGTCCTGTCGCCCCTGCTCAAACTGAATACTCGACAACGTGTGGACACTGGAAGGTGACCACGCAAACCAGGATGAAAGGCATGCGGTGAGCGACGAGCGCGAAGGTGCCGGCTCCGCAGACGACACTGGAACCGACGCTGGCACCGATACCGGGGCTACGGACACCACCCACGGCCAGACCGCGGTGGTGACCCGGCCGGTGCGCCCGACCGGTAAGCGGACCCGTCGTGGTGCGGCTGATGAGGCCGACAGTGACGAGGCCGCCGAGGGCGACGCGTCGAGCGACGATGTCAAGGCCGACTCGAGTAAGTCGAAGAAAGCCAAGAAGAACGCGAAGGCCAAGAAGAACGGTCCGTCGCGGAACCCGATCATGTTCGTCGTCAACTACCTGCAGCAGGTCGTTGCCGAGTTGCGCAAGGTGATCTGGCCGAACCGCAAGCAGATGGTCAGCTACACCACGGTGGTGCTGGTCTTCCTGGTGTTCATGGTTGCGCTGATCTCCGGCGCCGACCTTGGACTGGCGCGGCTGGTGTCGCTGGTATTCGGCACCTGATCTGGAATTTGAGAGAGGACTGACAACGTGACTACGTTCGACGGCGACGAGACGGTCGCCGACGAGACCGTCGACGGCGTCGAGTCGCAGACCGACGATCTGACCGAGGGCCAGGAGGCCGTCGAGGCCGATACGGTCGACGAGACGGACGCGGCTCCGGCCGAAGAGGCTGCTGCCGACGAGGCTCCTGAGGTCGACGAAGACGAGGACCCGGCAGTCGCGCTCAAGAAGGAGCTGCGACTCAAGCCCGGCGACTGGTATGTCATCCACTCCTACGCCGGTTACGAGAACAAGGTGAAAGCCAACCTCGAGACCCGCGTGCAGAACCTGGACGTCGGTGACTACATCTTCCAGGTCGAGGTGCCCACCGAAGAGGTCACCGAGATCAAGAACGGCCAGCGCAAGCAGGTCAACCGCAAGGTGCTGCCGGGTTACATCCTGGTGCGCATGGAGCTCAACGACGAGTCGTGGGGTGCGGTGCGCAACACGCCGGGCGTCACCGGCTTCGTCGGTGCCACCTCGCGTCCGTCGCCTCTGTCGCTGAACGACGTGGTGAAGTTCCTGCTGCCGCAGGGCGCGGCCAAGAAGCCCGCCAAGTCCAGCGCCGCCGCCGCGGCCGGTGCCAGCACCGAGGCCACCCTGGAGCGCCCCGAGATCCTGGTCGATTTCGAGGTCGGCGAGTCCGTCACCGTCATGGATGGCCCGTTCGCGACGCTGCCCGCCTCCATCAGCGAGGTCAATGCCGAGCAGCAGAAGCTCAAGGTGCTGGTCTCCATCTTCGGCCGCGAGACACCAGTCGAGCTGACCTTCACCCAGGTCTCCAAGATTTAGTCGCCACAGCGGCTAGTAACAAAGGGCGTTCACGCGCCCTTGGATGAGCAAGTAAAGGAACACCAGAAGCATGGCCCCGAAGAAGAAAAAGGTCGCCGGGCTCATCAAGCTGCAGATCCAGGCCGGGCAGGCCAACCCCGCCCCGCCGGTCGGTCCTGCACTTGGCCAGCACGGCGTCAACATCATGGAGTTCTGCAAGGCGTACAACGCTGCGACCGAGTCGCAGCGCGGGAACGTCATCCCCGTGGAGATCACCGTCTACGAGGACCGCACCTTCAGTTTCGCCCTGAAGACCCCGCCCGCCGCCAGGCTGCTGCTCAAGGCCGCCGGTGTGCCCAAGGGCTCGGGCGAGCCGCACAAGACCAAGGTCGCCAAGGTGACCTGGGACCAGGTGCGCGAGATCGCTGAGACCAAGAAGGCCGATCTCAACGCCAACGACATCGACGCCGCCGCGAAGATCATCGCCGGCACCGCCCGCTCCATGGGCATCACGGTCGAATAGCGAAGCGCATCCCCAGTGGGAGGGCTGGCATCGGCCCGCACCACGACTCCAAGAACACGATTGGATTTCACAAATGAGCAAGAACAGCAAGGCATACCGCGAAGCCGCGGAGAAGGTCGATCGGGACAAGCTCTACACCCCGCTTGAGGCCGCGAAGCTGGCCAAGGAGACCTCCTCCAAGAAGCAGGACGCCACCGTCGAGGTCGCCATCCGCCTCGGCGTCGACCCCCGCAAGGCTGACCAGATGGTCCGCGGCACCGTCAACCTGCCCCACGGCACCGGTAAGACCGCCCGCGTCGCCGTGTTCGCCGTCGGTGAGAAGGCCGAGCAGGCACTGGCCGCCGGCGCCGACGTCGTCGGCAGCGACGACCTGATCGAGAAGATCCAGGGCGGTTTCCTGGACTTCGACGCCGCGATCGCCACCCCGGATCAGATGGCCAAGGTCGGTCGGATCGCCCGCGTGCTGGGCCCGCGCGGTCTGATGCCGAACCCCAAGACCGGCACCGTCACCCCCGATGTCACCAAGGCTGTGGCCGACATCAAGGGCGGCAAGATCAACTTCCGCGTCGACAAGCAGGCCAACCTGCACTTCGTGATCGGTAAGGCGTCCTTCGACGAGGCCAAGCTGGCCGAGAACTACGGCGCCGCCCTCGACGAGGTGCTGCGTGCCAAGCCGTCGTCCTCGAAGGGTCGTTACCTCAAGAAGGTGACCGTCTCCACCACCACGGGCCCGGGTATCCCGGTCGACCCGTCGGTGACCCGGAACTTCACCGAGGCGTAATTTTCTCTGCGCGAGCAGACACAAAAGTGCCCCAGATCTACGGATTTGGGGCACTTTTGCGTCTGCTCGGCAATCAAGGGTTGGCGCATTCAGCGAGCCGACGCCGCAGGAAGACCTGCGCCGGCTCGGAACCGGCGGCTTCACCGTCAAGTGCGATGCGGTACCAGCGCCGGGCCTCTTCGAAGCGGCCCGCCCGGCGCAGCAGATCCGCACGGATCGGTGCCACCGCATTGGTCCGGGCCAGCCGCGGATCGCCGGCCACCTCGTCGAGGGCGGCCAGCCCGGCCGCGAAGCCGTCGCGAAAGCCAACGGCGAGTGCGCGATTGGCTCGAACGACGGGCGAGTCCGTCATCGCGACCAATTGGTCGTAAGCCAGACAGATGGTGGCCCAGTCGGTGTGTTGCCAGGTGGGCGCGGTGGCATGCAGCGCCGCGATCACCGCTTGCGGAAGGTACGTGCCGGATGCTCCCTCGGCCAACCGCAACTGCTCCAGACCCCGCGCGATACGCCCCCGATCCCAATGGCTACGGTCCTGCTCATCCAGCGGGATCAACGCACCGCCCTCGTCCACCCGGGTACGGCGGCGCGAATCATGCAGCAGCACAAGGGCGGAGAGCGCGTGCGCGTCCCGGTTGCCGGGCATCAACGCGCACAGTTCACCCGCCAGCCGCACCCCCTCGTCGCACAGCTCGTCGCGGATCGCCGACGGCCCACCGGTCGACCAGTAGCCCTCGGTGAACACCGAATAGATACAGCCGAGTACGTGCGGCGTGCGCTCCTCCAGAAGCTCCGGCGGCGGAACCCGCAGCGGGATGTTGGCATTGCGAATCTTGTTCTTGGCGCGAGTGATCCGTTGCCCGACCGCGGTGTCGGATTGCAGCAGGGCGCGGGCGATCTCGGTGACGGTGAGCCCCGAGATGAGCCGCAGTGTCAGGGCCAGCTGCGAGCTGCGGTCCAGCGCGGGATGAGCGCAGGTGAACATCATCCGCAGCTCGTCATCGCGCACCGGGTGCAGCTCCCCGTCACCGCCCGACGCGTTCACCTCCTCGTACACCGCTGCGAGTTCCTTTCCGGGACGGGCAGATTCACGCCGTAACCGGTCCAATGCCCGATTGCGGGCCACCGTGGTCAGCCACGCACCGGGATTGGCGGGCACGCCGTCGGCCGGCCATACCCGCAGTGCCTGCGCACAGGCCTCCTGGACGGCGTCCTCGGCCACCGAGAGATCGCCCGACCACCGTGCGAGCGCGGCAACGGCCGGGCCCCACTCGCGCCGAAAGACGCCGTCCAGCTGGATCATCGGCGACTACAGGCCGGAAACCCCGGCCAACTGGCGGACCTCGATGGCTGACGCCGGAATCATCGACGCCAGCTTGACCGCTTCGTCGCGATCGGCGGCCCGCAGCACATAGAAGCCGTTGGCCACCTCGGCCCCTTCGATGTACGGCCCGTCGGTCAGCACCACCTTACCGTCGCGCACCCGCACGGTGGTTGCGGTCGACGGCGGATGCAGCGGCGCCCCGGCAAGGGTCTTGTCGCCGATGGTCTTGGCGAGTTCGCCGTGCTTGGCCGCCTGCTGGTTCCACTCGTCGGTGCCCGGCGTGTTGACGTCCTCGGGCGGCTCCAAGAGCAATGCCAGCCAATCGTTGCCCAGCGGCTGTTCGGGCGCTTGCCAATGGACCATCGGCCACACCTCGACCGCACCGAACTGGGCGACTGGGATGTCGCGGGCCAACGCAAGGGCCTCATCGAGATTGTCGGCCTCGAACACGTAGTAGCCGCACGCCACCTCGGCGCCCTCGGCGAACGGGCCGTCGGTGATCGTCGGATTGTCCGGCCCACCGGTGATGCGGGTGGCGGCGGCGGGCTTGTCCAGCGCGTCGCCCGCCCGGATCGCCGCTGCCGCTTTGGCGTGGAAAGCCTGGAACGCGGCCATGCCCTCGGCCCGCTCGTCGGGTGCGAGTTCCACGTCTCGACTGATCAGTAGTGCGAAGTAATGCATCGTCGTCTCCCGGTGTCAGCGAGTGAGAACCGTCTGTTCCACTCTCTACCTATTCGACGAACGACGGTGCCGGGATGCGACAGGCCGCGCGAGATTGCTTCCGACTACTTCTGCAGCGTGAACTGATGGACGCTGATGTGACCCGAGGCGAAGTACTTCTGGCAGCCGTTGAGGTACTTGTCGTAGCGGTCGTAGACCTCTTGACCCTGGATCGAAATGGCCTGGTCCTTGTGGGCTTCGAGCGCGTCGGCCCAGATCTTGAGCGTCCGGACGTAGTGCGGCCCGATCTCCTGCAGCTGGGTGACCTTGAACCCGGCTTCGGTCGCTCGTTCCTCCTCCATCGACACCGAGGGCAGCCGGCCGCCGGGGAAGATCTCGGTCATGATGAACCGGGCGAACCGGGCGTCTTCGAACGTCATGTGCAGGCCGAGCTTCTGGCCTTGGCGAAGGTCGAATCCCGTGATGTTGTGCAGCAACATGGTGCCGTCGTCGGGCAGCGAGTTGTAGGCCGTCTCGAAGAACGCCGGATAACGCTCGAATCCGAAATGCTCGAAGGCGCCGATCGACACGATGCGGTCGACTTTGTCGTCGAATTCTTCCCAGCCCTGCAGGCGAACTTCGACATTGCGGTCGGTGGACACCTTGGAGAGCTTTTCGATGGCGTATTCACGCTGCTCGCCACTCAGTGTCAGACCGATGACATTGACGTCGTACTTCTCGATTGCCCGCGCCATGCACGCGCCCCAGCCGCAGCCGATGTCCAGCAGCGTCATCCCCGGTTCGAGGCCCAGCTTGCCCAGCGCCAGATCGAACTTCGCGATCTGGGCCTCGTCGCCGGTCATGTCCTCGCGCTCGAAATAGCCGCACGTATAACCCATCGTGGGGCCTAGAAACAGTTCGTAGAATTCATTGGAAATGTCGTAGATCGACTGGAGTTCTTCATATTTCGGTGTCAATTTGGACATATTCGATATGCTCCAAGCTGTAGAGTTCTCCCCGCGAATCTTAGGGTACCGCAGGTCACTACCGCGGGCCTGTTGTCGCCACTGTCAATCAATTTCGTCGGCAAACAAATTTTGCCTGATACGCGATAATTTGTCGGTCGGTGCCTGCGGAAATGCACCGGCTGCGCTTCGTTAGCGAAGGAAATTAAGCGGCGACATGCAGGGTGAACTGGTTGACGTCGATGTACCCGGTCCGGAAGCTGCTCGCGCAACCCGTCAGGTAGCGCATGTACCGGTCGTAGACCTCCTGCGATTGGATCGCGACGGCCTCCTCGCGGCGTTCCTCCAAGTTGGCTGCCCAGATGTCGAGGGTGCGCGCATAGTGCGACTGCAGCGACTGCCGCCGGGTGAGGGTGAACGCGGCCCGCGCGGAGTGCTCCTCGACCATCTCGATCGACGGCAGTCGCCCACCGGGGAAGATCTCGGTCACCATGAACTTGACGAACCGGGCGAATTCGAACGACAACGGCATCCCGCGGTCGATGATCTGCTGTGGTTTCAATCCGGTGATCGTGTGCAGAAGCATCACGCCGTCGGCGGGCAGGGCGTCGTGGGCGAAGCGGAAGAAGTCGTCATAGCGGTCGTGGCCGAAATGTTCGAACGCGCCGATCGAGACGATGCGATCCACCGGCTCGTCGAACTCTTCCCAGCCCGCCAGTAGCACCCGCTTGGTGCGTGGGCTGTCGGATTCGTCGAACAGCTGTCGCACGTAGGTCGCCTGGTTCCGGCTGAGCGTGAGGCCGACGACGTTGACGTCGTAGCGTTCGATCGCGCGCATAACCGTTGCGCCCCAACCGCATCCGACGTCGAGCAGGGTCATCCCCGGTCGGAGGCCGAGCTTGCCCAACGCGAGGTCGACCTTCGCCAACTGGGCTTCCTGCAGCGACATGTCGTCGCGTTCGAAGTACGCGCAGCTGTATGTCCTGGTCGGATCCAGGAACAGGGCGAAGAAATCGTCGGACAGGTCGTAATGGGCTTGTACATCGTCGAAATGGGGTTTGAGTTGCTCCGGTTGTTTTGCCATGCGGCACCTATCGGGAGGAGGCCCACTGGCGAGAGCTGCGCTATGCCACTTCTTGACCTAGCCGCCCCCCCAGGCTGCTTCCAGTGAAGCGTAGAGGCAGTTCGGCCAGCTACCGAGCTTTCCGGTGCCCGGCAAAGCAATTAACGTTGAAGATGCAGAGATCAGGTGGCAATGGCGAAGTTCGTCTTGAGCTCGCCGACGATCTCGTCCCACACGGGTTCGGGGAGCTCATGGCCCATGCCGTCGATCAACACGAGGCGGGCACCGGCGATCGCGCGGGCCACCGCACGGCCCCCGAACGGGCGCATCAGCCGGTCTGAGCGACCGTGGATCACCACGGTCGGCACACTGATCCGCTTGTCGTGGTGGCGCAGGCTGCCGCTGCCGAGGATGGCATCGAAATGCCTGGCGATCCCGGCCGGGTAGTAGGCGCGGTCGTACAGCTCGGCGGCCTGGGCCCTGATCTCCTCCTCCGGAGTCGGATAGCCGGGGCTGCCGTTGATCCTGCTGATCCGAACGGCGTTGTCGATGATGGCTTCTCGCGATGAACTGGCGGGCGGGCCGGTGATCACCGACAGCAGCTGCTTGATGCCGGGCGGCGGCAGCAGCGGCTGGTTGTTGCTGGAGAAGATCACCGCCAGTGTCCTGGTGCGCTGTGCGTACCGGGAGGCGAACACCTGGGCGATCATCCCGCCCATCGAGCCGCCGACGATGTGGGCGGTGTCGATGTTGAGGTGATCGAGCAGGGCGGCAGCATCATCTGCGACATCTTCGAGCGTGTAGACCGACGGGCTGCGCAGGCCCAGAAACGACCGGGCCATCCGCAGCGGCAGCGGGGAGTCCACCCGCTTGCCGGACAGCTTCGTGGACAGGCCGACGTCGCGGTTATCGTACCGGATGACCCGCAAACCCTGGTTGACCAGCTTTTCGCAGAAACCTGTGCGCCACAACAGCATCTGTGCGCCCAAACCCATGATCAGCAGCACGGCCGGATCGTTCGGGTCACCCATGTCCTCGTAGTAGACGTCGACGTCGCCGGGTTCGGCGGACGACTTGGCGAACCCGGTCCGCACCCTCATCCCGGCCACTCAGGCCTCGTTCCCGTCGGCATTGTCTTTGTGTTCGCGGCCGATATCCACCATGAAGTTCGCGAAGTACCCGGTGAGCTGGGGGTCGTTCATCATCTGCCACTTCGGCGCCAGCAGCTTCATGTAGCGCTCGACATAGAGGAACTGCTTGCCGATGAGCACCAGTTCGCGTGGCAGTTTGACGTCGTAGGCATCCGCCAGTGCCGAGAGCTGCTTGCCGATTTCGGCGTAGGACATATCGCCGAGCGACTTCATCGTGAGGGGGGTAGCGAACTTCTCCAGGTCCTTGGCGGCCTCCGCCTCGGGTTTCACCGTTCCCACGGCCCCCATCAGCACCACGATCTTGCCCGCTGCCGCATGATCCTTCTTGACCAGCAGGGCAAACACGAGCTCGCGCAACAACCATCGGGTACGCGGGTCGATGCGGCCCATGATGCCGAAGTCGAAGAACACGATCTTGCCGTCGTCGTCGACGTAGAGGTTGCCCGCGTGCAGATCGCCGTGGAACAGGCCGTGTTTGAGGCCGCCCTCGAACACGCTGAACAACAGGGCCTTGACCAGCTCGGTGCCGTCGAAGCCCTTCTTGCGGATCGCGGCCACGTCGTCGATACGGACCCCGGTGACCCGCTCCATCGTCAGCACCCGCGGGCTGGTCAGGTCCCAATACACCTGCGGTACCCGGATGTTCTCGCCCAGCGGAGAGGCGTGCATGTGTGACACCCAGGCGTCCATCGACTGGGCCTCCAGCCGGAAGTCGAGCTCCTCGGCGAGATTGTCGGCGAAGTCGGCGACCACGTCCTGCGCCGACAGCCGGCGGCCCAGCTTGGCCAGCTCCACCAGTTGGGCGCCACGCTTGAGGATCTGCAGGTCCGCGGCGACGCGGCGGCGGATCCCCGGGCGCTGGATCTTGACCACCACCTCCTCGCCAGTGTGCAGCGTGGCGAAGTGCACCTGCGCGATCGAGGCGGAGGCGAACGGCTTCTCGTCGAAACTCTTGAACAGGTTCGTCGGCTCGTCGCCGAGTTCCTCGACGAACAGCCTGTGCACCTCATCGGTGTCGGCCGGCGGCACCCGGTCGAGCAGGCTGCGGAATTCGCGGCTCAGCGGCTCACCGAAGGCGCCGGGGCTGGACGCAATGATCTGGCCGAACTTGACGTACGTGGGACCCAGATCAGAGAAGGTCTGCGGCACCTGCTTGATGATCTTCTGCTGCAGCGACCCTTTGCCGAACATGTTGGCGGCGACCCGGACTCCGGTGCGGGTGATTTGCCATCCGGTGGCCCCGATCCGGGCGGCCTCCACGGGCAACGGCACCCGACTCAACCTGGCGACCTCGCGGTGCTTGGTTTTCGGCGGCGTAGTGCTCATAGCTGCAGTGTCTCAAAGGCCACCGTGCGCCCGAAAACATCTGTGCCGTGAGTCACACCGACGCAAACCTTTCTTCGATCTCTTCGCGGCTCAGAACCGGGTCGCTCCCGGGTAGGTAAGTGGGCTCGGTATGAGGGATGGTGGTGCCTGCGGCGACGCGTTTCTGCGCTGCCCGGAACTCCAAGGTGGGGCCCGCCGCGGTGTGTAGTCCATTGATGATCGACCACACCATGGCGCGCCGGCCCGCGCGCTCGATCGGGTTCGGATCGGTGTGCCCGATCAGCTGTTTGGCCCACTTCGGCATGGTGTCACGGATCGCCCAGTCCACGGCGCTCTGTGGCATCGGCAGGTTGGGGCCGGTGGCCATCGCGGCCCCGTGGGTGAGCGCCAACTTGGGCAGGTAGGAGTGTAGGCAGTCCAGCGTCTCGGCCTTGGTTTCCGGCAGGTCGGTGCCACCCAACGCATGTCCGACGCGGATGAACTCCTGGTAGTAGCGGTCAAGTTTCTTACCGCGTAACGGGTTCGGATGGTAGATCTCGTGCGCGGTGGCCAGCCCCCACACCACGGTCGCGTAATTCCAGCGCAGCCAGTCCGGATCGTCGGCGTCATAGGCCGCGCCGTCGGGGCGGGTGCCCTTGATGGTGTGGTGCATGGCGCGCACGGTCTTGGCCACCCGTTCGGCGGTTTCGGTATTGCCGTAGGCGGTGCCGATGAAGAACGCGATGGAGTGGCCCAGTCGCACCGCTGCGCCCTGCGGGTCGATCTGAGGTACTCCGGCCCCGGTTGCATCGCCGTTTTCGTCGCGCTTGACCAGGCGCGAATGGTGCATGCCCATCCAGTAGATCGATGGATCGAGGCGCTCGATGTAGGCCGCGCACTGCAGACCGAAGATCAACGCCTCGGTGTGGGAGTGGACATGCCAGACGGCGCTGCCCGGGCCGAACCAGCCCGGATCGCCTGCCGGCCCGGCGAACTCCATGCCACGGAAGTAGTGCTGACGAATGTCCTTGTCGAACTTCCGCTGCAGCATCTGCTCGAGCACCTGGTGCGGCATGTCCACCGTGGACCCCCTTCTGGTTACGTCCGTAGCCAGAATACATTTTGGGTACGGGTGTGACCAGACTTAGGCTGAGGGAATGTCCAGTCCTACGCGATGGGCCGGCGTGCCGCTGACGGACCGCCGTGCCGAACGTCGCGCACTGCTCGTCGACGCGGCGTTCCGGCTGTTCGGGGACGGTGGGGAAGCCGCGACCTCGGTGCGCTCGGTCTGCCGCGAATGCGGCCTCAACACCCGCTACTTCTACGAGAGCTTCGCTGACACCGACGACCTGCTCGGTGCGGTGTACGACCAGGTGAACGCGGCCCTGGCGGCCGATGTCGACGCCGCGATGGCCGGGGCTGGAGATTCAGTGCCGGCCCGAACCCGGGCCGGAATCGCCGCCGTACTGGGCTTCAGTTCGGCCGACCCGCGTCGGGGCCGGGTGCTGTTCACCGACGCCAGGGCCAACCCGGTGCTGGCCGCGCGACGCGCGGCCACCCAGGACCTGTTGCGCGAGGCCGTGCTGTCCGAGGGTGGCCGGCTCAATCCGGGTTCGGACCCGGTCGCCGCCCAGGTCGGCGCGGCCATGTACACGGGGGCGATGGCCGAGCTTGCCCAGCAGTGGCTGGGCGGGAACCTGGGCGACGACCTTGAGGCCGTGGTGGATTACGCGCTACGGCTGGTCCTGGGCCGCTGATTGCTCAGATCCATCAGACTTCGGCGGGCCGCCAGCGCTTGATCCACTCGGTCTCGGGCCACTGCTCCTCGGCGGCCAGCAATTCGTACATCGTTGCGCGGTCGATGGATTCGCGGATGATGTCGGCATGCCCGGCGTGCCGGCAGAGTTCCTCGATCAGGTGCATGGCCACCCACCGCACCGACCAGTGGTCGACGTCTTGGGGGAACCACGGCACGTCATGGGGGACCGGGACCGCGGTGTCCAGATCCCGTTCGGCGAATACCCGCAGCGTCTCGGCATTCTGGGCCTTGAACGCCTCGAGTAGACCGGCGAGGGTCTCGTCGTCACGCATGACGTGCAGATCGGCGTAGTCGGCCGCCTGTTCCTCGAACGGACGGGGATCCGGCGGCGGGAACTGCGGTGCATACTCGGCGCGGTCGGCCCAGCCCTTCTGTACGGCGGTGACGTGCTTGATCAGACCGCCGACCGACAGCGCGCTGACCGACGGGGTTGACCGCGCCTGCTCATCGGTGAGGCCGTGCGCCACCGCTAAGAAGGCGTTCTGCTGAAAGGCGACGAAATCGATCAGGGTCTGACGTTCGTCGCCGGCGGGTGGGGGCATTCCTGGCATGGCTCAGTTCTCCTCAGCTGTTGTGGGTCGTTTGGTTGGAGTGCACGTAAAGGTCACGGATGCAGGCGATTTCGGCGCCGTGGTGGATTACCTCCCGGTTGATGTGCAGAACAAGTACGGCCATCGGCTCATCGCCGTAGTGCCCCTCCGCGGGCCCGCACGGCTTCTTCAGGTCATCGTCGTCGAGGCTTCTGACCCCGTCGATCCAATGTCGGTAGGCGTCGTCGAGTTGTTTCAGGGCCGTGGCCGCATCGGTGGCGTAAGGCCAGGACTCGTAGTCAGCCGGCGGCCCGCCGAAGTGCGAGTGGTTGCGCATCGCGAACACCCCGACGATCACGTGCGCCAGGCGCCACGCCATGGTGGTGAACGGTTCCGGTTGTGGCGGTGGATAACTGAAGTCGACAGCGCCGTCGGGGTGAACAGTCCAGCAGTCTTTGACCGGTGCCCAGAAGTACTCGTCGTCGGTCAGGCCGTCCAGACGCGGCCTGAGTTGATGGGTCCAATGGAAGTCCAGTTGGTCGGCGAGGAGGTTTGTCCACATAGGACTACCGTTTCATGCATATAGGACAGATTCGGTCCTAAAAGTGCGGCACACTTCTTGCATGGCCGTGAGCACTGAAACCACCGGCCGCGTACTGCAGCTTCTCGGACTGTTGCAGTCGCGCCGGGCCTGGACGGGTGAGGAACTGGCTGACCGCCTCGGCGTCACCACGCGCAGCGTCCGCCGTGACATCGAGCGGCTGCGCGAACTCGGATACCCCGTCCACGCCAGCAAGGGCCAGGGCGGGGGCTATCAACTCGGCGCCGGTGCGGCGCTGCCGCCGCTGCTGCTCGACCCCGACGAGGCCGTCGCGATGGCCGTCTGTCTGCGGCTGGCCGCCGGCGGAAGCGTCGCAGGCGTCGGCGAAGCCGCACTGCGGGCGCTGTCCAAACTCGACCAGGTCATGCCCGCGCGATTGCGTTCGCAGGTCTCGGCGGTGCACGACGCGACCGTCACCCTGGCCCCCAACTCGTCGGACGCGCCCGTGGAACCCGAGGTGCTGATGACCCTGGCCCGGGCCTGCCGCGACCACGAACACGTCAGCGCCGACTACACCGACATCCGCGGCAATCACACCCAGCGGCGGTTGGAGCCCTATCAACTGGTGACCACCGGACGGCGCTGGTACCTCATGACCTATGACCGTGACCGCGAAGACTGGCGCAGCCTGCGGCTGGACCGGATGTCGGCGGTGGCGGCCCGCGGCAGCACGTTCGTGCCACGCGAGGCTCCGGACGCGGCCGACTACGTGCGCCGCTCGATCAGCGCCTCGCCGTACCGCTACAGCGCCCGGGTCCGCTACCACGCCCCGCAAGAGGTTGTGGCACAAAAGTTTCCACCGGCATCAGCCACCGTCGAGGCCGACGGACCCGACGCCTGCATCGTCACCGCGGGCGCCGACGACTCCGAACGCATGGTGCTGTACTTCGCCACCGTGGGCTACGACTTCGAGGTGCTCGAACCACCCGAGGTGGCGACGGCCGTCAGTGCTGTTGCCGCCCGCCTGCACGCCGCCTCGCAGCGGACTACGTGATGCCGAGCCGGTCGACGAGCTCCAGGAACGCGGCGGCGAAGTCGTTGTCGGCTGTCGTGACCCGCACCGCATCCCAGTCGACCTGCTCGCGCACCGCACGGGCCGCCGGCAACAGCGCCGCGAAGTCGCAGTGGTGTTCGTTGAGCGACAACAGCTTCTCCGACACCACCAGAGTCGGCGGCAGGACCGGCATCCGGATCGCCAGCACGTCGAGCACCTCGGCGGATCGCAGCGTCGCCGCGTCCACCGAGGCCCCGTTGAGTTGGTAGAGCACGTCGACCAGGACGTCATCGTCGGGATAGGCCTTGAACAACCAGTCCTCGGGGACGTGCACGATCTGAAACCCGGCTTTGCGCAACGTCACCTCGGCCGCCTCGGCGTCGGCCTCCGCGACCACGAAATCGACGTCGTGCACGGGTTCGGGCGCGCCGTAGACCCACAGCGCGTAGCTGCCGGCGAGCGCGAACTGCGGCCCGTGCGCCTTGAACGCCGCCGCGGCGCGCTTCAGTGCGTCACGAAGGGCGTCGTTGCGGTCGAGCATGTGTGATCCCGGGTCTGTCGGGCGCCGATGGTGGAGCCGGCGCGGTTGTGGGTACTGAGTACCCATGCGGCTGGCGACTTTCAACATCCTGCACGGGCGCAGTGTCCACGACGGCGACGTCGACCTGGGCAGATTGGCTGCCGCGGTGGCCGAACTCGACGCCGACATCCTCGCTCTGCAGGAAGTCGACCTGGATCAGCCGCGCTCGGGCAAGGCGGACCTGACCGCCGTGGCCGCTGACGCGATGAACGCCGTGCACCACCGGTTCGTCGCCGCGATCTCCGGAACACCCGGTGCCACCTGGATGGCCGCCACCGGCCGCGAACAACCCGGCACCGCCGCCTACGGCATCGCCCTGCTCACCCGGTACCCGGTCGAGAACTGGCAGGTGTTGCGGCTCCCGCGGATACCGGTCCGGTTCCCGATGTACGTCTCGGGGATCCGCCGGTTCCGGATCGTCCACGAAGAACCCCGGGCCGCGATGGTGGCCCGCGTCGATACGCCACTCGGCGCGATCTCGGTGGCCAATACCCACCTGTCGTTCGTGCCGGGGTGGAACCGGGTGCAACTGCGGCATCTCGTGCGGGATCTGGGTGGCTTCCCGGGCCCGAGGATTCTCATGGGGGACCTGAACTCGGGCGCGCCGGAGCACTGGCGGCCGCTCGGGGCCGCCCCGACGTTTCCTGCCGACACGCCGACCACGCAACTCGACCACATCCTCACCGACGACCCCACGCTGGCCGCTGCCGCATACGCTGCGCCGCACTTACCGATTTCGGATCATCGGGCGCTGGTCGTCGACATTTCGGTGCCTTGACGTCGTAGGGTTTTGCAGATGCACGTCACGTCAGTGGAGACGACGGAGCTGTTTGCCGGGCCCGAGGATGCCCCTCGGCAGCTGGTTCGGGTGCGATACGAGGCCTGTGCCTCGCCGACGCCCGTGCGGGTCAGCGGGGACGGGCTCTCCGGTGAGGCGATCGCCGCGCCCGGCGACGGCGCCGTCGAGGTACCGGTGGACGTCGAGCGGGGTGTGCCCGGCGAGATCCGGCGCGCCCGGGTGGGCTCCACCGACTTCGCGTTCACCGTGGCGGAGCCGGGCTGGACGATGTACATGATCAGCCACTTCCACTACGACCCTGTCTGGTGGAATACCCAGGCCGCCTACACCAGCGTGTGGACGGAGGACCCGCCCGGTCAGTGCCGGCAGACCAACGGATTCGACCTGGTGCACGCACACCTGGAAATGGCCCGCCGTGTTCCGGAGTACAAGTTCGTGCTGGCCGAGGTGGACTATCTCAAGCCCTACTGGGACGCCCGACCCGGAGACCGGGCCGATCTGCGCCGGTTCATCGCCGAGGGCCGCGTCGAGATCATGGGCGGCACCTACAACGAGCCCAATACCAACCTCACGAGCCCGGAGACCGCGATCCGGAACTTTGTGGCGGGCATGGGTTTTCAGCGTGACGTGCTGGGTGCCGACCCGGCCACCGCCTGGCAGCTCGACGTGTTCGGGCACGACCCGCAGTTTCCCGGGATGGCGGCCGACGTCGGCCTGACCTCCAGTTCGTGGGCCCGCGGGCCGCATCACCAGTGGGGTCCCATGCAGAACGACGGCGACCCCGAGCGCATGCAGTTCGCGAGCGAGTTCGAGTGGATCGCGCCCTCGGGCCGAGGGCTTCTCACGCACTACATGCCTGCGCACTATTCGGCCGGATGGTGGATGGATTCCTCGGCATCACTGGCCGAGGCCGAGGAATCCACTTACACGCTGTTCACCAAACTCAAGCGAGTTGCGTTGACCCGCAACGTGCTCCTACCGGTCGGCACCGACTACACCCCGCCCAACAAATGGGTAACCCAGATCCACCGCGACTGGAACTCGCGCTACGTCTGGCCGAAGTTCGTGTGCGCGCTGCCGTCGGAGTTCTTCAGCGCGGTGCGGGCCGAGATCGACGAGCGCGGGATCACGCCGTCCCCGCAGACCCGCGACATGAACCCGATCTACACCGGCAAGGACGTCTCCTACATCGACACCAAGCAGGCCAACCGGGCTGCAGAGGATGCGGTGCTCGACGCCGAGCGGTTCGCGGTGTTCGCCGGGCTGCTCGGCGGCGCCGACTATCCGCAGGCGGCAATGGCCAAGGCGTGGGTGCAGCTGGCTTACGGAGCGCATCACGACGCCATCACCGGATCGGAATCCGACCAGGTCTACCTCGACCTGCTCACCGGCTGGCGCGATGCCTGGGAGCTGGGCGTCACCGCTCGGGACAACGCCTTGGGCCTGTTGTCGGAGGCGGTCGATGGGTCAGTAGTCGTGTGGAACGCGGTGGCGCACAACCGGACCGACATCGTCACGGTGCATCTGGACGAACCGTTCTCCGGTGCGGTGCTCGACAGCGACGGCAATGACGTGCCCGTGCTGGTCGAGCATGACGGCGCGACGGTGAGCTGGCTGGCCCGCGACGTGCCGTCACTGGGCTGGCGGTCCTACCGGTTCGTCTCCGGGACGGCGCGCGGCTGGAAACCGCTGGCCGGAGACGAGATCGCCAACGACCGCTACCGGCTGCGCGTCGACGCGGCCCGCGGCGGGGCGGTGTGCTCGCTTGTGGACGACGGGCGCGAGCTCATCGCCGCCGGCGGCGTCGGCAACGAACTGGCCGTCTACGAGGAGTATTCGGCCCACCCCCAAGCCGGGGAAGGGCCCTGGCACCTGCTGCCCACGGGGCCGGTGGTGTGCTCCTCGGCCGGCCCGGCCGACGACGTGCAGTGTTATCAGAGCCCACTCGGGCAGCGGGTGATCGTGCGAGGCCGCATTCCAGACCTGTTGCGCTACACCCAGATCATCACGCTCTGGTCCGGTGTGGACCGCGTCGAATGCCGCACCGTCATCGACGAATTCGTCGGCGCGGACCGTCTGGTCCGGCTTCGGTGGCCTTGCCCGGTACCCGGCGCGCTGCCGGTGAGCGAAGTCGGCGACGCAGTGATCGGTCGCGGATTCGGGCTGCTGCACGACGGTTCGGATCATCACGCCGTTGACGCCGCGCAACACCCGTGGACGCTGGACAACCCGGCCTACGGTTGGTTCGGGCTGTCCTCGGCGGTACGGGTGCGCATCGGCGCGGCGGTACGGGCGGTCTCGGTGGCCGAGGTGGTCGCTCCCGACGGTGTGAACCCCCGCGATCTGATGGTGGCCCTGGTGCGGGCCGGCGTCACCGCCACGTGCAGTGCCGCCGACAAGCCGCGGTACGGCGACCTCAGCGTCGACTCCAACCTGCCCGACACCCGGTTCGCTCTCGGCGGTCCGGATGAAAACCCGTTCACCGAAGCTGTTCTCGCCGAAGCGGACGTCGCTTACACCGATGAGCTCAAACGTCAGATCGACGCCACCGGATCGGCTCGGGTGTGGGTGCCTGCCGCCGCGCCGTTGATCGAACACTGGGTGCCCGGCGCCGATCTCCGCGGCGTGCGCACGTTGCCGGTGCTGATCCTGGCCGGCGACCTCGATGCGGTGGTCGATGAGCTGGGGCAGGCCGAAATCGCCGTCACCCAACAGGCTCCCGCGGCGGCCGAGCCGTTCGAGGCCCGCACCGTGGCACTGCTGAACCGCGGTGTGCCGAGCTTCGCGGTCGAGCCGGACGGCACCCTGCACACGTCACTCATGCGGTCCTGCACCGGCTGGCCGTCCGGCACCTGGATCGACCCGCCACGGCGCACGGCACCGGACGGATCCAACTTCCAACTGCAGCATTGGACACACACATTCGACTACGCACTGGTCAGCGGTGCCGGTGACTGGCGGGCCGCGGGGGTCGCACCCAGCGCCGCAGAATTCAACCGGCCGCTGCAGCCGGTGGTCGTCGACTCGGACGCCGGTGGCGGGCTGCCGGCGTGGGGATCGCTGCTGGAGATCGAGCCCGCCGGGTCGGTGCAACTCGGTGCACTCAAGGCGGCCGGTAATCCGCTGGCGTCGGGCAGCGTGCGCAGTGCCGATCCGGTCGACGGGGTCACCGCGCGTCTGGTCGAGATCACCGGTAGTTCCGCAGAAGTCACGCTCCGCTCCGGCCTGCGCGCGGTCTCGGCCGCCGCGAACCTGAACCTGCTGGAGGAGCCGGCGCCCGAGCAGCCTTCGGATCTGAGGCTGCACGGCTACCAGATCGCCACGGTGTCGACCCAGCTCAATCTGCCCAAGGTGGTGCGTGCCGAGCACCGGAGGTTGGCGCCGGAAGCCGAGGCGGCGCAGCCGTTGTATGCCAGGTACTGGCTGCACAATCGCGGTCCGGCTCCGTTGGGTGGCCTGCCTGCCGTCGCATACCTGCACCCCGAAAGCACTGCCGGGCAACCTGGTACAGACGTCGTGGTGCGCCTGACCGCGGCCAGCGACTGCACCGACGACGCGCTGCACGGTCGGGTCAGGTTGTCCGCCCCGCCCGGGTGGGAGGTGCACCCCGCTGAGCTGCCCTATGTGCTGCCGCCCGGGGAACACCTGGAAACCGATGTGGTGCTGAGCATCCCGGCCGGGGCCGGGCCCGGGCTGTACCCGTTGCGCGCCGAACTCGTGGTGACCGGTGGGGGTGCGGCCCTGCCTCCGTCGTGGCGGCAGGTGGTCGAGGACGTCTGCGTCGTCACGATCGGTGAGACCAGCGCCCAGGTGCTCAAGCTGGTGTCCGATCCACATGCCGTCGACGTCAAGGCCGGTGAGACCGCGCGACTGTCGATCACGATCGGCACCGACGCACTCGCGGACCTGACCGCTGAGGCGCACCTCATCAGCCCGTGGGGAACGTGGGAATGGATGGGGCCTGCGGCGGTGGGTGTCGAAGTGCCCGCTGGTGGTACCGCCAAGATCGGGTTCGACGTCGCGCCGCCATCGTGGGTCGAGCCGGGCCAGTGGTGGGCGTTGATCCGGGTGGGCTGTGCCGGGCGGCTGATCTACTCGCCTGCGGTGAAGGTCACGGTGCGATGAACCAGGTGGCTTGGGTGGCGCAGGTGGCCGGAAAACCGGTGTCGATCAAGGAGATCGACGAGAGGGAGGCAACACTGCGAGCAGGAAACCAGGTCTCGGCGCTGCCGCGCCCCGGAACCAGCGAGGGGCGTCAGCTGCGTCGGTGGCTGACTCAACTGGCGGTGGCCGAACGGGTGGTCGACGGCGAGGCCTCCGCGCGCGGACTGTGTTCCGATGGTGTGCCGGCTCTGGGTGAGGTGCTCCCCGACACCGCGGCCCGGCTGGAGATCGGCAGTGTCGCCGCCGCCACGCTGGGCACCCCCCTGGCCCGGGCGGTGTTCGCGGATGTGACTGCGGCGGTCGATGTTTCGGACGCAGAGGTGGCCGGATATCACGCACGCAATCCGCTGCGCTTCGCCGAGACACAGGCCGGGGCGCACGGATGGCGCGCGGGTCCTGTCGCACCGTCCCTTGACGAGGTCCACGACCGGATCGCCGCGCACCTGCGGGCGGCCGCTCGAAGGCAGGCTTACCGGCAGTGGCTCGATGCGCGATGCGCCGCCCTGGTGGAACTCGCCCCCGGGTATGAACACCCCGGTGATCCCCGCCAGCCGGACAACACGCACAAACACTAGGAATGCCCAACGTGACCCTGACTCAGCCGGTGACCCTGGCGCTCGACATCGGCGGCACCAAGATCGCCGCCGGCCTGGTGGATCCCGACGGAAAGCTGGTCCATCGGGCCCAGCTGCCGACCCCGGACGGTGATGCCGAGACGGTGTGGGCTGTCGTCGAGAAGCTGCTCGGCGAGACCATGCGGGCCGCGGACGGAGCCGCGACCGGCGTCGGCGTCGCCTCCGCCGGGCCGATCGATTTGCCCAACGGCACCGTAAGCCCGATCAATATCACTGAGTGGCAACGCTTTCCGATCGTCGAGCGGGTTGCCGGCGTTGCCCGATTGCCGGTGCGACTCGGCGGCGACGGGCTGTGCATGGCGCTGGGAGAGCAGTGGTGCGGGGCCGCCCGGGGTGCGCAGTTCCTGCTCGGCATGGTGGTTTCGACCGGGGTCGGCGGCGGGCTCGTTCTCGACGGCGCACCGTACGACGGCCGCACCGGTAACGCCGGGCACGTCGGCCACGTCGTCGTCGCGCCCGACGGCGGTGAGCTGTGTACCTGCGGCGGGCACGGCTGCGTCGAGACCATCGCATCGGGGCCGAGCATGGTGCGCTGGGCCCGCCGACAGGGCTGGTCCGGCACTGACGCAAAGGCGCTGGGCGACGCGGCAAATCACGGAGATGAGCTGGCCATCAAGGCCTTTCAGCGTGGCGCCCGCGCGGTGGCGGCCATGATCGCCTCGGTGGGCGCGGTATGCGACCTGGACCTGGTGGTGATCGGCGGGGGAGTGGCCAAGTCCGGGACATTGCTGTTCGACCCGGTCCGTGCGGCGCTGGCGGACTACGCCGGGCTGGACTTCCTGCGCGGGCTCCGGGTGGTGGCGGCCGAACTCGGCGGGGACGCAGGCCTGGTCGGTGCGGCCGCCCTGGCGCGTGACTGACGCTTCCGCTTCTGAATCTCCATGTGGGTGCGACCCCACTCGCACAACGCACCTAGCACCGGGCCCAGCGTCTTGCCGTATTCGGAGATCGAATAGTGCACGCACGGTGGCACCGTGCCCGCATCGTGGCGGTCGATGATCCCGGCGTCGACCAGATCGTGCAGATGCCGGATGAGCATGCGCTCGGTGATGTCGGGAATGCTGCGGCGCAACTCAGCGGTGCGCATCGGCCCGTCGGCCAACCGCCACAGGATGGTGCCTTTCCAGCGCCCGTCGATGACCGACAGTGTCGCGTCGATCGGGCAGTCGCCGACCTCTTTCTTGGAAACCGCCATCTCCGGCCCTTCATATGCTGACTAATTTGTCAGTACCTTGTTTTTTGGCAGCTTACTGACCAGGCTCGATGATGTGAAGGAAATCGTTCAGATTCTCGCCGTCATCGTCACCGGGCCGCTGCTGGGCGTCGAGTTCGGGGTCGCCGCGTTCACCAACCCGATCCTGCATCGGCTACCCGACGCCGCCTATCGGCAGGCGCGCGGAACCGGCGCCAAGATCCTCGGGACCGCGATGCCGTTCTGGTACATGGCAGCGGTGGCGCTGATGATCGCCGCCGCGGTGTTCCGTCCCGCGCCCCTGCTCATCGCGCCGGTCGTGCTGATGGTGCTGGTCATTCTGCTGACCCTCACCACGCTCGTACCGATCAACAACCGCGTCGCGGCGGGATTCGGCGGTAACGACGCCGGTGAGGACCCCGGGCAGTTCCACGAACTGGTCCGCCGCTGGGGCCGATTGCACTGGTTGAGGGTCGGATTGCTCGCGGCCGCGTTCGTCTGCCTGGTGCTGGCCGGCGGGTGCTGAGGCGCGGCGAGCGTGCTCGTTTTGGCTGACTGGTAGGTGTTCGGCTACTCTGGTCGGGTTCCACCGAAGACCGTCGGTCACCGAGCAATCGGTTGAAGGTCCGGGAAATGTCCCGGCGGCCCACGCAGGAGGACGAGGCTAGACCAGTTTCGTGCTGGGTATATCTGCGCCCCGACCTATCTGCGTCGGGGCGTTCGTCATTTCACGGCCCCAAGTTGGTGGAGCGCCCGATACCCACCACAAGGAGGCATGCATGGCCAAGGCTGATAAAGCCACGGCGGTTGCCGACATTGCTGAGCAGTTCAAGGCGTCGACGGCCACCGTCGTCACCGAGTACCGCGGGCTGACTGTGGCGAACCTGGCTGAGCTGCGTCGTTCCCTCGGCGACTCCGCCTCGTACACCGTCGCCAAGAACACTCTGGTGAAGCGCGCCGCTTCCGAAGCCGGCATTGAAGGTCTCGACGAGCTGTTCGCCGGTCCCACGGCGATCGCGTTCGTCAAGGGTGAGCCCGTTGACGCCGCCAAGGCGATCAAGAAGTTCGCCAAGGACAACAAGGCGCTCGTCATCAAGGGCGGCTACATGGACGGCAAAGCGCTGTCCGTCGCCGATGTCGAGAAGATCGCCGACCTCGAGTCGCGCGAGGTGCTGCTCGCCAAGCTGGCAGGTGCCATGAAGGGCAACCTGTCCAAGGCCGCCGGCCTGTTCAACGCGCCCGCTTCTCAGATGGCCCGCCTCGCCGCGGCGCTGCAGGAGAAGAAGGCTGCCGAAGAGGCTGCTTAACCGCAATCGCTGTCGCGTAACCGCAACCGCACAAACCACCCAACATCTGTAAGAAAAATCAGGAAGGACCATAAACATGGCCAAGCTGTCCACCGACGAACTGCTCGACGCTTTCAAGGAAATGACCCTGCTGGAGCTCTCTGAGTTCGTGAAGCAGTTCGAAGAGGTCTTCGAGGTCACCGCTGCTGCTCCGGTCGCCGTTGCCGCCGCCGGTGCCGCCCCGGCCGCCGCCGAGGCCGCCGAGGAGCAGTCGGAGTTCGACGTCATCCTCGAGGGTGCCGGCGAGAAGAAGATCGGCGTGATCAAGGTCGTCCGCGAGATCGTCTCCGGCCTGGGCCTGAAGGAAGCCAAGGATCTGGTCGACGGCGCTCCCAAGCCGCTGCTGGAGAAGGTCTCCAAGGAGGCCGCCGAGGACGCCAAGGGCAAGCTCGAGGCTGCCGGCGCCAGCGTCACCGTCAAGTAGTCCAAAACTGGACCGCAAGAACCCCCGAATCCCCACGGATTCGGGGGTTCTTTGCTTGTATGAGCTGGATTGATTCGGTCCGGGTCCGGGTACTCCCGAATATTGGGAGACAAGCATGTGTGGGCGGTGCCCCGTGCGCTATGGTGACTCAAGCCACAGGCCGCAGCAGGTGGCGGGGTGAGCCGTAGGCGGAAGGATCTTTATGGGCGTCCAGATCGATGTGACGGGACTGAGCAAATCTTTCGGATCGTCAAAGATTTGGGAAGACGTCACGTTGACGGTTCCCGAGGGTGAGGTCAGCGTTTTGCTCGGCCCGTCGGGTACCGGCAAATCGGTGTTCCTGAAGTCCCTGATCGGCCTGCTGCGTCCCGAGCGCGGCTCGATCGTCATCGACGGCACCAACATTCTTGAATGCTCGGCCAAGGAGCTCTACGAGATCCGCACCCTGTTCGGTGTGCTGTTCCAGGACGGCGCGCTGTTCGGCTCGATGAACATCTATGACAACACCGCCTTCCCGCTGCGCGAGCACACGAAGAAGAGCGAGAGCGAAATCCGCAACATCGTCATGGAGAAGCTCGACCTGGTCGGTATGCCCAATGACGGCCACAAGTTCCCCGGCGAGATCTCCGGCGGTATGCGCAAGCGCGCCGGCCTGGCTCGCGCCCTGGTGCTCGACCCGAAGATCATCCTGTGCGACGAGCCGGACTCCGGTCTGGACCCCGTCCGTACCGCCTACCTGAGCCAGCTGCTGATCGACATCAACGCGCAGATCGACGCCACGGTGCTGATCGTGACGCACAACATCAACATCGCCCGGACCGTGCCCGACAACATCGGCATGCTGTTCCGCAAGCAGCTGGTCATGTTCGGCCCCCGCGAGGTGTTGCTGACCAGCGAGGAGCCCGTCGTCAAGCAGTTCCTCAACGGTCGCCGTATTGGGCCGATCGGTATGTCTGAGGAGAAGGACGAGGCGACCGCGGCCGCCGAGCAGGCCATGATCGACGCCGGCCAGCACGACGGCGGTGTCGAGGAGATCGAGGGTGTGCCGCCGCAGCTGATGGCGACTCCCGGTATGCCGGAACGCAAGGCCGTGGGCCGCCGCCAGGCCCGCGTGCGGGAGATCCTGCACACCCTGCCGCCCGCAGCGCAGGCCGCGATCCTCGACGACCTCGAGGGCACGCACAAGCTGCCGGTGCACCAGTTCGGCGACGAGCCCACCGCGCGCCACCACCGCCCGGTCGAGGACGACGCCCCGACCGGCGCCATCGAGGTGCCTCACCAGAGCTGAGTTTCGAACAAGTCAGGCCGGACCCCGAGGGTCCGGCCTGACTTGTCTCGTGGACACCAGGAGCCGATATGCACGCGCAGCCGCGATGAATCCGCCGCGGACGCAGCCGACGGTGTCCGGTGCGCAACCGGGCGCCGGGCTCGACCAGGTGACCCGCACCGCGGGCATTGCCGGCGTCGGATTGGCCGACCAACTGGCCGCAGCGGCTCGACACAGCACCGAGGCGGGGGTCGCGCTTGCGTCGGCCGTCGGTATCCCGCTGTTGACGCTGGTCATGACCTCGCTGAAGGGCGGGGGGTTGACGGCTTCCTCGGTGTTACCGGCCGTCGTGGTGATGGTCGTTGCCGTCGGCTTGGTCGGGTACTTCATGTACTGGGGGATGCCGACGCGATTCCGCCGGCTGATTCCGCCGGGCACTCCGATCGAGGCCGAGTTCGGGCCTCAGCGGATCGGCCTGCGGCTCGGTGGTTACCTGCAAACGCTGGAGCTCGGCTCGATCAAACGCATCCGGCACGCCGACTGCGCGTTTCACGTCTCCGTGCGAGGGGTGGCGGCCGGGCTGATCATTGCCGAACAGCTCGTTCCGGCGCAGGTGGGCGCAGCGCTCCTGGCGCGTTTCGGCGCGGCGTAGGTGAAGCTCTACCAGCCGTTGCCAGAGCTGCCGCGCGGTCCGGAAATCTCCCACACGAAACCGCGTGTGAGCACTTGACGGAAGGCCATGGACAGGCCAATCTGTTGGGCAGCATGTGTGACGGGTTTAGGGACGCCAGCCAGCGCCAGGTGATCCGTTTCATACAGTGGATGTGTGGTGGTTGAGGAATGCGCCGTTCTGCGCTATTGTTGGACGTTGCGCTGGCTGCATCCTGCCCATCTCATCTGACCTGCACATCGTAGTTCTAGCCTGAGCATTGCTCAGCACCTAGTCCTTAGTGCCGTGCGTATGGGGTTCTGGACGAGCTGAAGTAGGAAACAGTCAGCCGAACCGACGCAGAATCGCGGCCCAGAAGGACGGCTCTTGCTGGCCTTTTCGAAAGTCGCATGAGGTGCTGGAAGGATGCATCTTGGCAGTCTCTAGCCAGAGCACAGCGAACGCTAACACCAATAACTCCGTCCCCGGAGCACCGAACCGAGTTTCCTTTGCCAAGCTCCGCGAACCGCTTGAGGTTCCGGGGCTTCTGGACGTTCAGACGGATTCCTTCGACTGGTTGGTCGGAGCGGACGGATGGCGCCAGAAGGCCGTTGATCGCGGTGAGACCGACCCCAAGGGCGGCCTCGAAGAGGTGCTCGAAGAGCTCTCGCCGATCGAGGATTTCTCGGGCTCGATGTCGCTGAGCTTCTCCGACCCGCGCTTTGACGAGGTCAAGGCGCCGGTCGACGAGTGCAAAGACAAGGACATGACGTACGCGGCTCCGCTGTTCGTCACGGCCGAGTTCATCAACAACAACACCGGTGAGATCAAGAGCCAGACGGTCTTCATGGGTGATTTCCCGATGATGACCGAGAAGGGCACCTTCATCATCAACGGCACCGAGCGTGTCGTGGTGTCCCAGCTCGTGCGTTCTCCCGGTGTGTACTTCGACGACAGCATCGACAAGTCCACCGAGAAGACGCTGCACAGCGTCAAGGTGATCCCGGGCCGCGGTGCGTGGCTGGAGTTCGACGTCGACAAGCGCGACACCGTCGGTGTCCGCATCGACCGTAAGCGTCGGCAGCCGGTCACCGTGCTCCTGAAGGCGCTGGGCTGGACGAGCGAGCAGATCGTGGAGCGCTTCGGCTTCTCCGAGATCATGATGGGCACCCTGGAGAAGGACAGCACCGCCGGTCCCGACGAGGCGCTGCTGGACATCTACCGCAAGCTGCGCCCGGGCGAGCCGCCGACCAAGGAGTCCGCGCAGACCCTGCTGGAGAACCTGTTCTTCAAGGAGAAGCGCTACGACCTGGCCCGCGTCGGCCGCTACAAGGTCAACAAGAAGCTGGGCCTGAACGCCGGCAAGCCGATCACGTCGTCGACTCTGACCGAGGAAGACGTCGTCGCCACCATCGAGTACCTGGTGCGTCTGCACGAGGGCCAGACCACGATGACCGTCCCCGGCGGCGTCGAGGTCCCGGTCGAGGTGGACGACATCGACCACTTCGGTAATCGTCGTCTCCGCACCGTGGGTGAGCTGATCCAGAACCAGATCCGGGTCGGTCTCTCCCGCATGGAGCGCGTCGTGCGTGAGCGCATGACCACTCAGGACGTCGAGGCGATCACGCCGCAGACCCTGATCAACATCCGTCCCGTCGTGGCGGCGATCAAGGAGTTCTTCGGCACCAGCCAGCTGTCGCAGTTCATGGATCAGAACAACCCGCTGTCGGGTCTGACCCACAAGCGTCGCCTGTCGGCGCTGGGCCCCGGCGGTCTGTCCCGTGAACGTGCCGGCCTTGAGGTCCGCGACGTGCACTCCAGCCACTACGGCCGCATGTGTCCGATCGAGACCCCTGAGGGTCCCAACATCGGTCTGATCGGCTCGCTGTCGGTGTACGCCCGGGTCAACCCGTTCGGCTTCATCGAGACCCCGTACCGCAAGGTCATCGACGGTGTGGTCAGCGACCAGATCGACTACCTGACCGCCGACGAGGAGGACCGCCACGTCGTGGCGCAGGCCAACTCGCCGATCGACGTCGACGGCAGCTTCACCGAAGACCGCGTGATGGTGCGCCGTAAGGGCGGCGAGGTCGAGAACGTGGCCCCGTCCGACGTGGACTACATGGACGTCTCGCCGCGCCAGATGGTGTCGGTCGCGACCGCCATGATCCCGTTCCTCGAGCACGACGACGCCAACCGCGCCCTGATGGGTGCCAACATGCAGCGCCAGGCGGTTCCGCTGGTGCGCAGCGAGGCGCCGCTGGTCGGTACCGGCATGGAGTTGCGTGCCGCGATCGACGCCGGCGATGTCGTCGTCTCGGAGAAGGCGGGCGTCGTCGAGGAGGTCTCGGCTGACTACATCACCGTGATGGCCGACGACGGCAGCCGGCACACCTACCGGATGCGCAAGTTCGCCCGGTCCAACCACGGCACCTGCGCCAACCAGCGTCCGATCGTGGACGCCGGGCAGCGTGTCGAGGCCGGCCAGGTCGTCGCCGACGGTCCGTGCACCGAGAACGGTGAGATGGCCCTGGGCAAGAACCTGCTCGTGGCGATCATGCCGTGGGAGGGCCACAACTACGAGGACGCGATCATCCTCTCGAACCGCCTGGTCGAAGAGGACGTGCTCACCTCGATTCACATCGAAGAGCACGAGATCGATGCCCGCGACACCAAGCTGGGCGCCGAGGAGATCACCCGGGACATCCCGAACGTCTCCGATGAGGTGCTGGCCGATCTCGACGAGCGCGGCATCGTCCGCATCGGCGCCGAGGTCCGCGACGGCGACATCCTGGTCGGCAAGGTCACCCCGAAGGGTGAGACCGAGCTGACCCCGGAGGAGCGCCTGCTGCGTGCCATCTTCGGTGAGAAGGCCCGCGAGGTCCGCGACACGTCGCTCAAGGTGCCCCACGGTGAGTCGGGCAAGGTCATCGGCATCCGCGTGTTCTCCCGTGAGGACGACGACGAGCTGCCGGCCGGCGTCAACGAGCTGGTCCGCGTGTACGTGGCCCAGAAGCGCAAGATCTCCGACGGCGACAAGCTCGCCGGACGCCACGGCAACAAGGGCGTCATCGGCAAGATCCTGCCCGTCGAGGACATGCCGTTCATGCCCGATGGCACCCCGGTGGACATCATCCTGAACACCCACGGTGTGCCGCGTCGTATGAACATCGGCCAGATCCTGGAAACCCACCTCGGGTGGGTGGCCAAGGCCGGCTGGAACATCGATGTGGCCGAGGGAACGCCGGAATGGGCGAGCAGGCTGCCCGAGGGTCTGCACTCGGCCCCGGTCGACAGCATCGTCAGCACCCCGGTGTTCGACGGTGCCCGCGAAGAGGAGCTGGCCGGACTGCTCGGCTCGACGCTGCCCAACCGTGACGGAGACGTCATGGTCGACAGCGACGGCAAGGCGACGCTGTTCGACGGCCGCAGTGGCGAACCGTTCCCGTACCCGGTGACGGTCGGCTACATGTACATGCTGAAGCTGCACCACCTGGTCGACGACAAGATCCACGCCCGTTCGACCGGTCCGTACTCGATGATCACCCAGCAGCCGCTGGGTGGTAAGGCGCAGTTCGGTGGTCAGCGGTTCGGTGAGATGGAATGTTGGGCCATGCAGGCGTACGGCGCTGCCTACACGCTGCAGGAGCTGCTGACCATCAAGTCCGACGACACGGTCGGCCGCGTGAAGGTATACGAGGCGATCGTCAAGGGCGAGAACATCCCTGAACCCGGTATTCCGGAGTCGTTCAAGGTGCTTCTCAAGGAGCTGCAGTCGCTGTGCCTCAACGTTGAGGTGCTCTCCAGCGACGGCGCGGCGATCGAGATGCGTGACGGCGATGACGAGGACTTGGAGCGTGCCGCTGCCAACCTCGGTATCAACCTGTCGCGCAACGAGTCCGCCTCTGTTGAAGATCTTGCGTAGATCTCGTCCGAGAATTTCTAGTCCCGAAAGGGGAAAGGGAGTTACGTGTTAGACGTCAACTTCTTCGATGAACTCCGCATCGGCCTGGCCACCGCGGACGACATCCGTAACTGGTCCTTCGGCGAGGTCAAGAAGCCGGAGACCATCAACTACCGCACCTTGAAGCCGGAGAAGGACGGCCTGTTCTGCGAGAAGATCTTCGGACCGACTCGCGACTGGGAGTGCTACTGCGGCAAGTACAAGCGCGTCCGGTTCAAGGGCATCATCTGTGAGCGCTGCGGCGTCGAGGTCACTCGCGCCAAGGTGCGCCGTGAGCGGATGGGCCACATCGAGCTGGCCGCACCCGTCACGCACATCTGGTACTTCAAGGGTGTTCCGTCGCGGTTGGGCTACCTGCTCGACCTGGCCCCGAAGGATCTGGAAAAGATCATCTACTTCGCGGCCTACGTGATCACCTCTGTCGACAACGAGATGCGCCACAACGAGCTGTCCACGCTCGAGGCCGAGATGGCCGTCGAGCGCAAGGCCGTCGCGGATCAGCGCGACGCCGACCTGGAGGCCCGGGCCCAGAAGCTCGAGGCCGACCTGGCCGAGCTGGAGGCCGAGGGTGCCAAGTCCGACGTGCGCCGCAAGGTGCGCGACGGCGGCGAACGTGAGATGCGTCAGCTCCGTGACCGGGCCCAGCGTGAGCTGGACCGGCTCGACGAGATCTGGACCACCTTCACCAAGCTGGCCCCCAAGCAGCTCATCGTCGATGAGGTGCTGTACCGCGAGCTGCAGGACCGCTACGGCGAGTACTTCACCGGCGCCATGGGCGCGGAGTCGATCAAGAAGCTCATCGAGACCTTCGACATCGAGGCCGAGGCCGAGTCGCTGCGCGACACCATCAAGAACGGCAAGGGCCAGAAGAAACTTCGCGCCCTCAAGCGTCTGAAGGTCGTCGCGGCCTTCCAGCAGTCGGGTAACTCCCCGCTGGGCATGGTGCTCGACGCTGTGCCGGTGATCCCGCCGGAGCTGCGTCCGATGGTTCAGCTCGACGGTGGCCGTTTCGCCACCTCCGACCTGAACGACCTGTACCGCCGCGTGATCAACCGCAACAACCGGCTCAAGCGACTGATCGACCTCGGCGCGCCCGAGATCATCGTCAACAACGAGAAGCGCATGCTTCAGGAGTCGGTGGACGCGCTGTTCGACAACGGCCGCCGTGGCCGCCCGGTCACCGGTCCGGGCAACCGTCCGCTCAAGTCGCTGTCCGATCTGCTCAAGGGCAAGCAGGGCCGCTTCCGTCAGAACCTGCTCGGTAAGCGTGTCGACTACTCGGGCCGTTCGGTCATCGTGGTGGGCCCGCAGCTCAAGCTGCACCAGTGCGGTCTGCCGAAGCTGATGGCCCTGGAGCTGTTCAAGCCGTTCGTGATGAAGCGTCTGGTCGACCTGAACCACGCGCAGAACATCAAGAGCGCGAAGCGCATGGTCGAGCGTCAGCGTCCCCAGGTGTGGGATGTCCTCGAAGAGGTCATCGCCGAGCACCCGGTGCTGCTGAACCGTGCACCTACGCTGCACCGCCTGGGTATCCAGGCCTTCGAGCCGCAGCTGGTGGAAGGCAAGGCCATCCAGCTGCACCCGCTGGTGTGTGAGGCGTTCAACGCCGACTTCGACGGTGACCAGATGGCCGTGCACCTGCCGCTGTCGGCAGAGGCCCAGGCCGAGGCTCGCATCCTGATGCTGTCCTCGAACAACATCCTGTCCCCGGCGTCGGGTAAGCCGCTGGCCATGCCGCGTCTGGACATGGTGACCGGTCTGTACTTCCTGACCACCGAGGTCGCGGGCGATCCCGGCGAGTACGTGCCGGCCGCCAAGGACCAGCCGGAGCAGGGCGTGTACAGCTCGCCCGCCGAGGCCATCATGGCGCTGGACCGCGGTGCCCTGTCGGTGCGCGCCAAGATCAAGGTGCGGTTGACGCAGCAGCGTCCGCCGGCCGCCGTCGAGGCCGAGCTGTTCGAGAACGGCTGGAAGCCGGGCGATGCCTGGACCGCGGACACCACGCTGGGCCGGGTGCTCTTCAACGAGCTGCTGCCCAAGGGCTATCCGTTCGTCAACGAGCAGATGCACAAGAAGGTCCAGGCCCGGATCATCAACGATCTGGCCGAGCGTTTCCCGATGATCGTGGTGGCGCAGACCGTCGACAAGCTCAAGGACGCCGGCTTCCACTGGGCCACCCGTTCGGGTGTCACGGTCTCGATGGCCGACGTTCTGGTGCCGCCGCAGAAGCAGGAGATCCTGGAGCGGCACGAGGCCGAGGCCGAGGCGATCGAGCGCAAGTACCAGCGCGGCGCGCTGAACCACAACGAGCGCAACGAGTCGCTGGTCAAGATCTGGCAGGACGCCACCGAAGAGGTGGGTAAGGCGATGGAGGAGTTCTACCCGGCCGACAACCCGATCATCACGATCGTGAAGTCCGGCGCCACGGGTAACCTCACCCAGACCCGCACCCTGGCCGGCATGAAGGGCCTGGTGACCAACCCGAAGGGTGAGTTCATCCCGCGCCCGATCAAGTCCTCGTTCCGTGAGGGCCTGACGGTGTTGGAGTACTTCATCAACACCCACGGTGCTCGTAAGGGTCTGGCCGACACCGCTCTTCGTACCGCCGACTCGGGTTACCTGACCCGTCGTCTGGTGGACGTGTCGCAGGACGTCATCGTTCGCGAGAACGACTGCGAGACCGAGCGCGGCATCATCGTCACGCTGGCCGAGCGCGCTGCGGACGGTTCGCTGATCCGCGATGCACACGTCGAGACCTCGGCGTTCGCCCGGACCCTGGCCACCGATGCGGTCGACGCCGACGGCAACGTCGTCATCGAGCGCGGCCACGACCTGGGTGACCCGGCCATCGACGCGCTGCTGGCTGCCGGCATCTCGCAGGTGAAGGTCCGCTCCGTGCTGACCTGCGCCTCGGCGTCCGGTGTGTGTGCCAAGTGCTACGGCCGCTCGATGGCCACCGGCAAGCTGGTCGACATCGGCGAGGCCGTCGGCATCGTCGCCGCCCAGTCCATCGGTGAGCCCGGTACCCAGCTGACCATGCGTACCTTCCACCAGGGTGGTGTTACCGGTGGCGCCGACATCGTCGGTGGTCTGCCTCGCGTGCAGGAGCTGTTCGAGGCTCGTATCCCGCGGAACAAGGCGCCCATCGCCGACGTCGCGGGCCGGGTCCGGCTGGAGGAGAGCGACAAGTTCTTCAAGATCACCATCGTCCCCGACGATGGTGGCGAGGAAGTTGTCTACGACAAGCTCTCCAAGCGTCAGCGGCTGCGCGTGCTCACCCACGAGGACGGCTCCGAAGGCGTGCTGTCCGACGGTGACCACGTCGAGGTCGGCGACCAGCTCATGGAAGGCTCCGCGGATCCGCACGAGGTGCTGCGTGTCCAGGGCCCCCGCGAGGTGCAGATCCACCTCGTCAAGGAGGTCCAGGAGGTCTACCGGGCCCAGGGTGTGTCGATCCACGACAAGCACATCGAGGTCATCGTCCGGCAGATGCTGCGTCGCGTCACGATCATCGATTCGGGTGCGACGGAGTTCCTGCCCGGTTCGCTGACCGAGCGTGCCGAGTTCGAGACCGCCAACCGTCGGGTTGTTGCCGAGGGTGGCGAGCCCGCGGCCGGCCGCCCGGTGCTGATGGGTATCACCAAGGCATCGCTGGCCACGGATTCGTGGCTGTCGGCGGCGTCGTTCCAGGAGACCACGCGTGTGCTTACCGATGCGGCGATCAACTGCCGCAGCGACAAGCTGCTGGGTCTGAAGGAGAACGTGATCATCGGCAAGCTGATCCCGGCCGGTACCGGCATCGCCCGTTACCGCGACATCCAGGTGCAGCCGACCGAAGAGGCCCGCGCTGCGGCGTACACGATCCCGTCCTACGAGGATCAGTACTACAGCCCGGACTTCGGTGCGGCCACCGGTGCCGCGGTGCCGCTGGACGATTACGGTTACAGCGACTACCGCTAGCTAGTCAAGGAAAAGCCCCCCGTGCGTCAGCGCGGGGGGCTTTTCCTTTGGCGGGAGTGGCCACTTGTTGCACGCCTATCGGAAATTCATGTGCAACAGGTGGCCACTCGGCGGCGTCACTCGTAGCGGCCGAACCCCTGGATCCCCGGGTCATCGATGATCTTGTAGGTCGACAGCCCCAGCCCACCGTCGCGGCCCTCTCCGCCGCCGATGGTGGTCAGGGTGCCGTTGTCGTCGGCCACGACGATGTTGACGTGCTGGTGTTTGGGGCTGGGCTCGTCGTAGATCACCATGTCGCCCGGCTGGGGCAGGTAATCCGTCGGCTCCCAGCGGCCCTCGTTGTGCAGATAGTCGGTGAGCGTCAGGACGCCCGGGATGCGCCAATGCCCGGAGTTGGGGTTGGCGAACGGTTCGCCCGACTCGCGCATCACCCAGCTGGTGAAGTCCGCGCACCATGGCTCGTCGTTGCCTTCGGAGTACTTGAACATGCCTGGTTGCGTCGCGTACTCCTGCGCGACGATGCGCATGACGGCGGCTCGGCCGGGGCTCAGCGACGACGTGTCGACCTGCGGGAACTCCGGTTGGGCGACGTGCTCGCGGTAGCCGCGGTATCCCACCGTCGCGGCCACGGCAGCGACCGTCAGGACAGCCACCGCCACCGCGATGAGCCACGCGCGTTTGTGCATGTTTGCCACACTAAGTCATCGAATCCTCGTCGCCGCGCGGCAGTTTGGGTGTCGGGGCAGCCACCTAGACTTGGCGGTGTGCTCATCGGTTCGCATGTAGACAACACCGACCCATTGGCCGCGGCCGCCGCAGATGGCGCCGACGTGGTGCAGTTCTTCCTCGGCAACCCGCAGAGTTGGAAGAAGCCCAAGCCCCGTGAAGACGCCGAGGCACTCAAGGCGTCGACGGTGCCGCTGTACGTACACGCGCCGTACCTGATCAACGTGGCTTCGGCCAACAACCGGGTGCGGATTCCGTCCCGCAAGATCCTGCAGGACACGTGCGACGCCGCGGCCGAGATCGGCGCGACCGCGGTGATCGTGCACGGCGGCCATGCCGACGACAACGACATGGAGGCCGGGTTCGAGCGGTGGGTCAAGGCCCTGGATGCGCTGAATACCGAGATGCCGGTGTATCTGGAGAACACTGCGGGCGGCGATCACGCCATGGCACGGCATTTCGACACTATCTCCCGGCTGTGGGATCGCATCGGGGACAAGGGCATTGGCTTCTGTCTCGACACGTGCCACGCGTGGGCGGCGGGGGAGGCGCTGATCGATTCGGTGGACCGGATCAAGGCCATCACCGGGCGCATCGATCTGGTGCACTGCAATGATTCACGCGATGCGGCCGGTTCGGGTGCCGACCGTCATGCGAATTTCGGTGCCGGGCAGATCGATCCGCAGTTGCTGGCGGCGGTGGTGAAGGCAGCGGATGCGCCCGTTATCTGTGAGACCTCGGAAGCCGGACGCAAGGACGACATCGCGTTCCTGCGCGAGCACGCCGACTGACACGTTCGCGACCTGAACCGTTTTCAACGGCATCGTGACGTAAAGGTGAACTAACGTCACCTCTGTGACCGCGGTTGATGACTCGGTAACCGAAGAAGCGTCAGCGCAATGGGGCGCCGACACCCGCGCCGATCGACTGCGCATTCTGCGATACGTCGCGATCCTGGTGTGGGCGTCGGTCGTGGTCTACCGCACCGTCACCGACGGTTTCGCGTTCAACCGCGAACTTTTGCTGCTCTACATCGCCACCGGGCTGCTGGCGGCGAGCATCGGCCAGGGCAGGCGGATGCTCTATGTGATCCGCGACTGGCTGCCGTTCGCCGCGGTGCTGGCTGCCTACGACCTGAGCCGCGGAGCGGCCACCCTGGTCGGCCGTCCTACGTTGTGGCACTGGCAGGTCGACGCGGATCGCTGGATGTTCTTCGGCACGGTGCCCACGGTGTGGTTGCAGGAACGGTTGAAACTGCTTCACCCGCCGTGGTGGGAAGTGGTGATCAGCACCGTGTACATGTCGTTCTTCATCCTTCCCTACGTCGTCGCAGGCGTGCTGTGGCTGCGTGACCGTGAGGAGTGGAAACGGTTCGTTCGCCTGTTCGTCGGACTGTCGTTCGCGGCGCTGATCATCTACGCGCTGCTGCCCGCCGCCCCACCGTGGGCCGCGGCACGGTGCAGTGCCGATGACGTCGACGGCGGCCCGTCCGGGCCCGGGTGCATGTTCCGATCGGCGCGTGAATCCGTCGACGGAGGACTCCTCGGCACGATGCAGGGCAGTCGGGACGGCGCGCACGACTGGATCGAACGGATCGTCACCCGCGGCTGGGGCAAGCTCAACCTGCACACCGCGACGGCATTGATCGATCAGGGGCAGGCCAGCGTGAACCTCGTCGCGGCCATCCCGTCCCTGCATGCCGGCCTGACCGCTGCGGTCGCGGTCTTCCTCTGGAACCGGGTGAATCGCGGATGGCGGCCGCTGTTGGTGGCCTATCCGCTCATCATGGCCTTCACGCTGGTGTACACCGCCGAGCACTATGTGGTCGACATCCTGCTCGGCTGGATTTTGGCGGCGGTGGTGTTGTTCGCCCTCAATCGGTACGAAGCGCGGAGGGCGCGCGAGGCTGAGGGCGACGAACAGCCCCGGGACAGCGAAGACGTACCGACCGCGGTCGGAGAACTCGACCCGGCCTGACTCCCGGAGCAGGGGCGACTGGCGTGACGCGATGGGCCGCCGAGCCGTCTCATTACAAGTATTGTGCAGTTGTCGGAGATTTGTAACACTGGACGCATGGCTGTTGATCCATCGCTCCTCACGTCCGCGGGCACACACGTCGTCACCAATCAGGTCCCCACGCTGGAGGACTACAACCCCGCCACCTCGCCGGTGCTCGCCGAGGCCCTCATCCGCGAAGGCGGGCAGTGGGGCGTCGACGAGGTGCACGAACTCGGCGCGATCAACGGCAGCGCCCAGGCCCAGCGCTGGGGCGAACTCGCCGACCGGAACCGGCCCGTGCTGCACACCCACGATCGTTACGGCCACCGGATCGACGAGGTCGAATACGACCCGGCCTATCACGAGCTGATGAATGTGGCCGTCACCCACGGCCTGCACGGTGCCCCGTGGGCCGATGACCGTGAGGGCTCCCACGTCGTGCGCGCGGCCAAGACCTCGGTGTGGACCGTCGAACCCGGGCACGTCTGCCCGATCTCGATGACCTACGCCGTGGTGCCCGCACTCCGGTTCAACCCGGAACTGGCCGCCATCTACGAGCCGCTGCTGACCAGCCGGGTGTACGACCCCGAACTGAAGCTCGCGACGACGAAGGCCGGTATCACGGCGGGCATGTCGATGACCGAGAAGCAGGGCGGCTCCGACGTTCGCGCCGGCACCACCGAGGCGACGCCCAACGGTGACGGCACCTACTCGTTGCGCGGGCACAAGTGGTTCACCTCGGCCCCGATGTGCGACATCTTCCTGGTTCTCGCCCAGGCTCCGGGAGGCTTGAGCTGTTTCTTCCTGCCGCGCGTCCTGCCCGACGGCAGCCGCAACCGGATGTTCCTGCAGCGGCTCAAGGACAAGCTCGGCAACCACGCCAATGCCTCGAGCGAGGTCGAATACGACGGTGCCACCGCCTGGCTGGTGGGCGAGGAGGGCCGTGGCGTGCCGACCATCATCGAGATGGTCAACCTCACCCGACTCGACTGCACGCTGGGCAGCGCCACGAGCATGCGCAACGGCCTGAGCCGTGCCGTGCACCACGCCCAGCATCGAAAGGCGTTCGGCGCCTATCTGATCGACCAGCCGTTGATGCGCAACGTGCTCGCCGACCTGGCTGTGGAGGCCGAGGCGGCGACCATGCTGGCGATGCGGATGGCCGGTGCCACCGACAAGGCGGTCCGCGGTGACGAGCGCGAGGCGCTGCTGCGCCGTATCGGCCTGGCCGCCGGCAAGTACTGGGTCTGCAAGCGGGCCACCCCGCATGCCGCCGAGGCGATGGAATGCCTGGGCGGCAACGGTTACGTCGAGGACTCGGGCATGCCCCGGCTGTACCGGGAGGCCCCGCTGATGGGTATCTGGGAAGGCTCGGGCAACGTCAGCGCGCTGGACACCTTGCGCGCCATGGCAACCCGGCCGGAGAGCATCGAGGTGCTCTTCGACGAACTCTCCAGGACCGCCGGGCAGGACCCGCGGCTGGACCGCCACGTCACCACCCTGCAGAACGATCTGCAGGATCTGGAGACCATCACCTACCGGGGCCGCAAGGTCGCCGAGGACATCTCGCTGGCGCTGCAGGGCGCGCTGCTGGTGCGTCACGGACACCCGGCCGTGGCCGAGGCCTTCCTGGCCAGCAGGCTCGGCGGGCAGTGGGGACAGGCCTTCGGCACCCTGCCGACCGGGCTCGACCTGGCGCCGATCCTCGAGCGTGCCCTGGTCAAGGGATGACGGTCGACACGCTGAAGACGATGACCTACGAGGTCACCGATCGGATAGCGCGAATCACCTTCAACCGCCCCGAAAAGGGCAACTCGATCGTCGCCGACACCCCGCTGGAACTGCAGGCACTGGTCGAGCGCGCGGACCTGGACCCGAACGTGCACGTGATCCTGGTGTCCGGGCGCGGTGAGGGCTTCTGTGCGGGATTCGATCTGTCCGCGTACGCGGACGGGACCGGTGAAGCCGGGGGAGGCCGATACGACGGGACCGTGCTGTCCGGGAAAACCCAGGCGATCAACCACCTTCCGGATCAACCATGGGATCCGATGGTGGACTACCAGATGATGAGCCGGTTCGTCCGCGGCTTCTCCAGCCTGATGCACGCCGACAAGCCGACCGTGGTCAAGATTCACGGCTACTGCGTGGCCGGTGGCACTGACATCGCGCTGCACGCCGACCAGGTGATCGCCGCCTCTGACGCGAAGATCGGCTACCCGCCCATGCGGGTGTGGGGCGTTCCGGCCGCCGGCCTGTGGGCGCACCGGTTGGGGGATCAACGCGCCAAACGCCTTCTGTTCACCGGGGATTGCATCACCGGCGCGCAGGCCGCCGAATGGGGCCTGGCCGTCGAGGCGCCCGAACCGGAAGACCTCGATGAGCGCACCGAGCGCCTCGTCGCACGCATCGCCGCCATGCCCGTCAACCAGCTCATCATGGCCAAGCTGGCCTGCAACTCCGCGCTGCTGCAGCAGGGGGTGGCGACCAGCCGGATGGTGAGCACGGTGTTCGACGGCATCGCCCGGCACACTCCCGAAGGGCACGCCTTCGTGGCCGACGCAGTTGAACACGGCTTCCGCGAAGCGGTGCGCCATCGCGACGAGCCGATGGGTGATTACGGGCGCAGGTCTTCCGAGGTCTGACATGCCCGCGCTCACACGGATGACGGCCCGGTCGGTGGTGCTGAGCGTGCTGCTCGGTGCCCACCCGGCCTGGGCGAGTGCCGCCGAACTGATCAGGCTGACAGCCGATTTCGACATCAAGGAACCTACCCTGCGGGTGGCGTTGACCCGCATGGTCGGCGCCGGTGACCTGATCCGTTCGGAGGACGGCTACCGGCTGTCGGACCGCCTGCTGAACCGCCAACGGCGCCAGGACGACGCGATCGACCCGAAACTGCGGGACTACGACGGACAGTGGCAGACACTGGTCATCACCAGTGTTGGCACCGACGCCCGCACCCGCGCTGCGCTGCGGAATGCCCTGCAGCAGTATCGGTTCGGCGAACTGCGCGAGGGTGTGTGGATGCGCCCGGACAATTTGGACCAGGTGTTGCCCCAGGAGATCACCGGCCGGGTGCGGCTGCTGCATGCCCGGGACGAGGATCCGGCCGGCCTGGCCGCCACGCTGTGGGATCTGCCCGGCTGGCGGCGCACGGGCGAGCAGCTACTGGAGGAGATGGCCGCCGCGACCGACGTTCCGGGCCGGTTCGTCGCGGCCGCGGGCATCGTGCGTCACCTGCTGGCGGACCCGGTGCTGCCGGACGGGTTACTGTCGGGCGAGTGGCCGGGTGCTGAACTGCGTAAGGCGTACAGCGACTTTGCCGCCGAACTCGTCGTGCGGCGCGACCGTACCGAACTGATGGAGGCAACGTGACCGAAGCTGTCCGGGTTGAGCGCAACGGACCGGTGACCACCGTCATCATCGACCGACCGCACGCCCGCAACGCGGTCGACGGCCCCGCCGCCGCGGCCTTGTTCGCGGCCTTCGAGCAGTTCGACGCCGATGAGGAGGCCGCGGTCGCGGTGCTGACCGGTGCCAACGGCACCTTCTGCGCCGGCGCCGATCTGAAAGCCTTCGGCACGCCGGAGATGAACCGGCTCGACCCCGCGGGGCCCGGTCCCATGGGGCCGAGCCGAATGGTGTTGTCCAAGCCGGTGATCGCCGCGATCGGCGGCCATGCGGTGGCCGGCGGACTGGAACTGGCCTTGTGGTGTGACCTGCGCGTGGTCGAGGAGGACGCCGTGCTGGGGGTGTTCTGCCGTCGCTGGGGAGTGCCGCTGATCGACGGTGGCACCGTGCGGCTGCCCCGGCTGATCGGGGAGAGCCGCGCGATGGACCTGATCCTGACCGGGCGCGCCGTCGATGCGGCCGAAGCCCACGCGATCGGTCTGGCCAACCGGGTGGTGCCTAAAGGTCACGCCCGTGCGGCGGCCGAGGAACTGGCCGCAGAGCTGTCGCGGCTGCCGCAGCAATGCATGCGGGCGGACCGCCTTTCGGCACTTCATCAGTGGGGCGAATCCGAACAGGCCGCAATGGAATTCGAATTCGCCAGCATCCCCCGTGTTGCCGAGGAGGCCGCCCATGGCGCCGGCCGGTTCGCCGGAGGTGCGGGCAGACACGGCGCGAGTGCCTGAACGAGCCTGACGAATACAAGGCGCTCGGTGGGATAACCCGCCCGAGCACCTTGCATACGTCATGCCGTCAGTCGGCGTCAGTCGGAGTGATCACCACCCGCACGGTGTTTGGCACCGCTGGTGCCTGCTTTGGCTTCTTGCTTGCTCTCGTTGCTTTCCCGCTTGGCCGCGCGGTGTTGCACCTTGGCCTCAGCCCCCGCAGCTTTGGCTTCCTGCTTGGCGGCCCGTTTGGCAGCTCTCGTTGCCAAACGATCGTCCCGACCGGACTTCGCCTCGGTCTTGGCATCCGGCGTTGCGGAGGAGGCGGGTGCCTCTGCCGAACCGGACCCGACCTCGGCACCGTCGTTTTCGGCAGGTGTGCCGGCGGTTTGAGCGTCCACTGCGTTGCGTTGCGGTGCGACCGACAGGGTGACGGTCTTGAGCTTCTCGACCGCTGCGGAGGTGGTCTCCGAGATGCGGTCGACGGTACTGGTGACATCGGCGGCGGGATGGCTCACCACCGCCGCGGTGCCGAGTGCCTTGCGCTGAACCAACGGTGACGCCGTGGGCAGGTCGGTGCCGACATCGGTTGGTGCCGGCGCTACGTCCTCGATGGCGGTGCCTTGCATTTGCATTGCGCCGGGCCCTTGCCAGCCAATGGCTTTGGCGATCGTCTGGGGCACGGTCACGAGCAGGGTTTGGAGCAGGCCCCTGTTCAACACGAACTCTCCGTTGGTGAACAGGCCGGAGGTCCCGGCCCCCATATCGCTGAGGTACCCATTCAGGATCGCGTCGGTGAGTACCGCGGGAGTGTTGATGAGCGAACTGAATGCCGCGGCCGGATCGCCGGCGTTGACGGCGTTGAGAACGTGCTGGGCGCTGTCACCGAATGCGTTGATCGCACCCTCCACCGGATTCAGCACCCCCAACCCCAGGGGCATCATCAAGTCCGGCACTGCGGAGAGCGCGTTCATGACGTTCTGACCCGTTCTCAGCGGGAGCTGCATGATGTTGAGCAGCGGGTTCGCAAAGGCAAAGAGGCGGAACACAACACTGGTGACGACACTCGCCACCCCGGCCACATCGCCCGACTCGAGGTAGTCGAGAGCCATCCGGGCAAGGAACTTCAGCTTGTAGTCCTCATCCGAGGTGAAGAAGCTGATGTAGCTCATGGCGGCAGCGTCGAGCGAGCTCGCGAGAAGTTGTCCGTTGGCCATCTGGTTGGCGATGACCTGCTGCAGGATCGGAAACGGGTCGGCGGCCATCTGGCCGCCGATTTTGGCGGCGTTGTCGAACGTCGTCCCGAAAACCCCCAGCCATTCGGTGAGTGGATCGGTAAGGGATGGATCCTGAAGAAGCCCGTCGGCGAGAGCGGTGAGTTCGACTGGGGCCCAGGAGGAATGGGGTATTGCGACCGGAGCGTCGGCCACTGGTGCCGCCACCGGGCTGATCGGACTCACCGCGATGGCGCCTGCGCCGGCCAGCGCTATACCGGCGGTGAGTGTCGATCGGATAGCTAAGTGCATGGAGAGCTCTCTTCTGTGCGTGATCTTGACAGCGTCAGAAGGTATCCGAAGAAATCGGGTGTCTGGCGGATCGGCGAAATGTTTCTTGTATTGCGCGGGAATCGGCAACGGGAGGTCTTGATGAAAGCCCCAATCAGCGGCTGCGTCCCAGTTTCCAGCAAAGAAATATTCAGAGATTTTTACTTCACTGGAAAAGTACTTTATGGACAACTGCAACATGTTGTACCACATCAGTGCATAGCTGCAAGCAGAAATGAACGATTCCGAGATGCTGATACCTTGTCAATGACGATTAGCTGTGAGGGGGCAATCGAAAATAGCCGCGCATCGGTTTTGCGTTCCGACCGGCTAATGGTGGCAACGCCGAGATGGCCGTCGCTCGATGCAGTGGCAGCGGTTCGGTCGGGCCTACGGAGTTGTGGCCGGCCCTTGATCGTCGATAGTCACGGCCTGGCTTGCGTCAGGGCCATTCACGGAAATGTTCAGGACCGTCGAGCGGACGGTCAGCAAATTTCGGTGACCACTCCCGGCGGGTTACACGCTGTCGAACCACCGGCGGACCGGCGGCAAGTCTGAGTTGATCCGGCGGCAGCTGTCACCAAGTGCGGTCATGCGGCGACGCGAAAGCCGATCCAGGTACAGCTCACGAACGGTTCGTGCGTAGGTGCACGTCGCACGTTGCATGCAGGCCCGGCCGTCGCGAGTGATGATGGCCAGTACTGACCTTCGGTCGTCCTTGTTGCTGATGCGGCTCACAAGTTTCCGTGATTGCAGGCGCTGGATCCGCGCGGTCACGCGGCTGGGCGTCAACGTCAGGCGGTTGGCGAGATCGCTCATCCGGGCCGAGCCGCCGTCCGATTTGGCGAGTGCGTCGAGCAGAAGAAAGTCGACCAGGGTGAGGTCGTGCTCGTCCAGCAGTCGCTGGTAGAGGATCTCGCCGACTTGGGTCGACGATGCGAGAAAGGACTGCCAGCAGTCGTACTCGACTTCGTCCAGGCCGGGCAAGCGGCTTCCGAGACGGTTCGTCCGCGTCTGCTCCACGGTGCGGGACTCTAACAGCCTCGGACCGGTCCTTGCGCACTAAATGAATTTATTTAGCGACTGGGCGTTGAGTGGTGAAATCTGCTGCTGCAGTGCGGAGAATCATTCCTGTTCGGCGTGATGGTCCGCAGGGTGCCTATCCAACGATGGGGATAAGTATTCAAAAGGCGCGGTTACGCAGGCGTCGACCGGTACGGTGTCGGTCGGCACTTGTCGGAAGATCGCACTGTCCGGGGTCAGTCGCTCCCCAGCCGAGAAACCCCGGAAGCGTGCGGGCCGAGGAGTGCAAACATCTTCGGCCGCAGTGTGATTGGCCTCGACGCGAAGCCGCACGCAAAACTGGACGCAGAACACCTCCGGCGGCTCGCCGCCGCCATTGGCCGGCGAAATCCGCTACGGAGGACCGATCAGCCCTTGCTGACCTTGTTGTTGCTGCCGGTGTTGGTGACCTTCGGGTCACCGGCGGAGTAGCTGACGGTGTTGTTCAGCCCGATGATCGTCAGGCCCTTGTCGATCCGCTCGAACGTGATCTTGTTGTCGGATCCGCCGATGTTCACATTGGCGCAGGTGCCCTTCACCGTCAGGGTGTTGTTGGTGCCGCCCACTGTGAGGGATTTGCCGTCGGCGCAGTCGATGTCGGTCGTGGTGCCGACCGACATGTAGTTGATGGTGTTACCGACCTCGACGTTGACGCCGGACGGTCCCGCGGTGGCGCTGGGCGTGTTGGTGTCCGAGCTTTCGGATCCGCAGGCCGCCAATGTCAGTGCAGCGGCGGCGGCAGTGATACCGAGGATCAGTCGGGTGTGGGTAAAACGGGTGAGCACGGTGTGTCTCTGCTTTCTGCGTCGGGCTTGATCAGGCGGGGACGCGACCGATCTGGTTGGTCATCCCCAACTCTCGGCCGCGGTCGACGAGTATCGGATCGCCATTTTTGAAGAAAACGGTTTGGTTGAAGCCGTACACAGTGACGTCGTTGATGACGTTGTCCGCGACGATCACGTTGGACCCGCCCTGCACGGCGATCGCCCAACAGGTGCCCACCGCGGTGATCCGGATATCGGTTCCATTGACGAACAGCGTGCCGTTGTTGCAATCAATGGTTTGTTCGACGCTCTGGCCGGTGATCGTGGTGTCACCGTTCTTGGCTACCGCGCCGGGCGTGCCGACGGTGAGCGCCAGCGGCAACGCGAGCGTGCCGGCTGCCAGCCCAACAAGCATCCTCCGGCCCACAGCTGTCCAATTCACGGTGAGTTCCCCTTCCGATCTGCTGCGAGAAGAGTACGTGGCGCTCTCCCCGTGGCGGTAAGTGTTGACCAGTTTGACGGGCGTTCGCCGACAGGTCGCGTGCGGTGTCGGTGCTGGGTACCGTGTTCAGCAATGCGTCGGTGTGTTGTTCAGGCTGCTGCCGTGGCGGTCACAGCCGTGGTGACCGTCGCGGGGTGTTCGCACACCATCGACGGGGCTGCCCGGCGCGCATCGGCCGATACCGCTGACCCCGACCGCAGTTTCGGATACGTCGACGACCGGTGCGGGCTGCTCGTCGACAGCACGATCCAGGAGATCCTGGCCGCCGACAACGTCGTGCGCCCGTACAGCGGTGCGGTCTGTCAGTACGTCTTGTCACGTAAGGCCCAGCCCGCTCCCGGGCTGGATGCGGGCTCGCCCGCGATGCTCGACGTGATCTTCTCCTGGTTCGAGAAGGGCTCGCTGAAGCGCGAGCGGGCAGTGGCCCGCAGCCGGGACGCGGAGATCACCGACGTCGTGGTCGAGCGGCATCAGGCGTTCGTGGCGCGCCGCGATGTGACGGGCGCGGCGTGCTCGGCGACCGCGGCCGCCGGGTCGGGCGTGATCAGTTGGTGGGTGCAGTTCCGCAGTGCGGGCGCAGCCGGAAACGCCGCCAAGGGCGATCCGTGCCAGGACGCCAAGAAGCTGCTGTCGGCCACGCTTCAATCGGAACTCTGACCCGTGGCGCATCGCTACCTCGCAATGAGGTGTCTGGTCGGCGTCGCAGCCGCAGCGGCGCTGCTGACCGCGTGCGGGTCGACGGACGTACCGCCGGCTCTGGAGTCGGCTCCCGCCGGCGACGGATTTCACGGCGCGGACTGCAACGGCGTCACCGACGCTGACATCGCCGATGCCGTCGGCTCCTCGATGTTCACCAAGGCTGTGGTCAGCGATACCGGGTGTTTCTGGCAGGAGAACTCGGTCCTGGGCACTTTCGGCGCCGGGATGGGCATCTCCACCTGGTGGTACCGGGGGAGTGACATGGACACCGAGAGGACGCTGGAGACCCGGGCCGGCCGCACCCTCACCGAACTGTCCATCGACGGCAACCAAGGCTTCCGCGCGGCGGATGCGAATGTCTGCAGTATCTATGTCGCCAAGGGGCAGGATGTGATCACGTGGTCGATTCAGACGATGAACCCGGCCACGCTGCCTGATCTGTGTCAGGTCACCGAGAAACTCGCCCGGCTCAGTCAGGGCCGGATGAACTGATCTGCGCTGTCAGAGGGGCTACAGTTTCACGGCGACCCCAACGGGGGCGTCAATCACTTCGATTCGAAGGCAGTGCGTACATGTCAGCTCGGCCGGAGCCACAGGTGGCCAGTGCCCGACGTTCCCAGTCGCGGCCGGCGCGGACCACCAAGCTCAGCCGCGATGCCATCGTCAACGCCGCGCTGACGTTCCTGGACCGCGAGGGCTGGGATGCCCTGACCATCAACGCGCTGGCCGGCCAGCTCGGCACCAAGGGCCCGTCGCTCTACAACCACGTGCAGAGCCTTGACGACCTGCGTCGCACGGTCCGGATGCGCGTGATCGACGACATCATCGAGATGCTCAACACCGTCGGGTCCGGCCGTACCCGTGACGATGCGGTGGCAGTGATGGCCAGCGCCTACCGCAGCTACGCCCACCACCATCCCGGTCGCTACTCGGCGTTCACCCGAATGCCTTTCGGCGGAGACGATCCCGAGTACTCGGCGGCCACCAGGGCCGCGGCCGGCCCGGTCATCGAAGTGCTGACCTCCTATGGGTTGGAGGGCGAGAATGCCTTCTATGCCGCACTGCAGTTTTGGTCTGCCCTGCACGGCTTCGTCCTGCTGGAAATGACGGGTGTGATGGATGACATCGACACCGATGCGGTGTTCACCGATATGCTGCGACGACTGGCCGCAGGTATGGGGCAACTGGAGTCGTAGCGTCTGACCTGGGAATAGGTCGTCGTAAGCGGGTTTGGTTCGGCGCGGCCAGCCCTGGTATTGTGGTAGATCGTGCCTGGCCGGAAGGCGCACGCTGCTGAGTGATTCGCAAGCGTGCCCGCACGCCGGGCCAATTTGCATGTCTATCACGCATCGGAATTCCACCGGTGTAAGCACGTGCGACACGCCCGGACGCGGGGTACGCGGTCGGGGGATAACAGCAGTACAGAGACTTAGAACAGCAAAAAAGAGCAGAGCAACACAGAGAAAGCCGGTACATGCCAACCATCAACCAGCTGGTCCGCAAGGGTCGCCGCGACAAGGTCGCGAAGGTCAAGACCGCGGCCCTCAAGGGCAGCCCGCAGCGCCGTGGCGTGTGCACCCGCGTCTACACCACCACCCCGAAGAAGCCGAACTCGGCGCTTCGCAAGGTCGCGCGCGTGAAGCTGACCAGCGGCGTTGAGGTCACCGCTTACATCCCCGGTGAGGGCCACAACCTGCAGGAGCACTCGATGGTGCTGGTGCGCGGTGGTCGTGTGAAGGACCTCCCCGGTGTCCGTTACAAGATCATCCGCGGATCGCTCGACACCCAGGGTGTCAAGAACCGCAAGCAGGCCCGTAGCCGCTACGGCGCCAAGAAGGAGAAGAGCTGATGCCGCGCAAGGGTCCCGCGCCGAAGCGTCCGTTGGTCAACGATCCGGTTTACGGGTCGCAGCTGGTCACCCAGCTGGTCAACAAGGTTCTGCTGGACGGCAAGAAGTCACTGGCCGAGCGCATTGTCTACGGTGCGCTGGAGCAGGCTCGCGACAAGACCGGTACTGACCCGGTCGTCACCCTCAAGCGTGCGCTCGACAACGTCAAGCCCGCTCTCGAGGTCCGCAGCCGCCGCGTCGGCGGTGCCACCTACCAGGTGCCGGTCGAGGTTCGCCCCGATCGTTCCACCACCCTGGCCCTGCGCTGGCTGGTCAGCTTCTCCAAGGCTCGTCGCGAGAAGACCATGATCGAGCGCCTCGCCAACGAGATCCTGGACGCCAGCAACGGCCTGGGTGCCGCTGTGAAGCGTCGTGAGGACACTCACAAGATGGCCGAAGCGAACCGGGCTTTCGCGCACTACCGCTGGTGACACCCGCGCCCGGCATCCAGAGTCGGGTGCCGGCCGGCGCGCAATCGAACACCTAATCAAGCAAGCGAAAGAGTTGGGAAGACTTCCGTGGCACAGGACGTGCTGACTGACCTGAACAAGGTCCGCAACATCGGCATCATGGCGCACATCGACGCCGGTAAGACGACGACGACCGAGCGCATCCTCTATTACACCGGCGTCAATTACAAGATCGGTGAAACGCACGACGGTGCCTCCACCACCGACTGGATGGAGCAGGAGCAGGAGCGTGGTATCACCATCACCTCCGCAGCCGTCACCTGCTTCTGGAACAACAACCAGATCAACATCATCGACACCCCCGGGCACGTCGACTTCACCGTTGAGGTGGAGCGCAGCCTGCGTGTGCTCGACGGTGCCGTTGCCGTCTTCGACGGCAAGGAGGGTGTTGAGCCGCAGTCTGAGCAGGTGTGGCGTCAGGCCGACAAGTACGACGTGCCGCGGATCTGCTTCGTCAACAAGATGGACAAGCTCGGCGCGGACTTCTACTTCACCGTGCAGACCATCAAGGACCGCCTCGGCGCCAAGCCGTTGGTGATCCAGCTGCCGATCGGTGCCGAGAACGACTTCGAGGGCATCGTCGACCTGGTCGAGATGAACGCCAAGGTGTGGCGCGGCGAGACCAAGCTCGGTGAGAGCTACGAGACCGTCGAGATCCCCGCGGACCTGGCCGACAAGGCCGCCGAGTACCGCAGCGAGCTCATGGATACCGTCGCCGAGACCGACGAGGCGCTTCTGGAGAAGTACCTCGGCGGCGAAGAGCTGACGATCGATGAGATCAAGGGCGCGATCCGCAAGCTGACCGTGAACAGCGAGCTGTACCCGGTGCTGTGTGGCAGCGCGTTCAAGAACAAGGGTGTGCAGCCGATGCTGGACGCCGTGATCGACTACCTCCCCTCGCCGCTGGATGTCGAGTCCGTCAAGGGCCACGTCCCCGGCAAGGAGGACGAAGAGGTTCTGCGCAAGCCGTCGGTCGACGAGCCGTTCGCCGCGCTGGCATTCAAGATCGCGGTGCACCCCTTCTTCGGCAAGCTCACCTACGTCCGCGTGTACTCGGGCAAGGTCGAGTCCGGTGCGCAGGTCATCAACGCCACCAAGGGCAAGAAGGAGCGTCTGGGCAAGCTGTTCCAGATGCACGCCAACAAGGAGAACCCGGTCGAGTCGGCGTCCGCCGGTCACATCTACGCCGTGATCGGTCTGAAGGACACCACCACCGGCGATACCCTGTGCGATCCGAACCAGCAGGTCGTGCTGGAGTCGATGACCTTCCCCGATCCGGTGATCGAGGTGGCCATCGAGCCCAAGACCAAGAGTGACCAGGAGAAGCTGGGCACCGCGATCCAGAAGCTCGCCGAAGAGGATCCGACCTTCAAGGTGCACCTGGACCAGGAGACCGGCCAGACCGTCATCGGCGGTATGGGCGAGCTGCACCTGGACATCCTGGTGGACCGCATGCGTCGCGAGTTCAAGGTTGAGGCCAACGTCGGTAAGCCCCAGGTGGCCTACCGCGAGACCATCCGCCGCAAGGTGGAGAAGGTCGAGTTCACCCACAAGAAGCAGACGGGTGGATCCGGCCAGTTCGCGAAGGTGCTCATCGACCTCGAGCCGTTCAGCGGCGAGGACGGTGCCACCTACGAGTTCGAGAACAAGGTCACCGGTGGCCGCATCCCGCGTGAGTACATCCCTTCGGTGGATGCCGGTGCGCAGGACGCCATGCAGTACGGCGTGTTGGCCGGCTACCCGCTGGTGAACGTCAAGGTGACGCTGCTCGACGGCGCCTACCACGAGGTCGACTCCTCGGAAATGGCGTTCAAGGTGGCGGGTTCGCAGGTGCTGAAGAAGGCCGCGCAGGCGGCTCAGCCGGTCATCCTGGAGCCCATCATGGCTGTCGAGGTCATCACACCCGAGGACTACATGGGTGAAGTGATCGGCGACTTGAACTCCCGCCGTGGTCAGATCCAGGCCATGGAGGAGCGCAGCGGTGCGCGTGTCGTCAAGGCGCAGGTGCCGCTGTCGGAGATGTTCGGCTACGTCGGCGACCTTCGGTCGAAGACCCAGGGCCGGGCGAACTACTCCATGGTGTTCGACTCGTACGCCGAAGTTCCGGCGAACGTGTCGAAGGAGATCATCGCGAAGGCGACGGGTCAGTAAGCTCGTCGCGGCAACTGTCGCGGCTCACAACTGAACACATCAACATTGCTTTAAGTAAAAGCACCAACAAGTCCAGGAGGACACCACAGTGGCGAAGGCGAAGTTCGAGCGGACGAAGCCGCACGTCAACATCGGGACCATCGGTCACGTTGACCACGGCAAGACGACGCTTACTGCAGCAATCACCAAGGTTCTGCACGACAAGTACCCCGAGTTGAACGAGTCGCGCGCATTCGACCAGATCGACAATGCGCCGGAAGAGCGTCAGCGCGGCATCACGATCAACATCTCCCATGTGGAGTACCAGACCGAGAAGCGGCACTACGCCCACGTGGACGCCCCCGGTCACGCGGACTACATCAAGAACATGATCACCGGTGCCGCCCAGATGGACGGCGCGATCCTGGTGGTCGCCGCGACCGATGGCCCGATGCCGCAGACCCGCGAGCACGTGCTGCTGGCCCGCCAGGTGGGTGTGCCCTACATCCTGGTGGCCCTGAACAAGTCGGACGCCGTGGACGACGAGGAGCTCATCGAGCTCGTCGAGATGGAGGTCCGCGAACTGCTGGCCGCCCAGGACTTCGACGAGGACGCCCCGGTCATCCGGGTCTCCGCGCTGAAGGCGCTGGAGGGCGACCCGAAGTGGGTCAAGTCGGTTGAGGACCTGATGGACGCGGTCGACGAGTCGATCCCGGATCCGGTTCGCGAGACCGACAAGCCGTTCCTGATGCCCGTTGAGGACGTCTTCACCATCACCGGTCGTGGCACCGTGGTGACCGGTCGCGTCGAGCGTGGCGTGATTAACGTCAACGAAGAGGTCGAGATCGTCGGCATCCGCCCGACCACGACCAAGACCACCGTCACCGGTGTGGAAATGTTCCGCAAGCTGCTCGACCAGGGCCAGGCCGGCGACAACGTCGGTCTGCTGGTTCGTGGCATCAAGCGCGAGGACGTCGAGCGTGGCCAGGTTGTGGTCAAGCCCGGCACCACCACCCCGCACACCGAGTTCGAGGGCAGCGTCTACATCCTGTCCAAGGACGAGGGCGGCCGCCACACGCCGTTCTTCAACAACTACCGCCCGCAGTTCTACTTCCGTACCACGGACGTGACCGGCGTGGTTACCCTGCCCGAGGGCACCGAGATGGTGATGCCCGGTGACAACACCGACATCTCCGTCGTGCTGATCCAGCCGGTCGCCATGGACGAGGGTCTGCGTTTCGCCATCCGTGAGGGCGGTCGTACCGTCGGCGCGGGTCGCGTTACCAAGATCATCAAGTGATCTGACTTAGCACGCGAGAGCGGCGCTCACCTTCGGGTGAGCGCCGTTTTTGTTTTCCCGGCGTGTTCTTGCTGGGTCTGGTGTAACGCCTGTGGTAGCTGAGACGATCTTTATTGCATAGGCGAGCTACGGGGTTTGGGGGCACGAACATGAGACAACTGCGACGGATATGGGCGCTGGCTTCGGCAGCAGTACTTGCCGCCACGGCGGTCGGATTTGCGGCGGGAGCGGCGCAGGCCAGTCCTGGATGTCCGGACCTGCACTGGATCGGTGTCGCGGGCTCGGGTGAACGTGACGACCCGACGGTCGACGCCGGCATGGGCCGGGTGGTGTACAACTCCCTGCGCGATCTGTCTCAGTGGGTGCAGCAGGACGGCCGGACCATGACCGCCGAGGCGGTGGTCTACCCCGCGGCGCCGGTACCCGCCGACGGGGATCTACTGGGCTGGGGTGGATTCATGAGCAGTGTCGACACCGGGGTGGCGGCGCTGGGCAACCAGTACGCGGCGTTCACCCAGCAGTGCCCGTCCAGCAAGGTCGTTCTCGCCGGCTACTCGCAGGGTGCGATGGTCGTTCACCGCAATCTGGCCGCGTTGTCGGCCAGCCCGAATCTGGCCGGCGCGCTGTTGGTCGCCGACGGTGACCGGTTGCCTGCCGACCCCACCGTCAACCTGGGCACGGCCACGGGATTGTCCGGAGCCGGTAAGGGCGTTGCGCAGGACTGGCCGATCCTGGCTCACGCCCCGGCCGTGCTGCCCGCGTCGGTCGGCAGTCGCACGATCAGCGTGTGCGATCGTGGCGACGCGGTCTGCGACTACGACGAGGATGCCGAACAGGTGACCGCCACGGCGATCGCCGTGCACACCAGTTACGCCCGGTCGGCCGGCGGGGGATACCGGTGGACCTGGCCGCTGTACCGGATGCTGGGCCCGTCGCCGATGCAGCAGCAGGTGGTGCCGACGGGTGGCGCGGCGGGTGGAGTCGTTCACTCCTGATCTGCGCGGTCCCGGGCGTTAATCTGATGGCGCCCAACCGACGACAGGAGCCTGTGATGTCCACATTCTGGCGGTACGTGCGCATTCAGGCCTTCGTGCTGCTGTGTGGCATCGTCGGTCCGATCTTCCTGACCATCTACTTCGTCAGCGGCGGTGATCCGATGATGAAGTGGATGTTCTGGGTGGGTCTGTTGATCACCGCGATCGATGTTCTGATCGCGCTGGGGCTCACCGCAGCCGGGACGAAGTCGGCGGCGCAGAACGAGAAGCTCGAACAGGTCGGGGTGCTGGCGCTGGCCCAGGTCACCGGTATTCAGGAGACCAACACCCGCATCAACGAGCAGCCGCTGGTGAAGCTGGATCTGCAGATCTCGGGACCTGGCCTTGCGCCGTTCGCCAGTCAGGACCGCGTGCTGGCCTCGGTGTCGCGGCTGCCGATGATCACCAACCGCAAGCTGGTCGCCTTGGTTGACCCGACCACCAACGAATACCGGATCGATTGGGAGAGAAGCAGTCTGGTCAGCGGTCTGATGCCGGCGACGTTCACCATCGCCGAGGAGAACAAGACCTACGACCTGACCGGCCAGTCCGGCCCGCTGATGGAGATCTTGCAGATCCTCAAGGCGCACGGCATCGGTATCAACAGCATGGTCGACCTACGGGCGAATCCCGCGGCCCGCGAACAGGTCCAGGCGGTGGTGCGGCGAGCCGCTGCGCAGCAGGCGGCGCCGTCCCCGTCGGTGGTGACTCCGGAACCGGGTACACCGTCCGCGCCCTTCATCGCACCGCCCGCGCCGTCGACGGCCCAACGTCTTCAGGAACTGGAAACGTTGCGTGCGACGGGCGCCATCAGCGAGGACGAGTACACCTCGAAGCGAGGACAGATCATCGCCGATCTTTGATCTGGTTCTGGATCAACCCGAACCGGGGGTGGTGTTCGCCTGCGACCGCATCACCTACACCAGCTTCCTGCTGCGCACGGCTTGCGTAGAGGTGATCACGATCGTCGGTGCTGAACTGGGCCGCGGCCGAGGTGGCGGGCACGGTGTGACCTGTCCGATCATCCGCGATCCCGTTCAGTGGTAGGAGTCCAGGAACACGTTCTACTTCTGCTGTTAGCCTGTGGCCAGACTCACTGAAAGGACCCTGGGATGGCGGCAGGTAACGCAACACTGGAAGGCCGGGTGGCATTCGTCACCGGCGCTGCACGCGGCCAGGGGCGCGCGCACGCGGTGCGGTTGGCGAACGAGGGCGCCGACATCATCGCGATCGATGTGTGCCGGCCCGTCGACGACTCGATCACCTACCCGGCCGCGACATCGGAGGATCTGGCCGAGACGGTCGCGGCCGTCGAGGCCGCGGGCCGCAAGGTGCTCGCGCGCGAGGTCGACATCCGCGATCTGGCCGCCCAGCAGCAGGTGGTGGCCGACGGCGTCGAGCAGTTCGGCCGGCTCGACATCGTGGTGGCCAACGCCGGGGTGCTCAGCTGGGGACGGCTGTTCGAGATGTCGCCCGAGCAGTTCGACACGATCATCGACGTCAACCTGAACGGCACCTGGCGGACCATCCGGGCCGCGGTGCCCGCCATGATCGAGGCCGGCAACGGCGGCTCGATCATCATCGTCAGCTCCTCGGCCGGGCTCAAGGCCACGCCGGGCAACGGCCACTACTCTGCCTCGAAGCACGGGCTGGTCGCGTTGACCAACGCTCTGGCACTTGAGGTGGGGGAGTTCGGAATTCGGGTCAACTCGATCCATCCGTACTCGATCGACACTCCGATGATCGAACCGGAGGCAATGGCCGAGATCTTCTCCAAGTACCCGAGTTACCTGCACAGTTTCGCCCCGATGCCGTATCACAAGGTGACCGACGGCAAGAACGAGGGACTCGCGGCGTTCATGGCGCCCGAGGAGGTCGCGGACGTGGTGGCGTTCCTGGCCGGTGACAACTCGGCCACCCTGTCGGGCAGCCAGATCGCCGTAGACCGGGGTGTGCTCAAGTACTGACGGTTCCGGAGCGGTCAGCCCGGGAGGACGAGAACCGGAACCGGGCTGTGCCGCAGGATCTTTGATCCATGTGAGCCCAGGAAAACCCGGGCGACCGCGCCGCCCGGGGAGGTTCCGATCGCCAGGATCTCGCCCTCGAGCCAGTCGATGGCGTCGAGCGCTTCGCTCCAGTCGTTGCCGGTGACGACCTGCAGGTCCACGTCGTCGTCGATGACCTTTTGGTCCTTCAACCGGGTCAGTGCCTGCTGGGCCTGTTTCGCCCACTCCTGCAGGATCGCGTCCTCGGCGTGCAGCCCGACGGTCGGTGGGTACATGTTGCGTCCCCGGACCGCGAAGGTGACCACGCGCAGGGGCGTTTCCAGTCGTCGGCTCAGGTCGGTCACCTGCTGGACGACGGCCACCGCTTCGGGGGATCCCGGGTAGGCACATGTGATGCGCGCCAGGACAGCGGATTTCGGCCGACGGTAGCCGCGCGGGCTGATCGCCAACGGGACCGGGCAGGAGTGCAGCAGCCGATCCGCGGTCGACCCCACCACCACCTGGCCCAACTGACCCTCAGATGCCGAGCCCAGAACGAGGAGCTCGGCGTCGAGTTCGGCGATGGCCTCCAACAGGCCGCCGGAAACCGACCGGTGCGCGAACTTGTGGAAGCTGACGTCGAGGCGATCGTCGAGCGCTGCCACGTGCTGGCGTGCCTGTTCGGCCGAGGATGCCGCCAACTGGGCTGCGTACTCGGCATATTCGGCGTCGACGCGGGCCGGAGACGGGTTCAGCCACGGACGTGGCACGACGGTGGCCACTGCCAGCGAGGTGTTCAGGGTCCGGGCCGCGCCGACCGCGAGGTGCAGTGCCGATGCCCCGCCCTTGCCGGCCAGGTATCCGACGACGACGGTCATCGGGTCTCCTCGGCTCCAGGTGTGGTCATCACATCGTCCTCACCCGCGGCCGCACCCGGGATGTACCCGTCGCCACCGTCGTTGAGTGCACTGTGATGCCGACTCCACAGCAGGTAGAACGTCAGCACGAGCGCAACCCAGATGCTGAACCACAGCCAGGTGATGCGCGGCAGGCCCCACAGCACGAACCCACAGGCCAGCACGGACAGGACCGGAGTCACCGGATAGCCGGGAACCTTGAAGGAACGTGGCAGGTCCGGCTCCCGCACCCGCAGGATGACCACGCCGATCGACACCACGATGAACGCCACCAGCGTGCCGATCGAGACCAGATCCCACAAATAGTCCAGCGGCACGAATCCGGCCAGGGTGCCGGTGACCGCGGCGACGATGATGGTGTTGTTCACCGGAGTCATGGTGCGCGGGTTGACCTTTGCGAACATCGGTGGCAATAGGCCGTCGCGGCCCATGGCGAACAGGATGCGGGTCTGGCCGTACATCACCACCAGGGTCACCGAGAAGATCGAGATCACCGCGCCGAAAGCGAGGATGCTGCTGGCCCAGGTCTGCCCGTGCAGGATGTTGGTGAGCATGACCGACAGCCCGGCTTCGGACTGCTCGTCGGAACCGAACTCGTCGGCGGATTGGGTGCCGAGGCCGGCGAATGCGACCAGGATGTAGATGCTGGTGACGACCACCAGGGCCCCGAGAATCGCCCGCGGCATGGTCTTCTGCGGGTCCTTCACCTCGTCGCCTGCGGTCGATACGGCGTCCAGACCGATGAACGTGAAGAATATGGTGCTGGCGGCAGCGGTGATCCCGGCGAAACCCTTGTCCCAGAAGCCGGCGAAATGGTCTGTGGTGAATGCGGTGAACGCGATGGCCACGAACATCCCGAGCACGGCGAGTTTGAGGATCACCATGACGGTGTTGACCGCCGCGGACTCGCTGGCGCCGCGGATCAACAGGAGTGCGCACATGATGATCAGGACCGTTGCCGGCAGGTTGATCAGCCCGGGGTTGTCGCCCCACGGAGCCGCGGACAGTGCGTGCGGCAACCGCCAACCGAACCAGTTGTCCAGCAGTTGATTGAGGTAGCCGCTCCAGCCGATCGCGGTGGCCGACATGGATACGCCGTACTCCAGCAGCAGGCAGGCCGCGACACCCATTGCGATGAATTCACCCATCGTGGTGTACGCGTAGGAGTACGTGGAGCCCGAAACCGGCACGGCTGCCGCCATTTCGGCATAGCAGAGCGCCGACAATCCGGCGGCGATACCGGCGACCATGAACGAGACCAGCACGGCGGGGCCGGCTTTGGGGACGGCCTGCTGCAGCACGATGAAGATACCGGTGCCGACCGTGGCGCCGACGCCGAACAGCGTCAGCTGGAACGTGCCGATACTTCGTCGGAGGTGGTCGGAGGCGCCGTGGGCGACCGGAGCTCCCAGGACCGGCCTTCGTCGCAACATCTGGCCGGTCAAGCCGTTGGCTGGGGCGGACATGGTGCCTCCTTGCTGCCGATCCACCGATTATCGGCGCGCCTCGGTCAGGGTGTCAGCGAATTGGTCAACGGCCCAGTCGAGCTCGTCGGCGGTCACCACCAGGGGCGGGGCGAACCGCAAGGTCGAGCCGTGGGTGTCCTTGACCAGCACACCGCGTTCGGCCAACGCGAGGCCGAACTGCTTGCCGGTGCCCAGATCCGGGTCGATGTCCACCCCTGCCCACAGGCCCAGCCCACGCACCGCGGTCACGCCGTGCCCGATCAACCCGGTGAGCCGGTTGTGCAGGTGTTCTCCGAGTTGGGTTGAACGGCGCTGGAATTCGCCACGGCGCAGCATGCCGACGACGGTGGTGCCGATGGCTGTGGCCAGTGGGTTGCCGCCGAATGTGGAGCCGTGCTCGCCGGGGTGCAGCACGCCGAGTACGTCGCGGTCGGCCACCACCGCGGACAGCGGTACCACGCCACCGCCGAGAGCCTTGCCGAGCAGATACACGTCGGGAACCACATCCCAGTGTTCGCAGGCGAAGGTGCGTCCGGTGCGGGCCAGGCCGGACTGGATCTCGTCGGCGATCATCAGCACGTTGTTGCGGGTGCAGATCTCGCGGACCCGGGGCAGGAAGTCGGCGGGCGGGACGATGATGCCCGCCTCACCCTGGATCGGCTCGATCAACACCGCGGCGGTGTTCGCGTCGATCGCGTCGGCGAGCGCCCGATGGTCTCCGAACGGCACCGAGCGGAACCCGGGTGTGTAGGGGCCGAAGCCGCGGCGCGCGGACTCGTCATCGGAGAAGCTGATGATCGTGGTGGTGCGGCCGTGGAAGTTGTTGTGCGCCACCACGATATTGGATGTTTCTGCAGTCACCCCTTTGACGTCGGTGGCCCACTTGCGGGCCACCTTGATGCCGCTCTCGACAGCCTCGGCGCCGCTGTTCATCGGCAGCACCATGTCCTTGTCGCACAATCCGGCCAGTGCCTGCGCGAACGGACCGAGCCGGTCGGAGTGGAAGGCGCGGCTCACCAGGGTCAGCCGGTCCAGTTGGGCGTGTGCGGCGGCGATGATCTCGGGATTGCGGTGTCCGAAGTTGACCGCCGAATAGGCGGCCAGGCAATCGAGGTAGCGCCGGCCGGTCACATCGGTGATCCAGGCTCCCTCGGCGCTTTCCGCGACCACCGGCAGCGGCGAGTAGTTGTGGGCGACATAGCGATCGTCGAGCGCGATCGCCGAGGCGGTCACAGAATCCGGGGTGACCTGGTTGTCCACACCGTCCAGCATGGTCATGGATGTAGCTCCAGGGTGCAGCATTTGACGGATCCGCCGCCTTTGAGGAGTTCGGACAGGTCGACGCCGACCGGCTCGAATCCGGCCCGGCGCAATTGGCCCGCGAATCCGGAGGCGGCTGCGGGCATCACGACGTGGTGGCCGTCGGACACCACGTTGAGGCCGAGGACATACGCATCGGCCGAGCCCACTTCGATGGCATCGCTGAACAGTTCGGCAAGACGCCTTCGGGCGTCGTCGCTGAAGGCCGGGGGATAGTAGGCGATCGTCGAGTCGTCGAGCACGGCCAACGCGGTGTCGAGGTGATAGAAGCGCGGGTCGACGAGTTCCAGGCTGGTCACGTCCAGGCCGGTGATGGCCGCGATCTCGTCGTGGGCGCGCCGGTCGGTGCGAAAACCGTATCCGGCCAACAGGTTTGACCCGACGAGCAGCAGGTCGCCCTGGCCTTCGTTGACGTGGTCGGTGCGGACGGGGCGGTAGCCGGCCTCGGCCATCCACTCGGCGTAGGCGTCCGCCTCGGCGGCCCGCTGCGGGTAGGCGAAACGAGCCACCACCGCGGTGTCCCCGACCAGGAAGCCGCCGTTGGCGGCGTAGACCATGTCGGGCAGGCCGTCGCGCGGTGTCACCAGGTCGACGGTGTGGCCGAGGTCGGCGTACACCCGGCGCAGCGTGTCCCACTGGGCCAGTGCGAGCGCGGTGTCGACGGGCGTGGCGGTGTCCATCCACGGGTTGATGGCGTATTCGACGGTGAAGTACTCGGGGGCGGTCATGGCGTAGTGGCGGGTTGTCGCGGACCGTGTCGGTGTCGCCGCGCCGCTCCCGGGCGCAGCGTCGGGCATGACTTCCTCGGAAATCGTCATGAATCGACGATAAGAAGTGCCAGTGACGCAATCAATCGCTGCCTGTTGCGTTATGTATGGGGATATATTGCACAAGTCGCGTCACGGCGATGGTTTGTTGCGTGGAGGTCGATGTGGAGCGTCTGGACGACACCGACGAGCGGATTCTGGCCGCACTCACCGAGCACGCCAGGGCGACGTTCGCCGAGATCGGGCAGCGGGTGAATCTGTCGGCGCCCGCGGTCAAGCGGAGAGTGGACCGCATGGTCGCCGACGGGGTGATCCGCGGCTTCACCACCGTGGTCGACCGCAATGTGCTCGGCTGGAGCACCGAGGCCTATGTACAGGTGTTCTGCCAAGGAACCATCTCGCCGGATCAGTTGCGCGCAGCCTGGATCGACATCCCGGAGGTGGTCAGTGCGGCAACGGTGACGGGTACCGCGGACGCCATCCTGCACGTGCTGGCACGCGACATGCGCCACCTTGAGGAGGCGCTGGAACGCATCCGATCAACGGCCCGTATCGAGCGCAGCGAGAGCATCGTGGTGCTCACCAATGTCATCGACCGGGGCCGGTCGTGACGCCGCGCACGCGAGGAGCAAAATCGGCGGTAGGTCATCGGCCTGCGCAAACGTAGGGTGCCCTACAACGCTTAACCCCGATCGTGTAAAAACCCCACGTGACTACTTCTACGGGTTCAGCGGCGGGCATCGTCATCGTCGGCGGCGGCTTGGCTGCGGCCCGGACGGCCGAACAGCTGCGCCGGTCGGAGTACGCCGGGCCCATCACGATCGTCAGCGACGAGGACCATCTGCCCTACGATCGGCCGCCGCTTTCCAAGGAAGTCCTGCGTGCCGAGACCGACGACGTCACGCTCAAGCCGGCCGAGTTCTACGCAGAGAACGACATCACGCTGCGGCTCGGCTCGGCCGGGCAGTCGGTGGACACCGCAGCCAAGACGTTGAAGCTCGCCGACGGCAGCGACGTGGCCTACGACGAGCTCGTGATCGCCACCGGACTGGTGCCCAGGCGCATCCGGTCCTTCGGCGATCTGGCCGGCATCCACGTGCTGCGGTCCTACGACGAGAGCATGGCCCTGCGCGAGCACGCCCGGAAGGCCCAACGTGCCGTGGTGGTCGGAGCCGGCTTCATCGGCTGCGAGGTGGCCGCGAGCCTGCGCAAGCTGGGTGTCGAGGTGGCTCTGGTGGAGCCGCAGCCGACACCGCTGGCTTCGGTGCTGGGCGAGCAGATCGGTGCGTTGGTGACCCGGCTGCACCAGGCCGAAGGCGTCGACGTGCGCTGCGGCGTCGGGGTGTCCGAGGTGCGCGGCGCGGACAAGGTCGAGCAGGTGGTACTCGGCGACGGCACCGAGCTCGACGCCGATCTGGTGGTGGTCGGCATCGGATCGCACCCGGCGGTCGAGTGGCTGGAGGGCAGCGGGATCGAACTCGACAACGGCGTGGTCTGCGACGAGGTCGGCCGGTCCAGTGCCGCGGGCGTGTGGGCCATCGGCGATGTCGCGTCGTGGCGTGATCACGTGGGTGACCAAGCGCGCGTTGAGCACTGGAGCAACGTCGCCGATCAGGCGCGGGCGATGGTGCCGGCGATCCTGGGCCAGGAGGCCTCGCCCGTCGTGTCGGTGCCCTACTTCTGGAGCGATCAGTACGACGTCAAGATCCAGTGCCTGGGCGAGCCCGAGGCTGACGATGTCGTGCACGTGGTCGAGGACGACGGCCGCAAGTTCCTGGCCTTCTACGAGCGCGACGGTGTCGTGGTCGGTGTGGTCGGCGGCGGCATGCCCGGCAAGGTGATGAAGGCCCGAGGCAAGATCGCCGCAGGCGCCCCCATCTCCGACGTCCTGGGCTGACTTTCTCCGATTTGTGGAGTTTCAGCCGCGCTGGGTGCGGCCAGAACTCCACAAACCGCTCTAGAACTGGCCGAGGTAGAAGCGGCCGCCCTGGTCGTCGGTGCACTCGGCCATCAGTCCGTAGGGCTGTCGTGACGGCTGTTGCAACACCGTGCCGCCGGCCTCGACGACGCGGCTGACCGCGGCATCGATATCGGCGACGGTCCACATCGGCACGGTCACGGCCCGTGCCGCGCCGCCGGCCATGCCGGACATCGGCTGGCTGCCCTGCATCCCCCAGCCGTCGTCGACCCGGCCGGATTCGAAGGTCCAGAAGAACAGCCGGCTGTAGAACGCCTTGAACGCCGTCGAGTCGGCTACTTCGTAGGTGATGTACGAAAGCTCGCCCGGCCCAGCACCATTGAGCTTGGGGCGGGGGATGACGGAGGTCGGCTGGAACACCGCGAAGGCGGTTCCGGCCGGGTCGGTGGCGTCCAGCACGGTGCCGAAGTCGAACTCGTGGGTCTCCCCGGGTTGGCCGCCGCCTGCCAGGATGGCCTGGCGGGCCCCGTCCAGATCGGTCACGGCGTATGCGCAGAACAGGGTGGACGGGCCGTCGGCGTTGAAGATGCCGATGTGCTGTTCGGTGTTGGTGACCTGCCGGGTGGCCGGGTCAAAGGTCCAGCCCAGCACGTGGCCGTAGAACCGGGCGGCACGCGCGATGTCGGGTGCCCAGACCGAGACGTAGCCGACGTCGCCGTGCTGGATGGGGGTGACGGCTCCGGTCGCCGCCCCGGTCAGCATCCAGCGGTGGCCGGACGGGTCGATGATCGCCGCATTGCGGGTGCCGTAGCTCTCGTAGGGCTCACGCTGTACGAGTGCCCCCAGGTTCCTGGCCCGCTCCAGGGTGGCATCGGTGTCGCGCACCTGGAGCATCAGGCTGACCGAATTGGCCTGTGGTGCAGGTGCCTTCAGGCCCAACTCTGGGTACTCGTCGGCCAGGTACAGCACCCCGCCGCCCAGCTCGAGTTCGGCGTGGCCGATGCGTCCGTCGTCCATGACCACCGGTTCGCCGATCTGTACGGCCCCGAGGGCTTCGATGTACCAGGCGATGGCAGCGCGGGCGTCGGGTACGGCCAGATAGGGGATCGCCGCCGCGGCGGGCCGCGGGGGAGCCGGGGTGACCGGGGGCTCATTCAGTTCGGCGATGGCAGTGTCGGTTCCGCTCATGTCAACTCCTTCGGCGTGGGTGGGCAGGGTGAGGGCCGATTCCAGCCGCGCGCGCAGCCGGGCGGCGAACGCCGGATCGGGGGAGACCGGGTGGTCATTGCCGTTCAGCACCGTCAGCGGATCGTGGTTGTTGATCACGACGTCCCTCCCTCCGGTGTCGGGTACTGCGACCTGAAGGCGCGGCGGGCCCGCACCAGCAGGGCCTCGGTGGCGTGCACCGTGCGGCCGATCAGCTCGGCGCATTCACCCACCGTGCAGTCGTCGAGGTAGCGCAGGACGAGGACGGTGCGGTGATGTTCGGGTAACCGGGCCAAAACCGATTCGGCGACAATGCGATCCAACTCGGCATCCCAGTCGTCCACCGGGTCCACCGGTTCGGGCAGCTCCGCCACCGGCACGGTGAACCGATCGTGCCGCCGACGGTAGTGATCGGCGAGTTTATGCCTGGCCACCCCGATCAACCAGGGCACCGAGATGGGCGGCGGCGACGGTCTGCGGGCCGCGTCCATGGCGGCCAGGAACGTCTCCGACGTCAGGTCTTCGGCGGTTCCGCGGTCACCGCAGCGTCGTACGAAGTAGCCGTACACCACTGGCAGGGCCTCGTCGTAGCACCTCAGCAGTACCCGCGGAGCGTCAGTTTCGGCGCTCACACCCTTATCGTCGCCGCCGGGGACCGAACTCCGACGGGGTTGTGCGAAGAAACTTTCGGCGGAAAATCATTGGCCGCGGCCGGGCGGAGTGCGTCATGGTGGTCGGCGTGGTGAACATCGACGTATTCCAGCGGGACGGGTTCGTCAAGATCGCGCAGGCCGTCCCGGCCGAAATCGCCGATGCGGCCAGGGATCTGCTCTGGCGGCAGATCGGGCTGTCCCCAGATGAACCGGCGTCGTGGAAGAACCCCGTGGTGTGGGCGGCCGATCTCACCGGCGCGGGCCCGTTCCGGCAGGTGGTGAGTAGCGCCCCGCTCGCCGATGCCCTGGACCGGATCTGCGGAACCGGGGGTTGGCTACCGCGCGGTGCCCTGGGCAACATCCCGGTCCGGTTTCCGGTCGATCCGCCCGCGGAGGACCGGGGGTGGCACGTCGACGCCAACACCCCGCTGCCGGGAGGCGAATGGGCGGTCAGTGGTCGCCCGAGCACGCTGTTGGTGCTGACGCTGCTGTCCGAGGTGGGGCCCGACGATGCGCCGACGCGCATCCGGGTCGGTTCACATCGCGACGTCGCCCGGGCGCTGGGGCCGGAGCCGATCGACTTCATCGAAGCCGGCGCGCTGGTGGACGAGGTGAGCCGGACCCGTCCGGTTGCCCATGCCACGGGCCGGCCCGGTGACATGTATGTCGTCCATCCGTTCACGGCACATGCCGCCGACATACATCGCGGCAGCACACCACGTTTCATGTCGCAGGCGCCCGTCATGCTCACCGGGAAACTCGGTCCGGCCGGTCCGGCGGCACTGGCCTGCGTGTGGGACGAGCTACCGCGGGGCTAGGGCCTCCAGTCCTGGCCGCGTCACCTCGAAGGCGTCGGCGATGGCATCTGCCAGGGCGACCGACTCATCGGCGAGCCAGTGCTCGTACGCCGACAGTGCGACGCCCAACATGAGCCAGCCCACGGTCTGCGGCATCAGATCGCGGGGTGCCGCGCCGATCCGCTGTGCCACGTAGGCCGCGATGACCTCACGCCAGCCGGCGTACATGGTCATCGAATATGCCTGCAGTCCAGCGGTTTCCAGGATCACTCGCATGCGCCGTCGGTGTTGGGCCATCTCCTGGTCGTCGTAGGTATTGAACGACAGCAGGGCTTCCCGCAGCGCCTCGGCCAGCGAGATCTCGGTGCTCAGGGAGTCGAGCAGCTCACGCAGATGTTGCAGGTGGGCGTCGAAGTCTCCCCAGGGGATGGCGTTCTTGGAGGCGTAGTAGCGGAACAGTGTGCGCCGCGCGATCCCGGCGGCCTTGGCCACGTCGTCGACACTCACCTCGTCGAAGCCTCGGCTGGCGAACAGGGCCAGCGCGACGTCGGTGATGTGATCCTGCGTGGTGGACGGGCGCCGACCGACGCGGGGCCCGGATGCCTGCCGCATGAAACCCGCCCTTCCATTTGTGCACTCGATGCCATATTCTTGCGACTCAGGTCACAATTGTCGAGACCCACAGTTGCAGGAAAGGTGCGATTCATGGATCAGAACCCGCAGGTTGAAACCGAAACCCAGCTCGTCACCGAGACGCTCGTCGAAGAGGTCTCGATCGACGGTATGTGCGGGGTCTACTGACGGTGTCCGCAGAGGTTGCCGATATGGCTGGGCGCACTGGCGTCGTATTCGACCCTGATGTCAGCTGGCGGTTGCACCACCAGGTGGCGGTGCGGCCGGAGCCGTTCGGTGCCCTGCTGTATCACTTCGGAACCCGCAAGCTGTCGTTTCTGAAGAACCGGACGGTCGTCGAGGTGGTCAACTCTCTGGCTGATCACCCCGACGCCCGGTCCGCGTGCCGCGCGGCCGGTATCGCAGACTCCGACCAAGGCCCCTACCTGCACGCGTTGAGTGTGCTGGTGTCCTCGAAGATGCTCATCCCCGGGAATTCACAATGACTTCTGTTGCACCTGTGCCAAGGCTCGTCGAGCAGTTCGAGCACGGACTCGACGCCCCGATCTGCCTGACCTGGGAGCTCACCTACGCCTGTAACCTGGCGTGCGTGCACTGCCTGTCCTCCTCGGGCAAGCGGGATCCGCGCGAGCTGTCCACCGAGCAGTGCAAGGACATCATCGACGAGCTGGAACGCATGCAGGTGTTCTACGTGAACATCGGCGGTGGCGAACCCACTGTGCGCCCGGACTTTTGGGAACTGGTCGACTACGCGACCGAGCACCATGTCGGGGTCAAGTTCTCCACCAACGGTGTGCGCATCACGCCCGAGGTCGCCGCGAAGCTCGCTGCCAGTGACTACGTCGACGTGCAGATCTCCCTGGACGGCGCCAACGCCGAGGTCAACGACGCCGTGCGCGGCAAGGGCTCGTTCGACATGGCCGTGCGCGCGCTGGAAAACCTTGCTGCCGCAGGCTTTTCCGATGCCAAGATCTCAGTTGTGGTGACCCGTCACAACGTCGACCAGCTTGATGAGTTCAAGGCGCTGGCCGACCGGTACGGCGCCACGCTGCGGATCACCCGGCTGCGCCCGTCGGGCCGCGGTGCCGATGTCTGGGACGAGTTGCACCCGACCCCGGACCAGCAGCGTCAGCTGTACAACTGGCTCGTCGCCCACGGTGAGCGGGTGCTGACCGGTGACTCGTTCTTCCATCTGTCGGGCCTGGGCGAGCCCGGCGCGCTGGCCGGTCTGAACCTGTGCGGTGCCGGCCGGGTGGTGTGCCTGATCGACCCGGTGGGCGATGTCTACGCCTGCCCGTTCGCCATCCACGACAAGTTCCTGGCCGGAAACATCCTGGAAGACACCGGTTTTGGGGCTGGCTTCCAGAACGTCTGGCAGAACTCCCCGTTGTTCCGCGAGCTGCGCGAGCCCCAGTCGGCCGGCGCCTGCAGCGGTTGCGGGCACTACGACGCCTGCCGTGGTGGCTGCATGGCAGCCAAGTTCTTCACCGGTCTGCCGATGGACGGACCGGATCCCGAGTGCGTCGAAGGCTGGGGCGAGCCCGCCCTGGCGCAGGAGCGCATCAAACCCAAGCCCAGCGGTGACCACTCCCGCGGTACCAAGCAGGGGCCGGTGGCACTCAAGTTGCTGACCAAGCCCCCCGCCCGAATCTGTAACGAAAGTCCGGTGTAATCCATGGCCCGTGATACCTGGTTCGAAACCGTCGCCATCGCCCAGCAGCGGGCCAAGAAGCGGCTGCCCAAGTCTGCCTACTCGTCGCTGATCTCTGCCAGCGAGAAGGGCGTGACGGTCACCGACAACGTCGAGTCGTTCGCCGAACTCGGCTTCGCGCCGCACGTGGTGGGTGCCACCGAGAAGCGCGAGATGGCGACAACCGTTATGGGTCAAGACATTTCGATGCCGGTCATCATCTCGCCGACCGGTGTGCAGGCGGTTGATCCCGACGGTGAGGTGGCGGTGGCCCGCGCGGCTGCGGCACGCGGAACCGCCATGGGGCTGTCGTCGTTCGCCAGCAAGCCGATGGAGGAAGTCACCGCCGTCAACGACAAGATCTTCTTCCAGATCTACTGGCTCGGGTCCCGCGACGAGATTGCCGAGCGTGTGCAGCGCGCCAAGGACGCGGGTGCCGTCGGGCTCATCGCCACGACCGACTGGAGCTTCAGCCACGGCCGGGACTGGGGTAGCCCGAAGATCCCGGAGCGGATGGACCTGCGCACGATGCTGCGGATGTCCCCGGAGGTGCTCACCAAGCCGCGCTGGCTGTGGAGCTTCGGCAAGCATCTGCGTCCGCCTGACCTGCGTGTGCCCAACCAGGGCCGGCGTGGCGAGCCGGGGCCGACGTTCTTCGAGGCTTACGGGCAGTGGATGGGCACCCCGCCCCCGACTTGGGAGGACATCGCCTGGCTGCGTGAGCAGTGGGGCGGTCCTTTCCTACTCAAGGGCATGGTGCGCGTCGATGACGCCAAACGTGCCGTGGATGCGGGTGTTTCGGCGATCACGGTCTCCAACCACGGCGGCAACAACCTGGACGGGACCCCCGCGGCGATCCGCTGCCTGCCGGCCATCGCCGACGCGGTCGGGGATCAGGTCGAGGTTTTGCTGGACGGCGGGATCCGCCGCGGCAGCGACGTCGTCAAGGCCGTGGCGCTGGGCGCCCGGGCCGTCATGATCGGACGTGCCTACCTGTGGGGCCTGGCCGCCAACGGCCAGGCGGGTGTCGAGAACGTGTTGGACATCCTCAGCGGTGGCATCGACTCCGCGCTGCGCGGGCTGGGCAAGTCTTCGATCCACGACCTGACGCCGGATGACATCCTGGTTCCGGAGGGCTTCACCCGGGCGCTCGGCGTTCCGCGCGCCGACGCCTGACGGTTGCTCCCGGCGCCCCGCGGTGTGGCGTGACAGGGGTGGCAGGAGAGACGTACGTGATGCTCACGGCCCGTGTCGGGAAAGCTAAGGCAAATCAATTGCTGCCCGTGCTCCAACAATTGGCGCACAGTAGGTGAATTCGGCCTACGATCGGCACGTGGCTTTCCCCAGCGGGCTCGGGAACTCAACGTCGAGACAGCTACGCAGCGTGTCGCCAATGTTGATCATCCCGGTGGGCTCTACCGAGCAACATGGTCCGCACCTGCCCCTGGACACCGACACGCGTATCGCTGCGGCCGTCGCCCACGGGGTTCTCGAGCAACTCGACGGCGGCCCGGACGGTGACTGGATGGTCGCGCCGCCCGTCCACTACGGCGCCAGTGGCGAGCACGAGGGGTTCCCCGGCACGGTGTCGATCGGCACCGCCGCTTTGCGGTCGTTGCTGGTGGAGTACGGACGCTCCGCGTCGAGCTGGGCGTCGAAACTCGTCTTCGTCAATGGTCACGGGGGGAATGTCGAGGCGCTGGCCGGAGCGGTCGCCCTGTTGCGCCAGGAGGGCCGCGACGTTGGCTGGGTTCCATGCATCGCCGCGGGTGCCGACGCACACGCGGGGCATACCGAAACATCTGTATTGCTACATATTTCGCCCGGCGATGTCTGGACCGACGACCTGACTGCGGGGAACACCGCCCCATTGGCCGAGCTGATGCCTGCGATGCGCAGTGGCGGGATCGCAGCGGTCAGCGAAGTCGGAGTGCTCGGTGACCCGACAACCGCCACGGCCGCCGAGGGGGAGCGTATCTTTGCTGAAATGGTCAACGGCTCCGCCCGCCGGATGAAGCGATGGCAGCCGGACCGGAACGGATTGCTGACATGACCGGACCGAGGCTGCCCGACGGTTTTGCCGTCCAGGTGGATCGCCGTGTCAAGGTGCTCGGGGCCGGCGCGGCGCTGCTCGGCGGGTCACCGACCCGGTTGCTGCGGTTGGCGCCGACGGCGCAGACCATGCTCAACGGTGGCCGCCTGGAAGTGCATGATGCGCAGAGCGCACAACTGGCACGGACTTTGCTCGACGCCACGGTCGCCCATCCTCGTCCGCCCAGCGGGCCGTCGCACCGCGACGTGACGGTCGTTATCCCGGTGCGCGACAACGTATCCGGTCTGCACCGATTGATCGCAGCGCTGCGGGGCCTGCGGGTGATCGTGGTCGACGACGGATCGGCGGTTCCCGTCGCGCAATCGGAGTTCGCCGGGATGCACTGCGATGTGCAGGTGCTCCGGCACCTCCGCAGCAACGGTCCGGCGGCCGCGCGCAACACCGGCATGGCCGCGTCCGAGACCGATTTCGTGGCGTTCCTGGATTCCGATGTGGTGCCGCGGCGCGGGTGGCTGGAGGCATTGCTCGGACACTTCTGCGACCCGGCGGTGGCGCTGGTTGCGCCCCGCATCGTCGGACTGCACACGGCCGACAATGTGGTGGCGCGGTACGAGGCCGTTCGTTCGTCGTTGGATCTCGGAGTGCGTGAGGCACCGGTGGTGCCCTACGGCCCGGTGTCGTACGTGCCGAGTGCGGCCATCATCTGCCGGCGGTCGGCGCTGGCCGCGGTGGGTGGGTTCGACGAGACCATGCAGTCCGGTGAGGATGTCGATCTCTGCTGGCGGCTGGTCGAGTCCGGGGCCCGGCTACGGTACGAGCCGATCGCGCTGGTGGCGCACGACCACCGGACCGATTTACGAGAGTGGTTCAACCGCAAGGCTTTCTACGGCACTTCGGCGGCGCCGTTGAGTGTCCGGCACCCGGGCAAGACCGCCCCTGTGGTGATCTCCGGGTGGACGTTGATGGTGTGGCTGTTCCTGGCCATGGGGTCGTACGTCGGATACCTGGGCTCCGTGGTGATCGCGATCTTCACCGGCCGGCGCATCGCACGCTCCCTCAGTACCGTCGACACCGAGCCCACCGAGGTTGCCGCGGTGACCGCGCGCGGGTTGTGGTCGGCGGCTCTGCAGCTGTGTTCGGCGATCTGCCGGCACTACTGGCCGGTGGCCCTGATCGCCGCCCTGTTTTTCCGGCGAGCCAGACACGCGGTGCTGGTGGCCGCGGTACTCGACGGCGTGGTCGACTGGGCGAGCCGGCGCGGCAACGCCGACGACGACACCAAACCGGTGGGCCTGCTGGCCCATATTCTGCTGAAGCGTCTGGACGACCTGGCCTATGGGATCGGCTTGTGGACCGGGGTGGTGCGGGAACGCCAGCTGGGCGCGCTCAAGCCGCAGCTGCGGAGCTAAAGCCAGTTGCAACTGCCATCTTGTCCTCCTCGCGTGCGGGACGTCCTGATCGTCGGCGCCGGAAGCGCCGGATCAATTCTGGCTGAACGGCTTTCCAGCGATCCCGGCTGCAACGTCACCGTCGTCGAGGCTGGTCCGGGGCCCAGTGACCCGCGGGTGGAGGCGCAGATCACCGACGGTCTGCGGCTGCCGATCGGGACGGCCAGCTCGGTGGTGCGCCACTACGCGTCGGTGCTGACGGAGAACCCGCCGAGGCACACCGAGATCATCCGCGGGTCGGTCGTGGGTGGTTCCGGGGCGGTCAACGGCGGCTACTTCTGCCGGGGGTTGCCCACAGACTTCGACACCTGGGCGGTACCGGGCTGGGGTTGGCGGGATGTGCTACCCCATTTCCGCGCCATCGAGTCGGATCTGGATTTCGACACCGCACTCCATGGTGGCAGCGGCCCGATCACGGTTCGGCGGGTGCGCGAATTCGACGGTTGCACAGCGTCATTCGTCGACGCCGCCACCAGATCCGGGTTCGGTTGGATCGAGGACCTGAACGGCTCGGATGCCGGCGCGGCGCTGCCCGCCGGGGTCGGGGCGGTTCCGTTGAACATCAACGGCGGGACCAGGGTTGGGCCGGGCGGTGCGTACCTGAAACCGGCGCTGGAGCGACCCAACCTCGAGATGCACACCGACACCCGGGTTCATCAGGTGTTGTTCCGCGCGAACCGGGCCGTCGGGGTCCGGTGCGATGACGGTGCGGTTCTCCGCGCTGACCGAATCGTGCTGTGTTCTGGTGCAATTGGGTCAGCGCACCTGTTGCTGCTGTCCGGTGTCGGGCCACCGTCCGATCTCGAGGCCCTCGATGTCGAGGTGGTGGCCGGCCTGCCGGTGGGCATGCGCACCGTCGACCATCCGGAATGGGTACTCCCGGTCTCCTGGGTGGCCACGCATGATCTGCCCCCGTTGGAGGCCGTGCTCACCACGGCCGACGGTATCGAGGTTCGCCCGTACACGGCCGGTTTCGCCGCCATGGTGCACGGGCCCGGACATGATCCCGCCGAACTCCCGCACCTGGGTGTGGCCCTGATGCGACCACACTCGCGCGGTCGGGTCCGGTTGGCGTCGGCCGATCCGACGGTGGCGCCGGTCATCCAGCACCGCTACGACACGGTGGCAGAGGATGTCGACGCACTCCGCCGGGGTGCCGATCTGGCCCGTGAATTGATAAGTCACACAGCGAAAGTCGGTGATGCGTCGTGGTCGACATCGCAGCATCTGGCCGGGACCGCGCCCATGGGAACCGGGCCCGACGCGGTACTCGATCCGACCTGCCGGGTGCTGGGAGTCGAGGGCCTATGGGTCGTGGACGGGTCGATCATGCCGGCCATCACCAGTCGCGGCCCGCACGCGACCATTGCCATGATCGGTCATCGGGCCGCGGAGTTCCTCGCGATCTGAGTTGGGACCGTTAGCCTCGTGGCGGAACGGTAGGCGTGTTTGGTGGAGGTGGGACGGCGAATGACTGCCGAAAACGGTGACCCGCGCCCGGCCCGGTCCCGGGCCCGGCTGCTGGAGGCGGCGACCGCGCTGTTGCGATCAGGCGGGCCCAGCGCGGTCACCGTCGACGCGGTCACCAGGGCGGCGAACGTGGCCAGGGCGACGTTGTATCGGCACTTTCCGAGCGGAAATGACCTGCTGGCAGCGGCATTTCGAGCACTCATCCCGGCCGCGCCGATGCCGCCGGAGGATGGCTCGCTGCGTGACCGTCTGATCGGGCTGGTCCAGGCGCAGGCTGACTCGATCGCCGAGGCGCCGATCAGTATCACCGCCATGTCATGGCTGGCGCTGGGCGGCGACATCGAGCAACCGCCCCCGCGGACGGGCGACAGCGCCGAGGTGCGGACCCTGCGCGATCGGGTGGCCGAGCACTACGCGGCGCCGTTCGAGGCGATCTTCGACAGCCCCGAAGCCATGGCCGAACTCGGCGAGGTGGATCGCACGCAGGCTGCCGCACTGCTGCTCGGCCCGATCGTGTTGGGCAAGCTCACCACGTTTTCGGACTTCGACCACACCACGTGCGTGCGGGCCGCGGTGGACGGCTTTCTGGCCACCCACCGCCGGTCCACGGCGTCGCCTCAACGCAACGAGTAGCGAACCGGCAGGTGCTTGAGTCCGCCGACGAACGTGGTCGCGGAAAGCTGTGGCGTTCCGGCCAATTCGATGGAGTCGAGCCGTCTCAACAGCTCGGTGAACAAGCTGTTCATCTCCATCCTGGCCAGAGCCGCGCCGAGACAGAAGTGCACGCCGTATCCGAATGCCAAGTGCTTGTTCGGATCCCGCCCGACGTCGAAGCGGTGCGGGGCGTCGAACACTTCCTCGTCACGGTTGCCGGAAACATAGGCCAGGTACACGGAGTCGCCCTTGGCGATCGGCACGCCGCGCACGGTGGTGTCGGCCGTGGCGGTACGCATGAACTCCTTGACCGGGGTGGACCACCGGATCATCTCCTCGACCGCCGTGCCCATCAGCTCGGGCTGTGCCTTCAGTCTGGCCAGCTGGTCCGGATTCTCGATGAGCGCATGCAATCCGCCGGAGATGGCGTCCTTGGTGGTGTCGTGGCCTGCGCTGGCGACGATGACGTAGTAAGACGCGGTATCGACATCGGACAGCGGCTCCTCGTCGATCGTGCCGTTGGCGATGGCCGAGGCCAGATCCTCGGTCGGGTTGGCGCGACGCGACGCGGTCAGCGACGAGAAGTAGGCGAAGAAATCCAGCAGAACCGCCAGGCCGTCCTCCAGGGACTTGCCGCGCTGGTACTCCTCGTCGTCGCCGCCGAACATCTCCTGGGTCAGCATGTGCATGCGAGCGAAGTCGTCCTCGGGCAGCCCGAGCAGCGACATGATCACGTAGAGCGGGAAGTCGACGGCGATCGCGGTGACGAAATCGCATTCGGGTCCGATGTCGCGCATCTTGTCGACATAGCGTTTGGCGAGCTCGTCGACGCGGACCTTGAGGTCACGCATTGCCTTGGGGCGGAACCAATCTGCACCGATCGCCCGAACCTTGCGGTGGTGCGGATCGTCCATGTGGATCAGCGTGCGCAGGCCCATGCCGGCCTCGAGCTGTTGCTTGGCGAGGTCGTCGGCCGCCGCGGTGGCCAGCAATGGCCGTGGCTCGCTGATGAACAGGTCGTTGTCCCGCTCGACGGCCATGATGTCGGCGTGTCTGGTGATCGCCCAGAAGGGACGGTAGGGCGCGTTGTCCACCCAGGCCACCGGATTGTTCGCGCGCAGATGGGTCAGCGCGGTGTGCAGGCGCGCGTCGTCGGCATAAGCCGTCGGGTCGGCGAGCACCTTCGCGGCGTCGTCCATCGTCGGCGCGCTCATACAGACTCCTCACGTGACCGGTACTTGACGGGTGTCAACTGCCACCATATGTGGTCGCCGCCACGTAAGGGAGAGGATTTTTCCGATCGGGCCCGTACGCTCACTGCCATGCGGTCAGGGCGGTGCGCCGTCGCGTTGCTGGCAATGCTGGCGATGCTGGTTGCAGGCTGTGTGCGCGGTGGCGGGCAGGCGGTGACGCCCGGCCATCCACAGGGCCACGCTCAGGGGTCGGACCCGGCGCTGGTCCAGACCGCGGCCGGAACCTTGCGCGGCGCAGTGGTATCCGACCATCGGTTGTTCGCCGGGATTCCGTACGCCGCCGCGCCGGTGGGTGCGATGCGGTTCGCCGCGCCGGCTCCCGCGCCGGGATGGCCGGGGGAGCGCGACGCCACCCGCCCCGGCCCGCGGTGCATCCAGGACCCCGATTCAGATCCCGAACGCGGCGCCAACACGGCCGAGGACTGCCTGAGCCTGAACGTCTGGACACCGCCGGTCTCGGATGAGTTGCGCCCCGTCATGGTGTGGATCCACGGCGGCGCGTTCGCCGGCGGCAGCAGTGGCATCTACGACGCGGGACGGCTGGCCGCGCGCGGCGACATCGTCGTGGTCACGGTCAACTACCGGCTCGGCACCCTGGGCTTCCTCGCGCACCCGGCCCTGGGGGCCGGTGGGGACGTCGGAAACTACGGTCTGGCCGACCAGCAGGCGGCGCTGCGGTGGGTGCGGGACAACATCGCCGACTTCGGCGGCGATCCGGAAAAGGTCACTGTCGCCGGTGAATCCGCGGGCGGCATGTCAGTGTGTGATCATCTGGTGTCGCCGGGCTCGGCGGGGTTGTTCCGCGCCGCGATACTGATGAGCGCCCCGTGTCAGGCACAGACCGATCTCCCCGCAGCGACCCGCCGGTCGCTCGATTACGCGGCCGCCGCCGGATGTCCTGACCCCGCGACCGCTGGTACCTGCCTGCGGGCACTTCCCGTGGATGGTCTGCGAAAACCGGTGTGGTACTTCAATATCGGCAGTGACGAGCTGACCGGTCCGGTCACCGGATCGGCATTGATCCCCCAAGCCCCGTTGGCGGCGTTCGGATCAGGTGGGGCCGAAGCGGTGCCGGTGTTGATCGGCACCACCCGTGATGAGTTCACGCTCTTCGTGGCGTTGCGCTATCTGCGGGAGGGGCAGCGCTACACCACCGAGGATTACCCGCGGCTACTGTCCGAGACCTTCGGCGCCGATGCCGCGGCCGTCGGGGTGCATTACCCGATTGATCGCTATGGCGGTGTGGCGCAGGCATATTCGGCGGCCGTTACCGACGGTGCGTTTGCCTGTGTGTCGGACCGGATGGCCGGTGAGCTGTCCCGTACCGGTCCGGTCTACGCCTACGAGTTCAACGACCGCTCCGCGCCGGCGCCGGAGGTCATGCGGACGCTGCCCTTCCCGGTCGGGGCCAGTCACTCACTGGAGCTTCGCTATCTGTTCGACGTCGGCGGGGCGCCCCCGTTGAACCCGGCGCAGCAACAGCTCTCGGACCAGATGATCGACTACTGGAGCGCCTTCGTGCGCACCGGTGATCCCGCGGTCGACGGCCAGCCGGGCTGGCCGGAGTTCGACGGCTCACGAATGTCGTTGCAGGCCGATGGCAGTCGCGTCGACAATGGCTATGCGCACGTTCATCAATGCCCGTTCTGGGCGGGGCTGAGGGAGAAGTGAACTCGATGGCGACACCGGATCCGCAGGCCTTCGCCGAAGAGTGGGTGAGTGCGTGGAACGCGCACGACGTCGAGGCGGTGCTGGCCCATTTCCACGACGACGTGGTGTTCAGTTCACCGGTCGCCGCGCGCGTGCTGCCCGAGACCGGTGGCGTGGTGCGGGGCAAGGACGCATTACGTCATTACTGGACGACGGCGCTGGCCGGCATGCCGGATCTGCAGTTCGAGGTGCTCGGCACCTATCGCGGCGAGTCGGCGCTGGTGATCCACTACCGCAATCAGCGGGGCGGGCTGGTCAATGAGGTGCTGCTGTTCGACGGCGCCCTGGTGCGCGAAGGGCACGGCACCTACCTGGACTAGGCCGGAGTGACCCAGGTGGTGATGTCGGCGTGCACCACTTCCACGCCGTTGCGGTCGGTGATGCTGACGGGCACCACGACGTCGGTGCCCTCGGTGATCGCGCCGAAATCCGGCGGTGCGAGCTCTGCGGTGGCACGCAACGAGGTGGTCGCCTTCGCGAGGTACTGCACGTTCATCGCCTTGGGGATCCAGCGGTGCGTCGTCGGCACGGTGGCCTCCATCAACATGCCCATCGCCATCTCGGCGGCATTGCATGACGCGATGGCGTGCACGGTGTGCAGGTGGTTGTAGACGTAGAACCATTTGGGCACCGTCACCTCGGCCAGCCCCGGTTCCATGCGCACCACGTGCGGCAGGATCGACGCGAAGTAGGGCACCCGGGCCATGGCCGCGGCGGAGAACGCCCAGCTGCCGCCGGGTAGCGCTGACAACTTCTTCCATGCTCTGTAGGTCGGGCTGGGCTGCGTCATGTGCCAAACCTTACTCAAGAGTAAGTTCGGTGCGGAGGGTTGGGCTCGCGCCGCCCGTAACGTGGTGGCCGCCGCGGGCGACTTTTTCCGCCATGGCGTTACGTACGCGATCACGGTCGCCGGAGCGCAGGAATACTGCCTGGAAATCCGGAAGCCGGACGCCGTTTTTCCCCGTTGCGTCGACCGGCCCCGACCTGCTCGATCGCGGATTTGGAGCACGCCCGGATCTAAGGCATACTGTTCGGGTTGCCTTGCGCCGGGTATTCCTGGCCGGGCATCCGACCCGCGCCCCCACGGGCGCATCCGGTCCCAACACTAGATCGCGACTGATTTCCAGGGCGAGAAAGTGTGCGAGAAGGCGACACGCCCGACCGCGGGGGCCGGTGGACCACAGACAGGTAAACAGCGGCGGCAATACTCGGCGCACCCGCGCCGGGGACCAGGCCCGACGGGTTTCGGTGGGTTTCCCATCGAGGCTTCGATACGGCCGGCCGATGTACGAAGTAGAGGTAGGAGAAGCGTGGCGGGACAGAAGATCCGCATCAGGCTCAAGGCCTACGACCATGAGGCCATTGATGCCTCGGCGCGCAAGATCGTCGAGACGGTCACCCGTACCGGTGCCAGCGTGGTGGGCCCCGTGCCGTTGCCGACCGAGAAGAACATTTACTGCGTCATCCGGTCGCCGCATAAGTACAAGGACTCGCGGGAGCATTTCGAAATGCGCACCCACAAGCGACTGATCGACATCCTCGACCCGACGCCGAAGACGGTTGACGCGCTCATGCGCATCGACCTGCCGGCCAGTGTCGACGTCAACATCCAGTAGGAGACCCGAGAAAAATGGCTAGAAAAGGCATTTTGGGCACCAAGCTGGGCATGACGCAGGTGTTCGACGAGAACAACAAAGTCGTCCCGGTGACGGTCGTCAAGGCCGGCCCCAACGTGGTGACCCTTATCCGTACCCCCGAGCGCGACGGCTACAGCGCCGTGCAGCTCGCCTATGGCGAGATCAGCCCGCGCAAGGTCAACAAGCCCGTCACCGGCCAGTACGCCGCCGCGGGTGTCAACCCGCGCCGCCACCTGGCTGAGCTTCGGGTCGACGAGGCTGCCGCCGCCGAGTACGAGGTGGGCCAGGAGCTGACCGCCGAGATCTTCGCCGACGGTGCTTACGTCGACGTGACCGGCACCAGCAAGGGCAAGGGCTTCGCCGGCACCATGAAGCGTCACGGCTTCGCCGGCCAGGGCGCCTCGCACGGCGCCCAGGCAGTGCACCGCCGCCCCGGCTCCATCGGTGGCTGCGCCACCCCGGGCCGCGTGTTCAAGGGCACCCGGATGTCGGGCCGCATGGGCCACGATCGGGTGACCACGCAGAACCTCAAGGTTCACAAGGTCGATGCCGAGAACGGCGTGCTGTTGATCAAGGGCGCCATCCCCGGACGCAACGGTGGTCTGGTGGTTGTCCGCAGCGCAATCAAGCGAGGCGAGAAGTAATGACTCTCAAAATTGATGTGAAGACGCCGGCAGGCAAGAAGGACGGCTCCATCGAGCTGCCCGCCGCGCTGTTCGACGTCGAGCCCAACATCGCTCTGATGCACCAGGTGGTCAACGCTCAGTTGGCGGCCAAGCGTCAGGGCACGCATGCGACGAAGACCCGCGCCATGGTCTCCGGTGGCGGCAAGAAGCCGTACCGGCAGAAGGGCACCGGTCGGGCGCGTCAGGGCTCGACCCGTGCACCGCAGTTCACCGGTGGTGGCGTCGTCCACGGCCCGCAGCCGCGCGACTACAGCCAGCGGACCCCGAAGAAGATGATCGCCGCCGCCCTGCGCGGTGCGCTCTCGGACCGGGCCCGCAACGAGCGGATCCACGCGATCACCGAGCTGGTCGAGGGTCAGACCCCCTCTACCAAGAGCGCCAAGGCGTTCCTGGGCTCGCTGACCGAGAACAAGAAGGTTCTCATCATCATCGGCCGCACCGATGAGGTCGGGCTCAAGAGCGTCCGCAACCTGCCTGGTGTGCATGTGATCTCGCCGGATCAGCTCAACACCTACGACGTGCTCAATGCCGACGACCTGGTGTTCAGCGTCGAGGCGCTGAACGCGTACATCTCGGCGAATACCAAAGAGGAGGTGTCGGCCTGATGGCTACCGTGACCGACCCCCGCGACATCATCCTGGCCCCGGTCATCTCGGAGAAGTCGTACGGGCTGATCGAGGACAACGTGTACACGTTCGTCGTGCACCCGGATTCGAACAAGACGCAGATCAAGATCGCTATCGAGAAGATCTTCGACGTCAAGGTGAGTTCGGTGAACACCGCCAACCGGCAGGGCAAGCGCAAGCGCACCCGTTCGGGCTTCGGTAAGCGCAAGGACACCAAGCGTGCCATCGTCACCCTGGCCGCCGGCAGCAAGCCGATCGAATTGTTCGGAGCCCCGGCGTAACGCCGGGAACTAAGAGGATTTAACTGATATGGGAATTCGCAAGTACAAGCCGACGACCCCGGGTCGTCGCGGTTCGAGCGTCTCCGATTTCGCCGAGATCACTCGCTCGACTCCGGAGAAGTCGCTCATCCGTCCGCTGCATGGCACCGGTGGGCGTAACGCGCACGGCCGCATCACCACCCGTCACAAGGGTGGCGGCCACAAGCGCGCATACCGCCTCATCGACTTCCGTCGCCACGACAAGGACGGCGTCAACGCCAAGGTCGCTCACATCGAGTACGACCCGAACCGCACCGCGAACATCGCGCTGCTGCACTACCTGGACGGCGAGAAGCGCTACATCATCGCGCCGCAGGGTCTGAAGCAGGGCGACGTCATCGAGCAGGGGCCTAACGCCGACATCAAACCCGGCAACAACCTGCCGCTGCGCAACATCCCCGCCGGCACCGTGATCCACGCTGTGGAGCTGCGGCCCGGTGGCGGTGCCAAGCTGGCCCGTTCGGCCGGCGTGAGCATCCAGCTGCTGGGTAAGGAAGGCACCTACGCCTCGCTGCGTATGCCGTCCGGTGAGATCCGTCGCGTCGACGTGCGCTGCCGCGCCACCGTCGGCGAGGTGGGCAATGCCGAGCAGGCCAACATCAACTGGGGTAAGGCCGGCCGTATGCGGTGGAAGGGCAAGCGCCCGACCGTCCGTGGTGTCGTGATGAACCCGGTTGACCACCCGCATGGTGGTGGTGAAGGCAAGACCTCCGGTGGCCGCCACCCGGTCAGCCCGTGGGGTAAGCCTGAGGGCCGCACCCGCAAGCCCAACAAGCCGAGCGACAAGCTCATCGTCCGTCGCCGGCGCACCGGCAAGAAGCGCTAGGCCGCGGAAGGAGTAGCAGCGATGCCTCGTAGTCTTAAAAAGGGTCCGTTCGTCGACGACCATCTTCTCAAGAAGGTCGACGTTCAGAACGAGAAGAACACCAAACAGGTCATCAAGACCTGGTCGCGTCGGTCGACCATCCTCCCCGACTTCATCGGGCACACGTTTGCGGTGCATGACGGCCGCAAGCATGTCCCGGTGTTCGTCACCGAGGCGATGGTCGGGCACAAGCTCGGCGAATTCGCCCCGACGCGAACCTTCAAGGGTCACATCAAGGACGACCGGAAGAGCAAGCGGCGATGAGTACCACAGTCATTGAATACCCGTCAGCGCAGGCGAAGGCGCGCTTCGTGCGCGTCTCCGCCAGCAAGGCCCGCCGGGTCATCGATCTGGTCCGCGGCAAGAGTGTCGAGGAAGCCCTCGACATCCTGCGGTGGGCGCCGCAGGGTGCCAGCGAGACGGTCGCCAAGGTGATCGCGAGCGCTGCCGCCAACGCGCAGAACAACGAGGGCCTGGACCCGACGACGCTGGTGGTTGCGACCATCCACGCCGATGAGGGTCCGACCGCCAAGCGCATCCGTCCGCGTGCCCAGGGGCGTGCGTTCCGGATCCGCAAGCGCACCAGCCACATCACGGTGATCGTTGAGAGCCGTCCGCCCAAGCAAAAGGGTGCGGCCGCCGCATCCGCGCGCAGCCGTCGTGCGCAGGGCAGCAAGGCTGCTGCTGCGAAGGGCACGGCCGAGACGAAGGGAGGCTCGGAGTAGTGGGCCAGAAGATCAACCCCCACGGCTTCCGGCTCGGTATCACCACCGAGTGGAAGTCCCGTTGGTACGCCGACAAGCAGTACAAGGACTACGTCAAGGAAGACGTTGCCATCCGCAAGCTGCTGGCCACCGGCCTGGAGCGGGCCGGCATCGCCGACGTGGAGATCGAACGCACCCGGGACCGGGTCCGCGTCGACATCCACACCGCGCGTCCCGGCATCGTCATCGGTCGCCGCGGCACCGAGGCCGACCGCATCCGCGCCGACCTGGAGAAGCTGACCGGCAAGCAGGTTCAGCTGAACATCCTCGAGGTGAAGAACCCTGAGTCGACGGCGCAGCTCGTCGCCCAGGGTGTCGCCGAGCAGCTGAGCAACCGCGTGGCGTTCCGCCGCGCGATGCGCAAGGCGATCCAGTCGGCCATGCGTCAGCCCAACGTCAAGGGCATCCGGGTGCAGTGCTCGGGCCGCCTCGGCGGTGCTGAGATGAGCCGCTCGGAGTTCTACCGCGAGGGTCGGGTCCCGCTGCACACGCTGCGTGCGGACATCGACTACGGCCTCTACGAGGCCAAGACCACCTTCGGCCGCATCGGTGTGAAGGTCTGGATTTACAAGGGCGACATCGTCGGTGGTAAGCGTGAGCTCACCGCCGCCGCGCCGGCCAGTGACCGGCCGCGTCGTGAGCGTCCGTCGGGCACCCGGCCGCGTCGTAGCGGTGCGTCGGGCACCACGGCGACGAGCACCGAGGCCGGCCGCGCCGCGACCGGAGACGATGCACCGGCCGCAACCGAGGCCGCGGCAGCTTCGGCGCCCGCAGCTGAGAGCACGGAGAACTAATCATGCTGATTCCCCGCAAGGTAAAGCACCGTAAGCAGCACCACCCACGGCAGCGTGGCATCGCCAGCGGCGGCACGTCGGTGAGCTTCGGTGACTACGGCATCCAGGCCCTCGGTCACGCCTACATCACCAACCGGCAGATCGAGTCCGCTCGTATCGCCATCAACCGGCACATCAAGCGTGGCGGCAAGGTGTGGATCAACATCTTCCCGGACCGCCCGCTGACCAAGAAGCCCGCCGAGACCCGCATGGGTTCCGGTAAGGGTTCGCCGGAGTGGTGGATCGCCAACGTCAAGCCCGGACGCATTTTGTTCGAGATCAGCTACCCGGATGAGAAGATCGCCAAGGAAGCTCTGACTCGCGCAATCCACAAGTTGCCGATCAAGGCACGCATCGTGAGTCGAGAGGAGCAGTTCTGATGGCAGTGGGAACTACGCCTGGTGAACTGCGCGAACTGTCCGACACCGAGTTGAAGGACAAGCTGCGCGAGTCGAAGGAAGAGCTGTTCAACCTGCGCTTCCAGATGGCGACCGGTCAGCTGGCGAACAACCGTCGGCTGCGCATTGTGCGCCAGGAGATCGCACGGGTCTACACCGTGCTGCGTGAACGTGAGTTGGGTCTGGCTTCCGGACCCGTTGGTGAGGATTCGTAATGGCAGATACCAAGGGCCCCAAGCACACGCCGGCCACCGAGACGCCGCGCGGCCGTCGCAAGACCGCCATCGGCTACGTGGTCAGCGACAAGATGCAGAAGACCATCGTGGTCGAGCTGGAAGATCGTAAGAGCCACCCGCTCTACGGCAAGATCATCCGGACCACCAAGAAGGTCAAGGCGCACGACGAGAACGGCGACGCCGGTATCGGCGACCGCGTCTCGCTGATGGAGACCCGGCCCCTGTCGGCCTCCAAGCGGTGGCGGCTGGTCGAGGTTTTGGAAAAGGCGAAGTAGCGAAGGCTCCTTCCCTTCTTCCGCTCCGCGCGAGCAGACTGAAAAGTGCCCCAAACCTTCGGGTTTGGGGCACTTCTGCGTTCGGCGACAGGCTCACCAGATGCCGATGAGCTTCATCCACGCGCCGCCGATGATCGTCCAGATCAGGATGATCACGATGCTCATGGTGAAACCGATCCGGAAGAACTCCGCGGTCTTGATGTATCCGGATCCGTAGATGACACCGGCCGGCCCCGACGAGTAGTGCGCCAGGCCGCCGAACAGGTTCCCGATGAACCCGAACACCAAGGCCGAGAACATCGCCGGCGCACCGGTGGCGATCGCCGCGCCGACGAAGACGGCATACATCGCGACGATGTGGGCGGTGTTGGAGGCGAACAGGTAGTGCGAGTAGAAGTACACCAGCGTGAGGATCGCGAAGGCGATCACCCACGGCAGTGAGCCGACCGCGCCTGCCACCGAGTCACCGATCCAGTCGATCACCCCGAGTTCGTTGAGCTCGTTGGCCATCCCGACCAGCACCCCGAAGAAGACCAGTGTGCTCCACGCAGAGGTGTTGTCGGCCAGGTCCTTCCAAGACAGCACCCCCGTGATGAGCAGGATCGCGATTCCGGTGAACGCCGCTGTGGTCGCGTCGATCCCGAGCAGGTCACTGAGACACCACAACAGCAACAGCAGGACGAAGGTGCCCGCCATGATCCATTCCTTGGCCGACATGGGGCCGGCCTCGCGTAGTTGATCGCGGGCATGTTGCGGCGCCTCGGGTGTTTTCGTGACGGTGGGTGGGTAGACCTTGGACATCACCCACGGCACGGCGATCAGGCTCACGATTCCCGGCACGATCGCGGCGACGGCCCATCTCGTCCACGAGATTTCGATTCCCAGTTTCCCGGCGGCCTCCTGAGCCACCGGGTTGCCTGCCATGGCGGTGACGAACATTGCCGAGGTGATCACGTTGACCTGCAACGCCGTCAGAGTCAGGTAGGCGCCCAATCGTTTACGTGATTCCTCGGGCTCGGGGTAGGAGTCCTCCAGGTGGCTGAGCGATGCGACGATCGGGAACACCACACCACCGCAGCGTGCGGTGTTCGACGGCGTCGCCGGCGCGAGGATCAGGTCGGTGAGCGTCATCCCGTAGGACAGGCCCAGGGTGGATCGCCCCAGTCTGGTGACGAACATCAGCGCGATCCGCCGGCCCAGTCCGGTGATGAGGAACCCCTCGGCGATGAAGAACGCCGCAACGATCAGCCACACCGTGGTGTTGGCGAAGCCGTTGAGCGCTCTGGCGGCGGTCTCGGTTTTCGTGAGCATGGCCGCGGTCATGCCGATGATCGACACGGCGGCGGTGGGTAGCGGCTGCAGGATCAGCGCCAGAATGGTCCCGAGGAAGATCCCGAGCATCCGCATCCCGGTGGGTTCGACACCGTCGGGCACCGGTAGGAAGTACACCACCACCGCGACCAGGATCGGGATGCCCGCTTTCCAGAGGTAAGGCAGCCACGGTGGTAAGCGGCGTTCGCCGGTCTCGGTCGAGCTGGTGGCGGTCATGTACCGGTCCCTCTCGTGGCGTCAGTTCTTCGGCCTGCGCACGCGCGCTCTTACCACCTCGCGGTTGACGGCCGCGATCGCAGTCAAGGGAATGCTCTCGGGACATACCTGGGAGCACTCGCCGTAGCTGGAACACGGCCCGAACTCCTGCTCCATCTGGCCGACCAGACTCTGTGCGCGCCTTCCGCGTTCGAGCTTTCCGCGGGTGACTGTGCCCAGGTGCAGCAGCTTGGCGCCGGCGAACAGATGTGCGGCGCCGTTGGGGCAGGCCGCCACGCACGCACCGCATCCGATGCATGCCGCGAAATCCAGTGCGTACTCGGCATCGTCGTGGGGCAGCGGCTCGGCATCGGCGTCGGCCGCGGTGCCTGCGTCAACGGCGATGTGCCCGCCCGCGGAGATCATTCGGTCCAGCGCTGAGCGGTCCACCACGAGATCGCGCACCACCGGGTAGGCGGCCGAGCGGAACGGCTCGATCCGAATGCGTGCACCCTCGGCGAACGACCGTACGTGCTGTCGGCAGGATGGCGTATTGGCCACCGGACCGTGCGGGCGGCCGTCGACGGTGATTCCGCATGAGCCGCACACACCTTCGCGGCAATCTGAGTCGAATGCGACCGGGTCGCGCCCTTCGGCGACCAGCATGTCGTTGAGCCGATCGAGTAGTTCGAGCAGCGACATCTCCGGGGTTGCGTCGTCAACCGTGTAGTCCTCGTAGTGACCGGCCGCGGCCGCGTCGCTCTGACGCCAGATCTGCAACGTGAGCTTCATGCGTAGTTCCTCGTCTGCAGCGGTACGGCGGAGAAGTTCAGCTTCTCGTCATGTCGCGTCTGCGGCCCGTCAGCGTGGTACTCCCATGCCGAGACGAAGCACCAGTTGTCGTCGTCGCGTTCCGCCTCGCCGGCGGATGTCTGATGCTCGACGCGAAAGTGCGCACCACAAGACTCGTCACGGTCGATCGCATCGATGCACATGAGCCGCGCGAGGCCGAGGAAATCGGCTACGCGGCCCGCCTTTTCGAGCTCCTGGTTGAACTCCGCGCCCTTGCCTGCGACCCGAAGATCGGTCCAGAATTCGGCGGTCAGTTCGTCGATCGCGGAAATCGTGTCGGCCAGTCCCTGCTCCGAACGCGACACCCCGCAACCGCGGTAGAGCAGGTCACCGAGCCTGCGGTGGAATCGGTCCGGCCCCTGGCTGCCGCCGACCGACAGCAGCCCGTCGACGCGTCGGGCCACATCGTCCAGCGCGCCGGCCACCGCGGGATGACCGGCGGCCGGCGGTGCGGTGCCGAGCAGACCGGCAAGGTAATTCGGGACTGACAACGGCAGGGTGAACCATCCGTCGACGCATGCCGACAGCAGCGAGTTGGCGCCGAGGCGGTTGGCGCCGTGGTATCCCCAGCCGGCTTCTCCGGCCACGAAAAGCCCTGGGATGGAGGTCATCTGGTCGAAGTCGCTCCACAACCCGCCCATCGAGAAATGTGCGCCAGGTGCGATCCGCATGGGCACCCGGTACGGATCCTCACCGGTCGCGTCCTGGTACATCGAGAAGAGGTTGCCGTACCGCTCGGCGATCTTGTCCCTGCCGAGCCGCGCCAGGGCGTCCCGGAAGTCCAGGTAGACACTGTTCTTCAGTGGACCCACTCCGTGGCCCGAGTCGATCTGGGTCCGCGCGGCGCGCGACGAGACGTCGCGCGGCGAGAGGTTGCCATATGCCGGATACATGCGCTCGAGGTAGTAGTCGCGCTCGTCGTCGGGGATGTCGTTGGGGTCGCGCCCGTCCCCGGCTTGCCTGGGCACCCAGATCCGGCCGTCGTTGCGCAGCGATTCGCTCATCAGGATGGTCTTGGACTGCCATTCCGAGTTCACCGGTAGCGCGGTCGGATGGAACTGGATGAACGCCGGTGACGCGAACAGCGCACCGCGCATGTGTGCTCGCCACGTCGCAGTGGCATTCGAGTTGCGTGCCAGCGTCGAGCGGAAGAACACGTTGCCGTAGCCACCGGTCGCGAGTACCACCGCATGCCCGGTAGTGGCGCTCACCTCACCGGTGACCAGATTGCGCGTGACGATTCCGGCCGCGCGCCCGTCGGCTACGACAACGTCGAGCATCTCCGTCCGGGTGTGAAGGTTGACCGTGCCGGCGCGCACTTGGCGCAGTAGCGCCTGACTGCCGGCGATCTGTAACTGCTGGCCCGTCTGACCGCGGGTGTAGTAGGTACGCGAGACCTGCACCCCGCCGAACGATCGGGTGGCCAGGCTGCCGCCGTACTCGCGGGCGAACGGCGCGCCGATGGCGTTCATGTGGTCGATGACACGGGCCGATTCGCTTGCCAGCCGAAAGCAGTCCGCTTCGCGAGCCCGGAAGTCCCCGCCTTTCACGGTGTCTTTGACGAAGCGGTCGATGCTGTCGTTGTCGACCTTGCGGGCCCGGGCGGCATTGATGCCGCCCTGGGCGGCGACGCTGTGTGCGCGGCGCGGCGCGTCGTGGAAGGTGAAACACTCGACGTGATAGCCCAGTTCGCCCAGCGCCGCCGCGCACCCCGCGCCCGCGAGTCCGGTGCCGACCACGATCACGGTGAACTTGCCCCGGTTGAGCGGGCTGACCAGTCGGTAGTCCAGGCAGCGCCGCTGCCAGGCCCGGGCGGGATCACCGTCGGGCACGCCGCCGGTGACCGGATCGCCCACCGTGCGCAGGCTCCCGAGTTCCACGGGCGTCATGACACCACCCCTGTCCACACCGCGACGGGAATCGTCATGTTGCCCAACATCACTGCCAGCGCGAGTGCTCCGCCGAGCGCCACGCCGACCTGGCGGGCGCGTTGGCCCGTCACCCCGAGATCATTGACGGCCGTCCATAGTCCGTGCACCAGATGGGCGCCGAGAACAGCCATCGCCAGCAGGTAGAACACCGCGACGCCGGGCCGGTCGAAGCTGGCGATCAGGTTGTCGTAGGCACGGCTGGTGGTTTCGGTTGCGCCGACGAACGCCGAACTGGCGAACGGCCGCGCCCCCACGGTCAGATCGAGGATGTGAAACACGATGAACAGCAACAGCACCAGTCCGCTGACCAGCATGGTGCGGGCGGTGAACGACCGCAGGCCCAGCCCTCTGCGCCGAAACCGGCCGCGGGCCACATGCGCCCGGCGGGTCAGCAGGACCGCGCAGCCGACATGCGCGACCAGGCAACCGAGTAGCACGATGCGGAAGATCCACAGCGCCCCCTCGTAGGGGAGCAGTGGCTCGAGCAGGGTGCGCAGCCAGTGGGCGTAGTCGTCGAAGTGGGCGGCGCCGGTATAGACCTTGAGATTGCCGATCATGTGGACCAGGACGAACAGCGCGAAGACGATACCCGTGGCCGCCATGACCAGTTTGAGTGTCACCGAGGACGGTTGCATGCGCCAGGCCCAGTGCGGGCGGGCGATCGCTGGGCCGCGGGTGACTTCATGGCCGGCGTCGGCGGTGTCGACGTTCTCCGCTGGTGCAGTCATCGGGTTCCCACCTCCTGCGAGTCAGAAATTACCTCGTCCGAAAGGTGATCGCAGAGGTTTTCCGATGTGGCGATTGACGGCCTGCCGGGTCGATGAATTCCCGATGGATTCCGGCAGCAGGTACGTGAAAAGCAGCAAATGATCGACATTGATCTGCCTTATCGGCACCGTGAAGGTCCGGCCACATCTGAATTGGATTCGGATATTTAATTCCGGCGAAGGTGGGTGCAGCCGCAATGCCCGCCCTAAGCTGATGCGGGTGACTTCCCGCATATTGTCTGTGGTCGCGGCCGCGGTGCTCGTTGCAGGAACAGCCATTACGCCTGGGGTGGCCGCAGCCGCTCCGGGAGACGATCCGTCGCTGGTGAGTTCCCCGACATTGAACCTGCGGACGCTCGGCGTAGGTCCGGATATCGCGCTTTACGGCATAGAGGGTTCGCAGACCCTGACAATTCCGGTGCCGCGTGGATTGATTCCCGCTGAGCTGGTCGCGACGGTGCAACTGCCGGTCAACACCCGCGGTGGCACCCTCCAGGTGACACAGGACCAACGCGTGTTGTCGCGCGTTCCTCTGCCGCCCGATCAGGCGCCGATCACGGTACCGCTGGCCGGTGCCCGGGTCGTCGAAAACTCCGTGACGGTGCAGTTGAACGACTACCTGACCATGCCCGACGGGTACTGCGTGTACGACCCGACGAACCCGCTACGGCTGATCAACAGCGACGTTCGATTCACCGGTCTGGAACAACCGCCGACGGTGATCGCCGACTTCCTGCCTCCGGTGCTGAGCAAGCTGACGCTGTTCGTGCCGCCGAATCCGTCGCAATCGGAATCCGATGCCTCGATCGGGATCGCGACGGCGGTGGTTGCCCGGTACGGCCCGCAACGTCCCTCCGTGGACATCGTGACGACCGACGGCGGTCCGGTTGCGCCGCCGCAGCCGCTGGAACGGCAGGTGATCGTGCGTGAGGGGGAGGCGCCTGGATTGAGCTTGCAAGGTCCCAATGCTGTTCCGGCCCTACTCATTTCGGGTCCTTCCGGAGAGGTCACCAACCAGGCCCGGTTGCTGTCCAGTGACATCTCGAAACTCGCGGTGCAGTCAAAGGCTGTTGTGGGGCCGCTGTCCAACACTCCGCAGCTGCCGAGTGACCACACCACGATCCGTCAGCTCGGCCAGCCCGGCGTCAATGCCACGGCCCTGGTCAACCCCCGTGTCACGGTTCCGTTGGATCAGACCCGGCTGGGCCGGACGGTCCGCGATGTCCGGGTCCATCTGCAGGGTTCCTACACCCCGTTGCCTGCCAGCATCGCCGGCCAGGTGGTCGTCAGCATCGGTGGGCAGACGATCGACCGTTGGCCGACCGAGGCGAACGGCCGGATCGACCGATGGGTCGACGTGCCGGATTGGCTCCTTCAGCGCTACACCAATGTGGATATCGCGATCGACGCGGCAGGCAACACCGGTCGATGCGGCGAGTTTCAGCCGATCACTTTGACCATCGACGGTGAAACACCGGTGGAGAGCAAACTGGCCAAACCTCCTGTCCCGACGGGCTTCCAGTCGTTACCGCAGGCTTTTATGCCGCGGCTGGAGGTCGGGATGGACCCGGGGTTCGCCAACCTGCGCCGTGCGGTGCAGATCCTGACGGGGCTGCAGCGCCTGAGCTCACGTCCCTTCGACGCCGAGGTACGTTCGTTGGCCGACGCTGTCGCTTCGCCCAACCCCGCGTTGCTGATCAGTGCCGACGGCTGGAACGACGATCGGATCGCACTACCCGTCGCGGTGAATTCCGACGGTCTGATCACCGTCGAGAACGTCGACGGATCGGGTAGATCCTCCACTCTGACCCTCGATCCGAAGGTGGGCTTCGGATCACTGCAGACCGTCTACACGGGTGGGCGCTCGGTGCTGATCGCCACCTCCAGCCAGGCTCCCGGGGAGCTGGACCGGCTGCTGGGCTGGTTGGGGGCCGATGTGCCGCGGTGGTCGGGCTTGTCCGGCACCGCCGTTCTTGCGATGCCGGGGCGCGACCCCTTCACCCTGACCACTCCTGCTGCCCAACCGGAAAGTGCGACCGCAACCGGCCACAAGTCGGTACGGCTGTGGGTCGGTGCCGGGGTCGTGATACTCGCGGCACTCGGGGCCGGGCTGGTCGCACTGCGTGGGCGGCGGTCCCGGGGACAGTCGTGACGACAACGCTGCAGGGCACCCGGCGCGATTGGGACCGGCTGGCGCAGTGGTGGTTCGGTCTACCTCCGACTGTCCGGCTGGTGTCGCGTTGGGCGCTCATCGCCGTGCTCACGTTCGTGGCATTCCGTGCGAGTCTGCGCAACCTGGTCGAGACCACCCTGGAGGGTGGTCTCATCGGTTATGTCTGGATGGTCCCGATCGCGGCCGCTCTCGCAGCATTGGGGGTGAACTTCCGGCGCCGCACGGAACTGCCGATCCATGACCGGCAGACCGACATCATCGTCGGGGTGATCGGGCTGGGTCTGGCGCTGATGGTGCAGGGTGTCCTGCTGAAGCGCTACTCGGAGTTCTTCCACTTGATGCGGCTGGACCTGTTGGCGCTCTGGCTGTTCATGGTCAGCAGCGCCCTGGTGCTGTTCGGGGTGCGGCCAGTGGCCCGGTTCGCGTGGCCGTGGGTGCTGTTGTCGCTGATATGCCCGTTGCCGTACCAAGTGGTCGTCATCATGCTGGGCGGCGGCAACTTCGCCGCAGGCGTAGGGACCCTGTTGATCGCCGCGGCGGCCACCGCGATCGCGGTGGGCCGTACCCGCAAGCGCGCGGTGGTCGGCGCGCTCGTCGCGTTCGTATTCGGTTTCGCGATCCTCTACGTGATCGACAAACTGTGGCCGCACGTGCCGGTGATCGTCTATCAGTTGATTCCGTCGCTCGCCTCGATCCTCGCGGTGGGCATTGCGGCCCGCCTGTACACGCGCCGCGGCCAACCGAAGAAGCTGCTCGACCGCAAGATCGAACCACTTGCCGCCAAACAGATCTGGACCGCAATTCCACTGGTGGTCGCGGTCGCGGTCGCCATCTCGTTCATGCCGTTGCCGCAGCAGCGCAGTGCCACGCTGCTCAGCCGCAGCGCGCCGTACGATCTGGCACCCGGCATGCGACTGGAGGCACCCCCTGGCTGGACGATCACCGGTGAGCAGCAGTACACCGGGGTGAAACGGTACTACGGCGACGAAGCCGTCCTCATCCGCCAGCGGATGACCGCGGACGTCGGCGATCCGCGGTTCGACAAACTGTCGGCACGGCGAAACCTCATGGTGGACAGCATCGTCAGCGAGTTGCCGTTCTCGTTCGACGCATATCCCGGGCAGGTGCTCTACGACACCACGGGGACCCGCCTCAGCACGCCACGACCGGTCGATCTCGGCTACGGGGTGACGGGGGAGCTCTTCTCGGCGATCGACGACCGGCTGCTGGTGAGCTGGGACGTACTGCGTTTCGCCTGGGGCGACCAGAATGAGGACCAGGTCATCGACATCTTCGCGGTGGACAACCATCTGCCCGACGCGCCGTTCCCCAATCCACAACGCGGTTTGGTTTCCACGCTGCGAAACCTCTTCACCGTGCTGTTCCGCGGCAATTCGGTGTTGGTGCAGCGCAGGCCGGCGTACAAGGATGCCGAGCTGCTCACCGAATTCGGCCGCGCCCTGGTGGCGGCACAGTTCGTGAAGGGTGCCGGTCAATGACTTTCGACGAGACATTCGACCCCGAGACCGTCACCGCCGAGCAGCGCGATTACGCACTCAATCGGGCGATCAACGGTCTGCGTGAGGATGATCCTGTTCATTCGGCGTCCAAACCGTTGATCGGTTGGCAGAAGCCCGTCCTGGTGGCCCTACTGGTGATTGTGATCGCCTTCGGGATCTGGCGACCCCTGCAAACAACGGTGACGCTCATCGGGCTGTGCACGCTGGCTTATCTTTTGACCCTCGGCGACCGGGTGTTGATCTTCAAGCGCGGGTTGGCGTCGCGTCCCATCGTGATCCCCGACGATGTGGCGCGCGCGATTCCCGATGAGGATCTCCCGGCGTACACGATCCTGGTGCCTGCCTACAACGAGCCGGAAGTGGTCGCAGACCTCATCGCGGCCATGGATGCGCTGGAGTACCCGAGAGATCGGCTTCAGGTTCTGTTGCTGCTGGAAGCCGATGACCAGATAACGATCGACGCCGCGACGGCCTGTGGCGAATCCGACGTCATCACCATCCTTTTGGTGCCGCCCGCCGAACCGCGCACCAAACCCAAGGCGTGCAACTACGGTCTGCATTTCGCCACTGGCGACATCGTCACGATCTTCGACGCGGAAGACCTGCCCGAGCCGCTGCAGCTGCGCCGGGTGGTGGCGGCCTTCCGCGACCTACCCGACAACGTGGCATGTGTGCAGGCCAAGTTGGTGTACCACAACGGCCACCAGAATCTGCTGACGGCCTGGTTCACGGCCGAGTACGCGCTGTGGTTCGGTTATCTGCTGCCCGGCATGATGGTGAGCACCTCACCGATTCCATTGGGCGGCACCTCCAATCACCTCCGCCGTGACATCCTGCGGAGAATCGGCGCCTGGGATCCTTTCAACGTCACCGAAGATGCCGACCTCGGCCTGCGCATCGCCTCGAACGGTTATCACACCGCAGTGATCGACTCCTACACGCTCGAAGAGGCGAACAGTGACGTCATCAACTGGATCCGCCAGCGCTCCCGGTGGTACAAGGGCTATCTGCAGACCTGGCTGGTACACACCCGCGAGCCAGTGAAGTTGTACCGCACGTTGGGATTACGCAGTTTTGTCCGGTTCAACCTGGTGCTGGCCGGAACCCCGATCATCGCAGTCCTGAACCTGCTGTTCTGGTTCATCACCGTGTTGTGGTTCCTGGGGCAGCCGGCCGTCGTCGGCTCGGTGTTCCCGCCGCTGATCTATTTCCCGGCCCTGATCGCGATGATCATCGGCAACTTCACGGTCATGTACATGAACATGATCGCCCTGCGCGAGGACGATCGATCCGATCTGCTGCTCGCCGCGCTCAGCGTTCCGCTGTTCTGGCTGATGATGAGCATCGCAGCCGCCAAGGGCGCCTACCAGATGATCAGGCAGCCGTCGTTCTGGGAGAAGACCTTTCACGGGCTGGCCGAGCGTCCGGAAGACAAGGCTGCCCACGAGCAGATGGCCTCCTCGGCGTGATGTCAGCGGCGGCCGGACGGTCGGATTTCAGGCTGAAGCTGACGATCTTCGTCGCCATGCTCTTCGTCTACCTTGCAGTCGGACACTGGTTGCAGGTCCAGAACGGGTTCATCATGGGCGACACGTTGTCACGTGTCGTGGCCACCCAGTCGGTGCTGTTCAGCCGCGATCCGCACCTGGCTGCCCTCGGGTTCATCTTCACCCCGGTGGCCGCCATGGTGCAGATTCCGGCCGTTGCGCTGGGCGCGGTGTGGCCGGATATCGCCGGCCGGGCGTTCGCCGGCACGATCATGTCGGCGACCTTCATGGCCGGCGCCGCGGTGCAGATGCTGAGTATGGGCACCGATCGTGGTCTGCCCCGGGCATATTCGGTGACCCTCACCCTGTTGTTCGCGCTCAACCCGATGATCATCTTCTACGGGTCCAATGGGATGAGCGAAGCGCCGTTCATCTTCTTCATGACATGGGCGGTGCGCCGGCTCATCTTGTGGATGGTCGACGACGATGTGCACCATCTCATCGCCGCGGGCGGCATCGCGATGGGGTTGGCCTACCTCACCCGGTATGACGCGGCGGCCTGCGTAGCGGCGGCCGGGTTCCTGGTGGCCATCACGACGTATCTTCGGGCCAAATCGCCGCCCCGGTTGCGGCGCGCCTTTCTGGACATGTTGATCGTCAGCGGTCCTGGCTTTCTGGCGTTCCTCGGCTGGGCGGCCGCCGGCTGGCTGATCACCGGTGAGGCGTTCGCGCAGTTCACCTCGCAGTACGGCAACACGGCGATCCTTGAGCAATCCGGGCAGACCGCGCCGAATCTGTTCGACGGCCTGATGTTCGCGGCGGTCTGCATAATGCTGCTGGCGCCGACCATGCTGCCGCTGGCGTTGTGGGCGGTGATGCAACGGTGGGGGCGGCCGAACTGGCAGATGTTGGTCGTGCCCCTCGCATTGTTCGGTGCGGTGCTGGTGTTCCAGTCGTACAGCTACGCATCGGGATCGACGTTCCCGTTCCTGCGGTTCTTCATCATCGCGATACCGCTGTGCGTGACCATGGCGATGCTCGGCGTTCCGGACGGGGTCTTCAGGACGCCGACGCGCCGAGGCAGGTATGCGCCGCCGGCTCCGACCGCCGAACCGGTCAAACCCAGGTCTGCCGCGCCGTATGTTGCCGTTGCCGCGACGGTCGCCATCGGTATCCCGGTGACGATGCTCGGTATGGCCCAACCGAAATACGCGCCGCAGGAATACGGACTCGGTGCGGTGCTGAATCCGGATCCCTACAACGTGACCGAGCGTAAGGCCATCGAGCACCAGATCGCCCGGACGTTCAAAACCGAGCGGCAGATCGCCCAGTACCTGGAGAACCTCGATCTGCCCGACAGCTCGGTGATCACCGACACGGTATACGGGTTCGGCGTCCTGGCTGCGTCGAGCCGGCCGCGGGTCTTCGTGATCCCGTCGGACCCGGATTTCACCGAGTTGCTCAATGATCCGACCGCCAACGGGGTCAGATATCTGCTGGCAGTCCCGGCGACCGGGCGCGGCACATCGGATGCGCTCAATGTGCGCTATCCGACGTTGTACGACACGGGTGCCGAGGTGGCCACACTGGAGCTGGAGATTCCCAATGACGGTGACGGCCAGCCGGATTGGCGGCTCTACCGGGTGAACGAGCGGGTTGGCGCGAGATAGCCGATCATCAAGGGTGGGCTGCGCCGAACGCTGCGCAGTCATTGGCTGCCGGAACCGATTTCATCCGATCGTTGAGCCAGCCCAACGCCGCGACGGGATCGGGCTGTTCGCGGGTCGCGTCGGGCCAGAAGGCGATCTGGATGCCGTCACCCATCTTGCAGGCCTCGGTGAGCGCCCGCTCCGTCGAAGCGGCCGGGATCACGGAGTCCTTCCCGGCATAGATGACATACATCGGCGCCTTTGTGGGCCCTTGCGGCAGGTTCGTCTTCTGGATGTAGCCGCGCAGCGTCTTCAGCGCTTCAGGGTCGGCAGGGCGCAGATCATCGGCGCTCAGTTTGTCTGCCAGTGACTTTCGTTGCGCGCCGTCGTTGCAGCTGAGCAGGGCGTCCCAATTCTCCTGGGCGGCACCACGTCGGTAGTCGTCGAGTTCGATGTCGTAGTAGTACTGGTCTTTCAACGCGGAGAGGTAGGCGACATAGGCCAGCTTCTGATCGGTGTTCAGCGTGCCGGCCATCGCGGCGTCCGCGAGGGCGTCGATATTCGCCATCGGCGCCAGAGACGCAGTGGCGACCAGCTTGAGGTCGTAGCCGTAGTTTTCGATGAGTTCGTTTGCGGCCCAGGCGGCTTGTCCACCTTCGCGAGCACCCAGTGCCGCCCAGGATGTGGAGGTGTTCGGCACGATGGTCCGAGCCGCCCGTACCGCATCGATCACGTTGTAGCCGGCCGTGGTCGAGTCCAGATACGGATGGAAGTCGTAATCATCCGGTTTGGCCGGCTTTCCCAGCCCCTGGTAGTCGGGGACAGTGACCACGTAACCCGAGTTCAGCAGCGCCACCACAGTCGCCGCCTCGCCGCGCAGGTCAGGCGACAGCGAGGGTGCACAGTCCGCCGCCGTCCCGGTGCCCGAGTGTCCGAGTGCCACCACCGGAAAACCGCCCGCCGGCGGGTTGCCCTTGGGTACGAACACTGTTCCCGTCACGTGTGAGACCGCATCGTTGACACCGTTGCGCGAGGCGTACGTCATGATCTTGGCCTCCGCGCTCGCCTCGCGCAGCGCCGGCACCAGGTTGTCCAGGGGCGCCTCGGAGACGACGTGGCCGGCGCTGTCCGGCTCTCCGGCCGAGCCCCGGGTCGGAGAGCTGCCACCACACGCCGTGAGAACGGCGAGCGCAACCGACAGCAGAACAGTGACTCGAACCATCGAACGTCCCCTACCGGGTGATCCGCGACTGGTGGGCGGGCAGCCTCCATCTTTTCATCGAGGTGCGGGTGAGGTCTGGCGAATACCCAACTGGAACGGCCGACATCCGCAATAGATTGGGCACCATGTCTGTGATCGATGTGACGTCGCATGGCGCCACCGGGGACGGAACAACCGACGATCATGCGGCGGTGTTGAGCGCTGTCAAGGAAGCGGCTGACGCGGGTGGCGGCACCGTGTGGTTCCCGCCAGGTGAATATGCATTGTCGAATTCGATCGGGAACGGTGACGATGGCTTCGCCCACATCTGCCTGCTCGGCGCGGGAGAACGTGCTGCTCGATTGCGGGTGACTGCCGATGTCGCGCCGATCAGCGGACGCTGGATCGAAAGCCGGGTCGAAAACCTCAAGATAGATGCGAACTTTCAGGGATCACCGGGATTCGACGTCGACTTGGACAAAAGCTATGTCAGGCACTGTTGGATCGTGGGCTGGACCGATTACGGCATGCGGCTCAACGCGAACACCGAGGGTCTGCTGAATTGGATCGACGACAATTTCATCGAACAGAGCACGGGCTACGGCATCTACACCACATATCGGTTCTTCGATTCGTGGATCGTGAACAACAACATCGGGTCGACGGGCCCCAACCTGTCGATCGAGGCAGGGCCGGTGCGCATTCTGGCCAACCACCTCGACGGGGCCCCGCAGAACAACATCGAGCTGAGGGGCAACAAGCAGCTGACGATCATCGGCAACATCTGCGAGGGCGCGCGGAAAGAAGCCATCGTCTTCACGATGCCGTCGTGGCTCCAGACCGATGACGAACAAGTGGCGATTGTCGGTAACAACATCACGAACGGCGGTAAGGGTGCGCCGAACGAGTATCCCGCCATCGGCATCTATTCCGTCGACGCCGACCACCACACCAAGGGCTTCAACATCACCGGCAACTTCATCGCCAATACCGACGAGGGTGCCGGCTGGAGCTACGCCGTGGACGCCCGGTACGTCGATGACATCGCGATTTCGGGAAACCAGTGGGACAACAACGGATACAGTGTCGCGCCGGTGCGAGCCGAGGGGCGCAACGTCGGGATTGCGGGCAACACGTCGGGAAATCTGACGCCGTCGGCGCGGCGCGCCGTTGTCACGTTGTCGGCAGCCGGCACGCTCGAGACTTCGCCCGACACCGAGTATGTCTATCTACTCGCCGCGGGAGCCTCGAAAGCCAAGCTGCCCTCTGCCCTGCACAACACCTGCCGCTACACGGTCAAGAACATCTCCGGCGCCGACGCGAAACTCAGTGCGGCCAAAGGGCAGGCGATCGACGGGGATCCCGAACTCATGCTTGCCGATGGCAAGGCGGTGGATGTGGTCTCCGACGGCGAGAATTGGTGGACCGTCTGACGCCGTCCGCCCACATCGGTGGCGATGCTACTTCGCCAATTTGAGTAAGAGATCTGCGCCGAGCCTTCACGATGATCCGGGCTGAGGAATCCGACACTCATTTGGTTGCTGCAAGATTCGGTTTTCCGGCAATGCGCCGGTAGTGAACGTGCTCCCGTATTGAGTTGGGTCGCTCGGGTGAATTGCACTCGAATGATGTGATTCGGCGGCATAAGTTACCTGCATGGATCCCAATTCGAAGTCATATCAAGCCGATAAGCCTAACGAATTGCGTGCGCGGCTGCCCCGGCGCAGGGTGCTGGGCGGACTGGCCGCGGCGGGTGTCGCGACCACGCTGATCGCCGCATGCGACGACAAGGCCAGCGGTGGATCATCCGGCGGCAGTGGGGGATTGAACACCGACAACAGTGTCAAAGGCGCCACCGAGGCGACGAAGGCGGCGAACAAGAAAGTGCTCGACAGCTTGCCGTTCAACGAGCGCGGCGACTTCGAGGACGCACAACGGAACCTCGTCGGGCGGCCGGAAACGTTGACGATCAAGAACGCCGACGGCGATGTGGTCTGGGACCTGGAGGAGTACAAGAAGTACATCGCCGACGACAAGCCGGCGCCGGACACCGTCAACCCGAGCCTGTGGCGCAACGCGCAGTTGTGCATGGAGTACGGCCTGTTCAAGGTGGCCGATCGCATCTATCAAGTGCGTGGTTACGACCTCTCGAATGTCACGTTCGTCCAGGGCGATACCGGCTGGATCGTGATCGACACAGCGATCTCACCCGAGACCGCCAAGGCGGCGCTGGACCTCGCCAATCAGCACCTGGGTGCCAGGCCGGTGCTGGCAGTCGTCCACAGCCACTCCCACGTCGACCACTACGGCGGCGTCCGGGGCATCGTGAATCAGGCGGATGTCGACTCCGGCAAGGTGAAAATCATTGCTCCGCAAGCATTCGTCGAGGATGCCGTGAGCGAGAACGTCATCGCCGGCAATGCCATGTCACGGCGCGCCATCTATATGTACGGTGTGCTGCTGCCCCGTAATGCCGAGGGCGGCGTCAACGGTGGCCTGGGCATGACAGTGTCGACGGGCGTGCCCACCCTGATCATCCCGACCGACATCATCAGCACCACGGGTACGAAGCTGACCATCGACGGTGTGGACATGGAGTTCCAGATGACGCCGGGCACCGAGGCGCCGACTGAGATGAACACCTTCTTCCCACAGTTCAAGGCCATGTGGATGGCGGAGAACACCACCAACACCATGCACAACCTGCTGACCCTGCGCGGTGCCCAGGTGCGCGATGCCCGGATCTGGGCGAAGTTCCTCGACGACACGATCAGGACCTACGGCCCGAACACTGAGGTGAAGTTCCAGAGCCACCACTGGCCGATGTGGGGCAACGCGAAGATCATCGACTACTGGAAAAAGCAGCGCGACATGTACAAGTACATGCACGACCAGTCGGTGCGGATGACGAACCAGGGGCTTGTCGGATCTGAGATCGCCGAGGAGATCCAGTTTCCGCCGGAACTCGGCAATTTCTGGCCTGACCGCGGCTACTACGGCACGCTCAAGCACAACTCTCGGGCGGTCTATCAGCGGTACATGGGCTGGTATGACGGCAACCCGTCCGACCTCGACGATCTGCCGCCGGCGGACGCCGCCAAGAAATACGTCGAGTACATGGGCGGTGAGGACGCCATCATGGACAAGGCGAAGAAGGACTTCGACGCCGGCAACTACCGCTGGACCGCGATGGTCCTCAAGCAGGTGGTGTTCGCCAACCCTGACAGCGTGAACGGCAAGAACCTGCTGGCCGACAGCTACGAGCAGATGGGTTACCAGGCCGAATCAGGTCCGTGGCGCTCGGTCTATCTGCAGGGCGCCTACGAACTGCGCAACGGGGTGCCGACGTCCGGCGGCACCGACACCGCCAGCCCCGACACCATCGAGGCGATGCCGCCCGAGATGATGTTCGATTACCTGGGAGTGCGACTGAACGGCCCGAAGGCCGCGGGCAAGAACATCAAGCTCAACGTCACGTTCGACGACCTGAAGAAGGATTACACCCTGATCGTCGAGAACGGCGTGCTGAACTATGCACCGGGCAAGGTCGGCGATGCCAACGCGAGCCTCACGCTGTCCAAGGAGACGATGAACCAGATCCAGATGGGCAAGCTCAAACTCGACGACGGCATCAACCAGAAGAAGGTCACCGTCGACGGAAACCGGGATTCGGTCAGCGAGTTCATCGGGCTGATGGACACGTTCCCGTTCTGGTTCAACATCGTCACGCCGTAGCCGACCAATGGTGTGCCGGCCGGTAACGTGACGGCGTGACCGATGAACTCGTCGCGGAGCACGACGCCGACGGCAATGTAGTTGGCGCGGCGCCACGTTCACGTGTCTACGCCGAGGGCCTGTGGCACGCCAGCGCCGGAGTGCTGGTGCGTTCTCTGGACGGGACGCGCATCTACGTTCACCGGCGCACCATGACCAAGGCGGTGTTCGCCGGCATGCACGACTGTCTGGCCGGCGGCGTCGTCGACCCTGGGGAGACGCCCGCGCAGGCCGCAACCCGGGAACTGGCCGAGGAACTCGGCGTCAGCGGCCCACCTCTGACGGCGCTGGCTTCCGTGGCTTGGGATGGGCGGTGGGCCGGAAAACCCATGCGCTGTCACTTGTTTGCCTACGAGGTGCGCTGGGACGGCCCGATCCGCCACCAGCCCGAGGAGATCGCCGACGGCTGGTGGTGGACCGAAGAGCAGCTCGCAACGCATCTGGCCGACCCGGACTGGCCGTTCGTACCCGATACGCGGGTGCTGATCCCGCACCTGCTGCGCGGGCCTGGGATTTAGAGTCGCCGCAGCGACGGCCAGGCCTGCGACCAGGCTTCGCGCGGTCCGGTGCATTTCCAGATCGTCACATCGCGGGTGATCCCGGGATAGCCCAGACGCGCATCGACCGTGTCCAGCGGCTGTACGTCGGTGCACAGGCCGCGGACCGTGTCGTGCTTCTGGTCGACGTACAACACCGTGGTCGCCGAGTCCGGCGGAGTGCCGAAGTACCACCAGCCGCGGCTCGGGCTGAACACTGCCGGAAGGTCGTCCTTTCCGTATATGTCCAGTGCGCTTGCCTGCCAATATGATTCGGCGATGACCACAGCGTTGATGCGCTCCTGCGGGGTGAGGGTCCGGTAGGCCGCCACCGTAGCTTGGGCAAGTTCGGGCCAGCCGAACTTGCCGTAGAACAACACCGCCAGCGCATCGTCGGCCGACGCGGGTGCGATATCGCGTTCTGACTCCCAGGGCAGGGCCCAGCCTGCCAAGGCCGTGGACAGGGCGATGGCCATCGCGACGGCGGCTCGCATCCAGCGCCCCAGCGGTCTGCGAGTCAGCCACACCGCGCCCGCCGCCATGACCAACCCGTACAACCCGGCGACGTAGTACGGCCGGCCACCGAGGGCGATGAACACCGCGAACACCATCACTGTCGCGACGCCGAGGAAACGGTATTCACGGAGCCGGTCGGTACACAACAACGCCCACGTGCCGCACAGCAGCAATACACCGCCCCATATCCCGGCGATGAACAATGCCAACGGCAGGAATGTCAACCGGCCGCCGACGAAACTATTCTCGGCGGCGATCACCGCACCCATCTCGAGTTGCGGCCAACCGTTTCGTGCTTGCCAGACCAGCATTGGTACGACGGTCGCCAGGACGCCCGCAGCACTGATCCACAATGCCTTGCGGGTCAGAAGGTCTCGTGGTCCGGCGAGCAGTGCGCCGATACCGACGCAGATCCAAAGGAACGGGATGAGCCATTTGATCTGGAGGTCGATCGCGGTGGCAACCGCCGCCCACACCAGCAGGGTGTCGTGGCGGGTTCGCACCCAGCGCACCAGCAGCCAGGTGATCAGCACCCACAGTGGGATGTCGATGGCGTTGGTGGACAGCTGGCCGCCCTGCACCAAGAGAAAAGGCGAGGTCGCGTAACCGGCAGCGGCCAGCAGCTGTGCGCCGCGCTCGCCGCCCAACTCGCGGGCGATCAGTGCGCTGAGAACGATCGCTGCCGCGGTGGCGATCACCGCGGGGAGTCGCAGGGCGAACAGCGAACCGGGCGCCAGAGTGTTCATGAGGTGGGCGATCAGCGGCAGCAGTGGACCTTGATCGGCGTAGCCTGCCGCTAGCCGCCGTCCTGCTGACACGAAGTACAGCTCGTCGCCGAAGTACCCGTAGCGACCGAGGAAGACCAGCAGGGCGATCGACCCGGCGGCGGCGATGGCGGCGACCCCGGCAGTCGCGAACGGTGCTCTCTGCGAGTCGAGTTGATCCGGGGTCAGTGCGGTGGCCGTCATCGCGCACCGGACGTGGTCGTGGCCAGGTCGAAAAGTCGGGTCAGCGCGGAAATGTATGCGCGTACATCGAAGTCGGGCTCGCGTACGGCCCGGCCGGCGATGCCATCGATGCTGTCGCGGATGAGCTTGGCCGTGATGGTCGGGTCGAACTCGCCGAATTCGCCAAGGAGTTGGCCCTCCTCGAGGAGCGCGACCAACGGGGCGATGATCTCGCCCTCCCCGGTGGTGCTGACGAATTTCAGCGCCCCGTCGTCACCGCGCAGATTCAGCACGACTTCGGACATTGCGGCCACAAATGCCTTGTTCGCATCGATGAAGGCGAGGTTGGATTCGATATAGGCGCGCAGGCGATTCCGTGAGCCCTGCGCTGCCTCGATGAGCGGCGACATGTACTCCGCGCCGGACACGAACAGCTGGATGACGACCTGTGTCATGAGATCGTCCTTGCCTGCGAAGTGGTAGGAGATGACACCTTTGGAAATGCCCGCGCGCTTCGCGATCCTGGCCAGCGATGTGACGGCGTAACCGCTTTCGGCGAGCACCTCGACGGCGGCGGCGATGATCTGCCGCCGCCTGGCCTCCTCGATGAACGACCCGCGTTGGCCGTCCGAACTATTTTCTGGCCGCATGGTCAGAAAATAGCACGACCGGCCAGTGCGCAGGCCTGGCGCGGGTATGCGGGCGCTTACGTCAACACCCTTGAGGTAGTGCGGGAAATACTTCTTACTGGTGGTACACCACCGTCTAGGAAGATACCCGTGCAAACCGTTTTCGAACGAAACGCTCCCGCCGCCAGCCTCGTCGACCGTTCGCTGGCCAACGCCACCCTTCAGCCCTTCTGGCTCGATGACGTACCTGCTCAGCCCGGCTACCCGGGGCTGACCAAGGTGTCCTCCCGGTACGACCTGGTGGTGGTCGGCGGCGGCTACACCGGCCTGTGGTCGGCGCTGCTGGCAAAGCAACGGGATCCCGGTATCCGGGTTGCCCTGATCGAGGGCCAGACGATCGGCTGGGCGGCCTCGGGCCGCAACGGCGGCTTCGTCGAAGCGTCGCTCACCCACGGTGAGCAGAACGGCCGCAACCGCTGGCCCGATGAGATGGATGTCCTCGACCGGCTCGGGTTGGAGAACCTCGACGGCATCGAGAACACCGTCGACTCACTGGGCCTTGATTGTGACTTCGAACGGACCGGTTCGCTCGCGGTCGCGCTCGAGCCGTACCAGGCCGCCGAACTGGCCTCCGCCGCCGTGCAGCCGGGCCAGGTCTACCTCGACCAGCAGGCGATCCGCGCCGAGGTCAACTCCCCGACGTACCTGGCCGGAGTGTGGTCGAAGGACACCACCGCGATGGTTCACCCCGCCAAGCTGGCGAGCGAACTCGCCCGTGCCGCAACTGAACTCGGTGTGGAAATCTACGAGAACAGCAAGGTGCTCGGTCTCGGGCGCGGCCGGCTCCGCGGGCCACTCTCGGTCCGTACCGAGCGGGTGTCGGTGCAGGCCGACCGAGTGATCTTGGCGACCAACGGCTTTCCGTCGCTGTTGAAGCGGTACCGCTACCACACGGTGCCGGTCTACGACTACGCCTTGATGACCGAACCGCTGACCGATGCCCAGCTGGCCGAAATCGGCTGGACCAACCGGCAGGGCATCAGCGACATGTCGAACCAGTTCCACTACTACCGGTTGTCGAAAGACAACCGCATCCTGTGGGGCGGGTACGACGCTGTCTACCACTTCGGCGGGCAGATCCGGCCTGAGTACGAGGACCGCGATGCCACCTACCGCCGGATCGCCGGCCACTTCTTCACGACGTTCCCACAACTCGAGGATGTCAACTTCACCCATCGCTGGGCCGGCGTGATCGACACCTCGACGCGATTCTGCGCGTTCTTCGGCTCCGCGTACGGAGACCGGGTCGGATACGCCGCCGGGTTCACCGGGCTCGGCGTCGCGGCCACGCGGTTCGCCGCCGAGGTCATGCTCGACCGTTTCGCCGGTAAACCGACGGCGCGCACCGAAGTCGACATGGTCAAGTCGATGCCGCTGCCATTCCCGCCGGAACCGTTGGCATCGGCCGGGATTCAGGCCACCCGCTGGGCGCTGGACCGGGCCGACCACCGTGAGGGGCGCCGCAACGTCCTGCTCAAGGCGCTCGATGCCGTCGGGCTGGGGTTCGATTCATGAGCGAGAACGCAGCGCTGCCCGGCAATGCCGTCGACGCCGCCGCGTTGGCGCTCGACCACACACCGCTCGCCGACGAGCTGGTGGTGGACGGGGCGCCGACGACGGCGCATCGAGACCTGACCGAGTTGTCGGACGTGACCATCGGGGTCTGGGAACACACGCCCGGGGTGTCCCGCGATGTGGAGGCCGACGAGGTGTTCGTCGTTCTCAGCGGTGACGGGACCGTCGCGTTCGACGACGGTTCCCCGGCGATCGATCTGCGTCCAGGCAGCCTCGTTCGCCTGTACGAGGGGCAACACACCACGTGGACGGTGCGCGAGACGCTGCGGAAGGTGTACATCGCCTAGGTCCGGAACGGACGTCGGCCGAGCGAAGCCGGTCGCGGGCCTTTCACGCTCTGACGAATGTCTGTGTCAGCGTGCTGTGTTGAGCTCTACACCGAGGATTGCGGCCACATACTGACCGCAATCCTCGGCACAAGTACCTCGAAGCCCAGACATCTCCATCTTTGCAAGGGGCCGGTGTGACCGGCTGAAAGCGCCGTCCGGGGATGCGCGTTCGCGACAGTGCCGCACGATCGGCCTTCCGACCGCGTCAGCCCCCGGCCAGGGTCTGGGCGATCTCTTGTGAACCAGCGCCGCTGCGGCGGAGCACAAACGCCACGGCGCCGAGCGCGATCAGCGTGAGCACCAGCATCAAGGTCGACACCGCAGCCACCTCAGGCCGAAGACCCACCTTCAGTGACGAGAAGATGTACACCGGCCACGGTGTTGAGCCGGGAAGCTGGACGAAGCTCGACACGATGGTGTTGTCCAGGCTCAGTGTGAACGACATCAGGGCGCCGGCCAGGATCGCGGGGAAGGCCAGTGGCAGCGTGATCTGACGGAATGCGTTCCACTTGCCGGCGTACAGGTCTGCTGCGGCCTCCTCAAGTCGTAGATCGGTGCCCTGCATCCGCGCCCGGATGATGAATGTCACCACGGCTACCGACATGACTGTGTGGGAGATGACCAGGCGGATCAAGCCGTTGTTCATCGGCAGGAAGCCGGCGTCGGTGCCCAGGGTCACGAACCAGGGCAGCAACGAAATGCCGGTCACCACTTCGGGTGTGACCAGGGTGACCGCGAGGATGGCGGTCAGTGCCGTCGCCCAGCGATTGCCGTTGCGGGACCGGGCCAGCGCCAATCCGCCCAGCGTGCCGAGGATCGTGGACAGCACCGCGGCCCCGACCGCGGCCTGCAGCGAGGTGAGCACCGAGTTCTTGATCATGATGTTGTCGAACGCGCTCGTGTAGGCGCTGAACCCGAATCCCTGCCACGCAGCGAGAATTCGGCCGGTATTGAACGAATACGCGACGATCACGATGATCGGCAGAAACAGGAACGCGTATACCACGATGCCCCAGACCCGCAGGCCAAGAGCGATCAGATCCCGGGATCGGCGCCTGCGCGGCGCCGCCGCGACCTCGGGTGCGGGACGCTCGAGTGTTTCGGTCATGCTTGTGCCCCTTCAGGAATGGTGACGCGGCGCGACCGCTTGATGAGGGTCTTGACGGTGAGGGCGACGAGGCCGACGGCAGCCACGGTGACGAGGATGAAGGTCATCAGGACGATCGACATGGCCGATCCCAGCGCCCAGTTCTGGGCGACGTTGAACTGCGCTGCGACCAACTGGCCGACCATGTTTCCCTGCGCGCCACCGAGTACCGACGCCGTGATGTAGTCGCCCATCAGCGGGATGAACACCAGCAAGCAGCCGGCCGCGATGCCGGGCAGCGCGGTCGGGACCGTCACGTCGAGGAACGTTCGCAGACGGCCCGCGCCGAGGTCGTGACTGGCCTCGCGCATGCTTGCCTCCGACCGCTCCAGCGCGACGTACAGCGGCATGATCATCAGGGGGAGATAGTTGTAGACCACCCCGATCTGCACCGCGGTCTGGGTGTAGAGCACCGACAGCGGGCCGTCCATCAAGCCCAGCTTGTTCAGTGCACCGGAGACGAAACCCTCTGGGGAGAGCATGATCTGCCAGCCCAGGGTGCGAACCAGGAAGTTCGTCCAGAATGGGATCAGCACCAAGGCCAGCAGCATTGCGCGCCAGCGCGGAGCGACCTTGACTGCCAGCCAGTACGCGAACGGCAGGCCGACCGCCAGGCAGATCAGGGTTCCGAGGCCGGCGATGCGCAGGGTGTTCAAGAACGTGCTCAGGAATGTCGCGTCGGTGGCTTCGACGTAGCGGTCGAACGACAGCCGGTCGTTGGACCGTGCGGTGTAGATGTCGGGCTTGTACCCGAAGCTGTACCAGCCGATCAGTGTGGTCGGAATCAGGAAGAAGAAGACCAGATACGCCCACAGTGGGAAGGACAGCGTGGCAGTCGATCTCGTTCCAGCGGAGAGCTTTCTCATGCCGCGGCTCCGGCCTGCATGCGGTTCAGGATCTTCACGAGCCGGGGCGTGGCCTCGGTGACTTCGCCGGGGGTCAACCGGTCGAGTGTCGCCTTCGGGGGATAGATCAGATCCGTCATCTCAACCTCGTTCTGCTCAGCCAGGTCCCGCTGGCCGGTCAATCCGGTCGGGTAGCCGATGTACTCCATCTCCTTCATGCCGATCTCGGGTTCGAGCATGTAGTTGATGAATGCGTGGGCGGCGTCGGGGTGCTTGGCGCCCTTGGCTATGGCCCACGTGTCCATCCACAGGTTGGCGGTGGGGGTCGGGAACACGAAACGCCAGCGGTCCGGATCGTTGTCTTCGAGCAGGGCCAGGCGCACGTCACCGTTGAACGCGTGCATCAGGGCGAATTGCCGCTGCGCCAGTTGCGCTGACACCTGGGACACGAATGCCGAGATTGTCGGCGCGATCTTGTCGACCATGTATTGCTCACATGCGTCCAGATCGCGTCCGTCGGTGGTGTTCGGGTTGATGCCGTTGGCCGCGAAATAGATTGCGCACACCTCCCACGGATCCTCCAGCACCGTGGTCTTGCCCCGCGCTTCGTTCTGTGCAGCGTCGAGAAAGTCGCGCCACGACGTCAGCTCGCGGTCGATCACTCGCGTGTCGTAGACGAATCCTGTTGTGCCCCAGTTCTTGCACACCGCGTACTCGTTGTTCCGGTCCCAGGGCTGGTGCCGATAGATGGGTTCGACGTTGGCGAGGTTGGGCAGGTACGAATGGTCCAGCTTCTCCAGTAGGCCGGCGTGCGCCATCATGGGGACGTAACTGCCGGTCGGAACGACGATGTCATAACCGCTGGTGCCCCGGGCCGCGCCGAGCTTGGCGACGAGTTCCTCATTGGAGCCGAAGTTGTCGACCTGGACGGTGATACCGCGCCGGCCGAATTCCGCCAGGTTGTCCGGGTCGTCGTAGTCGCCCCACGAGTAGATGTTGAGTTTGTCCTCCATCTGTCCGTCCGCAGCCGGGGACGGCACGCCGCCCTTCGAACAGCCGGACATCGCCAGACCGGCTCCCGCCACGGCGAATCCGGCGAGCAGGCTGCGCCTGGTGATTCGCCGGGCATCGCTGGGGGAGGCCAGGATTCGTAGTCTGTCCACCTGATTCACCCAGCCGTCGCGATATTCGACGGAGCCGCCGCGAAGACGTGCACCGGGTCGCCGTCCCAGCTGCATCGGACGGCTGAGTGCAGCTCCAGGTGTTGGGCACTGCCCGCCGGCATCCGGGACAGCAGCTCCAACCCGGAGTCGGTCTTCACCACGTATTGGACCGTCTCTCCGAGGAAGGAGACGTTGGCCAGAATGCCGTCGACCGCGTTGATCGGGGTTTCGCCCACGGCGGGGCTCACCGAGATGGACTCGGCCCGCACCACCGCGATCACCGGCTTGCCGGTGGCATGACCGTCCATCGTGGCGTGGTCGGGCCGGATCGTGAAGTCAGGTCCGGTGAGCGTATCCGGGCCGGAGACCATGCAATTGAGGAAGTTCTGCTTCCCGATGAACCCGGCGACGAACGAGTTCGCGGGTGATTTGTAGATCTCGGCTGGGGTGCCGATCTGCTGGATGGCGCCGTCGCGCATGACCACCACCCGGTCACTCATCGACAGCGCTTCCTCCTGGTCATGCGTGACGAACACGAAGGTGATGCCCAGCTGTAGTTGAATCAGCTTGAGTTCCACCTGCATTTCTTCGCGCAGCTTGCGATCGAGGGCCGACATCGGTTCGTCGAGCAGCAGCACCTTGGGCCGGTTCACCAGCGCCCGCGCCAGCGCCACCCGCTGCTGCTGTCCGCCGGAGAGTTTCTTCGGATTGCGATCGGCGAAGCTCTCCATCCTGGCCAGCCGCAGCGCGTCGCCGACCCTGCGGCCGATCTCGGCTTTCGGGGTACGTTGCTGACGCAGCCCGTAGGCGACGTTCTCCGCGACGGTCATGTGCGGGAACAATGCGTAGGACTGGAACACGGTGTTGACCGGTCGCTTGTTCGCCGGCAGTCCGACGATCGACGAGCCGTCGAGCAGGATGTCCCCGTCGTCCGGCTCCTCGAACCCCGCGATCATCCGCAGCAGCGTCGTCTTGCCGCAGCCGGACGGTCCCAGCAGCGACAGGAACTCTCCTGCCCGGATGTCGAGGTCGACGCCACCGACCGCCGTTGCGCCCCCGAACTGCTTGGTGATCTTGCGCAATTGTATTGCGGTTTCGGGCTTTTGTGCTCGCGCCGGTGCCTCGGCGAGGCTGGCTTCGGTCATGCCGGTTCCTTCGATCGTTGGGGCGGGTGGTCACCGGGTGGTCGGTGCCGGGACGGTGTCGCTGTAGACGAGTTCGCCGTCGACGTACGTTCGCGCCACACGGGTCTGTGCGATCTCCTCGGCCGGTAGTGCGAACGGATCCCGGTCGAGAACAACGAGATCGGCGAGATAGCCAGGTCGGATCACCCCGGTGTCGTCGAGGTGGTTCACGTAGGCCGACCCTGCTGTGTATGCCGCGATCGCAGCAGTGAGGTCGATGCGCTGCTCGGGGAGGAAGACCCGGCGCTCCGACGTGCCGGGCGCCAGGCGGTTGACCGCGACGTGGATACCCTCCATCGGATCGGCGCTGCTGACCGGCCAGTCGCTGCCGGCGGCGAGTACCGCGCCGGCTCGCAGCAGGTCCCCGAACGGGTACTGCTGGCGGGCTCGCTGCTCGCCCAGGAAGGGAATGGTGAGCTCGTCCATCTGCGGTTCGTAGCAGGCCCACAGCGGTTGCATGTTCGCCGTCGCACCCAGGGTGCGGAACCGCGGAATGTCGTCCGGATCGACCACCTGCAGGTGTGCCAGGTGGGGTCGGGTGTCGCGAAAACCGTTGGCACGCCGGGCCGCCTCGACCGCATCGAGAGCCTCGCGGACCGCGCGGTCGCCGAGCGCATGGAAATGCACCTGGAATCCGAGTGCGTCGAGCTCTACAACATACTGTTGCAAGGCTTTCGGGTCCACGAAGCTGATACCGGCGTTGCTCGTGCAGCAACCGCACCGGTCCAGATAAGGCTCCAGCAGGGCGGCCGTCTGGTTCTCGGCGATCCCGTCGATCATGACCTTGACCGTGTTGGCGGACAGGCGTCCGTGCCGCAATGCCTCTCGGCGTTCGACCATCTCCGGGATCTGTTCGGCGCCCCGGTCGCGTTCCCACCACTGTGCCGCCGCGACCCGGACGGTCAGGGTCCGCTCGTCGACGGCACGGCGGTACGCCTTCTCGGCATCCGGCACGGCGGCGTACTTGCCCAGCATCGCGTCCTGCCACGCGGTGATGCCCAGCGAGTGCAGATGGCTCTGTGCGTTCAGCAGAGCCCGGTACAGCTGGTCCTCCGTAGGGCGCGGCACGAATGCCGCGACCAGGTCCATCGCGGCTTCCTGCAGCATGCCGGTCGCAACTCCGTCGGCGTCGCGTTCGATACGTCCGCCGGGCGGATCGGGGGTGTCGTCGGTGATCCCGGCGATCCGCAGGGCCAGGGAGTTCACCCACGCTCCGTGATGATCGCGGTTGGGCAGGTACGCCGGGCGGTCGGCAACCACGGAATCGAGCATCCGGGCGGTGGGGATGCCGCCGTCGAAGGCGTCCAGGGACCAACCGCCGCCGGTGATCCAGTCCCGGTCCGGCTGCGCCGCGGCGTACGCGCCGATGGCCGCCAGGGTCGAGGCGGCGTCGTCGCAGTCGAGCAGGTCGCATGTCATGCGCTCGACGCCTGCTGCCACCGGGTGGACGTGGGCATCCTGGAAGCCGGGGATGAGCAGCCTGCCGGCCAGGTCGACGACCTCGGTGTCGGGTCCGATCAGCTCCCGGGCGCCGTTTCCGACTGCGGTGATCCGATTTCCGGTGACCGCGACGGCGCCCACCCGAGATCGCGCGGCATCCATCGTCAAGACCGGGCCTCCGGTGAATACGATGGTCGCCGGCGCAGCAGGCATCAGCTGTCTCCTCGTGTCGATCTGATTCGGTGGGCGTTGGCCGATCGGCCGGCGCACCGGTTGTGACCTGGGCCCAGATCACAATTCGTTGTGCGCCATGACACAGGAGCGCCGCAAAATGGGTCAAGGGTGTTGACGTAAGCACCGGAAGGCAAGGCGGATGGGTCGAACCTTGAAGTCGCAATCTCCGCGGCAGCGACGGAGACAGACGAAGCATGGCGTGGTGCTGTCCGAGCAGCTGATCGTCGACGCTGCGTTGCGAGTGCTGCAACATCACGGTGCGGTCGGCCTGACCGTCAGGCGCCTCGGTACGGCGCTCGGGGCCGACCCGACCGCGCTGTACCGCTACTTCCCCGGTATTGAGGACGTGGTGCTGGCCATCACCGACGAACTCCTGCGACGTGTCGTCGAGGGCTGGGAGCCGACCGGTCGCTGGCGAGAGGACATGCGGGATCTCGGTTTGCGCATCCACCGCGTCTACCTTGAGCACCCGCAGGCCGGGGTCCTGGCGGCTAGCCGGGTGACCGGGAGCGACCACGAAATCCAGGTCATCGAAACGGTTTTGGGGATCCTGCGGTCGGCCGGATTTCCGGACCGGGAAGCCGTCGAGGTATATCACGCCTTCGTCGATCAGATGCTGGGGTTCGCGGCACTCGATGCCGCCTTCGAAGCCCTGCCCACCGAGCATCAGCAGCGCGACGAAGACACGTGGCGCGACACCTATGCGCGGTTACCCGCCCAGACGCATCCGAACATCGCCGCCACCAGTCGGTTGCTCGACGAGTCGATGCGGCAGAGCGCGTGCGAGTCGGCTTTGGACCTTCTACTCGACGGTATTGCCGCGCGCCTGGAGTCCTACCGGCGGTAGACGCCCACGCTCACCCCGCCTTGGCGGCGATGCCGTCGAGCAGTTGGTCCAGGCCGGAACGGAATTCGGTCATCGGGTCATCGTCGGGTTGGTCGAACACCCCGCTTTCGATCGCGGCTGCCAGTGCGGGGAACCGGGCCGAGGTCACCAGGCGGCGCAGGAGCCCGGGGTACTCGCGGTCATCCACATCGCGGGCTTCGACGGCCAACGCCGCCGAGCCCCGCGTGAAAATCAGCACTGCGATGACCGCGGTGAGCTTCTCGCGCTCGGTCAGTCCCGTGCCCGACAGGGTGGCCAAGCCGGCGTCCAGCCAGGCCAGCTGGCCGGGATCGGCGGGCAGGCCGGTCGACGCCGTCTGCAGGATCCATGGATGGCGGTGGTAGACGCCCCACAGCTCATGAGCCCAATTCGATAGTGCGCCACGCCAATCCGAGCCCTCGGGCGTCGTCGGCGGCGGGCCGGGTCCGGTGGCGAGCATGAACGTCACCAGCTCGTCTTTGTTGGCCACGTGCCGGTAGAGGGACATGGTGCCGCACCCGAGTCGCTCGGCCAGCCGTGCCATCGACAGGGCGGCGAGCCCGTCGGAGTCGGCCAGTTCGACGGCTGCCGTGACGATCGCATCCCGGGTAAGGCCCCGCGACCGGCGCGGCGCCGGGTCCGGTTGCCAGAGCAGGCGTAACGCGCGGGGGAGCGGGGTATCGGGGCCGGTCATTGAGGATCAGCGTAATCAGTGACAGCCGGATGCGTATGGCATACCCTTTTGCGTATGCCATACGCAATTAGGCGCTCCAGTCGGCCGGCCACGGCGCTCGCGGTGATCGTCGTGGTGTTTCTGGCGTACTCGATACCGCCGTATCTGACCGGCGGCACCCGGGTGCAGTCCACCTTCGGGCTGCACTATCCGCTGCTGGTCGGGCACGTTCTCTTCGCGAGCACTGCGATGGTGTGCGCGGTGGCGCAGATCTGGCCGGGCCTGCGGCATCGTCACCCGGTTCTGCACCGGCGTATCGGACGCGTCTATGTGGCGACGGCGATCCCGGCGGCCGTCTGCGCCGTGGTGATCGGGGCGGCGACGCCGTTCGGCCCGATAGTGCGGGCCAGTGACGTCGCTCTCGGGGTGCTGTGGCTCTGGTTCACCGTCGACGGCTTCGTTGCGGGGCGGCAGCGCCGGTTCGGCGCACATCGACGCCAGATGCTGCGCAGTGCGACGCTGACGATGTCGATCATCACCAACAGGATCTGGGCGCCGGTGCTGTACCTGGGTTTCGAGCCGTTGCGCGACAGCGTCTTCGGCGGGAGCGAGGAGAAGTATCTCTGGGTGGTCGCGGGTATGGGCGCCTGGCTGGGCTGGACGCTTCCGCTCCTGCTGCTGCAGTGGTGGATGGGTCGACAGGCGGCGCGCACCCGGGCCCAGCCGCCGTCACTGAGCGGGGTCTGAGGTGGCAGTGATCCGATCGATCACTGCCAGCAAGCCGTCGTCCTGGCCGGCCTCCACGACGTGGCCGCCGAGTGCGCGGTGCAGCGCGCTGTAGTACAGCCCGTCGCCCATGAGCTTCACCGCGCGGGCCACGTCGAGATCGCCGAGTGCGTCGTGCAGGACGTTCAGCCAATCCGCCGAGACGGTCTCGATGACCGTCCGCGCGTGACTGTCACCCGCCTGCTGCAACCGGGACACCGCCACCAGGGTCCGATCGAGCGGCGTGCCCGCGTAGTGCGAGGACCGGATGTAGTAGCGGGCAGGCCCCTCCGCGGCTGTCAGCATCGCTTGCACATCCTCGGCCGCCAGCGTCAGAAGTCGGTCGCACAATGCGGCGGCGAGACGGTCCTTGGACGGAAAGTGGTAGAGCAGACCGCCTTTCGACACGCCCGCTTTGGCGGCCACCGCGTCGAGGGTGGCGTAGCGCTCGCCTTCGACGGCTAGTACGTCCTCGTAGGCGTCGAGGATGCGGTCCCGCGACGAAGCCATTCCGAGAGCTTACGACAACACGGTGGAACTATACCGTCTGGACGGTATAGTAAGTCCGGGTCACGTCGGTCGAGTCACATGGAGAAGAGGGTCATGCGGGTGTATCGCGACGTGCTCCGGACCCCGGGCGTGCTGAACGTGACTGCTTCCCAGTTGTTCGCCCGCCTGCCGTTGGGCATGCTCAACCTGGCGATCCTCCTTCACGTCCAGTCCAAGACCGGGTCTTACGCACTGGCCGGTGCTGCTGTGGCATGCGTCTGCATCGGGGAAGCGCTGGCGATGCCCGTGACCGCGCGCCTCGCCGGGCGAGCCATGACGATGATCCTGATCATTGCGGCCCTGACGAACGGCGCCGCCATGCTGGCGCTGGCGTTCGCCGGTGCCTCTGAGCCGCTGCTGCTGATGCTCGGGGTGCTCGTCGGCGCATCCGTGCCGCCGCTGATGCCGGTGGTTCGGGCGCTCTACCCACAGCTGGTGCCCAGCGACGGGGTCCGCGCGTTGTTCGCGTTCGATACCACTGCGCAGGAACTGATCTGGGTTGTCGGCCCGGTGGCCACGACCTTCCTGGCCTCGACGCTGTCGACCGCCATCCCGTTGGTGGTGTCCGCGAGCGTCACCGTTGCCGGCACGGGATGGTTTCTGCTGAGCGCCAGGCACCTTCGGCCCCAGAGGGGCAGTGGCGCGTCTGCATTCGGCCGGGTGGTCGCCAACCGTGCGGTCATCCTCGCGATGGTCGCGAGCCTCGCGCTCGTCGCGTCGTTCATGGCACTGGAAGTCGGCGTCGTTGCCGCCCTCGGACGCACCGGTGTCACCGCCGGTCTGGCGATCGCGGTGGCAAGTGTGGGGTCCCTGGTCGGCGGCTTGGCGTTCGGACACCGGCGATTCGGGCTCGCCGGCCTCGTGGCGGCGCTGGGAATCGTGGCCGCCGGGACGGGCGTGTTCGGCCTCGTCGACAATCTGCTCCTGCAGTTCTGCGCATTGTTCGTGTCCGGATTGGGTTTCGCCCCGGCGATGTCCGCGCTGTATCTCATGGTGTCGCGCGAGATCGAAGAACATTCGGCGGCAGAGGCGTTCGGTTGGCTCAACAGTGCGGCACTCGTGGGCGGGGCCGCGGGTACGGCCCTCGCCGGCGTGGCAGCCGACGCGCACGGTGCATCCGGTGCCGTCGTGGTGTCGGCGGTGCTGGCCACCCTGGCCGTGGGCTCCCCGGTCGTGGCTCGGATGGCCGGTCCGCTAAGGGGTCTCAGCGATCAACCGGATGCGGGACATTACCCGCCGGCAACGTCAATTTCCCCGGTAAACGCCGGCGAGCAGGTGTAATCTCCTCCGCGATCAGTCTTACCGGTGCTGAATCGCCTACCGGAGTGAGGTCGCCATGGCAACCGAGTTCAACGGCAAGATCGAACTGGACATCAGGGATTCCGAACCGGACTGGGGGCCCTACGCGGCACCCACCGCCGTCGAGAATGCCCCCAACGTCCTGTACCTGGTGTGGGACGACACCGGTATCGCCACCTGGGACTGTTTCGGTGGCTTGGTGGACATGCCCGCGATGAGCCGCATCGCCGAACGCGGAGTTCGGCTGTCACAGTTCCACACCACGGCGCTGTGCTCGCCCACCCGCGCCTCACTGCTCACCGGACGTAACGCCACCACGGTCGGGATGGCCACCATCGAGGAGTTCACCGACGGATTCCCGAACTGCAACGGCCGGATTCCGTACGAGACCGCCCTGCTCCCGGAGGTCCTCGCCGAGAACGGTTACAACACATACTGCGTCGGCAAGTGGCACCTGACTCCGTTGGAAGAATCCAATCTTGCTGCCACCAAACGTCATTGGCCGTGCTCGCGCGGTTTCGAACGGTTCTACGGCTTCATGGGCGGCGAGACCGATCAGTGGTATCCGGACCTGGTGTACGACAACCATCCGGTCGAACCACCGGCGACGCCCGAGGAGGGCTATCACCTGTCGCAGGACCTGGCCGACAAGACCATCGAGTTCATCCGCGACGCCAAGATGATCGCCCCCGACAAACCCTGGTTCACCTACCTGTGCCCAGGAGCCGGCCATGCCCCGCACCATGTGTTCAAAGAGTGGGCCGACCGGTATGCCGGGCGGTTCGACATGGGCTACGAGGCCTACCGCAACGTCGTGCTGGAGAATCAGAAACGGCTGGGTATCGTGCCGCCCGACACGGAGCTGTCACCGGTCAACCCCTACGCGGATGTCAAGGGGCCCAACGGTGAATCGTGGCCCCCGCAGGACACCGTCCGGCCGTGGGAATCGTTGTCGGCCGATGAGAAGCGGCTGTTCGCCCGGATGGCCGAAGTGTTCGCCGGGTTCCTGTCCTACACCGATGCCCAGATCGGCCGGGTGCTGGACTTCCTGGAGGAGACAGGACAGCTCGACAACACGATCATCGTGGTGATCTCCGACAACGGGGCCAGCGGCGAGGGTGGGCCGAACGGGTCGGTCAACGAAACGAAGTTCTTCAACGGCTATATCGACACCGCCGAGGAAGGGCTCAGGTTCATCGACCGGTTGGGCTCGCCGGAGACCTACAACCACTACCCGATCGGGTGGGCGATGGCGTTCAACACGCCCTACAAGCTGTTCAAGCGCTACGCCTCGCATGAGGGTGGAATCGCCGACACCGCAATCATCTCCTGGCCCAACGGCATCGGTGCCCACGGTGCGGTGCGCGACAACTACATCAACGTCTGCGACATCACCCCGACGATCTACGACCTGCTTGACATCACCCCGCCCGCGAGCGTGCGCGGGGTTCCGCAGAAGCCGCTGGACGGTATGAGCTTCAAGGTGGCCCTGGACAATCCGGACGCGCCGACGGGCAAGGAGACCCAGTTCTACACCATGCTCGGCACCCGCGGAATCTGGCACAGAGGCTGGTTCGCCAACACCGTCCATGCGGCCACCCCGTCGGGCTGGTCCCACTTCGATGCCGACCGCTGGGAGCTCTTCCACATCGAAGCCGACCGGAGTCAATGCCACGATCTGGCCGCTGAACATCCGGATAAACTCGCCGAACTCAAGGAGCTGTGGTTCAGCGAAGCTGACAAGTACAACGGGCTGCCGCTGGCCGACCTGAACATCCTCGAGACGATGACCCGGTGGCGGCCCTACCTGGTCGGCGAGCGGTCGCGCTACACCTACTACCCGAACACCGCGGAAGTCGGCCTGGGCGCGGCCGCCGAACTGCGCGGGCAGTCGTTCACCGTGCTCGCCGATGTCACCGCGGACGGCGCCGACGCGCAAGGCGTCTTGTTCAAGCAGGGCGGCGCACACGGCGGTCACGTGCTGTTCCTCGCCGACGGGCGGTTGCACTACGTCTACAACTTCCTCGGTGAGCACGAGCAGTCACTGGTCTCGCCGGATCCGATCCCATTGGGACGGCACATCTTCGGTGTGCAGTACCAGCGCACCGGCACCGTCGAGGGCAGCCATACCCCACTCGGGGACACCACCCTGTACGTCGACGATGCCGCGGTGGCCACGCTGGACGGAATGCAAACGCACCCCGGCATGTTCGCGCTCGCCGGGGGCGGTATCTGCATCGGCCGCAACACGGGATCGGCGGTGTCGCAGCAATACCGGGCTCCGTTCGCCTTCACCGGCGGCACCATCGGGCAGGTCACCGTGGACTTGTCGGGCGAGCCATATCAGGACCTCGAGCGGGAACTCGCCGTCGCGTTCTCCAAGGACTGAGGGCTGTCGATGAGAGTGAACGCGATCAGAGTGGGCGCCGGTGCGTTGACGCTGCTGGCATTGTCGGGCTGCGGGGGCGGCGTCGACATCGCGGATCCGCTCGCTCCCACCACGACCTCGGCGGGGCCTGTCACGACGCTTCCCGTGACAACACCTCAGCGGGAACGGCCGTCGGAGTTCGCCGTGCCTGCTTACGGCGTCGAGCCGACCACCACAAGGGTGCTGGCCGCCGGCGAGGTCACCTGCCCGCCCCCGGCCGGCCCGACCCTCACCGCCGGGAGCCAGGCGCCCGGCTCGCCGACGCTCACCGTCGCCGTGCCCGAAGGGTTCACCGAGGTGACACCGCATGCGGCAGCGGTACGGCTGACCGGCCCGGCAGGGATGACCGCCGAGATCACGCTCACCCCGACGACGCGGACCGCCCGGGCAGATTTTGAGCAGTACGCCGGCGACCGCGTCGCGAAGTACCCGATCAACAGTGTCAGCGTGCTCCCCGGTGACCTGTGCGGGTACAGCGGGCAGAAGCTGATGGGCACCCTGGCGGAGCGGCCCGGAAAGGGCATCGAATACGCCGACCGGATCGTTCACGTGTGGACCAATCAGGGGGCTTTCCTGGCCGTCGTGCGCCTCGAAGCCCCGAGTGAAACGCCGGGATTCGACGAAGCCAGGACGGCGATGCTGGCCGACTTCGGAATCACGATGCCTGGCTGAATCGGCCGATGCCGGGCCCGACTAGCCTCGGTGCCGTGGTCACCGAACTCATCGAACTGCCGGGCGGGGCCTTCCAGATGGGTTCGACGGCGTTCTACCCCGAGGAGGCCCCGGTCCACTCCGTGACCGTCGGGGCATTCGCCATCGAGAAGTGTCCGGTCACCACCGCCCAGTTCGGCGCGTTCGTCGAGGCCACCGGGTACGTCACGATCGCCGAACGGCCGATGGACCCGGCGCTGTATCCCGGGGTGGACGAGGCCGATCTGGTGCCCGGGGCGCTGGTGTTCAGGCCTGCCGATGGCCCCGTCGACCTGCGGGACTGGCGGCAGTGGTGGGACTGGGCGCCCGGCGCCGACTGGCGCCACCCGTTCGGGCCCGATCGCGACGCTGCCGCCCCCGAGCACCCCGTCGTCCAGGTGGCCTATCCCGACGCCGCGGCCTACGCGGCCTGGGCCGGGCGCCGGCTCCCCACCGAGGCGGAGTGGGAGTACGCGGCGCGTGGGGGAGTCGAGGGGATCTACGCCTGGGGCGACGAGGTGACTCCCGGTGGAACGCTCATGGCCAATACGTGGCAGGGCCGGTTCCCGTATCGCAACGACGGCGCGCTCGGCTGGCACGGCACGTCGCCGGTCGGCAGCTTCCCGGCGAACGCATTCGGCCTTCTCGACATGATCGGCAACGTGTGGGAGTGGACCACGACGCGGTTCATGGGGCAGCACCGGTTGGCGGCCGACGCCCCGGCGTGCTGCCCACCTGCGGGATCCGCCCGGCCGGCGACGCCGGAGTTGGTGGCGGATCCGACCGTTAACCAGGTGCTCAAGGGTGGTTCGCACCTATGTGCACCGGAGTACTGTCACCGGTACCGTCCAGCAGCGCGGTCACCGCAGTCGCAGGACAGCTCGACGACGCACATCGGGTTTCGCTGCGTGGTGAGCTGAGGCCAGGACCCACGCTCGACGGGTAAAGTGCCGCGATTTGGCGCATTCGCCGTGCTCACCTACTATGTAGGGGTTGCCTTGGGCAGACCTCGGTTGACTGCTGTTTTGAGTCAGCTCTGCGTGCCCTTCGGAAACAAAGACCGCGCACGTCCAGGTCGGTATCTGGCGTGCATACAAATCCAGGTCAGGAGATCGAGTGATTCAGCAGGAATCGCGGTTGAAGGTCGCCGACAACACGGGCGCCAAGGAAATCTTGTGCATCCGCGTGCTCGGTGGCTCATCGCGACGCTATGCCGGTATCGGCGACATCATCGTCGCGACCGTCAAGGACGCCATCCCGGGCGGCAACGTCAAGCGTGGCGATGTCGTCAAGGCCGTCGTGGTGCGCACCGTCAAGGAGCGCCGCCGCGCCGACGGCAGCTACATCAAGTTCGACGAGAACGCCGCCGTCATCATCAAGGCCGACAACGACCCCCGCGGCACCCGCATCTTCGGGCCGGTCGGTCGCGAACTGCGCGAGAAGAAGTTCATGAAGATCGTCTCGCTGGCTCCGGAGGTTTTGTAAATGAAGGTCCACAAGGGCGACACCGTGCTGGTGGTCTCGGGTAAGGACAAGGGCGCGAAGGGCAAGGTCATCGAGGCCTACCCGACCCGCGACAAGATCCTGGTCGAGGGCGTCAACCGGATCAAGAAGCACACCGCGCAGTCACAGAACGAGCGCGGCGCATCGTCGGGCGGCATCGTCACCCAGGAAGCCGCGATCCACGTGTCCAACGTGATGGTCGTCGATTCCGACGGCAAGCCGACTCGTGTGGGTTACCGCGTCGATGAAGAGACCGGCAAGAAGGTCCGCATCGCCAAGACCAATGGCAAGGACATCTGATGACCGCACCTGAGAAGGTTCAGCCTCGGCTCAAGCAGCGCTACCGCGAAGAGATCCGTGAGTCGCTGAACAAGCAGTTCGAGTTCGACAACGTCATGCAGATCCCGGGCGTCGTCAAGGTTGTCGTCAACATGGGCGTCGGCGACGCCGCCCGCGACGCCAAGCTGATCAACGGCGCGGTTGCCGATCTGGCCCTGATCACCGGCCAGAAGCCGGAGATCCGCAAGGCCCGCAAGTCCATTGCACAGTTCAAGCTGCGTGAGGGCATGCCCATCGGCGCGCGCGTCACGCTGCGCGGCGACCGGATGTGGGAGTTCCTGGACCGGCTGATCTCCATCGCCCTGCCCCGTATCCGCGACTTCCGCGGCCTGAACGGCAAGCAGTTCGACGGCACCGGTAACTACACCTTCGGCCTCAACGAGCAGTCGATGTTCCATGAGATCGACGTCGATTCCATCGACCGTCCCCGCGGCATGGACATCACCGTGGTCACCTCGGCGACCAACGACGACGAAGGCCGTGCGCTGCTGAAGGCGCTGGGCTTCCCCTTCAAGGAGAACTGAGCACATGGCAAAGAAGGCGTTGATCTACAAGGCCAACAAGAAGCCCAAGTTCGCGGTTCGCGCGTACACGCGGTGCAACAAGTGCGGTCGCCCGCACTCGGTTTACCGCAAGTTCGGGCTGTGCCGTATCTGCCTGCGCGAGATGGCGCACGCGGGTGAGCTGCCCGGCGTGCAGAAGTCCAGCTGGTAACACCCAGCAGGCACCGCGCGCGAGCGCAGCAGACCACAGACCAATCCAAACAGGTTGCGGAAGGCCCTGAAGAGGGAACCGCCGCGAGGAAGGTGAGCCGGTTGTCATGACGATGACTGACCCGATCGCAGACTTTTTGACACGTCTGCGCAACGCCAATTCGGCGTACCACGATGAGGTGACTCTGCCCCACTCGAAGATCAAGGCGAACATCGCCGAGATCCTCAAGAAAGAGGGCTACATCTCCGATTACCGCACTGAGGACGCCCGCGTCGGCAAGTCCCTGGTGGTCTCGCTCAAGTACGGCCCCAGCCGTGAGCGCAGCATCGCCGGCCTCCGCCGCGTGAGCAAGCCCGGTCTGCGGGTTTACGCAAAATCCACCAATCTGCCTCGGGTGCTCGGCGGCCTGGGCGTGGCGATCATCTCCACGTCCTCGGGTCTGCTCACCGACCGTCAGGCGGCACGAAGCGGCGTGGGCGGCGAAGTCCTCGCCTACGTGTGGTGAGGGGATAGAAGACATGTCGCGTATTGGTAAGCAGCCGGTCCTGGTTCCCGCCGGGGTCGATGTGACGATTGACGGCCGCAACGTCTCGGTCAAGGGCCCCAAGGGCACGCTGACCCTGGACGTCGCCGAGCCGATCACCGTCGAGCGCAACGAAGACGGCGCCATCGTGGTCAGCCGTCCCGATGACGAGCGGCGCAGCCGCTCCCTGCACGGGTTGTCCCGCACCCTGGTGGCCAACCTGGTCACCGGTGTCACCGAGGGCTACACCCGCAAGATGGAGATCTTCGGCGTCGGCTACCGCGTCGCACTCAAGGGTTCCAACCTGGAGTTCGCGCTCGGTTACAGCCACCCCGTGGTGATCGAGGCGCCCGAGGGCATCACCTTCGCCGTCGAGACGCCCACCAAGTTCTCGATCACAGGTATCGACAAGCAGAAGGTCGGTCAGATCTCCGCGGTCATCCGCCGCCTGCGCCGCCCCGACCCGTACAAGGGCAAGGGCGTGCGTTACGAGGGTGAGCAGATCCGCCGCAAGGTCGGAAAGACAGGTAAGTAACCATGGCTGCAAAGACTGAAGCTGCCGCCGTCCGCAAGCCGGTGGGGCAGAACATCTCTGAGACCCGCCGCAACTCACGGCTGCGTCGGCACGCCCGGCTCCGCAAGAAGGTCTCCGGCACCGCCGCGACCCCGCGTCTGGTGGTCAACCGCTCGGCACGGCACATCCACGTCCAGCTCATCGACGACCTGGAAGGCGTCACGCTGGCGGCTGCCTCGTCGATCGAGGCCGACGTTCGCGCCGTCGAGGGTGACAAGAAGGCGCACAGCGTTCGGGTCGGTCAGCTGATCGCCGAGCGCGCCAAGGCTGCCGGCGTCGACACCGTGGTGTTCGACCGTGGTGGCTACACCTATGGCGGCCGGATCGCCGCGCTGGCGGATGCCGCGCGCGAGGGCGGGCTGAAATTCTGATGACTGTCAACGAGAGGACTGCATGATGGCCGAGCAGGCAACTGGTGCCGGCGGCCCAGGCGCTTCCGACAACCGTGGTGGCCGCGGCCGCCGCGACGACCGCGGTGGCCGTGGTGGCCGCGACAGCGGTGAGAAGAGCAACTACATCGAGCGCGTGGTGACCATCAACCGCGTCTCCAAGGTGGTCAAGGGTGGTCGGCGCTTCAGCTTCACCGCTCTGGTCATCGTCGGTGACGGCAAGGGCATGGTCGGCGTCGGCTACGGCAAGGCCAAGGAAGTTCCGGCCGCCATCGCCAAGGGTGTCGAGGAAGCTCGCAAGAACTTCTTCCGTGTCCCGCTGATCGGTGGCACCATCGTCCACCCGGTCCAGGGTGAGGCGGCCGCGGGTGTGGTCATGCTGCGCCCCGCCAGCCCCGGTACCGGTGTGATCGCCGGTGGTGCGGCTCGCGCGGTGCTGGAATGCGCCGGCGTGCACGACATCCTGGCCAAGTCGCTGGGCAGCGACAACGCGATCAACGTGGTGCACGCCACCGTTGCCGCGCTGAAGATGATCCAGCGTCCCGAAGAGGTGGCGGCCCGTCGCGGTCTGCCCCTCGAGGACGTTGCGCCGGCCGGCATGCTGAAGGCCCGGCGCGAGAGCGAAGCGCTGGCTGCCGCAGCAGCGCGTGAGGGATCGGCATAACCATGGCAGAGCTGAAGATCACCCAGGTGCGCGGAACCATCGGCGCACGCTGGAAGCAGCGTGAAAGCCTGCGGACCCTGGGACTGAAGAAGATTCGTCAGTCGGTGGTTCGTGAGGACAACGCGCAGACCCGCGGTCTGATCAAGGCCGTTCATCACCTCATCGAGGTGGAGGAAGTCAAATGAGCGTCATTAAGTTGCACGACCTGAGGCCCGCCCCCGGGGAGAAGAAGGCCAAGACCCGCGTGGGTCGTGGTGAAGGCTCCAAGGGTAAGACCGCCGGTCGTGGTACCAAGGGAACCAAGGCCCGCAAGAACGTCCCCGCGACGTTCGAGGGTGGCCAAATGCCGATCCACATGCGGCTGCCGAAGCTCAAGGGCTTCAAGAACCGCTTCCGGACCGAGTACGAGGTCGTCAACGTCGGCGACATCACCAAGGCCTTCCCGCAGGGCGGCACCATCGGTGTCGACGAGCTGGTTGCCAAGGGCCTCGTTCGCAAGAACAGCCTGGTGAAGGTGCTCGGCGACGGCAAGCTGGCCGTCAAGGTCGACATGACCGCCAACAAGTTCAGCGGTAGCGCCCGTGAGGCCATCACCGCTGCCGGCGGTTCGGCCACCGAACTGTAGTTTCTCTGCGCGAGCAGACACAAAAGCCCCCGCTTCGGCGGGGGCTTTTTGCGTTGAGCGCCATGGGTTCGGCGAGCGTGGAACCTCTGCGAGAAAAGCCGCGAAATCTCGCAGATGATCCACGCTCGCGGTGGGGTGGACGGATCTAGGTGAGCTGCGGGATCACATCTGCGGCCAGGCGTTCCATCTGCTCGCGGTCCTCGGCGACGCTTGCGCCCGTGGGGTTGAGCACGATGGTCTGCGCGCCCGCATCGAGAACCTCGCGTAGGCCCCGCACCACGTCGTCCGCGGTGCCGGCCACGGCCACATCTGCCAGCCAGGACGTGTCCCCGTAGATCCGCCGCAGGCCCGCGTCCACCCGATCCCGCGCCCGGGCCGTGTCGTCGTCGACGATCAGGTACACCCGCTTGCCGATCCGGAAGGCCGCCGCATCCTTGCCCTGCTCGTCGATCTCCCGGCGCACCGTGCGTACTGCCTCGGCGAAGGCCGCGGTGGTCGAGGAACCGGCCCCGAGAAACGCATCGCCGTGGCGCACCGCCCGCGCCAGTGCCGCCGGCGCGTTGGCGCCGAACCAGATCGGCGGGTGCGGACGCTGGACGGGTTTGGGGCTGATGGCCAGGTCGTCGACGTCACGGAACCGGCCGTGAAAAGTGATCCGGGGTTCATCCGACCAGGCAGCCTTCATCAGCTCCAGGCCCTCGGTGAAGCTGGAGATGAACGTCGAGGAGTCGACCCCGAAGGCCGGGAACTGCCGGAAGCTGCCGCCGGGTGCGACCCCGACGTCGAGGCGGCCGTGGCTGAGCCGGTCCACCGCGGTGATCGCGGAAGCCAACTGCAGCGGGTCGTGTAGCGAAGTGATCAGGACCGCCACGCCCAACCGCAGCGTCGTCGTGACCGCCGCGGCATACGACAGCAGCTCCAGCGGGGCGATCGTCGGTGCGGGGCCGACGGTCTGCTCGATCGTCCAACCGCCCTCGAACCCGAGTTCCTCGGCGCGAGCCAGATATGCCTTGAAACCCGTGTCGTCGAAGCCGTCGTGATCGAGCTGCGGGAGCGAGATGGAGAACGTCACCTGTCTCACGGTACGACGGTGGACCCGGTGGCCGGCGACTTCTCGTCGACGCGCGCAGAATCCGCGGATCGGTAGGCTCGGTTCATGTTCGCTTTTCTCCCAGGGCTGCCCGGCCAGGACGATCTCAAGACGTTGGTCCGGCGCGTCGACACCGCTCGGCACAACGGAGTGCCCAACGGGTGTGTGCTGGAGTTGGACCTGCAGTCGATGCCGCCGGAGACCACCGGTTTCGACCCGCTGGCCGTGATCTCGGGCGGCGGCCGGCCGCTTGTTCTGCGGCAGGCCGTCGCGGCGATCCACCGTGCCGCCGAGGACGATCGGGTGGCCGGGCTGATCGCGCGCGTCCAGCTGCCCGCCGCCGCCCCCGGCCCCGTGCAGGAGCTGCGTGCCGCCATCGCGGCATTCAGCGCCGTCAAGCCCACGTTGGCCTGGGCTGAGACCTACCCCGGCACGCTGTCCTACTACCTGGCATCGGCGTTCCGCGAGGTGTGGATGCAGCCGTCGGGCACGGTCGGCCTGGTTGGTTTCGCCACCAACGCGATGTTCCTGCGCGATGCGCTCGACAAGGTAGGTATCGAGGCACAGTTCGTTGCGCGCGGTGAATACAAGTCCGCCGCAAACATTTTCACGCAAGCCGGCTACACCGACGCGCAACGCGAGGCTGACGGCCGGATGATCGAGAACCTGCAGTCGCAGGTGTGGCAGGCCATCGCCGAATCACGGCAGCTGGCCGTGGAGAGAATCAACACGCTGGCCGACGCGGCGCCGGTGCTGCGTGATGAGGCGGTCACCGCCGGCCTGATCGACCGGATCGGGTTCCGTGACGAGGCCTATTCGCGGATCGGTGAACTTTCCGGAGGCCCGACCGAGGCCGGGGCGGACGCCGACAATCACCCGGATGCCCTACCGCGACTTTATCTTTCGCGTTATGCGCGGACGTCGCCGAAGGTGCCTGCGCCGCAGATACCGGGCCGCAAGTCCAAGCCCGCCATCGCGGTGGTGACACTGCACGGTCCCATCGTGAGCGGGCGCGGCGGGTCGCAGGTGCTGCCGCTTGGTAAATCCAGCGCCGGCGGAGACACCATCGCCGCGGCCCTTCGTGAGGCCGCCGCCGACGACGACGTATCGGCGATCGTGCTGCGGGTGGACAGCCCCGGCGGCTCGGTCACCGCATCGGAAACGATTTGGCGCGAGGTGGTTCGGACCCGCGAGCGCGGCAAGCCCATCGTCGCCTCGATGGGTGCGGTCGCCGCGTCGGGCGGCTACTACGTATCGATGGCGGCCGACGAGATTGTGGCCAACGCAGGCACCATCACCGGATCCATCGGCGTGATCACCGGCAAGCTGGTCTCGCGCGAGCTCAAGGACAAGCTCGGGGTCGGATCGGATTCCTTACGCACCAACCTCAATGCCGACGCCTGGTCTTCCAACGCGCCGTTCACCGACGAGCAGCACGCCCACGTCGAAGCCGAGACCGAGCTGTTCTACACCGATTTCATCACGCGGGTGGCAGATGGACGGAAGCTGTCGGTGGAGCAGGTCGACGAGGTGGCCCGAGGCCGGATATGGACCGGTGCCGATGCCCTGGAGCGCGGTCTCGTCGACGAACTCGGCGGGCTGCGTGCCGCGGTCACCCGGGCCAAGGTCCTGGCCGGACTGGATCCGGACACCAAGGTACGAGTGCTGAACTACCCCGGTTCGTCCTGGCTGGACATGTTGCGGCCCAAGCCTTCCTCGCAACCTGCCGCGGCCTCGCTGCCGCAGGCCGTCGGTAACCTCCTCGGCCAGTCGGTGCTCGGCTTGCTGGACCAGGCTGGGCGCACGGTGACCGGTTCCAACGCGCTATGGCTGGGGGACTACCGGTTCTGATGCGGACCCGCCGATGACGGTAGGTGATTCGCATCGCGGCGCGTGGCGCGGTAACGTCGGCTCCGGAGCAGAAGGTAGCCAATCAAACTACGGTCTGGCCCTGCGGTGTTGATCTGAATCAGCCGACGTCGAAGATGTGATCCGACGGGAGCAGTGTCGTCAGGCACGAGGAGGGTTCCCGTGGGCACCGCGCACTCGGACAGCACGAGCAGTACGGGCAAGACGTCAGATTCGCCGGAAACGGCAGAACCGGCCACCGTGGAGGAGACGCCTCCCGAAGTTCAGCGGCGTGCCGTCGCCGCATCGGCGATCGGTAACGCCACCGAATGGTTCGACTACGGTATCTACGCCTACGGCGTGACCTACATATCCGCGGCGATCTTTCCCGGCGATGGGAAGCAAGCGACACTGCTGGCGCTCATGACCTTCGCGGTGTCCTTCCTGGTCCGTCCACTCGGCGGATTCGTCTGGGGCCCCCTGGGAGACCGGATCGGCCGAAAACAGGTGCTGGCCATAACAATTCTGTTGATGGCGGGTTCCACCCTGTGTGTCGGTTTGGTCCCGACGTATGCCGCGATCGGTGTCTGGGCGCCGGTGCTGATGGTGCTGCTGCGGATGATCCAGGGCTTCTCCACCGGCGGGGAGTACGGCGGCGCAGCGACATTCATGGCCGAGTACGCTCCGTCTCGTCGACGCGGATTCCTCGGCAGCTTCCTCGAGTTCGGCACGCTGGCCGGGTTCTCGCTGGGCGCGTTGATGATGCTGGGCTTCTCGGTGATCCTCACCGAGGACCAGATGGGTTCGTGGGGTTGGCGATTGCCGTTCCTGGTCGCCGCTCCACTGGGGCTGATCGGTGTCTATCTGCGTACCCGGCTGTCTGAGACCCCGGTGTTCCGCGAACTCTCCGAGGCGGGGGAGGGGGAGCCGCAACCTTCCACCGAACTCAAGGATCTGCTGCTGCGGTACTGGGGACCGGTGCTGCGGCTGGGCGGACTGGTGGTGGCACTCAACGTGGTCAACTACACCCTGTTGACATACATGCCCACCTACCTGAAGAGCACCATCGGCCTGTCCACCGACATGTCGCTGGTCGTGCCCATCATCGGCATGCTGGCGATGATGATCTTCGTGCCGTTCGCCGGCCACATCTCCGATCATGTTGGGCGTAAACCGATGTGGTGGTTCTCGCTGATCGGGCTGTTCGTGGCGGGGGTGCCGATGTTCCTGCTGATGGGCACCGGCGTGGTCGGTGCGGTGATCGGTTTCGCGGTGCTGGGGCTGTTGTACGTGCCGCAGCTGGCCACCATCTCGGCGACCTTCCCGGCGATGTTCCCCACTCAGGTCCGATACGCGGGCTTCGCGATCGCCTACAACGTGTCGACGTCGATATTCGGGGGCACCGCGCCCGCGGTCAACGACTGGCTGGTGAGCCTCACCGGCGAGAACCTGGTACCGGCCTACTACATGATGGTGGCCTGCGTGATCGGTGCGGTGGCGCTGGTGAGAATCCCCGAGACCGCGCGGTGTCCGATCAGCGGCACCGAGATTCCCGGCACGCCGGAGGCCCCGCCGCCTGTCGGTTATGACGCCGAATCAATCACGGAGCCGTACACCGCAGCCGGCCGGGCCGTCTGACCGCTCCTCAGTCCAGAGTGCCGCTGATGTAGACGATCTCGCCCATCGGGTCGTTCAGGTCACGGTCGGGAACCGCCAGACCGTGGCGGCCGAACAGCTCCGAACGGCCCACCCCGGTCATCTTCCAGCCCTTGGCGGTCAGGTAGTCGGCGGCCGAATGCCTTTCGCCGTGGTAGATGAGCGACGGCATGTCCATGTTCAAACCGATCTGGCTGAACGTCGCGGTGGCGGCACGGGCCGTCTCCGGGTCGAAATCCTTGAGCCCGGGCACGAACTCGGTGGCCACCGCACTGCCGGGTGCGCTGAGTTCGGCGATGTTGTCGAACAGCCGGTCCTGCGCCTCCGGCGGCAGGTAGATCAAAAGCCCCTCGGCACACCACGCCGTGGGCTTGGCCGGATCGAATCCCGCTGCCCGCAGGGCGGCCGGCCAGTCGTCGCGCAGGTCGATCGGTACGGTGCGTCGTTCTGCCGTCGGTTCCGCGCCCAGATCCGCCAGAGTGCGGGTCTTGAACTCGATCACCTCGGGCTGGTCGATCTCGTAGACGATGGTGCCCGCTGGCCAAGGCAGCCGGTACGCACGCGAATCCAGACCGGAGGCCAGGATCACCGCCTGCCGGACACCCGCCTTACCGGCCGCGAGGAAATAGTCGTCGAAGAACCGGGTACGCACGGCCATTTCGTCGATGTTGGACCGGGCCCGCTCGGCGGCCTCCGGCGCGAGCTGGGCCAGCGCATCCAGACTCAGCTCGCCATCGACCATCTTGGTGAACACCTCGATGCCCACAGCGCGGACCAATGGAGCGGCGAACGGATCGTCGATCAGCCCATGGGAATCCCGGCTGGCGATCGCCCGCCCGGTTGCCACCAACGTTGCCGTTGCGCCGACGCTGGAGGCCAGATCCCAGCTGTCGCCATCGGTGCGTGCCATCTTGCGCCTCCTGGTCGTCTAGTGCGATGTCTTCAGTGTTGCTGACAGATAACCAGAATCACCGGCCAGATCGGCAAGCTCCTCGGGATAGGCGAAACCGTGGGACTCGTAGGCTGCCCGGGTGGGCTGCACCGTGACGTCCCATCCCAGCGTGGTCAGGTGGTCGCGGGCCGAGGTGCGCTCACCCGAATAGAACAGGTCCATCAGATCGACATCGGACCCGACCTTCTTGGACCATTGGGTCACCCGCTCGGACCACTTCTCGGTGAGCGAGGCGGCGTCCATGTGTTCGGTGGCCAGGCGGCTGCCCGGGGCGCTGAGCGCGGTGATGTTCTCGAGCAGCCGGTCCTGGGCTTCGGGGGGAAGATAGATCAGCAGCCCCTCGGCAATCCAGGCGGTCGGGATCCGCGGATCGAAGCCGTTGTCACGCAGGGCTTTCGGCCAGTCGTCGCGCAGATCGACCGGCACGGTGTGCAATTCGGCGGCCGGCTCGGCCCCGAGTCCGGTCAGGGTGCGGGACTTGAACTCCAGCACCGCGGGCTGATCCACCTCGAACACCACGCTGCCGGCAGGCCAGGCCAGCCGGTAGGCGCGGGTGTCCAGCCCGGAGGCCAGGATCACCGCCTGGCGGACGCCGGCGTCAGCGGCCGCAAGAAAGAAGTCATCGAAGAACCGGGTGCGAACGGCGATCTGCTCGCACATCCGCTGCCGGTCCAGCATCAGATCGCCCTCGACGCACGCCTCGCCGTCGGCGAGCCGGATGCTGTGTTCGAGACCCACCGCACGCACCAGGGCGTCGGCGTACGGATCATTGATGAGGGGGTCGGGTTGTTTGGTGGCCAGGGCGCGGGACGCCGCCACCCCGGTAGCAGTCGCCCCGACGCTGGTGGCGAGATCCCAGGTGTCGCCTTCGGTGCGTGTCATGGTGGTCCTAACCTCGTATCGCGATGATGGCCTGTGAATTGCGTTGCGGCGCTGCGGCTTCTCCGTCAGGGAAGGCGCGCCCGTATTCGGCGAACAACTCGGGCCGCCGCCGTGCGGTCACCGACCATCCGCTGCCGGTGAGGTAGTCGACGACCGAATTGCGCTCGCCGTCGTACCAGAGGTTGGCCAGGTCGAGGTCGAGGCCGTGTTGACGCCACTGCTCGCTCATCGCGTTGCCACGCTCGCGCAGGTTGGCCGCGATGTCGGGATGGAACTCGGTTGCCAACCTGCTGCCCGGGGCGCTGAGCGCGGTGATGTTGTCGAACAACCGGTCCTGAGCTTCCGGCGGAAGGTAAGCCAGCAGGCCCTCGGCGCTCCACGCACTGGGCGCCGCCGGATCGAAGCCGGCCGCCTGCAGTGCGGCGGGCCAGTCTTCGCGTAGGTCGACCGCGACGGTGCGGCGTTCGGCTGTGGGCGTGGCCCCGATCTGGGCCATGGTGGCCGTCTTCGCGCCGATCACCTCGGGCTGGTCGATCTCGTAGACGACGGTGCCGTCCGGCCAGGGCAGTCGGTACGCGCGCGAGTCCAGACCCGAGGCCAGGATGACGGCCTGGCGGATACCGGCCTCGGCGACGGCTTCGGTGAAGAAGTCGTCGAAGAACTTCGTTCGCACCGCCATGATCCCGATCATCAACTCGGCGCCGGCGGCCAGCTCACCGTCGAGCGCGATCTCGCCGTCGACGAGCTTGGTGAAGAACTCCACCCCGACAGCACGGACCAGGTCCGCGGCGTACGGGTCGTTGATCAGCGGATCGGGTTCGGCGCTGGCGATCGCACGGGCCGCGGCGACCATTGTCGCCGTCGCGCCCACACTGGAGGCCAGATCCCAGCTGTCGGTGTCAGACCGTGCCATTGCTTGCCCTACCTCACTTCTCGGCGCTGATGTAGAGAACCGATGCCGCGTGGGCCTCATCCTCGACCGGTGGCAGGCCGGTACGGACCAGCAGATCGTTCGACGAGATGCCGGTGGTCCGCCACGCGTGGCCTTCCAGATACGTCGTCACGTCGGCACGGTCGCCGAGGAAGATCAGCTCGTTGAGGTCCATATCGAGGCCGTGTGCCCGCCAGCGGTCGGTGAACTCCTGCATCCGGGCCCGGATGGTCTCCTCGTCGTTGGTCTCGGTCGCCGGCACGCCCTCGACACCGAAGCGGCTGCCCGGCGCGCTCAGCGCGGTGATCTGGTCGAGCAAACGGTCCTGGGCATCGCCCGGCAGGTAACCCAGCAACCCCTCGGCGATCCACGCCGTCGGCACCGACGGGTCGAACCCCGCCTCGGCCAGTGCCGAGGGCCAGTCGAAGCGAAGGTCGATGGCCACCGTCCGGCGCTCGGTCGTCGGCACCGCGCCCAGGCCTGCCAGGGTGGCGCTCTTGAACTCGATCACCTCGGGCTGGTCGACCTCGTACACGACGGTGCCGTCCGGCCATGGCAGCCGGTAGGCCCGGGAATCCAGCCCGGCGGCCAGGATCACTGCTTGCCGGATACCCGCGCGGCACGCGCTCAGGAAGAAGTCGTCGAAGAAGCGGGTGCGGGCAGCCATGCCGTTGGCGAACCGGACCAGGCCGGTCGCCGCCTCTTCGTCGAGTCCCTCGGTGGTGAAGTTCTCGTCGGCGAGTTGGGAGAAGAAGTCCATCCCGACGGCGCGAACCAGGGGAGCGGCGAAGGGGTCGTCGATCACCGGATCATCGGCATTGGTGGCCATCGCACGCGCTGCTGCGACCATGGTCGCCGTGGCTCCAACGCTCGACGCCAGATCCCACGAATCGTCAGCAGTCCGGGCCATGGATCCCCCTTTTGTTCAGTGAAAATCAACGTGTTAGTTAGGTGATGTAATGAGCTGTCGCCGACTGTACGCTCCGATTCTGAAGAGATGCTCTGCTCCGTCGTTGGGCGGAATCTCGGACGGATCGGGCGGGCCGCAGTGGGCTGCCGCGGGTGCATGCAGGGTGGTCTCCGAGGCAACTGTTACTCTCGTAGACTGATTTGACGGCTGAGTTCGCAGGCTGCGCGCCTGCAGGGCGGCCGGACATGACTTGACCATTGACGCTGGCTCCACCAGCCCCATTTGGCACGCCGCGCTGAGAAGTCGGCTGCGCAGGAGGAAGAGTGCTTTCGGCTTTCATCTCATCACTGCGGACGGCCGACCTCAGACGCAAGATCCTGTTCACGTTGGGCCTGGTGATCCTGTACCGGGCCGGCGCGTCGATCCCGTCTCCGGGGGTTAACTACCCGAACGTCCAAAAGTGCATCGAGCAGGTCAGCGGCGGAGATTCGGCGCAGATCTACTCATTGATCAACTTGTTCTCCGGCGGCGCACTGCTGCAGCTGACCGTCTTCGCGGTGGGCGTCATGCCCTACATCACCGCGAGCATCATCGTGCAGCTGTTGGTCGTGGTGATCCCGCGCTTCGAGCAGCTGCAGAAGGAAGGCCAGGCCGGTCAGGCCAAGATGACGCAGTACACGCGTTATCTGTCGATCGCGCTGGCCGTCCTGCAGGCCACCAGCATCGTGGCGCTCGCCGCCAACGGCGGGCTGTTGCAGGGCTGCAGCCTCGATATCATCCAGGACACCTCGATTTTCGGTCTGATCGTCATCGTGCTGGTGCTGACCGCAGGCGCGGCGCTGGTGATGTGGATGGGCGAGCTGATCACCGAACGCGGTATCGGCAACGGCATGTCCCTGCTGATCTTCGCCGGCATCGCGGCCCGGATCCCGGCCGAAGGCCAGACCATCCTGGAGAGTCGCGGCGGACTGGTGTTCACCGCCGTCGTCGCCGCGACTCTGGCCATCATCGTCGGCGTGGTGTTCGTCGAGCAGGGCCAGCGCCGCATCCCGGTCCAGTACGCCAAGCGCATGGTGGGCCGCAAGATGTACGGCGGCACCTCCACCTACCTGCCGCTCAAGGTCAACCAGGCCGGTGTCATCCCGGTGATCTTCGCGTCGTCGCTGATCTACATCCCGCACCTGATCACGCAGCTGATCCAGAGCGGCAGCTCCAACCCGGGCACCGGATGGTGGGACAAGTTCGTCGCCGACTATCTGACCAACCCGGCGGATCCGGTGTACATCGCGCTCTACTTCGGCCTGATCATCTTCTTCACGTACTTCTACGTGTCGATCACCTTCAACCCCGACGAGCGCGCCGACGAGATGAAGAAGTTCGGCGGATTCATCCCGGGCATCCGGCCCGGAAAGCCGACCGCGGACTACCTGCGGTACGTGCTCAGCCGGATCACCCTGCCCGGCTCGATCTACCTCGGTACGATCGCCGTTCTGCCCAACCTGTTCCTGCAGATCGGAAACACCGGCTCGGTACAGAATCTGCCGTTCGGCGGAACCGCGGTTCTCATCATGATCGGTGTCGGTTTGGATACCGTCAAACAGATCGAGAGCCAGCTCATGCAACGTAACTACGAAGGGTTCCTGAAGTGAGAGTCGTCCTACTCGGACCGCCCGGCGCGGGCAAAGGCACGCAGGCAGAGAAGCTGTCCGAGAAGCTCGGCATCCCGCAAATCTCCACCGGGGACCTGTTCCGCAAGAACATCGGTGAGGGCACCCCGCTCGGGCTGGAGGCCAAGGGCTACCTGGACGCCGGCGACCTGGTGCCCGCTGAGCTGACCAACCGTCTGGTCGAGGACCGCATCGATCAGGCCGACGCCGCTGACGGATTCATCCTCGACGGCTACCCCCGATCGGTCGAGCAGGCCGGTGCGCTCAAGGACATGCTTGCCGCGCGCAACACCAAGCTCGATGCGGTGGTGGAGTTCCAGGTGTCCGAGGACGAGCTGCTGACCCGGCTCAAGGGCCGTGGTCGCGCCGACGACACCGACGAGGTCATCCGCAACCGGATGAAGGTCTACCGCGACGAGACCGAGCCGCTGCTGGAGTACTACCGCGACGACCTGAAGACCGTGGATGCGGTGGGTGCCCTCGACGAGGTGTTCGCCCGCGCGTTGCACGCACTGGGTAAGTGATCAGATTGCCGGGGTTGCGTAAGCGCAAGGTCGTTGCGCAGCGTAGCGCCGGAGAGTTGGACGCGATGGCCGTGGCCGGGGCGCTGGTCGCCTCGGCGCTGCGCGCGGTCCGCGCTGCCGCCGCCCCGGGCGTGTCCACTCTCGAGCTGGACCAGATCGCCGAGTCCGTCATCCGTGACGGTGGCGGCACCCCGTCGTTCCTCGGCTATCACGGATTCCCGGCCAGTATTTGCGCATCCGTCAATGACCGTGTGGTGCACGGCATTCCGTCGGCCGGAGAGAAACTGGCCGCCGGAGATCTGGTGTCCATCGACTGCGGCGCGATCGTCGACGGGTGGCACGGCGACTCGGCGGTCACCTTCGGAATCGGCGCGCTCATCGCGGCCGACGAAGCCCTTTCTGCCGCAACGAAATCGGCCATGGAGGCCGGCATCGCCGCGATGCTGCCAGGAAATCGGCTGACCGACGTCTCGCACGCGATCGAGGTCGAGACCCACGCCGCCGAGGCTCGCCACGACCGCAAGTACGGCATCGTCGACGGCTACGGCGGCCACGGCATCGGCCGGCAGATGCACATGGACCCGTTCCTGCCCAACGAGGGCTCACCGGGGCGCGGCCCGTACCTGGAGCCCGGCTCGGTACTGGCCATCGAACCCATGCTCACCCTGGGTACCACCGAGACCAAGATTCTCGACGACGAGTGGACTGTCGTCACCGCCGACGGGACCCGCGCGGCGCACTGGGAGCACACCGTCGCCGTCACCGAAGACGGCCCCCGAATCCTCACCCGGTAATCAGCGCCAGCAATCACTACCCGAATCGGGCGCCTGCGCTGGTGTATGCCCGCGCGCAAAGGTAGTAATTGAACCGGATCGCCACCAACGTCGTATCACAGGCGGAGGTAGGGAATGGATGATCCGGAGGCCGCCATGATGCGGGTGCTCTACGACGAGCATGCTGCCGCGCTATGGCGCTACGCACTTCGGCTCACGGGTGACCGTGCCCGGGCCGAGGACGTGGTGCAGGAGACGCTGCTGCGTGCGTGGCGTCACCCTGACGTCACCGCCGATACCGATCGATCAGCACGTGCCTGGTTGTTCACCGTGGCGCGCAATATGATCATCGATGAGCGTCGGAGTGCCCGGTTTCGGAATGAAACCGGTGTGCCCGACCCGGAACAGGTGGCAGACCATGCCGGGACTGTTGCGACCCCCGACCAAGTGGACAACGCCTTGGATCGAATACTGCTGACCACAGCGCTGAGCCAACTGTCCGACGAACACCGGGCAGTGGTCCGCCGGGCGTACTACCAGGGCTGGACCACCGGGCAGATTGCCGACGATCTGCATATACCCGAGGGCACCGTGAAATCACGGCTGCACTATGCGGTACGCGCGTTACGACTGAACTTGCAGGAGATGGGGGTGACACGATGACACAGTTCGGTGTACCCCACATTCCTGATCCGGTGGAATCCGATCGTTACCGGACCTGGGATGCGGCCTACGTGCTGGGATCGCTGGAAAGCAGCGAGCGCCGCGAGTATGAGGCCCATCTGGAGGGCTGCGGGCGGTGCCGTTCCTCGGTGGCCGAGTTGAGTGGTATGCCCGCGCTGCTGGCCATGCTCGACCTTGACGACGTGCTCGCCCTCGAATCAGAACAGCCCGATCCGCCGCTGCGGCCCGAGGTGCTGCAGTCCGTGCTGGCCAAGGTGAGCTGGGGGCGGCGGCGCTCGCGGTGGGTGACCACGGCGGCCGTGGGCCTGGCCGCGGCGCTGCTGGCGGTCGGTGTGGTGATCGGTATCCGTCCCGAGGTGTTCGGCCTGCATAGCGGCACCGAACAGCAGACCTCGCAGATGCTGGCCATGAGCAAGGTCTCCGACACTCCCATCAACGCCAGCATCGCGATGACCAGCTATTCGTGGGGCACCCGGATCGACATGGCCTGCAGTTACGGCAGCTGGGGCAAGCAGGATACGCCTCCGCAGAACCTGGGCATGGTGGTGATCGGCCGGGACGGCAGCCACAACGAGATCGCGACGTGGCTGGGGCTGTCCGGCGCCACCGCACTGCCCAGCGGCAATACCCAGATGCCGATGACGGATATCGCTGCGGTGCAACTGGTTACGTCCCCCGAAGGCAAGGTACTGCTGGAAAAGCAGCTCTGAGCTTCCGGCCCTGCCGACCGGATCAGGCGCAGCTTCGTCACGCTGGAGTGGCCCTCGGACCCGAGGGACACTCCAGCGTGACGTTCGGCGTGGCTACCACCTTGGGATGTCCTGCGATATCGCGGGGAGTTTGCACAAATCCCGTCTCGCGGTGAACCGACGCCGTCCACGCGTCGTGTCACTGGCAGAGCACGGAAGTAGGTGACACATGGTCGAGACGCACAGGGTGGTGGACCACATCGTCAGCCATCTGGCCGCGAATGGGGTCTCACACATCTTCGGCGTGGACGGTGCCAACATCGAGGACCTCTACGACGCGGCGTACTTCCGTGACGACATCACCGCGGTGCTGGCCAAACACGAATTCTCCGCTGCCACAATGGCAGACGGATACAGCCGCAGCGGCGCCGGGATCGGCGTGGTGGCGGCGACTTCCGGCGGCGGCTGCCTGAACACCGTGCCCGGGCTGGCGGAATCGCTGGCCAGCCGGGTTCCCGTGCTGGCCCTGATCGGGCAGGCGCCGACGACGCTCGACGGCCACGGTGCCTTCCAGGACACCAGTGGGGACAACGGCAGCCTGGACGGGCACGCCTTGTTCTCGGCGGTCTCGGTGTACTGCCGCAGGGTGCTGACGCCCGCTGACATCGTCACCGCGTTGCCCGAAGCTCTGGCTGCCGCCCGCGCCGGTGGACCCGCGGTGTTGTTACTGCCCAAGAACATTCAGCAGGCCGAGCTGGGGGAGCTCGGTGCCGGCAACGGACGGGCCGGCGCCACCGGGACGACCGCACGCCATTCCGATCTCGGCGTGCTCGAACAGGCCCTGCGCGGCGTCGACGGCCCGATCACGATCATCGCCGGTGAACAGGTGGCGAGAAACGACGCCCGCGCCGAACTGGAACGGCTGCGGGCCACGCTGCGGGCGCAGGTGGCCACGGTGCCCGACGCCAAAGACGTGGCGGGCATCCCCGGGCTCGGCTCGTCCTCCTCGTTGGGGGTGGCCGGCGTGATGGGCCATCCCGGGGTGTCCGTTGCCGCAGCGCGGAGCGCACTGTGCCTGCTGGTCGGCACCCGCATGACGGTGACCGCCCGGACGGGCCTCGACGGCGCGCTGGGTTCGGTACCGACCTACTCGATCGGCGCCCAGGTGCCCCACCTCTCGTGTACCCACCTCCATTCAGATGATCTGCGGGTATCGCTGACGCTGCTGGCCCGGGCGCTGTCCGGTCCCGGCCGACCCGCCCAGCTTCGGGTGGCGGACATGGCCCCGCGGACCGAATTGCGCCCACCGGCCCATGGCGGTCCGGGCATCCGGTACCGCGACGCGATGGCCGTGCTCGACGAGGCCCTGCCCGACGGCACCGACATCGTCGTCGACGCGGGCAACGTCGGGGCCTCGGCCATCCACTATCTGCCGGCCCGGCGCGACGGCCGCTTCATGGTGGCGCTGGGCATGGGCGGGATGGGCTACAGCTTCGGCGCGGGCATCGGGATGACGTTCCACCGGGCCACTGCGGTCGGCGCTGTGACCAACCGGCGCACCGCGGTGATCGCCGGTGACGGCTCATTCTTCATGCACGGCATGGAGATTCACACTGCGGTGCAGTACCGGCTGCCGATCACGTTCGTGCTGTTCGACAACCATGCCCACGCCATGTGCGTCACCCGCGAACAGCTGTTCTACGACGATCGCTACTCCTACAACAGGTTCGGCCCGAGCCGGCTGGGTGCCGGGCTGGCGGCGATGTTCCCCGGCCTGCCCGCATACGACGTCACCGAGATCCGTCAACTGCCCCAGGCACTCGGCATGGCACTGGACACCGACGGCCCATCGGTGCTGAGCATCGAATGCTCAGCCGACGAAATCCCGCCGTTCGCAGCATTTCTCACCCCCAACGACAGCACACCTTCCACGTCAGAGGAGAACAGGACCCATGTCACTGCCCGCGCTTGAAGACATCACGGCCCATCGGGCCACCCGCACCCCGCTCGACGGACTGATCCGGATCGAGACCTCACCCAAGGAGCAGGCCACCCCGATCATCATGGACATGATGCGGTCGGTCTACCCGCATGACCAGGTGTTCGGTCAGTACTGCACGGTCAACGACTACATCGAGTGCCCACCCGACGAGTTGTTCGACTACATGTCCGACACCCGCTGCCTGGAAGAGTGGACGTACAGCCTGCGTGGTTTCACCCCGACCGAGGAGCCCGGGTTGTGGCTGGCCCATGATCGGCTCGGTGCCGGGCCGTCGGGCCCGGGCAGCGCGATCTACACCCGCACGGTGGCCAACCGCGACGCGCTCACCGTGGACTACCACTGCGCCTGGGATCAGGGCAAGCACCTGTGGATGATCTACCTGATGCGGATCGTCGATGCGCAGGTGGTCTTGGACAAGCCGGGATCGGTTGTGCTGTGGACGAATTGCCATCATCCGTTCTACGACGAGAACCCCTACCCGGAGACCGCGCCGCAGGCGCGACCGGTCTGGGTGGGCGACTTCTGGGACATGTTCGGCCCCGGCCACCTGCTGGAATTGCGAAACCTCAAGGCGATCGCCGAATACCGGCACCGCAACGGCCTGCCGGTCACCCCGGCCTGGATGAAGTGAGGCCCGGCCATGTCTGAGAAAGCTCCCGTCAGCCTCATCGATCTGTCCACCTACCTGCCCGGTGACCCGCTCGGCGCCGACTACTACGCCGGGTTCGCCGAAACCGATGAGCTGGCCGAGAACGTGATGTTCCGTGCGCCGCGGTTCCGTCATCATGTGGCGCCCGAGGAAACCGCGATCGACATGGTCGAGCGGGCCGCCGCCGGGTTGATCGAGCGGCACGGTTCCGACGTCATCACCGGGGCTGATGTGCTGATAACCCACACCCAGCTGCCCGACATGCCGTTCTACGGTGGCGGCGGCGGCATGGCACACCGGCTGGGGATGAAGCCCGACTGGGTGATCGACCTGCACAACGGCGGCTGCGCGGCATTCGTGCTCGGGCTCAAGGTGGCCCGTACGCTGCTGAGCGCGGGGGAGGGCCGGACCGCGGTGATCGCGATCGCCCAGAACGCCGCGGGCACGGTGTTCGACCAGCCGACCGTCCGGCGCAAAGCCCAGGCCTCGGTCCCCGGTGACGGCGCGGCGGTTGCGCTCGTGACGCTGTCGGACTCCTCGCCCATCCTCGACATCGAATGCCGCACGTACGGCGAGTACGCGGGTGATATGACCCTGGCAATCGACCCGCCGGCCAAATGGTGGCAGGCCCGCACGGGAGAGGCCTCCATCGGCTTCACCGAGAGCAAGATCACCAAGGTGCTGGCCCGCGGCAACCGACAGGTTCCCGAGGTGTCGTATGCGGTCTGCGATCGGATCGGTGTGCAGCCCAAGGACATCGACCTGCTCGTCACGAATCAGCCCAACCGGGTGTTCCTCCGCAACTGGCGCGATGCGCTCGAGTTGCCGCCCGAACGCCACGTCGACACCTTTGACGAATGTGGAAACCTCTTCGCCGCAGGCATTCCCGTCAATCTGGACCGGGCCGTCACCGGCGGTCGGGTGAAGGCCGGCGACACCGTGCTGATGGCCGCCTTCGCCCACGCCGGTGACTTCGCCGGAGCCGCCGCAGTGCGGTGGGGCGGGCGGGCCGGCAACGGCGGCGACCTGGGGAACGGGTGATGGTGGCACCGCGCACCGCACTGTCCGACGTGGTCGGCGCGCTGCCGCAGGCGGTCAACCCGTTGGCGTTGTCGCTCAACGAATGCCCGTTTCCGCCACTGCCCGCGGTTCGCTCAGCGCTGCGCGCGTGCGATGAGGCCGCCAACCGGTATCCGGAATTCCTGCCGCAACGGTTGCGATCGCTGATCGCCGATCACGACGGAGTGGCCGAGGAGCAGGTGATCGTCGGGGCCGGAGCCACCGGGGTCATCATGCAGGTGCTGCAGGCGGTGACCAGTCCCGGCGACACCATGGTGATGGCGGGGCCCACGTTCGACGGGTATCCCATCTTCGCGCAGATGGCGCGGTTGCGGACGGTGACGATTCCGCTCGATGCGCACGGCCATCACGATCTGGATGCGATGGCCGAGGCCGGGAAGGACGCGAGGGTCGTGGCGGTCTGCCGGCCGCACAACCCGACGGGCACCGTCGAACCGGCCATCGAGATCGAGCGCCTCCTGACCCGGCTTCCCGAGAACACCGTCGTGCTGCTCGACGAGGCATATGCGGAGTTCTTGACCGCCGAACACCGGATCGACGGGCCGAGCCTGGTGGCCCGGTTCGGCAATGTCGTGGTGGTGCGCACCTTTTCGAAGGCCTACGGCCTGGCCGGGCTGCGGATCGGCTACGGGTTCTGTGCCCCCGATCTGGGCCGGCAGCTGTGGCAGATGCAGTTGCCGTTCGGAATCGGGCTCAGTGCCCAGGTGGCTGTCGCCGCCTCATACGATGCGGAAAATCAGTTGCGCCAACGTATCCGGATGATCGCAGCGGAACGGCGCTACCTGCAGACGCGGTTGCGCGCGCTCGGGGTCTACAGCACCGACGCTCAGGCGAACTTCCTGTACCTACCCGGCGGGTCCCTGTCGTGGCCGGAGGTGTTCGACGGCACCGGACTTCAGCTCCGCCATTACGCCGACGGCGGGGTGCGGATCACGATCGGATCGAGGCAATCCACCTGCGCCGTGCTGGGTGCGGTGACAGCGGCCGCCTGAAGGCCACGATGCGCGCCCGGATGGGCGCAGAATGCGCGGCGCCTGCACGGTGATGCGGTAAGAAGAGGCGTGCCCTCACCACCAGACAAACGTGACCCCATCGCGCAGGCTCGCGCGAACTGGGAGGCAGCCGGATGGGGCGACGTGGCCGGCGGCATGGTCGCGGTGACGTCGGTGATGCGCGCCCACCAGATCCTGCTGGCCCGGGTGGAGTCTGCACTGCGGCCGTACGATCTGAGCTTCTCTCGGTTCGAGCTGTTGCGACTGCTGGCGTTCAGCCGGGCCGGTGCACTGCCGATCACCAAGGCTTCCGATCGCCTCCAGGTGCATGTCACCAGCGTCACGCACGCCATCCGGCGCCTGGAAGCCAACGGTCTGGTGGAGCGCATCCCGCACCCGACCGATGGGCGCACCACCTTGGTGCAGATCACCAAACTCGGGCGTTCGACGGTCGAGGACGCCACGGTGACACTGAACGAGCAGGTGTTCGCCGATGTCGGGATGTCGGATGAGCAGTCCCAGGCCCTGGTGGCGTCGATCGAGACGCTGCGCCGACACTCCGGGGATTTCTGACTCCCGGTTTCCCGGCCACCCGGTGCGAACCCACTACCCTCGAACACAGTTGATGGGAGCGGCGGATGAACGCCAAGCGGGTGGGCGCGGCACTGGGTGCCGTCGCGGTCGTGTTGATGGCGGCCTGCAGTAACACGACTACCGGGGTGGCCACCGCCCCCGATGACGTCACACCGTTCACGTCGGCGTCGAGGGCACCCGCGCGAACTGCCACAAAGAGTCCCAAGCCGAGCGCGACCCCTGGCGGTGGTTCGGGGGCACTGCCACCTGAGGCCTATGCGGAGGTGCGGGCGGGCGGCCTGCAGGGTTCCGATTCGGCGATCCGTGATCAGCTGATGCTCGCCTGCATCATGGGCGAGAGCAGTTTCAACAAGACAAAGCAGGATGTCGTCAACACGCTGATCCAGATGGGCAGCAGGATCTCACCCCCCGCGCTCATGACGATCGTGACCGTGGCGATCAAGTACGAGTGCCCCGAGCTCGCCGGGAAGCTCGGCGGTTAGTCCGCGATCTGCAGGCTGAGGAACTCGGGGGGCTTGATCACCCGGCGCAGCATGAACCTGATGAACGCGGGCATGTCTGTGGCGTTCTCGTCCCGGTAGACCTCGGGCGCGGTCAGCCGGTACCGATGGCGGCGGGCCTCCAATTCGCACCCGTCGGCGGCCAGCACATTGCGCACCCAGTCTGCCTGCGAGCCGTAGGTCAGGGCGATGACGTAGCCGTTCGGTCGTCGAAAGGCCCACAACGGTGTCCGGAAGGTCCGGCCGGACTTGCGGCCCCGGTGGATGACGACTGCCCAGCCCGGCGCCCATGGGGCGATGAACCGGGTGAGCTGATTCAGGCCGATCTTGTTGGCGTAGGCGACCCATCGCGGAGCGGGCATCAGATAACTCCTCAGGTGTGGAATTAATGATTCGAGCGTAGACCTGGCCCGATAAAGAAGTCAACGACTGTAGAATTTCTGGACTATGCCGCCCCGTGGACGACGGCCGGGTCAGCCCGGCACCCGTGAGGAGCTGGTCGCCACCGCCCGGCGGATGTTCGCCGAGGGCGGCTACGACAAGACCTCCCTGCGCGACATCGCCGCCGCCGCGGCCGTGGATCCAGCCCTGATCCGGCACTATTTCGGCAGCAAGGCCGAGCTGTTCCGGGCCACCGTCGGCTGGCCGTTCGACCCCGAGCAGTTCAGCGGGCGAATTCTCGACGACGGTCGCACCGGCCTGGCCGAACGCCTCACCCGGGCCTTCTTCGAGCTGTGGGAACATCCCGACACCCGTCCGCCCCTGTTGGCGATCCTGCGCGGCGCAGCCACCCACGAGGAATCGGCCGCACTGGTCCGCCAGTTCATCGAGCAGCGGCTCTACCCGCAGATCGCCACCGCGCTCACTGGCGCCGACGCCGAACTGCGGGTGGACCTGGCCATGGGTCAACTGCTCGGCATCGCCTACCTGCGCCACATCCTGCGGATCGAGCCGATCGCATCGCGATCGACCGAGGAGCTGATCGCCCGCGCGGTGCCCGCCGTGCGCGTGCACCTCGGCGAGGACGGCTGACGGCTACTCCATCACAGCCGGTAGCGGGATGGTTGCGGTCACCGTGGTGCCCGCACCCGGGCGCGACCGGATGTGTAGCCGGCCGCCGACGATCTCGGCCCGCTCCGCCATCGACAGCAACCCGTAGCCACCCATCTCGTCACTGCCCAGCGGATGCTCGAACGTGTCGAAACCCTTTCCGTCATCGACGATTTCGAGCCGGGCTACGCCGTCGTCGACGGCGAAGGTGAGCCGGGCCCGGTCCGCCTCGGCGTGTTTGACCACGTTCTGCAGGCATTCCTGGGCGATGCGGTACAGCGCCAGCTCGATATGGTCGGGCACCCGGGTCTCGGCGAGGTCGACGTCGATCGGGATCCGCGGGATCGAGCGGGCCAGGCTGGCCAGCCCGCCCGACAAGCCGAGGTCGTCGAGGACCGGCGGGCGCAGCCCGCTGATCGCGGCCCGCGCTTCCTGCAGCGTCAGTGCGACCAGTTCCCGTGCGGCCGCCAGTTGCTCGGCGACCATGTCAGGCTCGACCGCGCGGGCGGCGGCGTCGAGCCGGTACGACAGCGTCACCAACCGCTGGGAGATGCCGTCGTGAATATCTCCGGCCAACCGGCGCCGCTCGATCTCCTGCGCCTGGATCACCTGCTCGACGAAGTTCTCGTGTGCCCGCTCGCGTGCCACCAGCTGGCGGTGCAGCCGGGCCTGGTGCAGCGCGCCGGCGATCAGCCGGCCGATCACCAACAGCAACTCCACGTCACGGGGTGTGAACTCGCGGCGATCGACCGTGTGCACGTTGAGCACGCCGACCAGCCCGCCCGGCCCGGTCTCCATCGGGACCGACACCATCGAGGTGAAGTCGCGCCCGCGCAGCGATTCGAAGGGCTTGTAGCGGGGATCGGATTCCTTGTCGTGGCTGATCACGACGGGCTGGCGGTGGCTGGCCACCCAACCGGAGATGCCCTGCCCGAGCGGCAGCCGGATCTTGCCGATCTCGGCATCGAAGGGCGGCGTGGCGCCCGCCAGCGTCAGGGCGCGTTCCGAATCGTCGAGCACGTGCACGAAGCACACGTCAGTGGCGGTGGCCTCGGTGATCATCCGGGCCGCCGCGGCGGCCAGCGGCTCCACACCCGGGCCGCTCGACGCCGCCCGGATGAGCTCGCGCAGCAGGGCCAGTTCACGGTCGGCGGTGAGGTCGATGGGGCCGAGTTCGCGCTCGGGCTTCCCGGCGGTCACTGGTAGATACCTTCACGTAGTGCCGTGGCCACCGCGCCGGCCCGGTCGCTGACCCCGAGCTTGCGGTAGATGGAGCGCAGATGGGTCTTCACCGTTTCCTCGCCGATCACCAGTTTGTTGGCGATCCCGCGGTTGGACAGGCCCGTGACCACGAAGGACAGGATCTCGCTTTCGCGTTGGGTCAGCCCTTGCCGTACGCCGGGCCAGAACTCGTCGCGCTGCAGCCGGGCCGCGGTGCCTGCCGCGCGGGCCGCCATACCCGGATCGATCGCGGTCTGGCCGCTGTGGGCGAATTCGAGCTGACGTACGAGCTCGTCACTGCTGATGCTCTTGAGCAGATACCCGGCGGCTCCCACGCGTAGCGCCTGGAACAGGTACTGCTCGTCGTCGTAGACCGACAACATCACCACCTTGCGGTCCGGGTCGCGCTCGCGCAGCACCCGGCACAGATCCAGCCCGCTGGAGCCCTCCATGCGCACGTCGCACAAGACGATGTCGGGGTTGAGCGTCTCGATCACGTTCAGTGCCCGTTCGGCGCCGACGGCCTGGCCGACCACCTCGACCCGGTCGTTGAACGCAGCAAGCATGGCCTTGAGACCCTCGATGACCATCTCATGGTCATCGACCAGCACAAGGCGCACCGGATTGGAGGGCGCCATGGCATCACCCTAGAGGTGGTGACGGGTACCGAGGGCCGGAGCAGATCAACATCAACTCTTCTAATCCCCCCTACGGGGGACGCGCGACGGATGTGACGTGGGCCACTGTCATGTGGTGCCCTCACTACAAGAGAAGTCATGGCGTGCCGGACGGTTCTGGTGGGACTGTCCGCAGACCGAAGTCAGTGCCCGTCCGCTGCGTGCGGTGGTCTTCGACCTCGATGCGCTGTCGGACCTCGACCTGGAGGGGCATCGCGTCGTCTTCAACGCCGCCTTCGCTGCGCACGGTCTGCCGATCCAATGGAGCGTCGACCGTTATCAGCAGCTCCTCGCACTGCACGACGAACGCCAGCGGGTCACCGCCGAACTGCGCAAGCAGTGCGTCGGCCCGGAGTGCGATGTGCTCACTGAAGTGCTCGCCGACGAAATCTGCATGACCAAGGACATGATGTTCGACGAGATGATCCTCGACGCCGGCCTGACAGCACGGCCAGGTCTGGAGGATCTGGTGAACGACGCGTTCCTGGCCGACCTGCCGGTCGCGGTGGTTGCCGGAGGCCGTCGGCGCTGGGCCGAACCCCTGGTGCGCCAGCTCGTCGGCGACGGCGTGGTGGAGACCGTCGTCACCACCGATGACGTGAGCGCAACCGGGGCCGAGCTGTACCGGCACGCCCTGGCCGAACTGGGGGTGGCGGGCCACGATGCGTTGGCCATGGTGGGCTCGGCAGCGGGCCTGCGTGCCGCCAACGGCGCCGGGATGGCCAGCGTCCTCATCGACCCCGACGCCGGTGCCGGTTCATACGCGGCGGTTGCGGTGCGGCCCGACTTCGCCGGTGCCGACGCGCTGCGCCTGCCGGTATGCCAGCGCCTGCACACTCAGTGGTGGGCTCAGCGCAGCCCGTCTGCGGCATAACAGTCCGACAAGATCCGCGTTCGTAACGTGGTGGCGGTGAAACGCGGCTCAAAGTCAAGTGGCTAGTGCAACGTGGCTACGCAGCTTGGTTGAGGAGGGTGGCGAGGCGTTGGGCTGGGGTGTCGAGGTCCAGGGTGGGTCGGGGCCGGCTGTTGAGTTTGTCTTGGACCCGTTGGAGGTCGGC
>NZ_JBSGAQ010000007.1:0-330046 GCF_053600815.1 Mycobacterium sp. NPDC004974 | reverse complement strand
ACCGTCCGGGTGAGAAGCGTCTGGTGGCTTATCTGACCGGTGTTGCGGATCCGGTGCAGGTGCGGGCTGTGTTGGCGCAGCGGTTGCCGAGTTATATGGTGCCTGCGGCGGTCGTGGCGCTGGAGCAGTTGCCGTTGACGGTCAACGGCAAGTTGGACAAGCGGGCCCTGCCGGCACCGGAGTATGCGGACGCAGATCATTACCGGGCGCCGGGTACTCCCACCGAGGAGATCCTGGCCGGCATCTTCGCTCAGGTGCTGGGGTTGGATCGGGTGGGGGTGGATGACTCGTTCTTCGACCTCGGCGGCGATTCCCTGTCGGCGATGCGCCTCGTCGCGGCGGTCAACACCAGTCTGGATGCCGGGCTTGCCGTGCGCACCTTGTTCGATGCACCGACGGTGGCCCAGTTGGCACCTCGCGTCGGTGAGAGTGCCGACCGGCGCGCACCATTGGTCGCCGGTGAACGCCCCGAAGTCATTCCACTGTCCTACGCACAGAAGCGTATGTGGTTCCTCGATCAGTTGCAGGGGCCGTCGCCCATCTACAACATGGCCGTGGGTCTGCGGTTGACGGGGAGTCTGGATGCGGATGCGTTGGGCGCGTCTCTGGCTGATGTCATCGCCCGGCAGGAGAGCCTGCGGACGCTGATCGTCGCGGCCGATGGTGTGCCGCGGCAGGTGGTGGTACCGGCAGAGCAGGCCGATTTCGGTTGGCGGGTCGTCGCCGCCGGTGATTGGCCGGCAGACCGGCTGGAGGAAGCCGTCAGCGCGGTGGTATGCCATAGCTTCGATCTGTCCACCGAGATTCCGTTGCGGGCAACGCTGTTCCGTGTTTCCGAGGATGAACATGTGCTGGTGACGGTGGTGCACCATATCGCTGCCGACGGCTGGTCGGTGACACCGTTTGTGGCGGACCTGGGCATGGCCTATACCAGTCGCGTCGCCGGGCAGGCCCCCGATTGGATGCCGTTGCCGGTGCAATACGCCGACTACACGTTGTGGCAACAGGATTGGCTTGGTGTGGAGTCCGATCCCGACAGTGTGATCGCCGGTCAGCTCGCGTATTGGGAGCAGGAGTTGGCCGGGCTTCCCGAGCGCTTGGAGTTGCCGACGGATCGGCCGTACCCGCCGACCGCGGACTACCGCGGTTCCAGCGTGGCGGTGGACTGGCCGGCGCAGTTGCAGCAGCAGGTCGCCCGGGTGGCTCGCGAACACAACGTCACCAGCTTCATGGTAGTGCAGGCCGCGTTGGCGGTGCTGTTGTCGAAGCACAGCTCCAGTTCTGATGTGGCCGTGGGATTCCCGATTGCCGGCCGTGGTGAGTCGGCGCTCGACGAGTTGGTCGGATTCTTCGTCAACACGCTGGTCCTGCGGGTGGACATCGCCGGAGATCCCACCGTGGCCGACCTGCTGGCGCAGGTGCGCCAGCAGGCCCTGGGTGCCTACGAGCATCAGGACGTGCCCTTCGAGGCGCTGGTGGACCGGCTCAACCCGACCCGCAGCCTGACGCACCACCCCTTGATCCAGGTCATGCTGGCTTGGCAGAACTTTGGTGGGGATCCGGCGGCTGACCTGACGTTGGGTGACCTGCGAATCACGCCGCTGTCGTCTGAAACAAACACTGCCCGTATGGACCTGGCGTTCTCGCTGGCTGAGCAGTGGACCCCCGAGGGCGAGCCGGCCGGCATCTCCGGGGTGGTGGAGTTCCGCACCGATGTCTTCGACGCCACCAGCGTCGAAACCCTGGTCGAACGCCTGCAACGGGTGCTGGTGGCGTTCACCGCTGATCCGTCGCGGGTGGTGTCGTCGGTCGACGTGCTCGATCAAGATGAACATTCCCAACTGGATCAGGTCGGCAATCAGGCCGTACTGAACCAGACGGATGCGGCAATGTCGATCCCGGCGTTGTTCGCCGCTCAGGTGGTTCGGGCCCCCGATGCGGTCGCAGTGAGTTTCGAAGGCTGCGCGCTGACCTACCGGGAGCTCGACGTCGAATCAAATCGATTGGCGCACGCGCTGATTGCTGCCGGGGTGACGTCCGGTGACGCGGTGGCGTTGCTACTCGATCGTTCAGCACGAGCGGTCGTGGCGATGCTGGCGGCGCTCAAGGCCGGAGCGGCGTATCTGGCGATCGACCCGGTGGTGCCCGACGAGCGGATGCAGTTCATGCTGGCCGATGCGGCTCCGGTCCTCGTGCTCACCACGGGCGGGTTGGCGCAGCGGCTGGACGGGTCTGATGTGGCGACCCTCGATATCGATGATCCCCGGCTGTCAGCCGGCCCGGACACGGCGAGGTCGTCGCCGGGGTTGCCCACTCCTGACGACCTCGCCTACCTCATCTACACCTCGGGGACCACCGGCACCCCGAAGGGTGTGGCGGTCACGCACCGCAACCTGGCTCACGTCGCCGACTCGATGCCCGCCTCCCTACCGGTGGAACAGGTGTGGACGCAGTGCCACTCGTACGCGTTCGACTTCTCGGTGTGGGAGATCTGGGCCGCGTTGCTGACCGGTGGCCGGTTGGTGGTGGTGCCCGAAGCGGTGACCGCATCGCCGAACGATTTCCATGCCCTCCTGGTGTCCGAACGGGTCAATGTGCTGACTCAGACCCCGTCGGCGGTGGCCGCGCTCTCGCCCGAGGGCTTGGATTCGGTGGCGTTGCTGCTGGGTGGTGAGGACTGCCCCGCCGATGTGGTGGACCAGTGGGCACCGGGGCGCGTCGTGATCAACGCCTACGGCCCCACCGAGGCGACGATCTATGCGTCGATGAGTGCGCCTTTGGAGAAGATCCGGGGAGATGGGCCCAACGTCGTCCCGATCGGTGCGCCGGTATCGACGGCGGCGTTGTTCGTGCTGGATCAGCGGCTGTGCCCGGTGCCTCCCGGGGTGATCGGCGAGCTGTATGTGGCCGGCCGGGGTGTGGGTGTGGGCTACCTGCGCCGCCCGGGGTTGACCGGGTCCCGATTCCTCGCGTGTCCGTTCGGCGGGGCCGGAACCCGCATGTATCGCACCGGCGATCTGGTCTCCTGGGGCCCCGATGGGCAGTTGCGGTACCTCGGCCGCGCCGATGAACAGGTGAAGATCCGCGGATACCGCATCGAACTCGGTGAAGTGCGCGCTGCCCTGTCTGAAGTGGCCGGGGTGCAGCAGGCGGTGGTCCTCGCTCGTGAGGACCGTCCCGGTGACAAGCGGCTCGTCGCCTACATCACGGGTACGGCGGATCCGGTCCAGGCACGGGCCGCGTTGACGCAGCGGTTGCCGAGCTACATGGTGCCGGCCGCAGTGGTGTTGCTCGACGCACTGCCGTTGACCGTCAGCGGCAAGTTGGATGCGCGGGCCCTGCCGATACCCGAGTACCAGGGCGCCGCCCTGTACCGTGGCCCGTCCGGCCCTACCGAAGAGATCCTGGTCGGCATCTATGCCCAGGTGCTGGGGTTGGAGCGGGTCGGGGTGGACGACTCGTTCTTCGATCTCGGCGGTGACTCACTGCTGGCGATGCGGGTGATCGCGGCGATCAACACCAGTCTGGATTCCGGGCTGGCGGTGCGGACGTTGTTCGATGCGCCCACGGTGGCGGAGTTGGCCCCCCGGATCGGTGAGGGCTCCAACACGCGAAAGGCTTTGGTGGCCGGCGAACGTCCCGCGGTCGTCCCGTTGTCGTTTGCGCAGAGCCGGTTGTGGTTCCTCAACCGGTTCGAGGACGGGGCCGCGACCTACAACATGCCGACGGCGTTCCGGATCAACGGTGCGCTCGACGTCGAGGCGCTGGGTGCAGCCCTGGACGATGTGATCGCCCGACATGAGTCGCTGCGTACCGTCTTCCCCGACATCGACGGGGTCGCTTTCCAGAAGGTGTTGCCCGCCGAGGCGGGGTTGTGGCGCCGTGGTGGTCCTGCGGTGGTGTCGGTGTCGGAGACCGATGCCGCCTCCGAGCTGGTGGCGTTGGCGGGGTACCGCTTCGACCTGTCGGCCGAGATCCCGATCCGGGCCCAGATCTATCAGATGGGTCACGAGCAGTACCTGCTGGCGATCGTCTTGCATCACATCGTATTTGACGGCTGGTCGATGGCCCCGATGGTGCGGGATGTCGGAGTGGCTTACGCGAGCCGGTGTGCCGGACAGGCTCCCGAGTGGGCGCCGTTGCCGGTGCAGTACGCGGATTACACACTGTGGCAGCAGGAGTGGCTGGGTTCGGAGTCCGATCCCGACAGCGTGATCGCCGCGCAGTTGGGGTACTGGCGCCGGGAGTTGGCCGACCTGCCCGAGGTGGTGTCGTTGCCGGCCGACCGGCCGCGTCCGCCGGTACCCAGCTACCACGGCGACCGGGTACCGATACACATCGACCAGGAACTGTGGGCCGGGGTCAAGGCGGTTGCCGCGGCGCACAACGCGACGGTGTCGATGGTGTTGCAGGCCGCGATGGCGGTGGTGTTGCAGCGGGCCGGCGTCGGCGAGGACGTGGCGCTGGGCACCCCGATCGCCGGGCGGACCGACGCCGCGCTCGATGAGTTGGTCGGGTTCTTCGTCAACACCTGGGTGCTGCGCGTGAGGGTCGGTTCGGGGCTGCGCTTCAGCGATGTGGTGGAGCAGGTGCGCCAGAAGGCTCTGGACGCCTACAGCAACCAGGACGTGCCCTTCGAGCGGCTCGTGGAGCGGCTCAACCCGACGCGCTCCACCTCGCACCACCCGCTCTTCCAGGTCGCGATGGTGTTCCAGAACAACGTGCGCCCGGACGTTGCCCTGGCCGGTGCCGAGGTCGAGGCACTGGTGGCCGAAACCCACACCGCCAAATGGGATCTGGACATCGATCTGCGGGATGTGCCCGGCGAAGGTGCTGCCGGGATGGTCACCTATGCCACGGATTTGTATGACCGGTCCAGTATCGAGCGGTTGGTGGGTTGGTTCGGTCGGGTGCTTGAGGTTGTGGTGGCGGACTCGTCAGTCGTGGTGGGTGAGGTGGGTCTGCTGGATCCTGCCGAGCGGGATCTGGTGTTGCAGAACTGGTCTGGTTCGGGTGTGGGTGCTCCGGTCGGGTTGGGTTCGGAGTTGTTGGCGGCGGCGGTGGCGGCGGATCCGGATGGTGTGGCGGTTGTCGATGGGCAGCGGGTGTTGTCGTATCGAGAGCTGGATGAGGTGTCGAACCGGTTGGCTCGGGTGTTGATCGGTGCAGGGGTTGGTCCGGAGCGTGCGGTGGGCGTGGCGATGGGCCGCTGTGCTGAGTTGGTAGTGGCGTGGTGGGCGGTGCTCAAGGCGGGTGGGGTGTATGTGCCGGTGGATCGGTCGCATCCGGCTGAGCGGATCGCCGCGGTGTTCGACACCGTCGACGCCGTGTGTGTGCTGACTCGCGACACCGACACGCTGTCCGGCGCCGGGACTCGACCCGTGCTGCGGACCGATGATATCGATCTGTCGGGCTGGTCGTCCGAGCCGATCACCGACGTGGATCGGTTGGCGCCGTTGGATATCGACGATGCCGCCTACGTGATCTTCACGTCCGGTTCCACCGGGACGCCCAAGGGCGTGGCGATCAGCCACGCGGGTCTGCAGGGTGAAGCCGCGGCACATCGCGAATTGTGGGGGGTGGCCCCGGGCGCGCGGGTGCTGATGGTGGCCGCACCGACGTTCGATGCCTCGGTGTTCGAGTGGCTGTGGGCGGTGTCCTCCGGCGCCGCGCTGGTGGTGGCAGCGCCGGATTCCTATGCCGGAGAAGCATTGACCGCCGTGATCGAGGATCAGCGCGTTGATGCCGCGTTGATCACCCCGACGGTGGTGGCAACGCTGGACCGGACCCGACTGGACGGGTTGACCACCCTGGTCACGGGTGGCGAGGCGTGCCCTGCGGAGCTGGTGGCGGCGTGGGCACCCGGACGGGCGATGTTCAACGCCTACGGACCGACCGAGGTCACCATCTGGTCGATCTGGAGTGCGCTCAGATCCGGAGAACCCGTGCGGATCGGCGCCCCGATCGCGGGTGTGTGCGCACAGGTGCTGGATGCGCGGATGCACCCCGCACCGGTAGGGGTGGTCGGTGAGCTGTATCTGGCCGGCCCGGGGGTGGCTCGCGGTTATGTCGGCCGGCCCGACCTGACGGCGGACCGGTTCGTGGCCAACCCCTTTGGAGCTCGCGGAACCCGCATGTATCGCACCGGAGACCTGGTGCGCTGGACCCCGGCGGGAAGCCTCGAGTACCTGGGCCGGGCCGACGCGCAGATCAAACTGCGCGGCCAGCGGCTGGAACTAGGGGAGATCGAGAACACCCTGCTGGCCTGCCCCCAGGTTGCCCGGGCCGCCGCCACCGTCTTCCACAGCGAGGCCGCTGATCATCTCGTTGCCTACGTCAGCCTGGATCACACGAGCACCGCCGATCACGAGGCGGAAGTCGTCGATCAGTGGCAGCAGATCTATGACGAGCTGTATGACGCTGATCTCGAGGTGGTCGAGTTCGGCAGTGACTTCCGAGGTTGGAACAGCAGCTACACCGGGCAGCCGATCCCCTTGCCGGAGATGGCCGAATGGCGTGCGACGGCCGTGGATCGCATCCTCGGCCTGAAACCGCGGCGGGTGCTGGAGATCGGTGTCGGCTCGGGCCTCATGCTGGCGAAGGTGGCCCCCCAATCCGTGGAGTATTGGGGCACAGACTTTTCCGCACCGACCATCGCGAAGCTGCAGGTGGCCGTCGCCGGCCAGCCGTGGGGCGATCGGGTGCGGTTGCAGGCGCAGCCGGCCGACGTGATCGATGGATTGCCGCTGGGCCACTTCGACACGATCATCATCAACTCGGTCGTCCAGTACTTCCCCAACGCCGGATATCTGACCGAGGTGATGGACAAGGCCGTGGAACTGTTGGCGCCCGGGGGTGCCCTGTTCATCGGCGACGTGCGCAACCACAGCCTGCAGGGCGCATTCCAGACTGGAATCGCGCTCGCCCGCAGCGATGCGGATGCCGACACCGACGAGATCCGCCAGAAGGTGCAGCGCGCGGTGCTCGGTGAGCCCGAGTTGCTCTTGGCTCCTGAGTTCTTCACCAACTGGGCGGCCGGGAACGGCGCAACGGCCGGGGTGGGCATCGAAGTCAAGCGCGGTATGGCCGACAACGAGTTGAGCCGGTACCGCTACGACGTCGTCGTCCACAAGACGCCGACGGCGATGTGCTCGCTCGCCGGTGCGCCGGTGTGGATGTGGGAGCACTGTGCGGGCCTGAGCGGGTTGCACACCGAATTGACGACGCAACGTCCGGCGGCCGTGCGGGTCGCCGCGATTCCGCGCGGCGGGGTGATCGCCGATGTCGCCATCGAACAGGCCCTGGCCGCAGGCAGGTCGGCGGGTGAAGCCCTCCCCACCCCCGATGACGCGGTGACCCCGGAACAGTTGTACCGGCTCGGCGAGGACGACGGCTATCAGGTCGCGGTGACGTGGGGTGCGGAACCCGGCACCGTCGACGCGGTCTTCATCGACACCACCCGACGGGGGCACCGTCGAGTGCTGACCGACCTGTACCTGCCTGCGGCCGAGTCCCGGCAGCGCAGCACCTACGCCAACGATCCCGACACCAACAGCAAAGTCAGCGCGGTACGGCAGTGGTTGGGTGCACGGTTGCCCGAGTACATGGTGCCGAGCCAGATCGTGGTGCTCGAGGAGTTCCCGCTGACCACGTCCGGCAAGATCGACCGTAAAGGCTTGCCGGAGCCGGTGTTTGCCGCCACGGTATTCCGGGCCCCACAGACTCCGACCGAGAAGACCGTCGCCGAGGTCTTCACCGAGGTGCTCGGCCTGGACCGGGTGGGCCTCGATGACGACTTCTTCGCCCTCGGCGGTGACTCGTTGATCGCCACCCGGGTGTGCGCACGGTTGCAGTCGGCACTGGGCAGGGACGTTCCGGTGCGGTACCTCTTCGACGCTCCCGCCGTCGGCCGCCTGGCCGACTACCTCGACCGTAACCAGGGGCGGGCGGCCCGGCCACCGATTCAGGTGCTGACCCGCCCGCAACGCATCCCGTTGTCCTACGCCCAACAGCGCCTGTGGTTCCTCGAACAGCTGCAGGGGCCGTCGCCGATCTACAACATGGCCGTGGGGCTTCGACTGAACGGCCACCTGGATGCCGATGCCCTCGGAGCGGCGCTGGCCGATGTGGTGGGTCGACAGGAGAGCCTGCGCACGATGTTCCAGTCGGTCGACGGGGTTTCCCGGCAGGTCGTGGTACCCGCCGAGCAGGCCGATTTCGGATGGCAGATCGTCGATGCCGGTGGATGGTCGGCGGACCAGCTCGATGACGCCATCGGCGCGGCTGCCCGTCGCAGTTTCGACCTGGGGCACGAAATTCCGTTGCGGGCCACGCTGTTCCGCACCTGTGCCGACGAGCATGTGCTGGTGGCGGTGGTGCACCACATCGCCGCCGACGGCTGGTCGGTGGCACCGTTGGTGGCGAATCTCGGGGCCGCCTACGCCAGCCGAACCTCGGGACGGGCTCCCGATTGGGAGCCGCTGCCCGTGCAGTACGTGGACTACACGCTGTGGCAGCGTGCACAGCTCGGTGATCTGGAGGACACCGACAGCCGGATCACCGAGCAGTTGGCCTACTGGGAGCAGGAACTCGCCGGGCTCCCCGAGCGTCTGGAGTTGCCGACGGACCGGCCGTACCCGCCGGTGGCGGACTACCGTGGGGCCAGCGTGCTGGTGGAATGGCCGGCACAGCTGCAGCAGCAGGTCGCCCGGGTCGCCCGTGAACACAACGTGACCAGCTTCATGGTGGTGCAGACCGCGTTGGCCGTCCTGCTGTCCCAACTGAGCGCCAGCTCGGATGTGGCCGTCGGAATTACCATCGCCGGTCGCGGTGAGCCCGAACTCGATGAACTGGTCGGCTTCTTCGTCAACACGCTGGTACTACGGGTCGACCTGGCCGGGGATCCCACCGTGGCCGACCTGTTGACGCAGGTGCGTCGGCGCGCCCTGGGCGCCTATGAGCATCAGGATGTGCCCTTCGAAGTATTGGTCGATCGGGTCAATCCGACCCGCAGCCTGACCCACCACCCGCTGGTACAGGTCATGCTGGCCTGGCAGAACCTGCCGTGGCAGCACAGCGATCCGGCCGCGGGACTGACGTTGGGAGATGTGCAGGTCAGCCCGATTGCGGCGGAAACTCACACGGCCCGAATGGATTTGGCGCTGTCTCTGTCCGAACGTTGGACATCCGACGGTGCGCATGCGGGGATCTCCGGGATGGTGGAGTTCCGCACCGATGTGTTCGACACCGCAAGCATCCACATCCTGATCGATCGGTTGCGGCGGGTGCTGGCCGCGGTGACCGCCGACCCGGCCCGCACGGTGTCCTCGGTGGACCTGCTCGACGAAGGCGAACGCTCGCGACTCGGGGAGCTGGGTAACCGCGCGGTGTTGGCCCGGTCGGTGTCGGGTTCTGCGTCGATTCCGGCGTTGTTCGCGGTACAGGTGGAGCGGGTTCCGGATGCGGTGGCGGTGTCGTTTGCGGGTCGTTCGGTGTCGTATCGGGAGTTGGATGAGGCGTCGAATCGGTTGGCGCACTTGTTGGTTGCTCAGGGTGCGGGTCCGGGTCGGTGTGTGGCGTTGTTGGTGAACCGGTCGGTTGAGGCGATCGTGTCGATTCTGGCGGTGCTCAAGTCTGGTGCGGCGTATCTGCCGATCGATCCGATGCATCCCGATGCACGGGTCGAATTCATGCTCACTGACGCCGCCCCGATCATGGCGATCACCTCGCCGGGCTTGGCCGACCGACTGCACGGGCGCGATGTGCCGGTCATCGATGTCGACGACCCCCGCATCGAGACCTACCCGGCCACACAGCTGCCGGAGCCGGCCTCCGATGACATCGCGTACCTGATCTACACCTCGGGCACCACCGGTGTGCCCAAGGGTGTGGCGATCACGCATCACAACGTGACCGAACTGCTGGAGTCGCTGGATGCCGATGTCGAGCGTGCCGGTGTGTGGTCGCAATGCCACTCCTATGCCTTCGATTACTCGGTGTGGGAGCTCTGGGGCCCGCTGCTGGCCGGCGGCCGGCTGGTGGTGGTTCCCGAGGACGTCACCCGCTCGCCGCAGGAACTGCACGCGCTGTTGGCGACCGAGCAGGTCACCGTGCTCAGTCAGACCCCGTCCGCGTTCTACGCCCTTCAGGTCGCTGACACTCAGCAGCCCGACCTGGGCCGGCAGCTCAAGCTCGAGACCGTGGTGTTCGGTGGTGAGGCACTCGAACCTCAGCGGCTCGAGCCGTGGCTGTCCAGCCATCCCGCCGGGACACCACGGATGATCAACATGTACGGGATCACCGAGACGACCGTGCACGCCTCGTTCCGGGAGATCTTCGACGGTGACATCGGCAGGGCGGTGAGTCCGATCGGTGTTCCGCTCGCGCATCTAGGGTTCTTCGTGCTGGACAAGTGGTTGCGTCCGGTACCCCCGGGCGTGGTGGGTGAATTGTATGTGGCCGGAACAGGTCTGGGCGTCGGATATGTGCGCCGCGGTGGTTTGACCGCCGCGCGGTTCGTGGCCTGCCCGTTCGCCGGCAACGGGTCGTCAGGACAACGGATGTACCGCACCGGCGATCTGGTGTCCTGGGACACCGCCGGTGAGTTGCGTTATGCCGGGCGCGCCGATGAGCAGGTCAAGATCCGTGGCTACCGGATCGAGTTGGGTGAGATACAGACCGCTCTGGCGGATCTGGACGGCGTGGAGCAGGCGGTGGTGATCGCCCGTGAGGACCGTCCGGGTGACAAGCGTCTGGTCGGTTACCTCACCGGTGCCGCGGATCCGGTGCAGGTGCGCGCTGCGCTCGCGCAGCGGCTGCCCGGCTATATGGTGCCCGCGGCGGTCGTCGCACTCGAGCAGCTACCGCTGACCGTCAACGGCAAACTCGACAAGCGCGCCCTGCCGGCTCCGGACTACGCCGATGGTGACGGATACCGCGCCCCGACCAACGCGGTCGAGGAGATCCTCGCCGGAATCTATGCGCAGGTGCTGGGGTTGGAGCGGGTCGGGGTCGATGATTCGTTCTTCGACCTCGGCGGTGACTCGCTGTCGGCGATGCGGCTGATCTCCGCGGTCAACACGAGTCTCGATGCCGGCCTCGCGGTGCGCGCGGTGTTCGACGCCCCATCGGTATCCGAGCTGGCGCCGCGGATCGGCGAGAGTTCGGGCCGCCGTACCCCGTTGACGGCGCAACAACGGCCCGAGGTGGTGCCGTTGTCCTATGCGCAGCAACGGTTGTGGTTCTTCAACCAATTGCAGGGGCCGTCACCGGTCTACAACATGCCCACCGCGTTGCGGATCACCGGGGCGTTGGACGTGGAGGCCCTGGGCGCGGCGCTGGCCGATGTGGTGGGCCGCCAGGAGGGCCTGCGCACGTTGTTCCCGGCTGTCGAGGGGATCCCCCGGCAGGTGGTCGTGCCGGCCGAGCAGGCCGACTTCGGTTGGCAGATCGTCGATGCGGCCGGATGGACTGCCGAGCAGCTGTCGGCGGCCGTGCACGCCGCGGTGTGCCACACCTTCGATCTGGCCACTGAGATCCCGCTGCGGGCAACGCTTTTCCGTTTGGGGCCCGACGATCACGTATTGGTGGCGGTCGCGCACCATATTGCCGCTGACGGCTGGTCGGTGACCCCGCTGGTGGCCGACCTCGGGGTGGCGTACGCCGGCCGATGCGCCGGTCAGGCCCCGGACTGGGCACCGCTGCCGGTGCAGTACATCGACTACACGCTCTGGCAACAGGATTGGCTGGGATCCGAGGAGGATCCCGACAGCGTGATCTCCGGACAGTTGGCGTACTGGCAGGAGGCGCTCGCCGGGATGCCCGAGCGCCTGGAGTTGCCGACGGATCGGCCTTATCCGCCGGTGGCGGACTACCGCGGGGCAAGTGTGACGGTCGACTGGCCGGCCCAGCTGCAGCAGCAGGTGGCCCGGACGGCTCGGGAGCACAACGCGACCAGCTTCATGGTGGTGCAGGCCGCCCTGGCGGTGTTGCTGTCGCAGCTGAGCGCCAGTTCCGATGTGGCGGTTGGGATCGCGATAGCAGGTCGCGGCGAGCCCCAGCTCGATGAGTTGGTCGGTTTCTTCGTCAACACGTTGGTGCTACGGGTGGACCTGTCGGGAGACCCCACCATCGACGAACTGTTGAGTCAGGTACGCCAGCGCAGTCTGTCGGCGTTCGACCACCAGGATGTGCCGTTCGACGTGCTGGTGGAGCGACTCAACCCGGCCCGGTCGCTGGCGCGTCATCCGCTGGTGCAGGTGCTCCTGGCGTGGCAGAACTTCGCCGGGGACCCAGCGGTCGATGTCGCGCTGGGCGATGTGCAGATCGCGCCGCTGTCTGCCGAAACCCATGCGGCCCGGATGGATTTGGTGTTCTCCCTGTCCGAACGGTGGACCCCCGACGGTGAGCCGGCCGGTATCGGTGGCGGAGTGGAATTCAGAACCGATGTCTTCGACGCCGCCAGCATCGACAAGCTGGTCGAGCGGTTAAGGAGAGTACTCATGGTGCTGACCGCAGAACCCGGGGGGCAGGCATGACCGCGGATCTCACCCGGCGCTTGTCGTCGATGGACCTGCTCGACGAGGGCGAGCACTCCCAGCTCGATGATTGGAGCAACCGTGCAGCCCTGAACCGGCCGGCGACCCGCTCGGTGTCGGGTTCTGCGTCGATTCCGGTGTTGTTCGCGGTACAGGTGGAGCGGGTTCCGGATGCGGTGGCGGTGTCGTTTGCGGGTCGTTCGGTGTCGTATCGGGAGTTGGATGAGGCGTCGAATCGGTTGGCGCACTTGTTGGTTGCTCAGGGTGCGGGTCCGGGTCGGTGTGTGGCGTTGTTGGTGAACCGGTCGGTTGAGGCGATCGTGTCGATTCTGGCGGTGCTCAAGTCTGGTGCGGCGTATCTGCCGATCGATCCGATGCATCCCGATGCACGGGTCGAGTTCATGCTCACTGACGCCGCACCTGCCGTGGCACTCGTGACAGGTGGGTTGGCCGCGCGGTTGGCCGGGTGCACAGACCTGGTGGTCATCGACGTCGAAGATTCCCGCATCGATGACCAGCCCAGCGCACCGCTGGATGCGGCGCCTGCCGCCGATGACATGGCGTACCTGATCTACACCTCGGGCACCACCGGTGTGCCCAAGGGCGTGGCGATCACGCATCACAACGTGACCGAGCTGCTGGAGTCGCTGGATGCCGATGTCGAGCGTGCCGGTGTGTGGTCGCAGTGGCATTCCTATGCGTTCGACGTTTCCGTGTTCGAGATCTGGGGCGCACTCCTGGCCGGTGGCCGGTTGGTGGTGGTCTCCGAGGAGGTGACCCGCTCGGCAGCGGACCTACTCGCGCTGTTGGTGACCGAAGAGGTCACCGTGCTCAGCCAGACCCCCTCGGCGTTCTATGCGCTCCAGGCAGCGGAGGCCCAGCAGCCCGACCTGGGCCGGCAGCTCCAGCTCAAGACCGTGGTCTTCGCCGGCGAGGCGCTCGAACCTCAGCGCCTGGAGCCATGGCTGGCAAACCATCCCGCGGGGTCGCCGCGCCTGCTCAACCTGTACGGAACCACCGAGACGACGGTGCACGCCTCGTTCCGGGAGATCGTCGAGGCTGACACCGCCAGCGTGGTCAGTCCCGTCGGGGTGCCGCTGACCCATCTCAGTTTCTTCGTGCTGGACAAGTGGCTGCGCCCGCCGCCGGTCGGGGTGGTGGGGGAGTTGTATGTGGCAGGCACCGGCCAGGGCATCGGGTACTGGCGTCGGCCCGGACTGAGCGCATCGCGGTTCGTGGCCTGCCCGTTCGCCGGCAACGGGTCATCAGGACAACGGATGTACCGCACCGGGGACCTGGCGTCCTGGGGGCCCGACGGGCAACTGCGGTATGCCGGGCGTGCTGACGAGCAGGTCAAGATCCGCGGGTACCGCATCGAACTCGGTGAAGTGCGGGTGGCGCTGTCCGAGGTGGCCGGGGTCGAGCAGGCGGTGGTGATCGCCCGTGAAGACCGGCCGGGTGACAAGCGTCTGGTCGGCTATGTCACCGAATTGGTCGCCGGGGCAGTCGATCCGGCCGCGGCGCGCGCCGCGCTGGCCGAACGGCTGCCGAGCTACATGATCCCCACGGCTGTGGTGGTACTCGAGGCCTTGCCGTTGACGGTTAACGGCAAGCTCGACAAGCGAGCTCTGCCGGCACCGGAATATACCGATGGTGACCGGTACCGGGCCCCGTCCAGTCCCACCGAGGAGATCCTGGCCGGGATTTACGCCCAGGTATTGGGTTTGGAACGGGTCGGGGTCGATGATTCGTTCTTCGATCTCGGGGGTGACTCGCTGTTGGCGATGCGGGTGATCGCCGCGGCCAACACGAGCCTGGATTCGGGGCTTGCGGTCCGTGCGATCTTCGATTCGCCGACGGTGGCCCAGCTGGCACCACACATCGGCGAGGGGTCGGGCCGCCGTACCCCGCTGGCAGCCAGAGAGCGGCCCGAGGCGGTGCCGCTTTCCTATGCGCAGCAACGGTTGTGGTTCCTCAACCGGTTCGAGGGCGGAGCTGCCACCTACAACATGCCGACCGCGCTGCGGATCAACGGACCGTTGGATGTCGATGCGCTGGATGCCGCGATCGATGATGTGATCGCCCGGCACGAGGCGCTGCGGACCGTCTTCCCGGACACCGACGGGGTGGCCGTCCAGAAGGTGTTGCCCGCCGAGGCGGGGATGTGGCGGCGTGGTGGCCCGGCCGTCATACCGCTGCCGGAGTCCGATGTGATGGGCGCGCTCACCGCGCTGGCCGCGTACCGGTTCGATCTGGCCACCGAGATTCCGATCCGGGCCCAGATCTACGAGGTGGGCCCGCAGCGGTATGTGCTGGCGCTCGTGCTGCATCACATCGCTTTCGACGGTTGGTCGATGGCCCCGATGGTGCGCGACGTGGGGGTGGCCTATGCCGGCCGCAGTACCGGCCGGGCTCCCGAGTGGGCGCCGTTGCCGGTGCAGTACGCGGATTACACTCTGTGGCAACAGGAGTGGCTGGGTTCGGAGTCCGATCCCGACAGTGTGATCGCCGGTCAGCTGGACTACTGGCGTCACGAGTTGGCGGACCTGCCCGAGGTGGTGTCGTTGCCGGCGGATCGGCCCCGTCCGCCGGCACCCACCTACCGTGGCGAGGCGGTTGACCTGAGCATCGACCCGCAGCTGTGGGCCGGGGTCAAGGAGGTTGCCGCAGCGCACAATACGACAGTCTCGATGGTGTTGCAGGCTGTCACGGCGGTGGTGTTGCACCGCGCCGGCGCCGGTGACGACGTGGCTCTGGGAACCCCGATCGCCGGACGGATGGACCAGGCGCTCGACGAGTTGGTCGGATTCTTCGTCAACACCTGGGTGTTGCGGGTCGGGGTGAAGTCCGGGCTGCGCTTCGGCGAGGTACTTGAGCAGGTGCGGCAGAAGGCGCTGGATGCCTACGGCAATCAGGACGTGCCGTTCGAGCGGTTGGTCGAGCAACTCAACCCGGTGCGTTCCACGTCGCATCACCCACTGTTCCAGGCCGCCTTGGTGTTCCAGAACAACAAGCGTCCCGAAGTTCTGGACATCGACGGAGTCACCGTCGAGGGGCTGGCGGCCGATATCCGGACCGCGAAGTTCGACTTGGACATCGACCTGCGGGAGGTGCCCGGCGAGGACCCGGACGTGCCGATGGCCGCCGGCATGGTGACCTATGCGATGGATCTGTACGACCGTTCCAGCATCGAGCGGTTCGTGGTTTGGTTCGGGCGGGTGGTCGAGGCTGTCGTGGCCGACTCGTCGGTGGTGGTGGGCGACGTGAGCCTGCTGGACCCCGATGAGCGGGACCAGATGCTGTACAGGTGGTCTGGCGCTGAGGTCAATGCGGCCGTGGGTCTGGGTGACCAGTTGTTGGCTGCCGCGGTCACAGCCGCTCCGGATGCCCCGGCGATCGTCGACGGTACCCGCCAGCTGTCGTATCGCGAGCTGGACGAGGCGTCGAGCCGGTTGGCGCGGGAGCTGATCGCGATCGGAGTGGGCCCGGAACGCACGGTGGGTGTGGCTGTCGCCCGGTGCGCCGAATTGCTTGTGGCGTGGTGGGCGGTGCTCAAGGCCGGTGGGGCTTATGTACCCGTGGATCCGGGGCACCCGGCTGAGCGGATCGCCACGGTCCTCAACACCGCTGAGGCCTCCTGCGTGCTGATCTGTGGAGCGGACACCCTGGAGGGCACCGGGAGCCGCCCGGTGTTGCGCCTCGACACCCTGGACGTGTCGGGACACAGTGCCGCCCCGATCACCGATGCGGACCGATTGGCGCCGTTGACTGTCGATGCCGTCGCCTATGTCATCTTCACCTCGGGGTCCACGGGCACTCCCAAGGGCGTGGCGGTCAGCCACGCAGGTCTGTGGGGAGTGGCGGCGGCCCACCGAAAGTGCTTCGCGATACGTGCGGATTCGCGGGTGTTGACGGTGGCCGCACCGACGTTCGATGCCTCGGTGTACGAGTGGCTGTTGGCCGTGGACATGGCTGCCGCGCTGGTGGTGGCACCGCCTGATTCCTACGCCGGCGAAGCACTGACTTCCGTGATCGCGGATCAGCGCGTCGATGTGGCGGTGTTCACGCCGACGGTGCTGGAGACGCTGGACCGGGCCCGGCTGGACGGGTTGAAGACGGTGATCACGGTCGGGGAGGCCTTGCCGGCGGAGTTGGTCGCCGCCTGGGCACCGGGCCGGCTGATGTACAACGGATACGGGCCTACCGAGATCACCATCTGGGCCAGCTGCACACCGGCGCTGACGGCGGGACAACCGGTGGACATCGGCACCCCGATCACCGGGGTTCGCACGCTGGTACTCGATGCGCGGCTGAACGCGGCCCCCGTCGGAGTGGTGGGCGAGCTGTATCTGGCTGGTCCGGCGGTGGCGCGCGGTTACGTGGGCCGGGCGGACCTGACCGCAGATCGATTCGTGGCCAACCCCTTTGGCGGGCCAGGGTCGCGGATGTACCGCAGCGGCGACCTGGTGCGCTGGACGGCCTGGGGGGCACTCGAGTATCTGGGGCGCGCCGACGCCCAGGTCAAGCTGCGCGGGCAGCGCATCGAGTTGGGGGAGATCGAGAACACCCTGTTGGCCTGCCCGCAGGTCGGCCGGGCCGCGGCGGCGGTGCACCACACCGACACGGCCGATCACCTGGTCGCCTACGTCAGCCTGGAGCGCTCGAGCACCGCCGACCATGAGGCCGAGGTTGTCGATCAGTGGCAGCAACTGTATGACGAGCTCTATGATGCCGGGGGCGAGGCGGAGGAGTTCGGCAGCGACTTCCGTGGTTGGAACAGCAGTTACACCGGGCAGCCGATTCCACTCGATCAGATGCGGGAGTGGCGGGCGGGGGCCGTCAGTCGGATCCTGGCTCTGCGCCCGCGTCGGGTGCTGGAGATCGGTGTCGGTTCAGGCCTGATACTCGCGCAGGTGGCCCCCGAGTCCGAAGAATATTGGGGCACAGACTTTTCCGCGCCGACCATCCAGACGTTGCAGAGGGCCGTGGCCGGGCAGCAGTGGGGGGACCGGGTGCGGCTGCAGGTGCAGCCGGCCGATGTCGTCGACGGCTTGCCGGCGGGGCATTTCGACACGATCATCATCAACTCGGTGGTCCAGTACTTCCCCAACGCCGGATATCTGACCGACGTGATGGACAAGGCCATGGAACTGCTGGCACCCGGTGGGGCGTTGTTCCTCGGCGACGTGCGCAACCACAGCCTGCAGGGCGCCTTCCAGACTGCCATCGCCTTGGCGCACGTTGACTCTGCCGATACCGACGAGGTTCGGCAGCGGGTTCAGCGGGCTGTGCTCGGTGAGCCTGAGTTGCTTTTGGCTCCAGAGTTTTTCACGGCCTGGGTGGACGGTCATGCGGCAGTGAGTGGCCTGGGTATCGAAGTCAAACGTGGTGAAGCCGACAACGAGTTGACGCGGTATCGCTACGACGTCGTCATCCACAAGACTCCGGCCGCGGTGTGCTCGCCGGCGGATGCACCCGTGTGGGCGTGGGCGGATTGTGCGGGTGTGAGCGGGATGCACAGCCGGCTCATATCGGAACGTCCACCGATCGTGCGCATCAGTGCCATACCCCGCGCCGGCGTGATCGCCGATGTGGGCATCGAGCAGGCCCTGGCTGCCGGAGGGCAGGTGGTGGATGCCCCACCCGACGCCGATGCCGTTACGCCCGAACAGTTGTATCGGTTGGGTGAGCAGGCGGGGTACCGCGTCGCGGTCACCTGGGGTGCCGAGCCCGGCACGGTCGAGGCGACGTTCATATCGGCTGACCACCCCGGCTACACAACAGCACTCACCGATCTGTATCGGCCGGCGTCCGGGGTGCAGCAGCGCAGCAGCCTGGCCAACGATCCCGATGCCAACAGCAAGGTCAGCGCGGTGCGGCAGTGGTTGAGTGCGCGGATGCCCGACTACATGGTGCCGACCCAGATCGTGGTGCTGGACGAGCTCCCGGTGACGTCCTCGGGCAAGATCGACCGCAAGGCTCTGCCCGCACCGGTGTTCACCGTTACCGCGTTCCGCGCGCCGCGGACCCCGACCGAGAAGACTGTTGCCGAGACCTTCGCCGAGGTGCTGGGCCTCGGTCGGGTCGGCCTCGATGACGACTTCTTCGCTCTCGGCGGCGATTCGTTGATCGCCACCCGGGTGTGTGCCCGACTGCAGTCGGCTCTCGGTCGCGATGTGCCGGTACGGTCCCTCTTCGATGCGCCCACCGTGGGTAGCCTGGCCGGTTACCTCGACCGGAACCAGGGCCGGGCCAGCCGGCCTCCACTGCAGGCAATGCCACGGCCACAACGTATTCCGCTGTCCTATGCGCAACAGCGGATGTGGTTCCTCAACCGGTTCGAGGGTGGGGCCGCGACCTACAACATGCCGAACGTGTTGCGGATCAACGGGCCGTTGGATGTGGACGCGCTGGGCGAGGCGCTCGACGATGTGATCGTCCGGCACGAGTCGCTGCGTACGGTCTTCCCCGACACCGACGGGGTGGCCTTCCAGGAAGTGCTGCCTGCCGAGGCCGGGATGTGGCGAGGTGGGGGCCCGGCAGTGGTGCCGCTGTCGGAGTCGGATGTGGCGCGCGAGTTGATGGCCCTGGTGGAACATCGGTTCGATCTGGCCACCGAGATCCCGATTCGGGCGCAGATCTACGCGCTGGGTCCCGAGCTGCACGTACTGGCGATTGTGGTGCATCACATTGCTTTCGACGGCTGGTCGATGGCCCCGATGGTGCGCGACGTGGGGTTGGCCTACGCCAGCCGGTGCGGGGGAGGGGCCCCCGAATGGGAACCGTTACCGGTGCAGTACGCCGATTACGCGTTGTGGCAACAGGAGTGGCTGGGTTCGGAGTCCGATCCCGACAGCGTGCTCGCCACGCAGCTCGGCTACTGGCGCCACGAGTTGGCGGAGCTGCCCGAGGTGGTGTCGCTGCCGACGGACCGGCGCCGTCCACCGGTGCCCAGCTATCGGGGCGACGAGGTGCCGCTGCACATCGATCCGCAGACCTGGGCAGGGGTCAAGGCGTTGGCCGACGCGCGTCATGCGACGGTATCGATGGTGCTGCAGGCCGCGATGGCGGTGGTGCTGCACCGGGCCGGGGTCGGGGAGGATGTCGCACTCGGCACCCCGATCGCGGGACGAACCGACAAGGCGCTCGATGAGTTGGTCGGGTTCTTCGTCAACACCCTGGTGATGCGGGTCGGGGTGAACCCTGCCCTGCGGTTCGCCGATGTGGTGGAACAGGTGCGCCAGAAGGCGCTGAATGCGTACAGCAATCAGGATGTGCCGTTCGAATTGCTGGTGGAGCAGCTCAACCCGGTGCGCTCCACCTCGCACCACCCGCTGTTCCAGGTACTCATGGTGTTCCAGAACAACATGCGGCCCGACGCCTTGGAGATCAACGAGGTCAGTGTCGAGGCGTTGCAGGCAGATACGAGCACAGCCAAGTTCGACCTGGACATCCATCTGAGCGAGGTGCGCAACGAAGCTTCGGGTGCACCGATGGCTGCCGGCATGGTGATGTACGCGACCGATCTGTACGACCGCGCCACGATCGAGCGGTTCGTGGGTTGGTTCGGTCGGGTGCTCGAGGCGGTGGTAGCCGATTCGTCGGTGGCGGTGGGCGACGTGGATCTGCTCGATCCCGACGAGCGGGAACTGGTGCTGCACGAGTTGTCCGGCGCTGACTTGACGGCCCCGGTGGGGTTGGGGGATCAGCTGTTGGCCGCGGCCGTCGCCACGGATCCGGATGCTCCTGCGATCATCGACGGGCAGCGGATCCTGACGTACCGCGAGCTGGATGAGCTCTCCAGTCGGTTGGCCAGGGTGTTGATCGATGCCGGGGTGGGGCCGGACCGCGCGGTGGGTGTGGCGATGGGCCGCTCAGCCGAATTGGTGGTGGCATGGTGGGCGGTGCTCAAGGCCGGCGGCGTGTACGTCCCGGTGGATCGGGCTCATCCGGAGGCGCGGATCGCGACCCTGCTCGACACCGTCGACGCCGTTTGTGTCCTGACCCGCGATGTCGATGCTGTCGGTGGCGCCGGGCAGCGTCCGGTGCTGCGCTTCGACGCCCTCGATCTGTCCCGATGGCCCGCGGATCCGATCACTGATGCGGATCGGTTGGCGGCGTTGGACATTCATGATGCCGCGTACGTGATCTTCACGTCGGGATCCACCGGAACCCCGAAGGGGGTGGAGGTCAGCCATGCCGGTCTGCTCGGTTGGGCGGCGGCGCAACGGGAGATGTTCGGACTGGGTCCCCGGTCACGGGTCTTGATGGTCTCCGCACCCACCTTCGATGCGTCGGTCGGTGAGTGGTTGCTCGCGGTGGCCTCGGGCTCCGCCCTGGTGGTGGCGCCTCCGGATTCGTATGCCGGTGAAGCACTGACCGAGATACTCGCCGGTCAGCGCGTCGACGCGGCGGTGTTGACCCCGACGGTGCTGGCGACGCTGGACCGTGCCCGGCTGGACGGGTTGGGCACGGTGATCGCGGTGGGTGAGGCCGTGCCTGCTGAGTTGGTGGCTGCCTGGGCGCCGGGCCGGCGGATGTTCAACGGCTACGGCCCCACCGAAACCACGGTGTGGGTCACCTGTGCGCCGCTGTCAGCGGGACAACCGGTGAGTATCGGAGCCCCGATCCGCGGCGTGTGCGCGCTGGTGCTCGATGCGCGGTTGAACCCGGTTCCGGTAGGCCTGGTGGGGGAGTTGTACGTGGCCGGGCCTGCGGTGGCGCGCGGCTATGTGGGCCGGCCGGAACTGACTGCGGAACGGTTCGTGGCCGATCCTTCCGGCCTGACCGGTGTGCCGGGGGCCCGGATGTACCGCACCGGCGACCTGGTGCGCTGGAACGCCGTGGGACTGCTGGACTACCTGGGCCGGGCCGATGCCCAGGTGAAGCTGCGCGGTCAACGCCTGGAGTTGGGTGAGATCGAGAACGCCCTGCTGGCCTGCTCGCAGGTGAGTCGTGCCGCTGCGGCGGTGCACCGTGGCGATACTGCCGACCACCTGGTTGCCTACGTGACGCTGGAGGCGGCGAGCTTCGTCGGCGACGGAGCCGACATCGTCGACCCGAGGCGCGGCAGCCGTGACGAGTTGTATGACGCCGAACTGGAGATGTCGGAGTTCGGCGGCGACTTCCGGGGTTGGCGCAGCAGTTACACCGGGGAACCGATTCCCTTGCCGGAGATGGCCGAATGGCGTTCGGCGGTGGTGGACCGCGTCCTCGGGCTGCGGCCGCGGCGGGTGCTCGAGATCGGTGTGGGCTCCGGACAGATCCTGTCCCAGATCGCCCCGGAGTGCGAGGAATACTGGGCGACAGACTTTGTCGCGCCGCGCATCCAGACGTTGCAGGCGGCGGTGGCGAGGCAACCGTGGCGGGACCGGGTGCACCTCCTGACGCAATCCGAGCACGTCACCGGCGCACTTCCGCAGGGGCACTTCGACACCGTCATCCTCAACTCGGTGGTCGGGAAGTTTCCGAGTGCGGGCTACCTGGCCGAGGTCATGGACAAGGCAGTGGAACTGCTGGCTCCCGGCGGCGCGGTGTTTGTCGGCGACGTGCGTAACCTCGGGTTGCAGGACGCATTCCAGACCGGCATCGCGTTGGCGTGCGCCACTACCGAGGACGGCGACGAGATTCGTAAACGGGCACATCGTGCCGTCGTGGACGAGCACGAATTGGTCCTGGCGCCAGAGTTTTTCACCACCTGGGCGGCCGGCCGGCCCTCGGTGGCGGGGGTGGACATCCAGGTCAAGCGCGGTGTGGCCGACAACGAGCTCACGCGGTACCGCTATGACGTCGTCATCCACAAGACGCCCGCGGCCGTGCGCTGCCTGGCGGAGGTGCCGACGTGGGCGTGGACCGACTGTGCGGGTGTGAGCGGGATGCACAGCCGGCTCATGTCGGAACGTCCACCGATCGTGCGCATCAGTGCCATACCCCGCGCCGGGGTGTTCGCCGATGTGCGCATCGAACAGGCCCTGGCCGCCGGTCGGTCCGTTGGGGAAGCCGCCGCCGCGGCTTCCACCTCGACGCCCGACGGCACCGTCACACCCGAGCAGTTGCACCGCCTCGGAGAGGCGACCCGATATCGGGTGGCGGTCACCTGGGGTGCCGAGCCCGGCACCGTCGATGCGATCTTCATTGCGTTGCCCGAGATCGAGCACGGCGGGGCGCTCACCGATATCTATCTGCCCCACAACGGTGCCGGGGACCGCGGCAGCCTGGCCAATGATCCGGCCACCAACACCAAGATCAGCGTGGTTCGCCAGCAATTGAGCACGCGGTTGCCCGAGTACATGGTGCCGACCCAGATCGTGGTGCTCGACGAGTTCCCGTTGACCTCATCGGGCAAGGTGGACCGAAAGGCGCTGCCGGAGCCGGTATTCGCCGCCGCGACGTTCCGAGAGCCGCAGACCTCGATCGAAAAGACCGTCGCCAAGGCATTTGTCGATGTGCTGGGTGTGGAGCGGGCGGGGCTCGATGATGACTTCTTCGCCCTGGGCGGGGACTCGCTGACGGCGATGCGTCTGATCGCGGCGATCAAGACCGCACTGAACATCGATCTGTCCGTGCCCACGGTGTTCGAAGCGCCCACCGTGATGAGCCTCAGTGAGCGGCTGCAATCGGACACCATCGGTGTGCAGGAAGTGATTCCGGTTCAACCGCTGAAGCAGGGCACCGGCGTGCCGTTGTTCTGCATTCACCCGGGGTCCGGTATGAGTTGGGCCTACTCCACGTTGGGCAACTATCTGGACTGTCCGATCCTCGGAGTGCAACAGACCCTGGACAGCGGCGAAAGCTGGCCCGAGTCGATTCGCGACATGGCGAAGAACTATGCGGACAGGATTCAGAAAGTCCATCCCGCCGGTCCGTATGACCTCCTCGGACTGTGCTTCGGCGGCGTCGTCGCCCATGAGATCGCCATCGAACTGCAACGACGCGGATGCGTCGTCCGACGGCTGATTCTTCTCGACGCCCAGCCGGAGGACGACGCCAACATCCCGAACCGCCTCGTCAAGGAGGAGGACGTCCTCGAGGAGATCCTGCGATTCGCGGGCATCGGTGCGCAGGACTCGGACGAGCCTCTCACCTATGAGCGGGTCGAGGAACTCGTGCGGGAACTGACCGGCGTCGAGTTCTCCCGCTATAAACCGCTTTTGGACATGACCGTCCTAAATGTAAACACCAATGTGGCGTTGTATCAGACTCACGAGCCGGGCCTGTTCGACGGTGACATGGTCATCTTCTCGGCCTTGCGCAGGAAAACGGCTCCCACGTCGTCCGCCGAACAGAACTGGCGCCCCTATGTGGTCGGCGATATCGCGGAGTACTTCGTCGACTGCACGCATGAGGACATGCTGACGGCTCCGGCGGTCAGCACGTACGGCGAACAGCTCAGGCAGGTCTGCGTCGACAGTTGATCAGGCGTGTTCAGAGGTACGTGCCGGTCAGTGAAAAATCGCTCAGCGCACTCGAAAGATCTTGCTGTAGAGCCATATTCGAGTTAGCCCGGCCGGGCCGGTAAGAAACCGCGGAGACGAAGACCTTTCCGTGGGATGTTCCGGAGAGGAACGACTGCACCCCGCCGAACCGTTGCAGCATCGTCGTGGTCACGCCGGTGTGGAGGATCTTCAATGCGAAGACATCGGCGTCGGTGCCATCTGCCCGGCCGGCGGCTGGGCAGATGACGCCGACATTGGACGCGCCGACCAGGTTGGGTGCGGCGACACTGTTCGCCAGGCCGGCCGCCCTCAGAATCCGCTTGGGTAACAGGGGAACCAGGGCGTTCACCGCGTATTCGTCGTCGGACGCCTCGTGGTGGCGGATCAAGGCCTGCTTGATTGCGGTGCGGATGTCGCCCAGATTCGTCGTTGCCTGTGCCGGGTCCACCGTGACGCCCACATTCCCGATCGCATTGGCGCGCGTATCGTCCGGAGTCCGCTCGCTCACCGGCATCATCACGATGACGGAGCCGTCTGCACCGATCCGCCCCACGTGCTGCGCGAGTCGCGCCGCCAATCCCACCAGCAACGCGTTTGTGGTCCCGCCGAGTGACTGTGCGCGAGCCTCCCACTCATCGGCGTCGACGAAGACCGTCGCCATCGGGAGCGCGATCGACGGCTCGGTTCCAGGAGGCAGTATCCGGGACTTGGGCGTCAGCGGGGTCCCGATTCCGTCGCCTTTGCGGGCACGCCGGCCCAACCGGGCGGCGGCGACCATGGCGCGGCCCACGGCCGGGATGTCGCGTGCGCACTGGCGGACATCCGCGCGCAGGGCCTGCCACCGCCGGCGGGATGCGGCGGCCGGCCATCGGACCGGGTCTTCGCGGCCCTCCGTCGCGTCCGCCAGCGCGTGCCACAGTCCGACGCCGTCGATGAGGCAGTGCGGGACCACCAGGCTCACCCCGGTGCCGCCGTCGGTGAACGGCAGCACCGCAAGGCGCCATCCGGGCCCGTGCTCGCAATCCAGTGGGGCGCCGGCCTGCTCGTCGAGCCAGTCGTCGAATTCCTCGCGTGGCCGTGCCGACGCGACTTCGATGTCGGAGAAGTTCCGGGGTGCGACCCAGCGGTGGCGACCGAACGGCAACGGAGACTTCTCGATACACCGAGATAATCGTCCACGTTGAAGATTGGTGTGGAACCGTCGTAGACCGTCGACGTCGATCGGGTGGTCGTATACCCAGACGCCCTGCATGAGACTGTTTGCCCCGGTGGCCCGTCCGACGTCGAACGTGGTCTGGTCGAGCAAATCGAGTACGTTGCTCATTCTCCGAACGGTACGTGCCGAATCGTCAATTCGGTCGAAAATGCCAGCGTTGCTGCCGAAGCGGGCCGCGACGGCGGGCGTCAGACCGTGCGAGCCAGCCGGTCGGCGAGCAGGCCGGCGAACCTGGCCGGGTCCTCGGGAATCTCGCCCTCAGCGAGAAGTGCTGTGCCATAGAGCAGTTCGGCAGTTTGAGCCAGCTGGTTCAGATCGGTACCGGCGCCTGGCCGGTAGGCCTGACGTAGGCCGGTGACGAGCGGATGCACCGGGTTGAGCTCGAGAATCCTCTTTCCGACCGGAACCACCTGTCCGGACGCCTGGTACATGCGGGCCAGCGCCGGGGTGATGCCGAATGCGGGTGTGATCAAGCAGGCCGGAGACTCCGTCAGCCGGCTGGACAACCGCACCTCCGATACGTGATCACTCAGCGTTTCCTTCAGCCAGGCCAGCAGGTCGGCGAACTCTTTCTCCTGCTCGGTGCGCTCAGCGTCGTGTGCCGACTTCTCCTCGTCGGAGTCGAGGTCCACCTCGCCCTTGGCGACCGACTGCAGCGGCTTGCCGTCGAACTCCGGTACCGACCCCACCCAGATTTCGTCGACGGGGTCCGTCAGCAACAGCACCTCGTACCCTCTGGCCTTGAACGCCTCCAGGTGCGGTGATTTCAGGAGTTGCTCGGTCGAGGGTCCGGTGGCGTAGAAGATCTGGTCCTGACCGTCCTTCATGCGCTCGACGTACCCGGCCAGCGTGGTGAGCCCGTCCTCTCCTGCTGTGAGGGAGACGGTGGACGCGAAGGATGAAACCCGCAGCAGCGTGTCCCGGTTGTCCAGGTCCGACATCAGGCCCTCCTTGAGCACGGCGCCGAACTGAGTCCACAACGTGCGGTAGTCCTGCGGCCGCCCCGACTGCAGATCGGCGATCGTCGACAGGACCTTCTTGGTCAGCCGCCGGCGGATCGCGGTGACCTGTCGGTCCTGCTGGAGGATCTCGCGGGAGACGTTGAGCGACATCCCTTGTGCATCAACCACTCCCTTCACGAAGCGCAGGTAGGCAGGGATGAGCTCGTCGCAATCTCCCATGACGAAAACGCGCTTGATGTACAGCTGCACCCCGACTCTGGCGTCCCTGGTGAACAGGTCGAACGGGGCGTGGGAGGGGATGAACAGCAGGGCCTGGTACTCGAAGGTGCCCTCGCCCCTCATCGGGATGACCGCGAGCGGGTCGTCCCACGCATGGGCGATGTGCTTGTAGAACTCGCTGTACTCCTGCTCGGTTACCTCGTCCTTGGGCTTCGCCCACAGCGCCTTCATCGAATTGAGCGTCTCGTCGTGCATCCGGATCGGCCAGGCGATGAAGTCGGAGTACTTCTTGACGAGCTCTCTGATCTTCGGCTCCGCGGCGTAGTCGTGCAGCTGATCCTCGGCGTCCTCGGGCTTGAGATGCAGCGTGACCGAGGTGCCCTGGGGAGCGTCATCGACGGATTCGATGGTGTACGTGCCGTCACCGCTGGACACCCATCGGGTGGCGCCGCTCTCGCCGGCCTTGCGGGTCAGCAACTCGACCTGGTCGGCCACCATGAACGTCGAGTAGAAGCCGACACCGAACTGGCCGATCAATTCTTCTGAGGCGGCCGCATTCTTGGCCTCGCTCAATTGCTGACGCAGCTCGGCGGTACCCGATTTCGCGAGAGTGCCGATCAGGTCGACCACTTCCTCATGGGTCATGCCGATCCCGTTGTCGCGCACGATCAGCGTCCGCGGCTCCTGGGATACCTCGATCTCGATGTGGAGGTCGGAGGTGTCGGTGTTGAGGTCCTTGTTCCGCAGCGACTCGAGCCGCAGCTTGTCCAGGGCGTCGGAGGCGTTCGAGACCAGCTCCCGCAGGAAGGAGTCCTTGTTGGAGTACACCGAGTGGATCAGTAGTTCCAGCAGTTGGCGCGCCTGGGCCTGAAATTCCAAGTGCTCGACCTGTGGTGGCATGTGAAGAGCTTAGAGACCGCCCATGCCGCGGGCCACCAGCGAGACGCCGACGACTGCGAGGATGGCGGCCGCGAACTTCCGGTGATGGGTACGCGCCCAGTCGTGTAGTCGCTGCAAGGCTGCTTGCGTCCTCGCCGGAGCGGCCACGTTGCTGATCAGAATGATCTCCTCCACGGCCAGCACGCCGATGACGAACGCGATCGCGGCGCCGACCTGGACGCCGAGTACGGCGCCCGAAGCCACGATGATCGCAAGGGCGAACACCACGCCGTCGAGAGGCGGCAGCACGATGATGCCGATGACGAACGAGATCCACGGCGCCCCGTCCCGCCAGGCAGCGCGGATCCGGCCGAACAGCCGACGGGTCGGTGATTCGCCTTCTTCCGCTGCAGCCGCCGCAGCCGAGTGCAGTAGACGCGAGATCGCCGGTGGTGCCGATGAATCGAGCAAAAGTGTCGATACGCTTCCGGTGCCGTCGGGGTCCGCCACCGCCTGCTGACCGTGCGGGGCCGGGCTTCGCATCAATGAACGTGCCAGCATCACCACGGCGATCACCAGCAGAACCACACCGATGGTGATCGCAGTCCGTTGGGCAGCGGGGTTCGCGGTCGGGTTGGCGAAATCTCTGGCAAAGGAGGCCGAGCTCGGCGCGGCGTGAAGCGCAATCAGCGGAACGATCAGGGTGGTCAGCCCGATGATCGCCGCGCCCGACCAGTAGGCGACCAGGTTCCGCAGGGGCCGGAGCCGGGACAGCACCACGAGGATGATGCCGAGACGCACGGGGTTGATCGACGTCAGAAGTGCCAGTACCAGCAGTGACCCCCACATGGTTGTCTCCCCCGTCCGATTGTGATGTCAATCTGTCGATCGTGTGCCTCACGAAGCTTTCGCGGGAATGAGGTTCGCGCACAACAGTTTCGTCAAGTCATGAATGGTCGTGATACCGGTGGCGGGAATCCGCACGCCGGTCTCGGTTTCGATTCGGGTGCGTAGTTCGAGCGCCCCCAGTGAGTCCATGCCGTATTCGGACAGCGGACGGTCGGGGTCGACGCTGCGGCGCAGGATCAGGCCGATCTGGGTCGAGACCGCCTGCTGCACCCGGACGGGCCACTCCTCGGCCGGAATCTTATCGAGCTCGGCGAGCAGTTTGCTCGTGCCCGAGTGGTTTTGGCCGTTGGACCGGAACGCCTCGGCGAAAGGTATCCGCTCGGCGAAGGTGCTCAACCACGATGTGCCGGTGATCGGCGCGTACCCGGTGTAGGCGCGGTTGTGACGCAGCAGTGCTTCGAACGCGTACGCACCCTCGTCGGGCGTGATGGCGATGCCGGCCCCCTCGGCCAGATCGGTGCCGCGGCCGATCTGCCCCCAGGCTCCCCACGCGATCGCGATGGCGGGCAAGCCCTGAGCCCGGCGCCACAAGCTGAATGCGTCCAGCCAGCTGTTGGCCGCTGCATAGGCGCCCTGACCGGGTGAGCCGACCAGTGCGGCGGCCGACGAGAACGAGCAGAACCAGTCCAAGGGCTGGTCGGCGGTGGCGGTGTGCAGATTCCAGGCGCCGTAAACCTTGGGGGCCCAGTCCCGCTCGATGAGCTCGTCGGTGATGTTGGTCAACGCCGCGTCCTCGATCACCCCGGCCGCGTGCAACACACCGCACACGGGAAGCCCACCGGCAGTCGCAGCGGCCACCAACCGCTGCGCGGTGCCGGGCTCGGCGATGTCACCGCACTCGACCACGATGTCGGCGCCGGTCGCGCGGATGCGGTCGATGGTCGTCAGCGCCTGGGCACTCGGCCGTGACCGGGAGGACAGCACGATGCGCCCGCAGCCGTTCGCGGCCATCTTCTCGGCCACGAACAGACCGAGCCCGCCGAGACCACCGGTGACGATGTACGCGCCGTCGGGGCGGAACACCCGCACCTGTGACGGTGGAACCACCAGCCGGCTGGAGCCGGTGTGCGGGATATCGAGCACGAGCTTGCCGGTGTGCCGGGCGCCGCCGATCGTCCGAATAGCGTTGGCGGCGTCGGCAAGTGGATACCGGGTGATCTCCGGCATCGGCAGGTCGCCCTCCGCGGTCAGCAGGTACACCGTGGCCAGCAACTCCCGCAGCCGGTCGGGGTGACTGACGGACATCAGCGCCAGGTCGACGGCATGGAACGAGAGGTTGCGCCGGAAGGGAAAGAGACCCAGTCGGGTGTCGCCGTAGATGTCCCGCTTACCGATCTCCACGAATCGCCCACCGAATGCCAGCAATTCGAGGCCGGCCCGCTGGGCGGCGCCGGTCACCGAATTCAGCACGATGTCTACGCCGTACCCCTGGGTGTCCTGGCGGATCTGATCGGCGAACTCCAGAGTCCGCGAGTCGTAGACGTGCTCAACACCCATGTCGCGCAACAACTGCCGTCGTTGCTCACTGCCGGCCGTGGCGAAGATTTCCGCGCCTGCGGCACGGGCGATGGCCATCGCCGCCTGGCCGACCCCGCCGGTCGCCGAGTGGATCAGCACCTTGTCGCCCGCTCTGATGCGGGCCATGTCGTTGAGCCCGTAGTACGCGGTGGCGCTCGCGACTGTCAGCGCCGCGGCCTCGACGTCGGACAATCCGGCCGGCAGGGTGGTGGCCAGGCGGGCGTCGCACGTGACGAACGTGCCCCAACAACCGTCGGCGCACAGACCGCCGACATGATCGCCGACCCGGTGGTCGGTCACGTCGGGCCCGACCGCGGTCACCACCCCGGCGAAGTCGATGCCGAGCTGCGGAAGCCGGCCGTCGAAGGCGGGATATCGGCCGAAAGCGACCAGCACGTCGGCGAAGTTGATGCTGGACGCGGTGACGGCGACCTCGATCTGTCCCGGACCCGGCGGAAGGTGTTCGCAGGCGACGAGTTCCATCGACTCGAGGTCGCCGGGTGTGCGGATCTGCAGCCGCATCCGGTCACGCTCATGGTCGGCGAGGGTGGTCTGTCGCTCCTCGGGGCGCAGCGGGGCAAGACACAACCGGGCGGTGTACCACTGGCCGTCACGCCAGGCGGTTTCGTCCTCCTCGGACCCGCTGAGCAGTTGCAGCGCCAATTGCTCAGCGCCGGTGGCCTCGTCCACATCGATCTGGGTGGCCACCAGGTGCGGATGCTCGGCGCCGATCACCCTGATCAAACCCCGCAACTCAGCCTGCTCGAGATTGGCCACGTCGCCGGCCACCACGGTCTGGGCACCGCGGGTCACCACGTAGAGGCGGGGCAGTTCGCCCGGTATCTCGGGCAGTTCGCGGGTGATGTGCACCAGGTGGCGAACGTAATCGCGGCCCCGCAGCGGGAACTGGTCACCGGCATCGCCGCTCTTCGGTTCCGCCAGGATCACCACACCGGTGAACTGCCCGCCGCGCAGTCGGCTGCTGAGCTCGCGCCCCGTCGACGGGTCATCGTCTCGGCTGGGCCAACTCATGGTGGCGCACTGTGCACCATGGGCGGTCAGGACATCGCCCAAGCTCGCCGTCACGGCATCGGCGGCGGCCGTGGCACTGATCAGCAGCCAGGATCCGGCGTCGGCATACTCCGCCTCCGGCAGGTCACGCTGCTGCCACTCCACGGCCAGCAGTCGCTCGCTGAGAACCTGATCGTCGTGGGCGCTTCCGGAGACACCGGTGCCGAGTCGTAGCCCCTGGACCCTGAGCAGGACCGAGCCGTTCTCGTCGAGCACATCGATGTCGGCCTCGAGCTCCGCGGTGTCGGCATGGATCAACCGGGTGTAGCAGTAGCGCGCGTTGCGGACCGAGCCGTAGCTCCGTAGCCGACGGACGCCCAGTGGCAACGCCAGCACGTCGCCGCCGAGTGCCTGCACGTCGGGGATGGCCTCCACGGATTGGAAGCACGCGTCCAGCAGCGCCGGGTGCACGACGTAGGCGTCCTGTTGTGACCGGATCGAGCGGGGCAGTGCCACCTCGGCGAGCACGGCCTGGGTTGCCCCGGTGTGCACGGCGACCATGCCGGCGAATGCCGGACCGTACTGAATACCGTGCTCACTCACACGATTCCGGACCTCGTCACCGCTCTCGTCACCGGGGAGTGCAACCAGGAGCGCCGACAGATCGTAGGCGGGTGGCTGCACATCATCGGCGGCCTGCAGTACCGCGCTCGCGTGGCGTGCCTGGTCGCCCTCGTGATTCGTATCCACGGTGAAGTCGACGACCCCCGGCGACGCCACCAACGCCGACGCGCCGACCCATGTCTGCTCGTCCAACAGCAGTGCCTGCTCGAAGTGGACGTCCCGGACCTCGGAAGCCGCGCCCAACACCGAGTTCGCGGCCGCCAGCGTCATCTCGCAGTACGCGGCTCCGGGAAGCACGGCAACGCTGCGGATCTGGTGGTCCGCGAGCCAGGGCTGGGCGGCCGTGCCGACATCTGCCTGCCACACGTGGTGCTCAGGCTGCTCCTGCAGGCGCACACCGGGGCCCAAGAGCGGGTGAACCGCGATGGTGCAACCGCCGTGCGTCGGAGAATCGTGGCCGCCCCCGCTCAGCCACAGTCGGCCGTGCGTCCAGGTAGGAAGTGGCGCATCGACCAACCGCCCGCTCGGGGAGAGCGCCGTGAAATCGACTGCCGCGCCTGCGCTGTGCAGATCGACCAGGAACCCACGCAACCCGTTCGGCAGGGCCTGTTCACGGCGCATCGCGGCCAGGGCGGCCATCGGCGTCTCGCGACTGCGCGCCGTCTGTTCGAGGGCCCGGGTGAGCAGCGGGTGCGGCGACAATTCGGCGAAGACCCGGTGCCCGTCCTCCAACGCCGCTTGTACCGCGGTGGCGAACCGAACCATCCGGCGCATGTTGGTCACCCAGTATGCGGCGTCGCACACCGGTTGCTCGCGGGGATCGAACAGGGTCGCGGAGTAGAAGGGGATCTCCGGTGGCATCGGCTTCAGGTCGGCGAGGGCCGCGGTCAGGTCACTGACGATCGGCTCGACCTGAGGCGAGTGGAAGGCGACATCGACCGGGACCTCACGAGCCATCACCCCACGCTGTTCCCAGTCGGCGACGAGCTCGCGAACCGTCTGTGTGGCACCGGCCACGACGGTGGATTCCGGAGAGGCCACGACCGCCACCACGACATCGCTGACTCCGCGTCCGGTCAGCTCGGAAAGTACCTGCTTGGCAGGAAGTTCCACCGCGGCGGTGGCGCCAGTGCCCGCGATCCGGGACATGAGTTGCGACCGGCGGCAGATCAGGCGTAGACCGTCCTCCAGCGAAAGCGCCCCTGCGACAACGGCGGCCGCGCCTTCGCCCAGGGAGTGGCCGATCACCGCGGCGGGGTGCACCCCGTATGCCCTCATGGCGGCGGCCAACGCGACCTGCATGGTGAACAGCGTGGGCTGCAGCCGGTCCTGACCGGTGACCGTCTGTGCCGCCGACATCGCCTCGGTCACCGAGAATCCGGACTCGGCGGCGATGATCGGCTCGGCCTGGGCCACGGTGGCGGCGAACACCGGTTCGGTCGCCAGGAGCTCGGCACCCATTGCCGCCCACTGTGATCCCTGGCCGGAGAACACCCAGACCGGACCTCGGTCGTTGCGCCCGACAGCGGCTTGGTGGGGGGTATCGCCGTCGGCGATCTCACGTAACGCCGCGGTGAGTTCCGCGCGGGTGCGCGCGTTGACGGCGGTGCGTACCGGTCGGTGCACGCGTCGGCGCGCCAGGGTGTACGCCAGATCAGGCAGGGCGGCATCGTCGTGCGCCTGTACCCAGTCGGCCAGCCGGGCGGCCGTGTGACGCAGCTCTTCTGTCGAAGTGGACGACAGCGGGAACAACATCGGTGCCGCGTCCGGCGCGGGCGGCGCTTCGGCCCCGGTGAGTTCCGGCGCCTGCTCGGGTGCCTGCTCCACGATGGCGTGCACGTTGGTCCCCGACAGCCCGTATGACGAGACCGCCGCCCGTCGGGGATGCTTCCCGTTGGTGCACCACGGTGTGGTCTCTCGGGGCACAAAGAGATTGGTCTCGATCTGGGCGAGTTGATCGGGTAGGCGGGTGAAATGGAGATTCTGCGGAACCACACCATGGCGCACCGCGAGAACGGCCTTCATCAGGCCGAGCGCGCCGGAGGCCGCCTGGGCATGCCCCAAGTTGGTCTTCACCGAGGTGAGGGCGCAGCGGCCGTCGACGCCGTACACCTTCGCCAGGCTGGCGTATTCGATCGGGTCCCCGACCGGGGTGCCCGTACCGTGCGCTTCGACCATCCCGACCGTGTCGGGCTCGATATCGGCTGCGGCCAAGGCCATTCGGTACACCGCGGTCTGTGCGGTTTCCGACGGCGTGGCGATGTTCACGGTGTGGCCGTCCTGATTGGCGGCCGTGCCACGGATCACGGCCAGGATCCGATCACCGTCGCGCACTGCGTCGGGCAGCCGCTTGAGCAGCACGACAGCGCAGCCCTCGCCCGAAACGAACCCGTCGGCCGCGACGTCGAAGGCGTGGCAGCGCCCGGTTGGCGAGAGCATCCCCTCAGCTGACCCGGAGGCGAACTTGCGCGGGTCCAGCACCAGGGTGACACCGCCGGCGAAGGCAAGGTCGCTCTCGCCCTCGTGCAGGCTGCGGCAGGCCAGGTGCACTGCGGCCAGCCCGGAGGAGCAGGCCGTGTCGATCGTGAGCGCGGGACCGTGGACCCCCAGCGCATAGGCGACCCGTCCGGACGCCAGGCTGAAGTTGGTGCCGCTGTACCCGTACGCGGCCTCCAGGGCCTCGGCGTCAGCGGCCAGCATCACGTAGTCGCCGTGCGTAAGCCCGACGAAGACACCGGTGCTCGAGTCCGTCAGATCGTCCCGGGAGACGCCGGCATTTTCCATGGCCTCCCACGACGTCTCGAGAAGAATCCGGTGCTGAGGGTCGATCGCGGTGCCCTCGCGCTCGTTGATCTCGAAGAACTCGGAGTCGAAGCCGGCAACATCGTCGATGAACGCACCCCACTTCGACACCGATCGTCCGGGCACCCCGGGTTCGGGGTCGTAGTAGTCGTCGGCATCCCAGCGGTCGGGCGGCACCTCGGTGACCAGATCATCGCCGCGGATCAAAGCCTCCCAGAGTCGTTCGGGGGAATCGATACCGCCGGGAAGCCGGCAGGCCATCCCGATGACCGCTACCGGGGTGACCGGTTTGCCGCGCGAGGGCCGCGGGGTCGAACCGGGATCCGAACCCGGCAATCTGTCATGCGTGCTCTCGGTCATAGCCAAGTGCCCTCCTCCCCGAGGCCGGTTGGCGGACTGGCCGCTACCGGTTCGGATGCCCGGCGCCGTACGGTGAGCCGACGCAGTTACGCCGGTGTTCGCCCACCGCCGTCGCCGGCGCGGGGTCCTCAGCGGGCGGTTACCTTCATTCACGCTAGATTCGCTGGGGGGAGTTGTCCCACGATCTGAGCAATCAATCGGCTGTATACAAACGAATGCAAATAGTTTGCGCGACGGTACTGCCAAATGACATAACTGTGACGCACACTTGGTGCAGTTGAAGTTTGCCGCGCTTTTCAGATATGCGGCCGCGGCCGCGGCGTTACCCTGATGCCCGTGGGTGATACGTCCATTCTGACGTTGCTGAACGAGCGTGCCGGTCTTCAAGGTGATGACCCCGCGGTTACTTTTATTGATTACGAAAATAATTGGGATGGAGTTCCGGAGAGCCTGACGTTCGCGCAGTTGTATCGCCGGACGCGGAACCTGGCACGACACCTCGAACAGTGCGGGGCGCCGGGTGACCGGGCCCTGATCCTGGCCCCGCAGGGAATCGACTACATCGTGGCCTTTTTCGGCGCGATGCAGGCGGGGCTCATCGCGGTCCCTCTGTCGGTGCCTCTGGGGGGCGCCACCGATGACCGCGTCGGATCTGTGCTGCAGGATGCTGCGCCGACCGTCATCCTCACCACCTCCGCGGTCGCAGGCGTGGTAGCCGACTACGTGTCCTCCCAGCCCGGCGGATCGGCTCCGTCGATGGTCGAAGTCGACCTGCTGGATCTCGATGCCCCGAAGGGGCCATCCGGAGCCGGGATCGACGATCACCCGGACACCGCGTATTTGCAGTACACGTCGGGATCCACGCGGAACCCGGCCGGGGTGATGATGTCGCACAAAAACCTGATGGCCAATTTCCGGCAACTGTTGCCCGGCTACTTTTCCGCCTTCGGAAATGTCATTCCGCCCGGCGCCACCGTTGTGTCGTGGCTGCCGTTCTACCACGACATGGGTTTGTACCTCGGAGTTTGCGCGCCGGTGCTGACGGGAGTTCCCGCTGTGCTCACCAGCCCGATGGCGTTTCTGCAACGACCGGCCCGGTGGATGCAATTTTTGGCAAACAATAGTCGTGCCTACACCGCCGCGCCGAACTTCGCCTTCGAATTGGCCGTGCGAAAGACATCCGACGAAGACCTGGCCGGCCATGACCTCTCCGATGTGCTGGTCATCATCACCGGCGCCGAGCGGGTGCATCCGGCAACGCTTGAGCGCTTCACCGACCGCTTTGCGAGGTTGAAGCTGAACCCGGCGGTGATCCGCCCGTCGTACGGGCTCGCGGAGGCAACCGTCTACGTGACGAGCAACCCGCCCGATCGACCACCGACCGTCGTGCGTTTCGAATCCGACAAGCTGACCGCCGGCGTGGCACGGCGTTGCGAAAACAGCAGCGGCACACCCCTGGTCAGCTACCAGATGCCGCAGTCACCGATGGTCCGCATCGTCGACCCCGATACCTGTGTGGAATGCCCGCCCGGTTCAGTCGGCGAGATCTGGGTGTACGGCGACAACGTCGCGACCGGCTATTGGGGCAGACCCGCAGAGAGCGCGGCCACGTTCGGCGGACAGCTCGTATCGCCCTCGGACGGCACCCCCGAGGGGCCCTGGCTGCGCACCGGGGACCTCGGCTTCGACTCCGGCGGCGAGCTGTTCGTGGTCGGCCGCATCAAAGACCTGCTGATCGTGTACGGGCGCAACCATTCTCCCGACGACATCGAGGCGACAATCCAGGAGGTCACCCGGGGCCGGTGCGCCGCCATCGCGGTTCCGGACGGTCGCACCGAGAAGCTGGTCGTGATCATCGAAGTCAGAAAGCAGGGCGACTCTCACCAGGAGACCATGGACAAACTCTCCGCCGTCAAGCGTGAAGTGACCTCGGCGATATCCCACTCGCACAGCCTCGGTGTCGCGGATCTGGTTCCGGTGCTGCCCGGTTCGATCCCGATCACCACGAGTGGAAAAGTCCGACGATCGGCCTGTGTCGAGCATTATCGGCACGGCCAGTTCGCTCGGCTGGACGCGTAGCCGACAACGCGGGGCGGGGAGAATGAATCTGGCCTACGAAGACCGCGGCCACGGTGAGGCGGTGCTGTTCATCGCCGGCCAAGGCGGTCTCGGACGCACCTGGGATCTTCACCAGGTGCCCGCATTCCGTGCCGCCGGGTACCGCGTCATCACGTTCGACAACCGGGGTGTCGGTGCCACAGCGAATACCGATTCGTTAACCACCGCGACGATGGTGGCCGACACGGCCGAGTTGATCGAGCGGCTCGGTGTCGCTCCGGTCCGGCTCGTCGGTGTCTCGATGGGCTCCTACATCGCACAGGAGCTGATGCTGTCCCGGCCGGAACTGGTGAGCCAGGCGGCGTTGATGGCCACGCGTGGCCGCAACGATCGGGCGCGCGATTTCTTTCGGCAGGCGGAACTGGAACTTGCTGGTGCAGACGTGCGTGTCCCGCCGGCATATGAAGCGAAACTTCGTTTGCTGGAAAGCTTTTCGCCAAAGACTCTGAACGATGACGACTCGGTTCGGGACTGGATCGACACCTTCACGATGTGGCCCACCAGGCCGACCAGGGGAGTCCGCGCCCAGTATGACGTCGGCCCGGAGCGGGATCGGCGGCTCGAATACCGTTCGATCGCCACATCGGTATTGGTGATCGGTTTCGCCGACGACCTCGTGATGCCCCCACACCTCGGTGCGGAGGTGGCAGAGGCCCTTCCGAACGGCCGGTATCTCGAGATCGCCGACACGGGGCACCTGGGATTCCTCGAACGGCCGGATGCCGTGAACTCGGCGATCCTGGAGTTCTTCGCCAATGCCTGAGAGTCGGTGTATGTCCCACGGCGACAACAACGTTGACCGTATGTCCGGACCGGCCGCGACGGAAGTGCCGGAGCGGGCCCGGTCGACAGCTGATACGCAGCGAATGTCCAGCCGGCGCCGATCGGTAGCAACGGTAACTTCCGTTCCACATCGTGCACCCGCGGTTTGCATTACGATCCCGTATCACGTTGGGAATAGACCGATATGGAGGTCGCCTGAATGCTGTACTTGTCAGGTTCGGATCCTGCCCGAATCGCAGCGTGTTCGCCGTGACCCCTCCGCACGGCTGGTTCGGGGTGCCGACGGCAACCGAATCGGCGGGCTAGACGCGGATGGGGGTTCGTGATTTGGGGGTCATGAAGCGGCTGTGGATTCCGCTGCTCATCCTCGCCGTCCTCGGCGCCGGCGGATTCACGGTGCTGCGGCTGCACGGTGTCTTCGGTTCCGAGATTCGCCCCGCGTATTCCGACACCGAAACCGAGGCACGCAAGCCCTACAACCCGAAGCAGCTGGTGTACGAGGTGTTCGGCTCCCCGGGCACGACGGCGAGCATCAGCTATTTCGATGTCGACGCCGAGCCGCAGTTCATTGAAAACGCAAGCTTGCCATGGACGTTGAAGTTCCCGATGTCCGAGACGACGGCGATGGTCAACATCATCGCGCAGGGCACTGGTAACACCATCGGCTGCCGCATCACCGTCGATGGCAAGGTCAAGTCGGAGCGGACGGGGCAAGGGACGAGCGCGTTCACCTTCTGCACGCTGAAGGCAGCATGAGCACCCAACCCGCCGCCGACAAGCCGCCGTTCATCCCGCGGATGATCCGCAAGCTGGCGGTGCCGATCATCCTGCTGTGGTTGGTGATCGCCTACATCCTCGGTGCGGCCGTCCCTCCGCTGGAGCAGGTGGAAAAGGAGCACTCGGTATCGATGATTCCCAACGATGCGCCGTCCTTCGAGGCGATGCAGCGCATGGGACAGAGCTTCCGGGAATCCAACTCGAACAGCGTGGCGATGATCGTCCTGGAGGGGCAACAGCCGCTCGGCGACGATGCGCATCGCTATTACGACGACTTGATCCGTCAGTTGAAAGCCGATACGGCGCATGTGCAGCACATCCAGGATTTCTGGGGTGACCCGCTGACGGCGGGTGCGGCGCAGAGCGCCGACAACAAGGCCGTCTACGTGCAGATGAGCCTCACCGGTGACCTCGGTCAGACCGCCTCGACCGATTCCTTGGAATCCGTCCGCAACATCGTGAAGAACACCCCGCCACCGCCGGGGGTGAAAGCCTACGTCACCGGGCCGGTCGCCCTTGTCGCCGATCTGAGCCAGAGCGGCAACAAGACCGTGCTCCTGGTCACCGGCCTGAGTCTCACGGTCATCCTCGTGATGCTGCTCTTCTTCTTCCGTTCGATCGTCACCGCACTGCTGCTGCTACTACTGGTGGGAACTCAGCTCCAGGTGGCTCGAGGAGTCGTCGCGTTCCTGGGCGATCAAGGGGTGATCGGGCTTTCCACTTACGCCGTGAACCTGTTGGTCACGCTCGGAATCGCCGCGGGAACCGACTACGGCATCTTCTTCGTCGGCAGGTATCAGGAGGCGCGTCAGGCCGGCGAGGACCGGGAGAGGGCCTTCTATACGACCTATCACAGCGTCGCCAAGGTGGTCCTGGCCTCGGGTCTGACCATCGCCGGCGCGGTGTACTGCCTGAGTTTCACCCGGCTGCCGTATTTCCAGACCCTGGGCGTCCCGTGCGCGCTGGGTATGGTCGTCGCCGTTGCGGTCGCCCTGACGCTGATTCCGGCGGTCCTTGCCCTCGGCGGGCGTTTCGGACTGTTCGAACCCAAACGCAAGATCATCGTGCGTCGTTGGCGGCGCCTGGGTACCGCGATCGTCCGCTGGCCCGCACCGATTCTCGTGACGGCATTGGCCGTATCGCTCATCGGATTGCTGGCGCTACCGAAATACCAGCCTGGTTACAACGACCAGAATTATCTGCCGAAGAATATTCCGGCCAATGAAGGGTATGCAGCGGCCGACCGGCACTTCCCGCAGTCGCTGATGACGGCTCCGGACATCTTGTATATCGAGGCCGACCACGACCTGCGCAACCCGGCCGATTTTCTGGTGCTGAACAAACTGGTCAAGGGGCTTCTCGCGGTTCCGGGCGTCGCGAGGGTACAGGGGGCCACCCGTCCTGAGGGAACCCCGCTGAAGCACACGACGATCCCGTTCCTCATGAGTTCGGGCAACGCAAGTCAGTTACAGCTCTTGCCGTTTCAGAAGGCCCGGATGAACGACCTGGTCACCCAGGCTGATGAGCTGCAGAAGACCATCGGCACGATGCAGCGGATGTACGGCTTGATGCAGCAGCTCGCCATTACGACGAATGCGATGGTCACCAAAACCCATGAGTTGGAGGACGTCACCAACGAATTGCGTGATCACATGGCAGACTTCGACGATTTCTTCAGACCTCTTCGGAATTACCTGTACTGGGAACCGCATTGCTTCAACATCCCGGTCTGTTGGGCGTTGAAATCGCTGTTCGAAGCGCTTGACGGCGTTGATCGGCTCACGTCGACGATGCACCAGCTCGTCGGAAACCTCGATCAGTTGAATCTGCTCATGCCGCAGATGATCGCCCAGTTCCCGGCCATGATCGCGACGATGGAGAGCACCCGGACCATGATGCTGACGATGCACAGCACCATGGCCGGAATCTTCGGTCAGATGGAGGAAAACGGCAACAACGCCACAGCCATGGGCAAAGCGTTCGACAATGCCCAGAACGACGACTCCTTCTACCTCCCTCCCGAAGTTTTCGACAATGACGACTTCAAGAAGGTCCTGGACGTTTTCGTCTCGCCCGACGGGAAGTCAGCGCGCATGCTCATCACGCAGCGGGGCGATCCGGCGTCGCCCGAGGGCATCGCGCGGGTCGAACCGTTGAAAACGGCGGCGGAGGAAGCGCTCAAAGGAACACCACTGGAAAGCGCCAAGATCTATCTCACCGGCAGCTCCGCGATGGCAAAGGACCAGGTGGATGGCTCTACCTACGATCTCTTGATCGCGGGGGTCGCGGCGCTCTGCCTCATTTTCATCATCATGCTGATCATGATCCGGAGCCTGGTGGCCGCGCTCGTCATCGTGGGTACGGTTGCGCTTTCGCTGGGTGCGGCCTTCGGGCTGTCGGTGCTCATCTGGCAGCACATTCTCGGAATTCAATTGAACTGGCTCGTGCTCGCGATTTCGCTGATCATTCTTTTGGCAGTCGGTTCCGATTACAACCTGCTGCTGGTATCGCGCATGAAAGAGGAGATAAAAGCCGGGATCAATACCGGCATCATCCGCGCGATGGCCGGTAGCGGCAAGGTGGTCACCGCCGCCGGGCTGGTGTTCGCGTCAACCATGATGTCGATGCTTGCCAGCGACGTGCGCACGATCGGCCAGGTGGGTTCGACGATCGGTATCGGCCTGCTGTTCGACACCCTGATCGTGCGCGCGTTCATGACTCCGTCGATCGCTGCGCTGTTGGGTCGCTGGTTCTGGTGGCCGCTGAGGGTCCGGCAACGTCCGGCCAGTGCACTGCTGCGGCCGACCGGCCCGCGCCCGCTGGTCCGGTCTCTACTGCTGTTACCGGACGAACGCGGCTCCTGATGATGGTGTCCTTCCGCGTGAGGACAGCCGCATGAGCGAGCAGTCGACGCCCAGCGATCCGCCGTTCGTCGCGCGGATGATCTATCGGCTCGCGGTACTGATCATTCTCGGCTGGCTGGTGATCGTGGCAGTCCTGACCTTCGCTGTCCCGTCACTGGAGCAGGTCGGACGGGAGTACTCCGTATCGCTGGTCCCCAAGGATGCCCCGTCATTCCAGGCGATGCAGCGCATGGGCCGCAGCTTCGGTGAGTCTGATTCCGACAGTGTGGCGATGATCGTCCTGGAGGGACAACAACCGCTCGGCGACGATGTGCACAGGTATTACGACGACCTGGTGCGGCAGCTGAAAGCCGATACAAAGCATGTGCAGCATGTGCAGGACTACTGGGGGGACAAGCTCACCGCCTCGGGTGTGCAGAGCCCGGACAACAAGGCTGTCTACGTCCAGCTGAATCTCGCGGGCAACCAGGGTGAATCCCTGTCCACCGAATCGGTGGAGGCGGTCCGGGACATCGTGCAACGGTCGCAACCACCGGCCGGGGTCAAGGCCTATGTCACCGGCTCCGCGCCGCTTGCGTCGGACATGAACCACGCCGGCGACAAATCCATCATCAAGATCACCGCCGTCACCCTCGTGGTGATCCTCACGATGCTGCTCTTCGTCTACCGTTCGGTGGTCACGGCAGTTCTTCTGCTGGTCATGGTGGGCATGCAGGTCCAGACGGCGCGAGGTGTCGTCGCACTGCTCGGTGATCACCAGATCATCGGGCTCTCGACGTTCGCCGTGAATCTGCTCGTATCGCTCGGGATCGCCGTCGGTACCGACTACGGCATTTTCTTCATCGGCCGGTATCAGGAGGCGCGGCAAGCGGGTGAGGAACGCGAGCAGGCGTTCTATACGACGTATCACAGCGTGGCCAAGGTGGTGCTGGCCTCAGGCCTGACGATTGCCGGTGCGATCTTCTGTCTGAGTTTCGCCCGGCTGCCGTACTTCCAGACGATGGGTATTCCCACCTCTGTGGCCATGGTCGTCGCGGTGGCAGTGGCACTGACCCTGATCCCGGCTGTTCTGGCGCTGGGGGGACGCTTCGGTTTGTTCGAGCCCAAACGCAGGATCATCGTCCGACGCTGGCGGCGCCTCGGTACCGCGATCGTCCGCTGGCCCGCGCCAATCCTCGCCGCGGCAATGGTGGTGGCACTGATCGGCTTGTTGGCGCTGCCTGCGTACAAGACCAGTTACAACGACCGGTTGTATGTGCCCAGCAGCATTCCGGCGAATGTCGGATACGCCGCCGCCGAGCGGCACTTTCCGCCGTCGCGCATGACACCCGACATTTTGTTGGTCGAGGCCGATCACGATATGCGTAACCCGTCGGATTTCCTGGTGTTGAACAAACTCGCGAAAAGCGTATTCGCCGTGCCCGGGATTTCACGGGTCCAGGGAATAACGCGTCCCGAGGGCACCCCGATCGACCGCACTTCGATTCCGTTCCTGCTCAGCATGCAGAGTGCAACTCAGGTGGAGCTCCTGCCGTTTCAGAAGAATCGCATGAATGACCTGGTCAAACAGGCCGACGACATGTCGAAGATGATCGCGAACATGCAGCGTCTCTACGCCGTGACACAGAAGCTCGTCACCATGACCCACGGCTTGGTGAAGAACACCCACGAGATGGAGGATGTGCTGAAGGAGGTACGGGACCATATTGCGGATTTCGATGACTTCTTCCGGCCCATCCGCAATTACCTGTATTGGGAGCCGCATTGCTTTGACATCCCGTACTGCTGGGCCATGAGGTCCTTTTTCGACGCGATGGACGGCGTCGACGCGGTTGCCGACAAGACTCGAGACCTTGTCCGGAACCTCGACCAACTGGATGCGCTCATGCCGAAGATGGTTGCCCAGTTCCCAGCGATGATCGCCTCCATGCAGATGATGCGGACCATGATGCTGACGATGCACAGCACCATGGCCGGAACGCTCGCCCTGATGGATGAGAACAGCAAGAACGCCGCCGTCATGGGCCGGGCCTTCGACGCCGCGCAGAACGACGACTCGTTCTATCTGCCTCCGGAGGTCTTCAACAACGAGGACTTCAAGCGAGCGATGAACCTGTTCTTCTCGCCCGACGGAAAGTCGGTGCGGTTGATCATCTCTCACCGCGGAGACCCCGCCACGCCGGAGGGTATCGCGCGAATTGACAAGGTGGTCAGAGCCGCTGAAGAGGCCCTGAAGTTGACTCCTCTGGCGAGCGCCAAGATTTACATGGCGGGAACCGCGGCGACGTACCGGGACATGCGCGACGGGGCCACCTACGATCTGCTGCTCGCGGGAGTCGCCGCGCTCTGCCTGATCTTCATCATCATGTTGATCGTGACGCGCAGTCTGGTGGCCGCGCTGGTAATCGTTGGCACCGTTGCGCTTTCGTTGGGCGCGGCCTTCGGGTTGTCGGTGCTCATCTGGCAACACATCCTGGGCATCTATCTGCACTGGCTCGTGCTCGCGATGTCCGTGATCATTCTGTTGGCGGTAGGTTCCGACTACAACCTGCTGCTGGTGTCCCGGATGAAAGAGGAAATCGGCGCCGGGATCAACACCGGCATCATCCGGGCCATGGGCGGTAGCGGCAAAGTGGTGACGGCCGCGGGTCTGGTGTTCGCGTTCACCATGATGTCGATGGTGGTCAGCGACCTCCGAATCATCGGACAGGTGGGTTCCACCATCGGGATCGGCCTGCTGTTGGACACCCTCGTGGTCCGCGCACTCATGACTCCGTCGATCGCCGCACTGCTGGGACGCTGGTTCTGGTGGCCGCAACGCGTGCGTCCCCGCCCCGCCAGCGCACTACTGCGGGACACCGGCCCACGGTCACTGGTGCGTACTTATTTGCTGAAGCAAGAAAACCCCGAGTGAACGACTATGTGGACATTAGCGAATCGCGGTCCAGGGGCAATGTGATCGAGTAGAGTTTCGGGCCTCGGGGGGAGGAGGTCGTGACATGTTAGAGCTAATGCCGGTCAAACTGGCTGTCGCAGTGGGTGGATTGGCGATGATGGTGGCCACCGGGGCCGGTATCGCGTCGGCAGATCCGCTGGATTCGATCGTGAACACCACCTGCAGTTACCCCCAGGTGATGGCTGCGGCGAATGCCCAGGATCCGGCGGCGGCCGCTCAATTCGAGGCGGACCCGACGTCCCAGGCTTACCTGCACCAGTTCCTGTCCGCGCCAAGGGCTCAACGGCAACAGATGGCCCAGATGATCCTGAGCTCGAACGGCCAATACCTAGGGTTGATGCAGCAGATCTTCGGGACCTGCAACAACTTCTGAGCTCAGGTTCGTCAGTACGCCGGCTTCGTCCCACCGAGCTGCTTCGTCAACGCGTCGGCTGTCGCCACCAGTGCTTTGGCCCGCTCGCTGATCTCCTTGTTCGTGAGGGCCGTCCCGATGTGCAGTGAGGCCGCCATGACCTGGCGCCGGTAGTGGTCGAACACCGGCGCGGAGATGACGCTGATGTCATGTGGCATTCGGCCGCTCGGTCCCTCGTCCCGCAGATACACGCGCTCGCCGATGTCGGACACCAACTCACTCAGCAGGGCGCGCAGTTCGTCGGGCAGGTTGGTCGACATCCCCGCCATCAGCGCGTAGAGCCTGCGGCCCCCGGGGGTCAGGCGTTCCACGAGATATCCGTCGGCGCGACAGTTTTCGATCACCCGCTGTAGCCGCGCGGATTCGGTGCGCAGCGGAATCGTCGGCGCCTTGGCCAGCCAGGCCCGCAGCGCGTCGTCGTCCCACAGCACGAACATCAGGCCGACCGGCGGTGCGAACGGATAGCTCTGCCCGACCCGGACGCCAGGGTCGCGGCCGGGCGGGCCGACCACCTCCAGCACCGTGATCCGGTCATCGACCACGGCGGTCAGGCCCGCGGAGGTGTCGAAAGCGGCTGACAGCGCGTGCAACTCGGCTCGGGCCGCCGGGTTGACGCGCATCGACTCTTGCGCCGCGTGGCCGAGCGAGATCAGGCTCGGACCAAGGCGGTACGTCTTGTCTCCGCTGTCCCGGATCAGGTAGCCCGATTCGGTGAGTGAGCTCAGGATCCCCAGGCACGTCGGCTTGGTCAGTCCGACTCGGCGGGTGAGTTCGGAGAGCCCGAACCGCTCCTGCGGGTGGCGGGACAGGAAATCCAGGATGGCAACCACCCGGGCAGTCGGTGGTGAGGCGCGGCCGGCCGGCTCGGCGTCTGGCATCGATCCTCCTGGGCGTTGACTCGAATTGGAACGCGTTCTAGTGTCGGGTAGGAAACTCTACCACTGCGGTCCAATATTGGACCGAGAGAGCAGATGCTGGATGTACTCACAACCACTGGCCGATGCCATAGCCGAGGCGGAACGCCTGGTGACCGCCGCGCCCTTTATCTCCTCGGAAGCGGATCTCTTTGAGGGGCTGCAGTACCTGGCCGGATGCATCGCGGCGTGCACGCACGTCGCGTTCGACTACGACCGCGACCATCCGTTCCTGCACAGTGGAACGGGGCCGTTCACCAAGATGGGCCTGGACAACCCCGACACCATGTACTTCGGCACTCGGGTCCAACCCGGACACGAGTACGTCGTCACCGGAAAGCGGGGCACGACCACCGACGTCAGCTTCCAGTTGTTGGGCGGGGAGTACACCGACGAGAACGTTCCGGACAGTGAGACCGCGTTCGATGACCGCAAGCTCGACATCGCCGCCGACGGCACCTTCGAATGGCGGTTCACCCCGGCTACCCCCGCGCAGCTGGTGATCCGGGAGGTCTACAACGACTGGTCGGCGCAGCGCGGCTCCTTCGCGATATCGCGCACGGACACCGCCGGCACGGCGCCGGCGCCGTTGACCCGCGAACTCATCGAGAAGCGTTACGCCACAGCCGGTAAGCAACTCGTTCAGCGGGTCAAGACGTGGCTGCAGTTCCCCAAGTGGTTCTACGACAACTTGCCCGTCAACACGCTGACCGCACCGCGTCTGACACCCGGCGGGCTCGCCACCCAGTATTCGTCGGTCGGTCACTACGACATGACGCCAGACCAGGCGATGATCATCACGCTGCCGGTGTCGGATGCGCCCTACCTGGGCTTCCAGTTGGGTAGCCTCTGGTACATCTCGCTGGACTACATCAATCACCAGACCTCGCTGAACGGCACTCAGGCGCAAGCCGATCCGGACGGCAAGATCCGGATCGTGGTGTCCGAGGCCAATCCCGGGGTGACCAACTGGTGCGAGACGCTGGGGCATCTCAAGGGCTACCTGCAGTTCCGCTGGCAGCGGGTTTCGCGTGAGTTGAGCGCCGAGGACGGGCCGACCGCAGAGTTGGTCGACATCGGCGCTGTGGCCGAGAAACTGCCGTATTACGAGAACAACAAGATTTCCGAGGATGATTGGCGAGCGCGGATTGCGCTTCGTCAGAAGCTAATTGGCGAAAGGATGGTGGGCTGACCGATGTCAGGACTGCTGGAGAACAAGGTCGTCGTCATCAGCGGGGTCGGCCCCGCGCTGGGCACCACGCTCGCGCGGCGCTGTGCCGAGGCCGGAGCTGATCTGGTGCTCGCGGCTCGCACCGTGGAGCGGCTCGACGAGGTGGCCAAGCAGGTGACCGATCTCGGCCGTCGCGCCATCTCGGTCGGCACCGACATCACCGACGAGGCCCAGGTGAACAATCTGGTCGACGCCTCGATCGAGGCGTACGGCAAGGTCGACGTGTTGATCAACAACGCGTTCCGGGTGCCGTCGATGAAACCCTTCGCCAACACCACGTTCGAGCACATGCGCGATGCCATCGAGCTGACGGTGTTCGGCGCGCTGCGGATGGTGCAGGCCTTCACCCCGGCCCTGGCCCAGAGCAAGGGTTCCGTCGTCAACGTGAACTCCATGGTGGTCCGGCACTCGCAGGCCAAGTACGGCGCCTACAAGATGGCCAAGTCGGCCCTGCTGGCCATGTCGCAGACCCTGGCAACCGAACTCGGCGACCAGGGCATCCGGGTGAATTCCATTCTGCCCGGCTATATCTGGGGCGGCACGCTGGAAAGCTATTTCGCCCATCAGGCGGGTAAGTACGGCACCACCGTCGACGAGATCTACAAGGCGACGGCGGCCTCCTCCGACCTCAAGCGGCTGCCGACCGAGGATGAAGTCGCCTCGGCGATCCTGTTCATGGCCAGCGATCTGTCCAGCGGTATCACCGGCCAGGCCCTCGATGTGAACTGCGGGGAGTACAAGGCATGACCTGGCAGCGAGAAGCGAAGGCGGATCGCGCATGAGCGGACGCACCGATGTCGGCACCATCGAGGATCTGCATGCCTCGGCGGTAAAGGCCTGCGGCCTGGATGATTTCGGTACCGACGACGACAACTACATCGAAGCGCTCGGAGTGCTGCTGGAGTCCTACCAGCGTGATGCCGATCTGACCGAGCTCGGCAGCAAGATGCAGCGCTTCTTCACCCGCAATGCGCTGGTTGCCCGCCTCGTCTCGGAAGCTGCGTTCAAGCAGTACCCGCAGCACGTCGACGTGCCGATCGAGCGGCCGATCTTCGTCACCGGTCTGCCGCGCACCGGGACCACGGTGATTCACCGGTTGCTGACCGCCGACCCGATGCATCAGGGTTTGGAGATGTGGCTGGCGGAGTTCCCGCAGCCTCGGCCGCCGCGGGAAACCTGGCCGGACAACCCGGTCTTCAGTGCGCTCGATGCCCGATTCAAGAAGGCGCACGAGGAGGACCCGGATTACACGGGCCTGCACTACATGACTGCGGACGAGGTCGAGGAATGCTGGCAGCTGCTGCGGCAGTCGTTGCACTCGGTCTCGTACGAGACGCTGGCTCACGTCCCGACCTACGCGCAGTGGCTGGCCCGCCAGGACTGGACCAAGTCGTACCAGAGGCACCGGAAGAACCTGCAGCTGATCGGTCTCAACGAGCCCGAGAAGCGTTGGGTGCTCAAGAACCCCAGTCATCTGTTCGCCCTGGACGCACTGTTCGCGACGTATCCGGACGCCCTGGTCGTCCAGTGTCACCGCCCGGCAGAGACCATCATGGCCTCGATGTGCTCGCTGGCGCAGCACACCACCGCCGGTTGGTCCAACACGTTCACCGGGAATGTGATCGGCGAAGACGCCATGGAAACCTGGTCGCGCGGGCTGGAGTTGTTCAATACCGAACGGGCCAAGCATGATCCGGGTCAGTTCTGCGACGTGGACTACTTCGAGTTCGTCAAGGACCCGATCGGCGCGGTCGAGGGTATCTACCGCACGTTCGGGCTGGACTTCACGGACGCCGCCCGGCAGGCGATGGTCGACAGCCACGAAGCCAGCAAGCAGGGGCCGCGTGCGCCGAAGCACACCTACTCACTGGCCGACTACGGACTGTCCTCTGAGGCGGTCCAGGAGCGATTCAAGGGGCTGTAGTAGTAGCCCCGCGAGCAGACGCGAATGACCCGGAAATGTTGATTTCCGGGTACATTCGCGTCTGCTCGTGAGGGGGAGATCATGAAGGTCTATCTGGCGCTCGACCCGCGTACGCCGCTGACCGCAACCGCCGGCTATGCGCGGCGGGCCGAGCGACTGGGCTGCGACGGCCTACATGTCGCCGAGACCCTGCACGACTCACTGGCGGTCTCGTTGCTGGCCCTGGAGCACACATCGCGCATCACCGTCCGCACCGCCGTGACACTGGCATTCGTGCGCAGTCCCACGCTGACGGCGTACACCGCCTGGGATCTGTCGGTACTCTCGGGCGGTCGGTTCGAGCTGGGGCTCGGGACGCAGATCAAGCAGAACATCCGGGACCGCTACGGCATGCCGTGGAGCGATCCGATTGCCCGGCTCAGGGATTACGTGGGTGCGCTCGATGCCCTGTTCGATGCGTTCCGCACTGGGGGCACAGTGCACTTCGAGAGCGAGAACTACCGGCTGACCCGCATGCAGCCCTACTTCAATCCCGGCCCGAGCGAGGCCGTCCGCCCGCCGATCTGGCTGGGTGCGGTGAACGCCGGTATGTGCGAACTCGCCGGCGGGGTCGCGCGCGGAATCGTCACGCACTCGACCAACTCCGATCCCGACTACCTGCGCGACGTGGTGCGCCCGGCGTTGGCCCGTGGCGCCGAAGCGGCAGGCAGGACAGACGCACCGCGCATCGTCGCCTCGACGGCGATCGCCACCGGCCGCACCGATGAGGCGGTCGCCATGGAACGGGAACGGCAGCGCCGGATGCTGGCATTCCTGTATTCGACACCCGCATATGCGACAGGCCTGACCCGCCGCGGCCTTACTGAACTCCCGGAGCGGTTGCGGTCCCTGGTCCGAACCGAGCTGTGGGACGAATTGCCCTCGGTGCTAACCGATTCCATTCTGGACGAGCTGGTGGTCTGTGGACGTCACGATGAGCTGCCCGGCTTGCTGAAGGCGAGGTTCGGGGACGTGGCCGACGGCATCGTGCTGCCGCCGCTGGGCGGCGACGGAGACGACGAGTCGCTGGGTGCCTGCGTGGCCGAGCTGAGGACCGGGAACTAGCGGGCGAATCAGCCGTCGCCGGGGGAGGGGGCCGAAGACACCTCTTCCAGGCACCCTTCGGCAACCGCATGCTTGATGCTGTCGGTCAGCCGCGGGCATGACCGCGCCCGGGCCGGATCTCCGCCGGTGGAGCGGATTTCCTCGAAGGTCGCGCAGCGTTCCACCGCTTCGGTAGACCACTGCACCGAAGTGTGTTCGGCGCTCAGCTTTTTCACCTGCACCGAGACATGGCAGAACCGGCAGTCCACCGACACCAGGCCTGAGGTCAGATAGCGTTCACGGTCGCGCGCGCTGGCCTCGCGGACCGCCGCGGCCAGTTGCGGATCGGACGCGAAATTCGGTGCCTTGGCCCATGATCCGGCGGTCGAACCGGTGCCTGCGCCGCTGCCGGCGTGATGATCGTCATCCTCATGCACGCCGTGCAGCAGCAGCATCGAGCGGGCCAGGTCGTCGACATCTGGCGCCTGGCTCCGCTCGTTGCGTGTCGTCATCAGCTGGACTGCAGTGTTTCCGTCTGAGCCGACTTCTCAGCCGCCTTGATCTTCAGGTTCTCCTCGACCTCCACGTGCCACTTCTCGTTGGCCGCGGTGGTGTCGATCTCCATCTCGAACCGGTCCGTCATGTCGGGGCTGATGTCCGCGACATCGACGTAGAACTGCTGGTACCAGCGGCGCATCTGGTAGACGGCGCCGTCCTCCTCGACCAGCAGCGGGTTGTCGATGCGGGTCTTGTGCTTCCAGATCTCGACGTCCTGCATGAAGCCCTTGCTCACGCCGTCCGTCATCGCGTCGGCCAGCTTCTGGGTGGTCTTTTCGTCCATGCCCTTGGGCTTCTCGACGATGACGCCCCACTGCAGCATGAAGGCGTCCTGGCTCACCGGGTAGTGGCAGTTGATCAGGATCGACTCGGCCTTGTAACCGGCGTAGTTGTTGTGCAGCCAGTTGATCATGAACGACGGCCCGAAGTAGGAGGCCTCCGAGTCCAGGTGCGACTCGCCGTACTGGGTGCCCATGCCGCCGATGTCCTGACGGCCGACGTTGTGCAGATACTGCGAGGCGATGTGCCCTTCGAAGACGTTCTTGAAGTACGTCGGCAGGCCGTAGTGGATGTAGAAGAAGTGCGCCATGTCGGTGACGTTGTCGATGATCTCGCGGCAGTTGCTGCCCTCGATCAACAGCGAGTTCCACTGCCACTCGGTCCACTCGTCGCTGGCCGCCTCGGGGATCTCAGGGATCCGGACCTCGGGCTGGGGGTCGTTGCCCTCGTGGTCGTGCCAGACGAACAGCAGGCCGCCGCGCACGTCGGTGTGCCAGGCCCGGGTGCGGGCCAGACGCGGGGTGCGCTTGGCGTAGGGGACGAGCTTGCACTTGCCGTCACCGCCCCAGCGCCAGTCGTGGAACGGGCAGGCCACGGCGTCGCCCTTGATGGTGCCCTGCGACAGGTCGCCGCCCATGTGCCGGCAGTAGCCGTCGAGGACCTTCAGGTCGCCCGCCGAATCGGCGAACACCACCAGCTTGGTGCCGAATGCCTCGACAGAGTGCGGCTGACCGTCAAGGAAGTTCTTGACGGGTCCCAGGCAGTGCCAACCCCGCGCGTAGCGGTCTGGCAGGGCGCCGGTGTCGATCTCTCTGATGCCGGCATGTTCGGTAGTCACGGTGGGCCTCCCGTATCGGTGCTCTTAACTAGAACACGTTACAGTTTTTTGAGCCCGGATGGCAATAATTCAGGCGTGACCTGGGGCATACCCGTCGTGACCGGGACCTACTCCCGCTCCGGAAGGCCGATTCTCAGGGCGATCTGTTGCATCCGGCCCACACTGGCCACTGTCTGCGGTGACACCGGATCATTCGGAGTGCTGTCGAACTCCAGGCGGACCACCGCGCGTCCCTGGTTGTACATCAGCAGCGTCACGGCCTTGGAGCCGTCCGGTGCGGTGCCCGAGATGACGGTGCCGTTCAAACCGACCGGCACCGGGTGCGGTTCGCCACCGGTCACCATCGTGCTCACGGCGGCCGAGGCCTGTTTGAGCGTCGCCGCCGCGGTCGCCGCGTCCGGGTAGATCAGGATCGTGTCGGCGATTGCCCGGGTGTCGTCGGCGTTGACGAACAACGCGCTGGCCCCGGACTGGCCGTCGGGGTTGACATTGTTGGACCTGACGGTGAACGCGTCCGGCGGAATGCTGACATCCTCGGCCTGTAGTAGCAGGTGGCTGTAGTCGGAAGCCTGCGATTTCGGCGATTTCGGCGCGGCAGCCGACGGCGAGGTAGACGGCGTGGCAACCCACGGCGTAGTCGGTGACTGGTCGGCTGGGGTGCACGCGCCGACCGTGCCGATGACGGCTGCGGCAAGGCCGATGGTGATCAAGAACCTGGGGCGGATGGTTGTCGTGAGCGACATAGTTACTGTTCAGGGTACGCGTCGCTGCGCCGGGGGCCGGTTCCTGCGGTATATGTGGACGATGCCGCTGTATTCGTTCGAGGGCCGGGCGCCCGTGGTTGACCCAAGCGCATTCGTGGCCCCGACGGCAACACTGATCGGCAACGTGACGGTCGAGGCCGGTGCCTCGGTGTGGTTCAACACCGTGTTGCGGGGCGACTTCGCCCCGATCGTCATCCGCGAGGGCGCCAACGTGCAGGACGGTTCGGTGCTGCACGCGCCACCGGGGATCCCGGTCGACATCGGTCCGGGCGCGACGGTCGCCCATATGTGCGTCGTGCACGGTGCACACGTGGGCGAGGAGGCGCTGATCGCCAACCACTGCACGGTCCTCGACGGGGCGGTGATCGGCCGGCGCAGCCTGATCGCGGCGCATTCCCTGGTGGTCGGGGGCACAAAGATTCCCGACGAGGTGCTGGTCACCGGTGCACCCGCGAAGATCCGGGGACCTATCGCGGGCACCGGTGCACAGACCTGGGTGCAGGCCAATCCGGCGGCGTACCGGGAGCTGGCGCAGCGCTACCTGACGGGGCTCGTCGAGCTCTAGCTGTCGGGTGGATGCTTTTGCGACGGTTGTGCGGGCCGCGTTTCATTAAGGCCCTGTAGAAGAATGCGTTCGCCGACCATGGCTGGTTGACCAGGTGATGGGCCGTTTCTCTGTGCTTGGAAGCACTACAACACTGGTTATTTCAGGCGCGACAAGACCATCGTGGCGGAATGGTCGCCCTCAAGCGCGAGTACCTCGAGGCTCAGGTGGATGGCGGTGATCAGCGCCGGTGAACGCAACGATTCGCCGAACATCGACTCGACGCGTTTCACTCTGTGCCGCACGGTATTCGGGTGCACGTTGAGTGCCTTCGCTGTCGCTACGACATCGAGATCGTGGGCGAAGAACGCGCGAATGAACTCCAAGTAGCCATCGTGCTGACCGAGCACGGCGAGCTGTTCGGCGGCCTTGGCTGCGGTGGTCTCGCGGTGTTGTCCGGTCAAGAGCCAATCCGCGATACCAACGTCCTCGAACTTGGTGTGGTGAAGGTTTCGGGTTTGCGCGGCCCGCAGCGCCCGCTGCGCGTTCCTCAGACGTTCGGGACCGGTGCGTACATCCTGGAATGGTTCGGAGAAGCCGCAGACGGCGCCTTCGGGTTGGTTGGCGATCCAGCCGTTGACGGCGGGCACATCCGCCGCGAGTACGCCGATCAGCTGATCGGCGAGCTGTGCGAACATCACGGGCAGGCGCATCAATCTCGCTAAATCGAGCGCGTCAGCCTCCAGTGCGTCAAGCGCGGTCGCGGCTCGCGTTACCCAGCGTCCGGCGTCGTAACCATCTGAGGGAGACATTGCGAACACACGCAGCTGGGGCCGGTGCCCGAACCGCAACGACTCCAAATGTCCTTCGGCACTGAATTGATCGATGATCTCACCGGCTACCAGCTCACGCACGAATGCCGCCTGGCGGGCACGGTTCTCCACCGCGGCCCGATAACGCGACCGCTCGATCGCGTTGAGCAGGCGGACGGAGACCTGGAGAATCGATCGGGCCAGAGCGTCGGGAACCTCGTGACGGGTCGAGGCGACTACAAGCCAGTGTGGTTCTCCTCCAGGCTCAATCGGGTCGGCTGTAACCGACCACTTACCGACGCTGAACCGTAGATGGTCGCTGCGGCCACGTAGTTGGGACCGCATCAGATGTGACGGTGCCTTGCCGGAGGACGCGACGACGTCGCCCAGCTCGTTGTACAGCAGTACGCTGCAACGCAATATCGCGGCCAGGCGGGATATCAGCTCCTGCTCGGGATCGGCGGCGCCTAGCGCGTCGAGTAGCTGATCCTGCATCTGCAACGCGCGCCGCAAGGAATGCGACTCAACTGAATGAGTCTGTTCCGCAACACGATCGATCACAGTCATGAATGCGACTTCGCGCGGCACGGTGAACACCGCGAAGTGATGACGGTTCGCCTCGTCCACCAATGCACGAGGCACTTCATCGGTGACAACCCCGAGTCCATACCCGAGCGCAGCGACGCCGGCCGAGACCAGCTCGCGCACCAGGCCGCGGAACGCCTGCGCTGCTTTTCCGCTCTTGGCCGCATCGCCGTAGAGCGAACCCGTCGTCAGCATCACTGTTCCGGGCTGCAGCCACTCTGACGGATGGGCGATCTCGATCGCGTGCGCGCCCGACAGTGGTACGTGCGGATTGCAGTCGCTCACCAGGGCAAGGCCGAGCGACTGATCCAACAGCAGATCAACAAGACGGAAATCGTCTTTTTGCACAGGTTGCAGCGGACTCACCCCGAACAGTCAAAAACTCCAAGATGAGTGTAGTTGACAGTCACTTTCTCCAATTGGCTCTGGATTAGTGCAGCTCAATACTTGACCACACTTCACCAGAGGAGGCTTGCCAATGAAGCAGAACACAGCCACGAAGACGCTTCGTGTTGCTGTCGACGTGGGTGGGACGTTTACCGACGTGTGCATCTTCGACGAGCGTGATCAGAGCACGCGCGTTGCCAAGGTGCCGTCTACCCCGCACGACCCTATGGAAGCGGTCGTTGCCGGTGTGCGTTCAGCCGGTATCGATCTTTCAGCGGTGACCCTGTTCTCGCATGGCACGACAGTGGCGACCAACGCGTTGATCACCCGTCGTTTTCCAGCCGCCGCAATGGTGTGCAGCGAGGGGTTCCGCGACATCCTGGAGATCCGCGACGGCACGAAAGATGAACTCTGGGATTCCTACGCCGACGTCGGCGCTCCGTACATCAAGCGGCGAAACCGTTACGAGGTACCTGAGAGAATCGACTACGTCGGTTCGATAGTCACTCCCCTCGACGAAGACAAGGCACGAGACGTCGCACGCATTCTGCGACGCAAAGGTGTGCTGACTGTGGCTGTTTGCTTCATGAACTCCTACGTCAACGACACCCACGAACGAAGAATGCGCGACATTCTCATCGACGAGATCCCTGGCGTCACGGTGTCGACGTCAAGTGAGATCCTGCCGGAGATTTTCGAATACGACCGCGCGTCCACGACAGTGGCCAATGCGGTGCTCGCCCCGCTGGTGAGTGGTTATGTGAACCGGCTGGAAGGGTCTCTGCGCGCAGACGGCTACGACGGTGACCTGTTGCTGTTGCACTCCGGCGGTGGATCGATGACGCCGGCAATGGTAGACCGCTATCCGGTGCGGTTGGCAGCCTCAGGTATCGCCGCGGGCGCCATCGCGGTGGCCGACATTGCTTCCCGCTGCGGATACCCGAATGCGATCGGCCTCGACATGGGCGGGACCAGTACGGATATCTCTCTGGTCTACGACGGTGAGATTCGCACCACCAAACGGTGGCAAGTCGAGTACGGCTTCCCAATCTGCTTCCCCAGCATCGAGGTACTCACCATCGGCGCCGGCGGCGGCTCACTCGCTTGGATCGACGAGGCCGGCTCCCTGCGTAATGGACCCCAATCCGCAGGCGCGGCACCGGGTCCGGCCTGCTACCAACGTGGAGGTACCGAACCGACCAACACCGACGCCAACCTGGTACTCGGCCGGCTGGGCGAATCGCTGATCGGCGGCGAACTGACGCTCGACGCGGCCGCGGCGCGTGAAGCCGTGCGTACCGGCATCTCCGAGCGCCTCGACCTCGATGTTGACACCGCCGCATCGAACGTCATCCAGGTCGCCAATGCCAACATGGCCGACGCTGTGCGACTGTTGTCCATCCGACGCGGATACGACCCCCGAGACTTCGTCCTAGTAGTTTGTGGCGGGGCCGGCGCACTCCACGGTGCCGCCCTGGCCAAAGAGCTGTCGATCCCCACGGTCGTGGTGCCGGCTCATCCTGGAATCACCTCGGCGCAAGGGTGTTTGCTCGTCGACATTCGGCACGACTTGTCGGCGATGTTCCAGCGCATCGCCTCCGACGTCGACCCAGCAGAGCTCGAGTCCGAATTCGCGCAGCTCGAGAAGGAGGGCCTCGCCCGGCTCCGGAACGAGGGCGTCGATGAGGATCGCATGCGTATCGACCGCTCGATCAGCATGCGCTACGCGGGACAATGGCGGTCGCTGAGCGTCACCGCCGACAACCGGGACGGGTTCCTGAACCGTGCGGTCGAACTCTTCCACGAAGAACACGAACGCGACTACTCGTTCCGCCGCGATGACGTCGACGTCGAGATCTACCAAATCGGTGTTCGCGCCATCGGCGAGACCCCGAAACCGCGGTTCCCCCAGCAGAATGCGTCGGACTCACCCGCACCGTCGCCACTCACAATTCGTCAGGTCTACTTCGACGAGGTAGGTGGGCGCGTGCCGACGCCGGTCTTCGACCGCGACGAACTCATCGCAGGAAACTCGGTCGACGGGCCTGCCATCATCGACCAGCTCGACTCGACCACCGTCATACCCCCGTCGACCACCGCCGTCGTCGACGAGTGGGGCAACATTCGAATCCACATCCACCAGGAGCAGCAGTGAACGCCGCAAGCACCACCCGCCGACGCCTCGATCCGGTTACGTTCGAGGTCCTCAAGAACGCATTCGTGACGTCCGTCGACCTGATGAGTGAGCAGATCTTGCGCACCTGCTACTCGTTCGTCATCTACAGCCGGGACTTCTCCTCTGCCCTGTGCGACGCACAGGGCAATACCGTCATGCAGGGCAGCCAAGACATCGCAGTGCACGTGGGAACGCTGCACTTCCAATGCAAAGCCGTGCTCGAGGAGTTCGGCGACGACATCAACCACGGTGACGTGTTCTGCGTCAACGACCCTTACCGCGGTGGCACCCACCTCAATGACGTCAGCTTCATCCGGCCGATCTTCGCCGACGCCCAGCTGATCGGGTTCGCCCAGAACAAGGGACACTGGGCCGATATCGGCGGCAGTGTCCCCGGATCTTTCGACGTCACCGCCACCGAGCATTTCGCCGAGGGGCTGCGGATCACGCCCGTCCGCATCTGGCACGAAGGCCGCTTTCTCGCAGATGTCGCCAAACTACTGGTGGCCAACACCCGGGCGCCAGAGATCAGCTTGGGCGACCTGCACGCTCAGGCCGAGGCGACCGGCGTCTGCGAACGCGAGATTCAACGACTGGTTGCCAAGTACGGCTGCGGCACCGTCGTCGAAGCCATGGCCGAGGTACAGGACTATGTGGAGCGCATCATCCGCCAGCGCGTCGCAGAACTGCCCGACGGCGAGTGGGTGACCGAGGACTACCTCGACTCGGATCCTTCGAAACCGGAAGGGATGGTGCCGATCCGAGTGAAAATGACCATCGAGGGCGATCAGCTCAGTTACGACCTGTCGGGCAGCGCCCCCGCTGTGGCGAGCTTCCTCAACTGTGGGTATGGCACGGCCTTCTCGGGAATCGTCGCTGGCACAAAGACCTTCTTTCCCGATGTTCCGCTGAACTCCGGCCTCTACGCCGCCATCAATACCGACATCGGGCCCGAAGGCACCGTGGTCAACGCGGGCTGGCCGATTGCGGTGACCGGATTCTGTTCTGGCCCATATGAAAAGATCATGAACGCCATCTTCGAACTATGGTCAGCGATCATGCCCGAGCGGGCCATTGCATGCTCATTCAACCTTGAGTATCTTCTCGTCGGTGGCCGCGACGCTCGAGGTGACGAACGTCCGTTCTTCATGTGGTACGACTGGATGGCCGGCGGGTGGGGAGGACGCAGCACCAAGGACGGTTCCACCGCGACGGCGCCGGTTTTCGGTGTCGGACTGGCTGTCCAGCCTTGCGAGGGTCAAGAACGCCTGACTCCGGTGCTGACGACCAAGCACGCGATCATTCCCGACTCCGGCGGGCCAGGCTTGTATCGCGGAGGCTGCGGCGTGACCAAAGGTGGCATCCTGACCGACTGCGAGAACACCGTGATGTCCTACTGCTGCGACCGATCCCGGTCGGTTACCTGGGGCATCAACGGCGGGCTCCCCTCGATTCCTCATGGTGTCTGGCTCAACCGTGGAACGGCCGAAGAGGCCTTTCTGGGATCAGTGTTCTCCAGTGTGGCGGTACAGGCCGGCGATACCTTCGAGCGACCATCGGCAGGCGGCGGCGGTCTCGGAGATCCTCTCGACCGCGCTCCCGAGGCCGTCCTGGAGGATGTGATCGACGGCTATGTGACCATAGCCGGCGGCGCACGCGACTACGGTGTGGTCATCACGCCGATCGACCCCGAGATCGACGAGTACGAGATCGACCGCACCGCAACCGATGCGCTGCGCGCCGAAATCCGGGCAGCTCGCCAGCAGTGGCTCAACGTCGACCCCGCGGAGGTCGCTGCCCGATTCCGTGACGGTGAGCTCGATACCTTCGACCTGTTGCGCCGCTACGGCGTCGTGGTCGACTGGGGCACCGGTGAACTGCTCCCGAACACCACCAAGCAATTCCGAGACCTGCTGCAGGTGCGCGCGGCCCCACACTGGGGATGACAACGCGTCCGGTTGGACCGGGTACGGCACTATCGCCGTGCCCGGAGCCCTGGCGTCATTGGCTCACCGACCGCTAGCTGTCGATCTTCTCGGCGCTCGCACGATCGACTTCCCAATAGGCCCGCAACGCCACCAACTGTCCCGCGTCATTCGCCCGGTAGGTGAAGACACCCGGAGTGGTGATGCGGTGCCCGCCCATCGTGGTGACGATGCTGCCGACGTTGGCTTCCTCGCTGCCGCACTGGAACGTGTCGAGGAAGTTGAACTCGAGGTTGTCGGTCGGGGCGATGGCCTTGTCCCAGAACGCCGCGATGGCTTCCTTGCCCTGGTGGCCCAAGCCCGCGGGGTCGAAGAACGACGGCCCGATGGGGTCCTGCACGATCGCGTCGTCGGCGAAGTTGTCCAGCCATGCTTGCTTGTCCCGGGCGGCAACCGCATCCCGGGATCGCTTGCCTGCCAGGTGAGCTGGGTGCTGAGTATCGGTGACGGTCATGTCAGTCCTGCCAGCCGGAGTGGATGTAGGTGTCGGCGAACCGCTTGAGCGAGTCCTGCTTGCGCTCCAGCGGAGCGTCGAAGCCCAGACCTTCGAGCATCCACGGGATGACGATGTTGTCGGTGATACCGGCCTCGGCCAGCGCGCGGTGCCCGTCGAGATCGAACTTGTCGATGCACACAGACTGGAACTCGAACGGCTCATCGGCCCGGCCGTATTCAGCCCGCAACTTGTTGATCGCCGTCACGGTCTCGGCCAGCTGTGCGCACGTCATCATCGCGCTGGTCCAGCCGTCACCCACGCGGGCGGCACGCTTGAGTGCCACCGGCGTGTGCCCGCCGACGTAGAACGGCACCGGCTCCGACGGCGCCGGGCTCATCTGCAGACGCTCGAAATCGTAGAACTCGCCGTGGAACTCGACCATGCCGCCGCCGAGCACGAGCTTGAGCACCTCGATCATCTCGTCGACGCGCGCCCCACGCTTGGCGAACGGAACTCCGCACCATTCGAATTCCTCTGGTGCCCAGCCGATCCCGACGCCGAAGCCGAACCGGTTGTTGGTCAGGTTGGCCACCGAGCCGACCTGGCGGGCCAGCAGCAGCGGATTTCGCGACCCGAGCTTCATCACGTTGGTGTAGAACCGCAGCGTCGAGGTCGCCGCACCCATCGAGGCCGCCGCGATCAGCGGATCAACCCACGGGGTCTCGGCGTTCCACATCCGCGACCCGTCCGGGGTGTACGGATAGTCCGCGGCCTGCTTCTCCATGTAGAAAAGCGAGTCGGGCAGGGCGATCGAATCGAACCCGACTTCCTCTGCGGTGCGGGCCAATCCGGTCAGATGCTCCAGCGGGCCCATGGCCACGCTGAGGGTGTACTTCATGCGCGTCATGATGCGGGCTCGCCCGGTTTGTCAGAGCCCACAACCCACATGGAGTAGTACTGCGCGCCACCGCCGTAGGCGTGCCCGAGCGCCTTGCGGGCACCCTGGACCTGATGGTCGCCGGCCTTGCCCATCACCTGGATCGCCGATTCGGCGAACCGGATCATGCCGGACGCACCGATCGGGTTCGAGCTCAGCACACCACCGGAGGCGTTGAAGGGAATCTTCCCGCCGATGGCCGTCTCGCCGGCCTCCGTCAGCTTCCAGCCCTCGCCCTCAGCGGCAAAACCGAGGTTCTCCAACCACATCGGCTCGAACCAGGAGAACGGCACGTACACCTCGGCCACATCGATCTCGTCGATCGGGCTGGTGATGCCGGCATCGCGCCACAGTGCCGCCGCGGCGTCGCGACCGGCCTGCGGGTTGACCTGGTCACGGCCGGAGTAGGCCAGCGGCTCGGTCCGCAGCGCCGTCGCGTGGATCCAGGCGACCGGGTGACCTTCGGCAATCCGCGCGTCGGCGGCGGCCTCGTCACCGATCACCATGGCCGCGGCACCATCTGACGACGGACAGGTCTCGTCGAAACGGATCGGGTCCCACAGCATCTGCGAGGCCATCACCTTCTCCAGCGTGATGTCGGGCTGGTGCAGGTGAGCCAACGGGTTCTTGGCACCGTTGAGCCGGTCCTTGACAGCCACCATCGCGCCGATGTGGTTCGGGGCACCGGAGCGCCGGATGTAGGCCCGCACGTGCGGAGCGAAGTAACCGCCGGCACCCGCGCCGACCGGCTTGGTGAAGGGCACCGGAATGCTCAACGCCCACATGGCATTAGACTCGGACTGCTTTTCCCACGACATGGTCAGGACACGGCGGTACTTGCCGGATTTGACCAGGCTGGACGCGACGATCGCGGTCGATCCGCCCACCGAACCCGCGGTGTGCACGCGGATCAGCGGCTTGTTGGTGGCGCCGGTGGCGTCGACCATGAACAACTCGGGCATCATCACGCCCTCGAAGAAGTCCGGTGCCTTGCCGACCACCACTGCGTCGATATCGGCCATCGTCGAGCCGGAATCGGCGAGTGCCTTGTCGATGGCCTCGCGCACCAGCCCGTTCATCGATACGTCGTGACGCTTGGCGACGTACTTGGTCTGCCCGGTGCCCAGGACCGCGGCGAGATTCTTAGCCATTATTTGCCCTCCAGGACCGCGACCAGATTCTGTTGCAGCGCAGCGCCACTGGTGGCGTGCGCGAGCACGCGCCCGGCCGAGCCGGAGAAGATGTGCTGCGCGGCGAAACCGATGCGCTCCAGGCCGGCCGAGAACATCGGGTTGGCGGCCAACGCGCCGCCCGACGGGTTGATCTTCGTGTTCTCGCCCAGCCCGATCGCCTCGGTGAGGATCAGCTGCTGGTGAGTGAACGGGGCGTAGATCTCGGCAACCTCGATCGAGCTCACGTCACCGCCGGTGGCGGCCTGTGCCGAGGCGGCGGTCGAGGTCGAGACGGTCAGATCGCGCGCACCCAGCACCGGGGTCTCGATGCGGTGCTCGAATCCGGTGATCCAGGCCGGGTTTTCGCGCAGTTCGCGAGCCCGGTCGCCGGCCGCCAAGACGATGGCCGAGGCACCGTCGGTGATGGGGGCGATGTCGTGGCGGCGTAGCGGGTCGGCGAAGAACGGGCGGTCCAGCAGCTCGGCAACAGAGGCAGCGGATTCCACCGAGTCGACGCGGTCGGCCGCGGCGAACGAATCCAACGCCACCTGGGCCATCTGCTCGGCAGTCCACTTACCGGCATCGAGGCCGAACCGGGCCTGAAGTCCGGCCAGCGACACCGCATCCGGCCACAGCGGCGCGACGGTGTAGGGGTCGGTCTGCAGGGCCAGCACCCGGCGCAGAACACCCGCCGAGGACTTGCCGAAGCCGTAGACCAGTGCGGTATCCACCTCGCCGGTCAAGATCTTGATGTAGGCCTCGTACAGCGCCCAGGCTGCGTCCATCTCGACGTGTGACTCGTTGATCGGCGGCACAGCGCCGATCGAGTCGATCGCCGAGATGAACGAGAAGGCGCGGCCGGCAAGGTAATCGGACGATCCCGAGCACCAGAAGCCGATATCGGTCTGTTGCAGGCCGAGCTCTTCATAGAGGCTTGCGAAACATGGCATCAGCATCTCGACGCCGTTGGTGGTGCCATCTGTGCGGCGCACATGCGGGGCATGCGCGAAACCGACGACGGCTACGTCACGAAAAGTCATGTGATCCCTTACAGGTGGTGCTTGTAGCTGTCGTAGTCGGCGTCGGGTTCACCCGTCGGCCGGAAGTGCGAGATGTTGTCGATGCCGAGGCCCCATTCCTCCTGGGGCTTCCATACCGCCTCGACCCGCATGCCCATCCGCACCTCGGACGCATCGATGTCGGTCACCAGATGCAGGAACGGGATGTCGGCACCGTCGAGCAGCACGTAGGCCGCGACGTACGGCGGCTTGATCCGCTGGCCGGCGAACGGGATGTTGATGATCGCGAACGTGGTGATGGTGCCCCGGTCGGGCAGCTCAACGAACTCGGTGAGTTCCTGGCCGGTGGCCGGATCGGCTTCCTTGGGCGGGAAGTACACCTTGCCCTCTGCGCCGGTGCGCGCGCCGAGCAGCTTGCCGTCGCGCAGACCCCGCAGGTAGGTGCTCTCGGGCCGCGAGGCCGTGTGCTGGATCTCGATGGACGAGGGCGCCACCAGCATGGTCACCGGGTCACGGTCATCGCTCACCGGCGGAACATCCTCGGGGGTCTCACCCGGGACGAAGTACGCGATGTCGGTGATCGCGCCCACCGGCTCGTCGACCCAGTGCACGTGCACCCGGGCACCGCTGCTGAGCTCGCCTTCCTTGACGTCCACGGCGTGCAGCAGCGGGGTGTCGGCACCGTCGAGCTTGATCAGCGCCCAGGCGAACGGCCGGTCCAGCGGCTGACCTTCAAGCGGTTCGGGCTGCCAGGTCCAGGACACCACTGTCCCGACGCTGGATACCGGAACCACCTCGGTCAGAGCCTCGTAGGTGACCGGGTCATACTCAGCGGGTGGCACGTGCACCCGTCCGTCGGACCCGCGCACGCCGACGATCCGGCGCTCGCGCAGGGCAGTAAAGAACTGACTGAGCAGTGAACCTACTGAACGGGTGTAGTCAAACGACAGTTTCAGTGGCGCGGAAAGTGGCGGCTCACGGTGATCTGTCGAGGCCGGGCGGCTTTGGCTGGCTGTCACACATCGAGTAGAACAGGTTCTAACAATCGTGGCAAGGACACGTGGGAAGGCGATCTAAATGAAGCTCGGTCTGCAACTCGGATACTGGGGCGCACAGCCGCCGACCAACCACGCCGAACTCGTCGCTGCCGCCGAGGCGGAGGGCTTCGACACCGTCTTCACCGCGGAGGCCTGGGGCTCGGACGCCTACACCCCGCTGGCCTGGTGGGGGCGGGAAACCACCCGCATGCGGCTGGGCACCTCGGTCATCCAGCTGTCCGCGCGTACCCCGACGGCGTGCGCGATGGCCGCGCTGACGCTGGATCACCTCTCCGGTGGCCGCCACATCCTGGGGCTCGGCGTGTCCGGGCCGCAGGTGGTCGAGGGCTGGTACGGCGCGAAGTTCCCGAAGCCGCTGGCCCGCACCCGCGAGTACATCGACATCCTGCGTCAGGTCTGGGCGCGTGAGGCCCCGGTCCACAGCGACGGTCCGCACTACCCGCTGCCGGTGACCGGCGAGGGCACAACCGGCCTGGGCAAGAACCTCAAGCCGATCACCCATCCGCTGCGCGCCGACATCCCGGTGATGCTCGGTGCCGAGGGGCCCAAGAACGTCGCGCTGGCCGCCGAGATCGCCGACGGCTGGCTGCCGATCTTCTACTCGCCGCGCATCGCCGGCATGTACAACGAATGGCTGGACGAGGGCTTCGCCCGCCCCGGCGCGCGGCGTACCCGAGAGACCTTCGAGATCTGTGCCACTGCGCAGGTCGTGGTCACCGACGATCGGCCCGCGATCATGGAGCTGATGAAGCCGCACCTGGCGCTGTACATGGGCGGAATGGGGGCCGAGGGCACCAACTTCCACGCCGACGTGTATCGCCGGATGGGGTATGCGGAGGTGGTCGACGACGTCACCAAACTGTTCCGCAGCGACCGCAAAGACGAAGCGGCCAAGATCATTCCCGACGAACTGGTTGATGATTCGGCGATCGTCGGCAACCTCGACTACGTCAAGGAACAGATCAAGGCCTGGGAGGCCTCGGGCGTGACCATGATGGTCGTCGGGGCCACCTCCGTCGAACAGATCAAGGATCTCGCGGCCATGGCTCAGGGCTGAGCCGGCACTGCTGTCAGCCTGTCTAGCCGAAATCCAGCAGGGTCGTCACCGGCAGGGCCGAATTCAGCAACGAAACCCGCTGCGCCGTCCGCAGCAGCCCGTTGAGGATGCGGCCCCGGCCCTCCGGCGTCGGCAGGTTGTGCACTGCCCGGACGCCTGGCACGGAGTTGACGAGATCGGCCGCCCGCGACGGAGACATGCTGAAGGGCATCGGCGGCATCCGGTAGCCCTTTGAGGTCCGCACGCCCTTGCGCGCCCAGGCGGCGAGCCAGGCCGGTGGCAGGTCGAACAGCATCTGCCCGCCCGCGAAACGTTGTGCGCACGCCCGAATCAGCCCCATGGCTTCTTCGGGCTGCAGGTACATCAGCAGCCCCTCTGCCGTGACGAACACGCCGTCGGCCGGGTTCACCTCGTCCATCCAGCTGAAGTCCAGCGCCGAGCGGGCGCACACGGTGATCCGGTCCGAAGCCGGCAGCAGCTTGCGGCGGACCTCGATCATCGGTGGCAGGTCGACTGTCAACCAGCGGAAGTCGTGGCCGACGCCGGCGGCATCAAGCCGATGGAAGCTGGTCTGCAAACCCTCTGCGAGTGCCACCACCGTGGCTTTCGGATGGTCGCGAAGGTAGGCGATCGTGGACGTGTCGAAGCGCAGTGCGCGCAGCGCCACATCCTGGCGCCGGCTCGACCCGAACTTGGCGAAATCGAAATCGATCGAGTCGAGCAGCTGCACCGCCATGGGATCGTCGATGATGCCGTCGGGTCGGCGTGCCTCCTGCGCTCGCATCTGCAGCGTCAGCAGCGCCGTCTCCGACACGCCAGACAGGTCGACCGTGGTCCGCGGGGCCGATGACAGATTCTCGATCACCGGCCCGAATCTACCTCACCCGGATCGGCGCGACGCCTTCTCCGACGTGCGGAATCTCCTGGCGCCGAACTGTTCCCGCCGAATCGGTCGATGATTCGGCGATCGTCGGTAACCTCACTACGTCAAGGAGCAGATCAAGGATCCACTGCGCTGACTCAGGCCCGCTGTAGACACTTCTTGAAATCTGTCTACTGCAGGGGTTAGATTCAATGATGTGAGTGACACCACTCCTGCCTCGCAGCACAATGTGCTCGGCACCGTGTTGACGATGCCGGTGCAGATCCGTGCCGCCGAACAGCACATGGCGGTGTTCTCCGTGGACGCCGACGCCGCGCAGCGAATGATCGATTACAGCGGACTGCGCGTGTACCGGCACCGGCCGCACCGCACGATCGTCGTGTTGATGCTGATGCACTACATCGATAGTGATCTGGGTGAGTATCTGGAGTACGGCACCAACGTCATGGTGAACCGGCCGGGATCGGCGGAGTCGGGCCTGAGTGGCCTGGGCTCGGCGGGTGCCTTCATTCATCACCTTCCCGTCGACGGTGAGTTCACGCTGCAGGCGGGACGGCAGATTTGGGGATACCCGAAAGTCTTGGCGGACTTCACCGTCCGCGGTGCGGACAATGGGGCCGGGGTTCGTGAGGGCAATCCGTTCGGCTTCGAGGTGAGTATCGACGGCCGGCTGGCCGTGGGCATGGAATTCAAACCCGGGCTTCCGGTTCCATCGCGGTTCACCGCCAAACCCCGGGTGCAATCCACCTTTTCCTACCTCGACGGCGTGCTGCGTGAAACCGAGGGCCAGATGGGCCTTTCCGGGGCGCGATACCGCCCGGGCGGGGTCCGGATCCGGCTGGGTGACCACCCGTACGCCAAAGAACTCGCGGCCCTGGGCCTGCCCAAACGGGCGTTGTTGTCCAGCTCGGTCCGCAATGTACAGATGACGTTCGCTGACTCCAAGGAGATTTCGTGACCCAGGTACTGCTCAAGCCCGATGTCGACCTGACCAACGGCAACTTCTATGCCGACGGTGGCGCCCGGGAGGCCTACCGATGGATGCGGGCCAACGAGCCGGTGTTCCGCGACCGCAACGGACTGGCCGCGGCCACGACCTATGCGGCCGTGCTCGATGCGGAGCGCAACCCCGAGCTGTTCTCCAACGCCGGTGGGATCCGCCCCGATCAGCCCGGCATGCCGTACATGATCGACATGGACGATCCGGCACATGTGTTGCGCCGCAAGCTGGTCAACTCCGGCTTCACACGCAAGCGGGTGATGGACAAGGTGCCGTCGATCGTGAACCTGTGCGACACCCTGATCGATGCGGTCTGTGAACGCGGGGAATGTGATTTCGTCCGCGATATCGCCGCACCGCTGCCGATGGCGGTGATCGGCGACATGCTCGGCGTGCTGCCCACCGAGCGCGAGATGCTGCTGAAGTGGTCGGATGACCTGGTCTGCGGGCTGAGTTCGCATCTCGACGAGACCGCCATCGGAATGTTGATGGAGACGTTCGCCGCCTACACCGCGTTCACCATGGAGGTGATCGCCAAGCGGCGCGCCGAGCCGACCGATGACCTGTTCTCGATCCTGGTGAATGCCGAGGTCGAGGGGCAGCGGATGAGCGATGACGAGATCGTCATGGAGACGCTGCTGATCCTGATCGGCGGTGACGAGACCACACGGCACACGCTGTCGGGCGGGACCGAGCAACTGCTGCGTAATCGCGATCAGTGGGAACGTCTGGTGGCCGACCAGTCGCTGCTGCCCGGCGCCATCGAGGAGACGCTGCGCTGGACCTCGCCGGTGAAGAACATGTGCCGCACGCTGACCGCGGACACGGTGTTCCACGGGACCGAGCTCAAGGCAGGCGAGAAGATCATGCTGATGTTCGAGTCGGCGAACTTCGACGAAGCTGTTTTCGAGAACCCTGACGAGTTCCGGATCGACCGGAACCCCAACAGCCACTTGGCTTTCGGTTTCGGAACGCACTTCTGCCTCGGTAACCAGCTGGCTCGGTTGGAGCTGCGGCTGATGCTCGAGCGGCTGCTCACCCGGCTGCCCGACCTGCGGTTGGCCAACGGCGACGCGATTCCGCTGCGTCCGGCCAACTTCGTCAGCGGGCCCGAGGCCATGCCCGTCGTCTTCACTCCGACGGCACCGGTGGGCGCCTAGCTTCTGCCGCCGCCGAGTGTGGATCTGTTGCGAGTTCTCGGCCGAAATCTCGCAACAGATCCACGCTCGCGGGCTTGTCGGTGGCTGGCGGCACACTCCGCCCATGGGGGAGCCATTCATCGGTAGTAAAGCTGTTGCGGCCGGCCGGTTGACGCCCTATCGGCTGCGCAGTCGCTACTTCGCGGTCTTCCCCGGAGTTCATGTATCCCGCGGAACCGAGTTGACCGCAAAGGCCAGGGCTCAGGCGGCATGGCTGTGGTCGGGAGGCCGTGGCATCGTCGCGGGGCGGTCGGCTTCGGCCCTGCACGGCGCCAAGTGGCTGGATGCTCGTCGGCCGGCCGAGTTGATCTACGGCAATCGCTATTCTCCCAGGGGAATTCGCGTATGGAGCGATACCTTCGGCGACGACGAGATCGAATTGATCAACGGCATGCGGGTGACCACACCTGCCCGCACCGCACTGGACCTGGCCTGCAGATACCCCATCGACGAGGCGGTGGCGCTGATCGACGCCCTGGCCAACGCCACGGGATTGACGACGGCCGACGTGGAACCGCTCGTCGACAGGTACTGCGGACGCCGTGGAATCAAGAACGCGCGTCGGGCGCTCGACCTTGTGGATCCGGGCGCCGAATCCCCTCGAGAATCCTGGTTGCGCCTACTGGTCGTCCGCGCCGGATTTCCGCGGCCGCGGACGCAGATCCCGGTTTGCGACGAATTCGGGGTATTGGTAGGCGTTTTCGACATGGGCTGGGAGGACGTCAAAGTGGCCGCCGACTACGAGGGCGATCAGCATCGCACCGACCCTCGCCGGTTCAATCGCGACATCCGCAAGGCGGAAGCGGTCACCCGTCTGGGGTGGACCGATATCCGGGTGACCAAGATCGACGGGGACGCCGACATCATCAAGCGGATTGCGGCCGCCGGCGTGCCGCGAGTGTGAACTGGTTGCGAGGTTTCGGCCGGGACCTCGCAGTGGTTCCACACTCGGCTCAGCTGACTGTGTATCCCTATGTCCTAGTTAAGTGTTCGCTGTGCAAGGTCGTTCACAGGTTTCGTATAGCCCATCTAATTAGATAGTCTCGCAATATCGGGGGATGTGACGAGACGATTGAAGGGTGCACGTGATGGCACGACATTCAACTGGGCGAACTCTGATGAGTGGAGTGGTGCTGGGTGGGGCGCTGCTGGCCGGAGCGATCGGAATCGCCGGCCAGGCCGGTGCGGCACCGGTCGGGGCGCCGACGAGCCTGCAAGCCGGGGGGCCGGCCCCGCTGTCTTCGATGCCCGCTCCGCCGTTGCGGCCGTGGGGTCCGCCTCCTCCGCCGCCACCGCCGTTCTGGGGTCCGCCCCCTCCGCCCCCGCCACCCTTCTGGGGGCCACCACCCCCACCTCCGCCGTTCTGGGGTCCGCCGCCCCCGCCGCCGGGGCGTTGGGGTCCGCCGCCGCCTCCCGGGCATTGGCGTTAGCGCGCTGAGAGCCCGAAAAGAACTGAGGCCCTGCTCGAAACATCGAGCAGGGCCTCAGTTTTGCCTTCGGGGGCGACGACTACTTCATCTGGAACACCGGCGCGCGCTTCTCCTTGAAGGCCAGCGGGCCCTCCTTGGCGTCGGCGGACAGGAACACCGGGATGCCGTTGGCGGTGTCGGGCTTGAATGCGTCGTTCTCGTGCATGCCCTCGGTCTCGCGGATGGTCTTGAGGATGGCCTGCACTGCTAGCGGGCCGTTGTTGTTGATCACCTCGGCGATCTCCAGAGCCTTCTCCAGCGCGGTGCCGTCCGGGACGACGTGACCGATCAGGCCGTACTCGAGCGCCTGGGCGGCGGTGATGTGCCGTCCGGTCAGCAGCATGTCGCACGCGATGGTGTAGGGAATCTGGCGCACGAGGCGCACGGCCGAACCGCCCATCGGGTACAGGCTCCACTTGGCCTCGGAAATGCCGAACTTGGCACTCTCGCCGGCGACGCGGATGTCGGTGCCCTGCAGGATCTCGGTGCCACCGGCGATGGCGGGGCCTTCGACCGCGGCGATCAGCGGCTTGGTGAGCCGGCGGCCCTTGAGTAGGCCGTCGATACGTGACGGGTCGTAGCTGCCGTCCTTGAAGGAATCGCCCGGCGGCTTCTTGGTCGCGCCCTTGAGATCCATGCCGGCGCAGAAGTACCCGCCGGCGCCGGTGAGGATGCAGGTGCGGATCTCCGGATCGTTGTCGACGCGGTCCCAGGCCTCGACCATGATCGAGAGCATCTCGGTGGAAAGCGCGTTGCGCGCCTCGGGCCGGTTCAGCGTCAGGATCAGGGTGTGTCCGCGCTGCTCAATGAGGGCGTCGGGCCCCTTTTCGGTATCGCTCACGGGTGTCAGCCTCTCTGCATTTTCGACCCAGACTTGTATCGAAATGTAACACGTTCTAGTTTAGGTTCTGTGGCTCTGAATATTGCCGATCTTGCCGAGCACGCCATCGACGCTGTGCCTGACCGTGTCGCGCTGATTTGTGGCGACGAACAGCTGACTTATGCGCAGTTGGAGGAGAAGGCCAACCGCCTGGCCCATTACCTGATCTCCCAGGGCGTCAAGAAGGACGACAAGGTCGGCCTGTACTGCCGCAACCGCATCGAGATCGTGATCGGGATGCTGGGCATCGTGAAGGCCGGCGCGATCCTGGTCAACGTCAACTTCCGCTACGTCGAGGGCGAGCTGAAGTACCTGTTCGAGAACTCGGACATGGTCGCGTTGATCCATGAGCGCCAGTACTCCGACCGCGTCGCGAACGTGCTGCCCGAGTTGCCGTTGCTGAAGACGATCCTCGTTGTCGACGATGGGTCCGACAACGACTTCCAGCGCTACGGTGGCGTCGAGTTCTACTCGGCGATCGCCGACAGCTCGCCCGAGCGTGACTTCGGCCCGCGCAGCGCCGACGACATCTACCTGCTCTACACCGGCGGCACCACCGGTTTCCCCAAGGGCGTCATGTGGCGTCACGAGGACATCTACCGGGTTCTGTTCGGCGGCACCGACTTCGCCACCGGCGAGCCCATCGCCGACGAATACGACCTGTCCAAGCAGGCCGTCGCCAACCCGCCGATGATCCGGCTCCCCATCCCGCCGATGATCCACGGCGCGACCCAGTCGGCCACCTGGATGGCTTTGTTCACCGGCCACACCGTGGTGCTGATGCCGGAGTTCGACGCCGACGCCGCGTGGCGGATGATCCACGAGCACAAGATCAACCTGCTGTTCTTCACCGGTGACGCGATGGCCCGGCCGCTGCTCGATGCGTTGTTGGCCCACCAAGATGCGGGGAACGAGTACGACCTGTCGAGCCTGTTCCTGCTCGCCAGCACCGCGGCCCTGTTCTCGACGAGCCTCAAGGAGAAGTTCCTCGAGCTGCTGCCCAACCGGATCATCACCGATTCGATCGGCTCCTCGGAGACCGGTTTCGGCGGTACCAGCATCGTGGCCAAGGGACAGTCGCACACCGGCGGCCCGCGCGTCACCATCGACAAGACCACCAAGGTGCTCGACGAAGACGGCAACGAGGTCGTCCCGGGCTCGGGCGTGCGCGGCATCATCGCCAAGTGCGGCCACATTCCGGTCGGCTACTTCAAGGACGAGAAGAAGACGGCCGAGACGTTCCGGACCTACAACGGTGTCCGGTATGCAATCCCCGGCGACTACGCCGAGGTCGAGGCCGACGGCAGCGTGACCATGCTGGGCCGCGGCTCGGTGTCGATCAACAGCGGTGGCGAGAAGATCTACCCCGAAGAGGTCGAGGCCGCGCTCAAGGGCCACCCGGATGTGTTCGACGCGCTCGTGGTGGGCGTGCCCGACGAGCGCTTCGGTCAGCACGTCGCCGCTGTCGTGCAGCCGCGCGACGGGGCTCGCCCGACCCTGGCCGATCTCGACGCGTTCGTGCGCAGCGAGATCGCGGGATACAAGGTGCCGCGCAGCCTGTGGCTGGTCGACGAGGTCAAGCGCTCACCCGCGGGCAAGCCCGATTACCGGTGGGCCAAGGACACCACCGAGGAGCGGGCCGCTGACGAGGTGCACGCAAACCACGTGGGAGCGAAGTGATGAAGACTGATCTGTGCGAACGGTTCGGGATCGAATACCCGATCTTCGCGTTCACGCCGTCGGAGAAGGTCGCCGCCGCGGTCAGCCGCGCCGGCGGCCTGGGTGTACTGGGCTGTGTGCGGTTCAACGATCCCGACGAGCTGGAAAACGTGCTGTCCTGGATGGACGCCAACACCGACGGTAAGCCGTACGGCGTCGACATCGTGATGCCCAACAAGGTCCCCACCGAGGGCAGCGCCGTCGACATCGACAAGCTCATCCCGCAGGCTCACCGCGACTTCGTCGCGAAAACCCTTGCCGATCTTGGTGTTCCGCCGCTCCCCGCGGAGGGTGAGCACAACACCGGTGTGCTGGGCTGGCTGCACTCAGTGGCGCGAACCCATGTCGAGGTGGCGTTGCGCCATCCGATCAAGCTGATCGCCAACGCGCTGGGCTCGCCGCCCAATGACGTCATCGAGCAGGCGCATGCGGCAGGCGTTCCGGTGGCCGCGCTGGCCGGCAGCGCGAAGCACGCGCTCAGCCACGTCGCCAACGGGGTCGACATCGTGATCGCCCAGGGGCAGGAGGCCGGCGGGCACACCGGTGAGATCGGCTCGGTGGTGTTGTGGCCGGAGATCGTCGACGCCGTCGACGGCAAGGCCGCGGTGCTTGCCGCCGGCGGGATCGGCAGCGGCCGGCAGGTGGCCGCGGCCCTGGCGCTCGGTACTCAGGGTGTGTGGATGGGTTCGGCATTCCTCACCGCGGCCGAGTACGACCTGGGCGTGCGTCGCGAGTCGGGTGCCTCGGTGATCCAGGAGGCATTGCTGAACGCCACCTCCGCCGACACCGTGCGCCGAAAGATCTACTCCGGCAAGCCCGCCCGGATCCTGAAGAGCCGCTGGACCGACGCCTGGGACGCACCGGACGCGCCTGAAGCGCTGCCGATGCCGTTGCAGAACATTCTGGTAGGCGAGGCGCATCAGCGGATGAGCCTGTCCGATGACCCGACCGCGGTCGCGATGCCGGTCGGCCAGATCGTGGGCCGGATGAACGAGATCCGCCCGGCTGCCGACATCATCGGCGAGCTGGTGAGCGGTTTCGAGGCGGCGACCAAGCGCCTGGACGGCATCGCCGGAAGCTGAGTCTGCGCGTAGCGCGCCGAGCCTGCGGTCAGATCGCGATTTCTCACGATTCACGATCTGACCGCAGGCTCGATGTGTATCTGGTGTCCGCCGGTAGGGTCGAGGCGGTGAATGATCAGGACGCGCTTGCCGCGAACCGTGCCAACTGGGACGACCGGGCCGATGTCCACGCCCGGTCCCAGATGTACGACGTGGCAGGGTTTCTGGCCGACCCCACCGATATCTCGCGGGTCGTGCTCAACGACCTCGAGGTGCTCGCGCCACACCTGCCGGACACCGGCGTGAAGGGTCGGTCCCTGCTGCACCTGCAGTGTCACATCGGCACCGACACCGTGTCGTGGGCGCGGCTGGGAGCCCGCGATGTCCATGGAGTGGATCTGTCGCCGAACTCGTTGCGGCATGCGGCCAGAATCGCCGAGGCTGACGGCCGCGAGATCACCTGGGTCGAGGGTGATGCGCGGTTCGCGTCGGCGTTGATCCAGCGACGTTTCGAGACCGTGGTGACCAGTGCCGGGACCATCGTGTGGCTGCCCGAACTCGCCAACTGGGCCCGGTCGATCCACGATCTGCTCCAGCCGGGTGGAGTGTTCCTGATCCGCGACGACCATCCGATCCTCGGTGCGATGGACTTCGAACCGTGGGATATCACCGACGACTACCTCAGCGGCGGCGGAGTCCGAACGTACGACGACCCAGGGACATACACCGAAGACTCGGCCGGTCAGGTTGCCCATGTGCGCAACCATGAATGGCGCCACGACCTGTCCGAAGTCGTCACGTCCCTGCTGCAGGCCGGGCTCGTCATCGAGGCATTGGCCGAACTGCCGTACATGGACTGGCCGGCGTTTCCGGCTCTCGTGCCCTGCGCACACGGCTGGGCCCTGCCGCCGGGGGTGCCACGGATCCCGCTGAACTTCGCGGTCGTCGCACGGCGTCCCCGGTAGCCGCTGCCGCCCGGCCCGTGGGTTACACCGTGGTGCCGGCCATTTTGTGGGGTCTCAGGCTCTCTCACCGGGCTCGGCCAAGAAGGTGTCGATCACCGGGGCGAGTTCGGCCGCGTTGGTGACCAGGTCGATGTGTCCGCCCGAGTGCAGGTGCAGCCGGGAGTGGCCCAGCAGGCGGTTCAGGATGTGGGCGTTGACCACCGGGATGATCGGGTCATCGGTGCCGGCCATCACGAGGGCGGGCTGGCGGATCGCCGGGAGTGCGAACAAGCTGGTCCACACCGATCCGGCGAGCAACTGATGCAGGTAGCCCACCCTGGAGCCGGCATGTAGCTGGCTGCCGAAGATCTTGGCGACATCTTGGCCGTGCTCGCGCACGGTGCCGCCGTACAGGTCGCCCGCGATCGAGGCGATGTAGTCGGGATCGGTGAACCGCTTGGGCGTCAGCATCTTTGCCAGTACCCGTGGGTGCGCCGGCACCATGATCACCCCGGTTCCGGTGGAGACCAGGAGGAGCCTGCGGCACCGGCGCGGATTCTGGAAGGCGAACTGTTGGGCCAGGGCCCCGCCCCACGACAGGCCCAGGACATCGACCACGCTGTAGCCCAGCTTTGTCAGCACCCGGCCCAGAACCCAGGCCAGATAAGGGAACCCGTACGGCAGCACCGAAGTCGGGGACCCGCCCGTGCCGGGCACATCGAACCGGATCACGGTGCTGTCCGGGTTGAGGTGGGTGACAAGCGGTTCCAGGACATCGAGGCTGGCGCCGATGCCGTTACACACCACCAGTGGCACCCCGGTACCTCGCCGGACGTCCACGCGGATGCGTTGTCCGCCGGCGGCCACGTATGTCTCTGCCATGTCAGCTCTCGTGGACGTAGGTGCCAGGGGCGGGGCACAGCGGCGGGAAGCCCGGCCCACCGAGGGCCTGTGGTGCATCGACCTGTCCTCCGCTGCGCTCGGCCAGCCAGGCCGAATAGTGCGGCCACCACGAGTCTTTGTGCGGATCGTTGTCGGCAGCCCAGTCATTGGCCTCGGTCTCGTCGACCGGTCCGGCGCGGAACGTCGCCTTCGGATTGCCCGGCGGGTTGACGAGGGCCGCGATGTGTCCGCTGGTGGACAGCACGTACGTGTTGTCCTTGCTGCCGAGCAACTGGGCACTGCGGTAGGTGGCCTGCCACGGGCAGATGTGGTCGGCGAGGCCGCCGATCACGTAGGCGTCGTTGGTGATCTTGCCGAGGTCGATCTTGCTGCCGAGCATGGTGACCGATCCCGGCTTCGTCAGCGAATTGTGCACGCCCATCAACACCATGTCCCGGTGCAGTGCGGCGGTCATCCGGGTGGTGTCGGCGTTCCAGAACAACACGTCGAATGCGGCAGGGGTGCGGCCCTGGACGTAGTTGTTCACCCAGTACCGCCACACCAGGTCGGTGGGGCGCAGCCACGCGAACATCTCGGCCATCGCGCGGCCGTCGAGGTAGCCCTGCCGCTCCGATGCGCGGATGGCGGCGTGGGCGGCGCGCTCGCTCATGGCAGCTGACGCGAAGCCGGCCTGATCCTGGTCGAGCACGGTCACGCCCAACGTCAGCCCGGCGATCTTGTCGCCCTCGCCGATCTCGTTCAGGTGCGCGGCCACCATCGAAGCGAGGATTCCGCCCGAACAGGTCGCGAAGAGGTGGGCGCTGTCGGTATCGGCAATCGTGCGAACCGCGTCCAGTGCCTCGATGATGGCGGAACCGTAGGCATCGAATCCCCAATCCTTGTGCCGGGCAGAGGGGTTGCGCCACGAGATGGTGAAGACTTGATGGCCTTGCTCGACGAAGTACTCGATCATGCTGCGGCCGGGAGCGATGTCCATGATGTAGTACTTGTTGATCACCGGCGGCACCATCAGCAGCGGGACCTTGTGCACGGTCGGGGTCTGCGGCGTGTAGTGGATCAGTTCGAACATCCGGGTCTTGAGCACCACGGCGCCGCTGGTGACCGCGACCGTCTCGCCGACCGCGAACGCGTCCGGGTCGACCATCGCGGGAACTCGCGGTTTGGCGGACATGTCGCGGGCAAACGCCTTGAGGCCACGGACCGCGGACAGACCGCCGGTGTCGACCAGGGCCTTCCAGCCCAGCGGGCTCATCACCGGGTTGTTGCTCGGGGAGATCCCCTCGACCAGGTTGTCCAGCACGAAACGCATCTTGTCGCGGTCACGCCAATCCAGATCGGCTGCCTCGAAAAGCTTTTCGGCGGTCTCGGCGGCCGCCAGGTAGGACTGCATGGTGCGCTGCATCAGTGGATTGCCCTGCCAGGCCGGATCGCTGAACCGCTTGTCGGCGCGGGCCGGGGCGCGGTCGGAGTTGCCCGCGGCGATCGAGGCCAGTTCCCGGGCCAGCAGGCCGACGTGACCGACCACCGTGCGTGGCTTACCGGCCAGGCTGCGGCCCATCCGAGCCCACGATGCGTTCGGCATCATCCGGCCGGCGAAGCTGCGGGTCGAGTTGATCAGCAGCAGGTCCAGAGGTGCTGCCAGTTCGTCGAATCGGGTGTTCTCGGGCATGTCTATCGTGTGCTTTCTTCGGGAGTGGCGGGGACTGTGATGTCGCGGCGCTGGATCTTTCCGGTGGGCCCCTTGGGAAGGGCATCGACGATCCAGACGCGGCGGGGGTACTTGTAGGCGGCGACCTGTCGCTTGACGAAGTCGCGCAGTTCCTCTGGTTCGGCCTCGGCACCGGTCTTGAGGGCGACGGCCGCACCGACTTCCTCGCCGAGGGTGTCGTGCGGGATGCCGATGACGGCGGCCTCGGCGACCGCCGGGTGTTCGTAGAGAACCTCTTCGATCTCGCGCGGATAGATGTTCAGCCCGCCGCGGATGATCAACTGCTTCTTACGATCGACGATGTAGAACAGGCCGTCGGAATCGGTCTTGCCGATGTCGCCGGTGGAGAACCAACCGTCGGCCGAGATCGCCTGGGCGGTCGCCTCGGGCAGGTTCCAGTAGCCCTTCATGACGTTGTGGCCGCGGACCTGGACTTCGCCGGCCTCACCCGCAGGAAGCTCGCGCCCGTCGTCGTCGACGACGCGCATCTCGACACCCTCGATCGGGGTACCGATCGAACCCGCCTTGCGGACCCTGTCGGGATGGTTGAAGCACGCGACCGGAGAGGTCTCGGACAGTCCGTAGCCCTCCAGAACCTGGCAGCCGAACCGCTTCTCGAAATCGGCCAGCACCTGCACCGGTAGTGCGGCGCCGCCGGAAGCGCAGACCCGTAGGGTCGCGGTGGCCGACTCGGGGTACTCCGGTGCCACCGCGAGTAGCGCCGAGTACATCGTCGGCACACCTTCGAAGACGGTGACGCCGAAGCGCTCGATCATCTGAATCACAGCGTCCGGGTCGAACCGCGGGATCAGGGCCAGAGTCGCGCCGGCCAGGACCGCGCACTGCAGACCGCACGTCAGGCCGAACACATGGAACAGCGGCAGGGCGCCCATGATGACGTCGTCTTGGCCGATCTGGACCAGCGTGCGCATCGTGACTTCGGCATTGCGCTGCAGCCCGCCGTGGGTCAGTTCGGCGCCCTTGGGCTTTCCGGTGGTGCCCGAAGTGTGGAGGACGACCGCGGTGTCGTCGTCCTCGCGGGAAACCGGGACGGCCTGCTCGGGCAGGCCCTCGATCAGTTCGGCCAGCGAAGCGTCGTCGACCAGCCAGACGGTGGCCGCTGCCGCGACGGCACCCGTGGTCGCCTCCCCGGCGAAGGCCGGTGTCGCGAACAAGGCCTTGGCGCCGGTGTTGGACAGGTAGAACTCGATCTCGCGGGCTTTGAGCAGTGGGTTCATCGGCACTGCGACGGCGCCGCGGCTCATGATGCCGTAGAAGATCACCGCGAATGCCGGGCTGTTCGGCAGCATGATGCCGACCCGGTCGCCAGGTTCGATGCCGGCCCGGTCGAGGAAGGTGGCCACCCGGGCAGCGGCACTGGCGAACTGGGCATAGCTCACGGTGGTCTCCCCGCACCGCAGTGCGGGGTGTTGTGGCACCCGCTGCGCGGCGGCCACGAGATTCAGGCTGAGGTTGGACAAGGCTGGCTCCGTTGATCTGGCGGTTTTCCGATAGATCAAGCGTGGAGCCGGCGAGGTGTGAACTCCATGGGGCCGGCCACAACGTTGAGGTCGTTGTGGTGTGAGCGCCCACATCACCGGGCCCGGCGGACTTATCGTGGCGTTATGGCTGTTGTGCCGCTCGATCCGCACATCGCGCTGCTCGTCAAGACCATGGTCGCGCGTGCCGACGATCTGGCCGACGCGATGGGCGAGGCAATCCGTGAAGCAGTCAGCTTCTACGCCACGAACGCCGGGATAGTGACGTCCGACGAGCTGCACCGCAGTTGCCTGTTGCAGATGTCCTACATGTTGGAAGCGCTCACAGGTGACGGTGATGCCGACGTATCCGCCGCCGAGGACGTAGGCGTGCAGCGCGCCGTCGCCGGCGTGCCGCTCGTCGCGGTGATGTCGGCCTACCGGGTGGGCTTCCGTTTCATCTGGGAGACGTCACTGGCCGAGGCGAAGAAGCTCGGCATACCCGCGGAGTCCATCTTGGCCGCCGCATCCCAGATCCTCATCGCGCAGGAGACCTTCACCCAGGCGATGACCGGGGCCTACCGACAGGAGCTCGCCCAGCAGGTGCTCGGCAAGGAAGAGGAGCGCTCGGCGTTGGTCGAGGCGATCCTCATGGGCCGGATCACCGACACCCAGAATCTGTGGGATGCCGCCGACATCCTGCGCCTTCCTACGGCCGGGCCGTATGTCGTTGTGGCGGCGCAGGTTCCGAGTATCGGCCGGACCGGATTGCCCGAGATCGAGAATCGCCTGGACGCCCGCGACATCAAATCGGCCTGGAGGCTGTTGCCGGATCTGCAGGTGGGCATCGTTCATCTGCGCAGGCCGTCGGCACACGAGGACCTGCTGGAGGTGCTGCGGGGGCTGGCGTCGGCACGGGTCGGCGTGAGCCCGTCGTTCCGCGACCTGTCCGAGACGGGGGAGGCGTTGCGGTTCGCCCGACTGGCGATCGCAGGCAAGGTTTCCGACGACGGCCTGGTCCGGGTTTTCGACGATTCGCCGCTGGCCGTGGCGGCGGTCGCCGCCCCTGACGTCATGCAGCGGATCAGCCGCGACATGCTCGGCGCGCTCGACGGCCTGCCCCCTGAAGAACGGGCCACGCTGACCGAGACGTTCGAGGCATGGCTGGACGCCGGCGGCTCCACGAACGAGACCGCAGCCAGGCTCTTCGTCCACCCCAACACCGCGCGGCACCGCTTGCACCGCATCGAGGAACACACCGGCAAGTCCCTGAACCGGCCGCGGGACATCGCCGAACTGTGCCTGGCGTTCGAGGTGTACCGCCGGTTGCCCTGACCTAGTCGGCAGGCTCCTGTTGCGTGGTGCAGTGGATGCCGCCGCCGCCGGCCGCGATGCCGTCGATGTTGATCTGCACGACACGGCGGTCGGGGAAGAGCTGCTCCAATTTCTGCCTGGCCGCGGTGTCGGCTTCCGGATCGCCGAATTCAGGGGCGATCACACCGCCGTTGCAGACGTAGAAGTTGATGTAGCCGGCCGCGAAGTCGTCGGATTCGAACTCCGGCCGGACCGTATCGGGGCCATCGATGACCACGACGTCGAGTGGCCGGCCTTTCGCGTCGGTCGCTTGCCTGAGGATGTCGAGATGGCGTGCGGTCACGTCGTGGTCCCAGGATGCCGGGTCCGGATCGAATCCGGCAACGACCACCCCGGGCCGGGCGAAGCGCGCATAGAAGTCGGTGTGGCCGTCGGTGATGTCCTTGCCCGCGATGCCGGGCAGCCAGATGATCTTGTCGAGCCCGAGCAGCGGCCGTAGCTCGTCCTCGACATCGGCTTTCGACCATCGTGGGTTCCGGTTCGCATTGAGCACGCAACTCTCCGTGATCAGTGCGGTGCCGTCGCCGTCCACCTCGATGCCACCGCCCTCGAGGACGAGGTCGGTGGGTAGCGCCTCGACACCGGCCCGGGCCGCCACGAAGTCGGCAACATCGGCGTCGTGATCGAAGTCCTGCTTCTCGCCCCAGCCGTTGAAGTTGAAGTTGACGCCGGCCTTTGTCCCGTTGCCCTTCACGAACACCGGTCCGGTATCCCGCATCCACAGATCGTCGAGCGGTGCCTCCACCAATTCCACAGTGGGCCCGACAATCTCGCGTGCCAGATCGCGGTCCTCGGCGCGGACCAGCATGGTGACCGGCTCGAACTGTGCGATCGTCCGGGCGATCGTCCCCAGGTTGCGGCGTACCTCGGGCAGCAGCGGGGCACCCCAGATCGCCTCGCTCGCGCCGAAAGCCATCCAGGTCCGTTTGTGCGGGTCGCCCTCGTCGGGCATCCGCCAGGTGCGTTGATCCCCGCCGGCGGGGTCACTCTCCTGGCGGGCGGGTTCGGTGCACCCCGCCGCCAGGGCCGCACCGATCACGGCCGCGCCGGACCGGAAGAACTGTCGCCTGAGCACCGGCGTCGTCTAGCGACCGGGCAGCTTCTGCAGCGCCCGGATCATCGGGGTGAGCGCCTTCTGCCACACCGTCTGCGAGATCCCCAGCGGCGGATCGAGGTTCATCACCCGCGCGGTGGAGACGGTCTGGGATTCCGTGTACTTGAGGATCCCGTCGGCGCCGTGGCGGCGTCCGACACCGGAGGCCTTCATACCGCCCATCGGGGCCGCGGTGCTGCCGAACGCCAGGGCGTAGCCCTCGTCGACATTGACCGTGCCGGAATTGATCCGGGCAGCGATCGCCTCACCCTCGGACTTCGATCCGGCCCACACACTGGCGTTGAGGCCGTACTCGGTGTCGTTGGCCTTCTCGACGGCCTCGGCAACGGAGTCGACCGGGTAGATCGACACCAGCGGGCCGAAGGTCTCGTTGCGCGCGCATTCCATCTCGTCGGTGACAGCGGTCAGCACGGTCGGCTCGAAGAACAGCGGGCCGATGTCGGGACGCGCATTGCCGCCGGCAACCACCGTGGCGCCCTTGGCCTTCGCATCATCGACATGACCGGACACCGTCTTGATCTGATCTTCGGAGATCAGGCTGCCCATGTCGGCGGTGAAGTCGTAGGCCGCCGACAGGTTCATGTTGCGGACCTGCTCGGCGAACTTGGCGGTGAACTCGTCGGCGACGTCTTTCTCGACGTAGATCCGTTCGATCGAGATGCACAGCTGACCGGCATTCGAGAAGCAGGCGCGGGTGGCGGCCTTGGCGGCCACCTTGAGGTTGGCGCCCTTGGTGACGATCATCGGGTTCTTGCCGCCGAGTTCGGCGGAGAACCCGATCAACCGGCGGCCGCACTGCTCGGCGAGTGCCCGCCCGGTGGCCGTCGAACCGGTGAACATCATGTAGTCGCAGTTCTCGACGATCGCGGTACCGACCACCGAGCCCGGCCCGGGCACGACCGCGAACAGGTCGCGCGGCAGCCCGGCCTGATACAGCAGTTCGGCGTTGGCCAGCGTGCAGTACGGGGTCTGGCTGTCCGGCTTGACCACCACCGCATTCCCGGCGAGCAGGGCCGGGATCGAGTCCGAGATCGACAGGGTCATCGGGTAATTCCAGGGCGAGATCACGCCGATGACGCCCTTGGGGTGGTGGTTGACCACGGTCTTGACGAATCCCGGCAGTAGACCCTGCACCCGCTTCGTGGACAGCAGCCGGGACGCCTCGCGGGCGTAGTAGCCCGCGTTCAAGATCATGTCGACGATCTCTTCCTGCGCGGCTGAGCGGGCCTTGCCGGTTTCCGCCTGGGCCACATCCATCAGGAAGTCGCGATTCTCGGCCAGCAGTGCGCCGAAGCGCTTGATGATGGCCGCGCGCTCCTTGACCGGGCGCTGCGCCCACTGTGCCTGCGCGGCGCGGGCTTTGGCGAAGGCCGCAGTCACGTCCTCGGCGGTGCCGACCGGGATGGTGGTCAGCTCCTTGCCGGTGAACACCTCATCGATCGGCTTGGACTGCCGGGCTTCGACGTCGTCGATGGCGACGAGCGCGCGCAGGCGGGCGAACTCGGCGGCGGACGGAGCGGGCATCGGGGACTCCCTACTGGCAAGTAACTAACAGTCAGGCCCAACCTACTCGGTACCGGCGGTCCGACAAAGGCACAGCTTGTCCGATCTGTTCACGACTCACGGTGGTCCTGCGTTCTAACCTGCGGGTATGTCGTTGAACCTGAACTCGGTCGTCATCGAGATCGTCACCGGAGACCTGCCCCGATCCCTGGACTTCTACCGGCTCCTCGGACTGGCGGTTCCCCAGCCGGACGGGCCGCACGTCGAGGTGGCGTTGCCCGGCGGAAGCCGGCTCGCGTTCGACACCGAGGAGGTGATCGCCGGAATGCATCCCGGCTGGACACCTCCGACCGGGGCCGGACGGGTTGCGTTGGCCTTCGGGCTCGACGCTCCCGCCGACGTCGACGAGCTCTACGAGCGGCTCACCGGTGCCGGGTACCCGGGAACGCTCAAACCGTTCGACGCGCCCTGGGGGCAGCGCTATGCCACCGTCGAAGATCCCGACGGGACCTCGGTGGACCTGTTCGCGGCGTTGGGAAGCTGACGGAGCTGGGCTAATCCGACCCCGGCCAGGGCGCGGACCTCGCGGTGCAGGTGTGGCTGGTCGGCATACCCGGCCTGTGCCGCGACCGTGCCGGCGCTCAGACCGGTGCCGATCAGCCTGACCGCGCGACGGAACCGGAGAATGCGGCGCAGCGTCGCCGGCCCGTAGCCGTAGACGGCCGCGCACTGCCGCTGCACCGTCCGGTTCGACCAGCCGACGTGGCGTGCTGCCGCGGTGACCGATTCGCCGGCCGCCAGCCGGCGCGTGATGTCGTGAAGCGCCGGCAGCGGCCACGGCGCGGTCTCGCCTCGGGGCGGTTGGGATGCCAGCGTTTCGGCAATCTCTTCGAGTGTGCCGCCCTGGTCGATGCTGTGCAGTTCCCGCAGGTCGACCCGGGTGTCGCACAGTTCGGACGCCGGGACGCCGAGCAGGCGAGGCAGGGCCCCCGGCCGAAACCGCAACCCCTGCAATGGATTTCTGCCGCCCGCGGCGATGAACGCCGTGGTGTCGGGGCCGGCGACGACGATCGTGTCGTCCATCTGGATCAGGTCCATGCACCCGTCGGGCAGAATCCGGCCGGGTTCGGCCGGCCCGGTACGGACCCACCGGCGCTCCACGAGTTCGCGCAGGCGCGGCGGCGGATCCTGTTCGCGGTAGCCCACGCCCCCGACGCTACCCGCGCGACCATGCGGTTGAATCGGGGAATGGCCGGGCGACCACGCGACACGTCGATCGACGAGCGGGTGCTTGCGGCCACGCGTGAGCTGCTGGTCGAGGTGGGCTGGGACGACTTGAGCGTTCGGTTGGTCGCGGCGCGCTGCGGGGTGGGCAGGTCCAGCCTGAACCGGCGGTGGGCGTCGAAAGCCGAATTGGTGCTGCACGCGATACTCGGCGAATCACCCGATATGTCACCGTTTTCCGGTACCGATTTGGCCGGCTGGATCGACTGGGTGGTGCGCGGCAGTCATCAGCTGTTCGTCCGTCCCGATGTCAGTGCGGCGGTGCCCGGGTTGCTGCTGGCGCTGCGGGAGAACGCCGCGCTGCGCAAGGCGCTGTGGGACGGGTTCAGTGGGCCGGCTATCGAGATGTTCGCTGACAGGGGATACGGATCGGAGTCCGAAGCCAGGGCTGCGCTGTCGATGGCGGCCGGGGCGGCGCTGTTCACCACCACGGTGGCGACCGACGACGATTCGCCCGAACTCCAGCAGCAGCTGGTGCGGTTGCTCAGCCGGGCCCTGGGTGTCTCACCGGCCGAATGAGGCCAAGATGGCTTCCTGCGGCGAACGCCACGCCTCGATACCCAGATCGGCGAGTGTGCTCCTGTCGTCGGTGGGGGTGGCTGCGGTCAGCAGCAGCGCCGCTTCGTGGCTGATCCCGTCACCGAGCGGCAGCACCCCGCCGAGCAGATCCGAGCACCAGCCGATGCCGCGGAAAACGCTCCCCGGCAGCGGGATTCGTCGGATCTTGCGCCCGGCGCCTCGTTCAAGCACATCGATCATCTCGTTGAACGACACCATCACGCCGCCGCACACATAACGCTTGGGTCCGCGTCCCGGCATCATCAGCCGCTCGTGCACCAGCGCGACATCACGCACGCCGATCATCTGCATGCCGCCGGTCATCCGGGGCGCCAGACCGGCTTTGACGATCGGCGCCCACCCCCGCTCGGTGACCCCGGCGGCGGTGAAGTAGGCCGGGCCCACCACGCTCGACGGGTAGGTGACCACGACCGGGGCCCCGGCATCTTGCAGTCGTCGGGCCACCCGATCGGCATAGGCCTTGGTCTGGGCGTAGGGGCTGCGGCCCGGCGCCGGCGGGGTGTCGGCGGAGATCACCCCGTTCGGCGGTGGGAACAGTGAGCTGTAGCTGCTGACCGAGACGATGGGATCGAGCCCGGCCTCGACGGCGCGGTTCAGCACGGCCTCGGTGGCGTGCGCGTTGATCTCCCACATCAGGCGTTCGCGACGCCGGTCGGTGCCGACGATGCCCGCGGCGTGGATCAGGGCGTCGCAGCCCGACAGCAGCCGCCCGACCGTATCGCTGTCTCGGATGTCGCCCTCGAGCACAGCCATCTCACCGAGTGCGGCGAGGTGGCCGATGACTTCGTCGCCTCCGCAACCGGGTGCGACGAGCAGGCGGATCCGGTGGCCCGCCTCCAGCAGGCCTCGAACGGTGTAGGCCCCGAGATAGCCGGTGCCCCCGGTTACTGCGATATGCATGATCCGTCTCCCGCGTGGCTGGTATATTTCGATGCCAATGGTATCGAAACCGTTCACACCGATGCGGCTGGGGCCGTTGACCCTCAAGAACAGGTTTATCAAGGCCGCGACGTTCGAGGGCGTCATGCCCCGCGGCCAGGTAACCGATGACCTGATCGACTTCCACACCGAGGTGGCCCGCGGCGGCGCGGCGATGACCACCGTCGCCTACTGCGCGATCTCGCCCGGCGGCCGGGTGCATCGCGACACCGTCGTCCTCAACGTCGAGACGGTGCCCGCGCTGCGGCGGCTCACCGAAGCGGTGCACCGGGAGAAGGCACTGGTCTGTGCCCAGATCGGACACGCAGGTCTGGTCGCCAATACGCTGTCCAACCGCGCGCGCTCGCTCGCACCGAGTACCCGGGTCAGTGCGCCGGCAATGGGGCTGGTGAAGGCGGCCACACCGGAACAGCTCGACACCGTGGTCGACCAGTTCGGCGTGGCCGCCCGCAACGCTGTCGAGGCGGGGTTCGACGCTGTCGAGATCCACATGGGCCACGGCTACCTGCTGAGTTCGTTCTTCAGCCCCAACCTCAACAAACGCCGCGACGAGTACGGCGGCAGCACCGCCGGACGCGCAGAACTGGCCCGCCGCGTCGCCGAGCGGGTCCGCGCCGAGGTCGGCGAGTCCATCGCGGTAACCGCGAAATTCAACATGGACGACGGTGTGCGCCGCGGCTTCTGGCTCACCGGCAGCCTGCCCACTGCGAAGCTGTTGCAGGCCGACGGGCATCTGGACGCCCTGCAACTGACCGGTGGCAGCTCCCTGCAGAACCCGATGTACTACTTCCGCGGCGATGTACCGCTCGACGAGTTCATCGCCTCCCAGCCCACAGTGGTGGGGTTGGGCCTGCGGGTGCTCGGACCGCGGCTGTTCAAGACCTATCCCTTCGAAGAGGCGTTCTTCCTGCCGCTGGCTCGCCAGTTCCGTGAGGCGCTGACCATGCCGCTCATCCTGTTGGGCGGCATCAATGAGCTGGCCACTGTGCAGACGGCACTCGACGAGAGCTTCGAGTTCGTCGCGATGGCCCGGGCGCTGCTGCGAGATCCCGCTCTGGTCAACCGGTTTCAAGACGGCACGGCGGCCGCCGGGCTGTGTGTGCACTGCATGAAATGCATGCCGACGGTGTACAGCGGCACCCGCTGCGTGGTGCGTGGTTAGCGGGAGATGGGCCAGACCGGGTCGGCGCACTCGGTGCCCTCGGCGGTCAACTGCCGCTTGATCACCTTGAACGTCTCGGTACGTGGCAACGCGGGGCCGATCCGGACATACGACGGCCACTGCTTGGGTCCCAGATCGGATTGCTCGGCCAGGAATGCCCGGAACTTGCCTGCGTTGAACACCGCATCCCCGGCCAGCACCAGCGCGGCCATCACCTGATCGCCCACATCGGGGTCAGGAATCGGATACACCGCCACCTCGGCGACATCGGGGTGGCGCAACAGGATCCGTTCGATCGGCGCGGTTCCCAAGTTCTCGCCGTCGACCCGCATCCAGTCGCCGAGGCGCCCGGCGAAGTGCGCGTAGCCGTTCTCGTCGACGTAGGCCAGGTCTCCGGTGTGGTAGACGCCGCCGGTCATCCGGTCCGCCTCGGCGTCGGGATCGTTGTAGTAGCCGCGGAACCAGCCCGCGCCGGTCGGGTTCACCAACTCGCCGACCACCCCGGGCGGGCACGGCTCGCCGGTGTCCACATCGACGATCGCCACCTGGTCGGTGAGCGGGCCGAGGGCGCCTTCGGGGGTGTCGGGGGTGCGGGCGATCGCGACACCGCCCTCGCTGGAACCGAATCCGTCGACCACGGTCACCCCGAACCGCTCGGCGAACCGGCCGATATCCCGCTGCGCGCCCTCGTTGCCGTAGAGGATTCGTAGCGGATTGTCGGCATCGTCGGGGGCCGGTTCGGTGGCCAGGATGTAGGACAGCGGCTTGCCGACGTAGTTGGCGTAGGTGGCGCCGTAGCGCCGGATGTCGGGCATGAAACCGGATGCGGAGAACTTGCGCCGCAACGCGATCGACGCGCCGGCCGCGGCGGCGACGGCCCAGCCGGCCATGATCGCGTTGGAGTGGAACAGTGGCATCGACAGGTACACGGTGTCGGCCGGACCCAATCCGAATCGGTCGGCCAGCATCCAGCCGGGAAACGCCACCTTGTCGTGGGTGACCCGAACGGCCTTGGGGTCGCCGCTGGTTCCCGAGGTGAAGATGAGCATGAACAGGTCGTCGGCCGACAACTCGGCGAACGTCACCGGGGTGTCCCGATACGACGCGAGTTCGGCTGCCCAGTCGGCGGATTCGACATCGATGAAATCCACCCCGGGCGGGACCGCGTCGGGATTGTCGGTCAGCACCAGCTGACAATCGGCCTTGGCGATGTCGCGGGCGAGTGCCTCACCGCGGCGGGTCTGGTTGAGCCCGACGGGTACCAGCCCGTTCAGGCCCGCGGCCACCAGCAGGCTGGAGAAGAACGTGGTGTTGCCGAGTAGCGCCCCGACGTGCGGGGGTTTGGTGGGGTCCAACCGTGCCCGCAGCGCCGCGGCCAGTTGTGCACCGGCAGCGATGTGGTCGGCCCAGCTGACGAACGAATCCTCTTGGTAAAGGCCACGATCGGTGACCTCGGCCAGCGGGACCAGCAGCTCGGTGACGGTCGGCCTGGCGGTTGGACCCCCCATCCCTAGACCGGGGTGTCCGCGAGTTCGCGGCCGATGCGCAGCAACTGCCCGGTCGCCCCACCGAGACCGAACTCGGTCTGCTTGGCGGTCAGGAAGTACCGATGGATCGGGTGATCCATGTCGATACCGACCCCGCCGTGCACGTGCACCGTGGTGTGTGCGACGCGATGCCCGGCCTCGGCGGCCCAGAACGCCGCACTGGCGACATCGATGTCGGCGGGCAGATCCTCCGACAGTCGCCAGGCAGCCTGGGTCAGCGTCAGGCGCAGGCCCTGGATGTCGATGTAGCCGTCGGCCAGCCGCGACGAGACCGCCTGGAAGCTGCCGATCGGCCGGTCGAACTGCTCGCGCTCGCGGGCGTATTCGGATGTCAGCTCCAGTGCCCGCTCCAGCACGCCGAGCTGGAAGGCGCTGCGGCCCAACGCCGCATGCGTGGTCAGCCACTGAGCAACATCGGCGCCGCCGACGACGCGGGCGGCGTCCACCGTGGTGCCCTGCAGCTCCAGATGAGCGACGCTGCCCTTGCCGGTGGTGCTCAGCACGCTGACCGTCACGCCCGGATCATCGCCGGAAACCAGGAAAACGCTGACCCCGGAATCGGTTTCGGCCGGCACCAGGAACGCGTCCGCGATCGGTCCGTAGCTCACCTGGGTGCGGGTGCCGGTGAGCCGGTAGCCCGAACCGTCGGCCTGAGCCTGAACCGGTCCCTGGCCCATCTCGCCGTCCAGGGCCACCGCCAGGATCTTGTCGCCCGCCACGGCCGGTGCCGCCCACCCGGTACGCAGATCCTCGGACCCGAACGCGGCCAGCGCGCCGGCGCCGAGCACCACCGAATCCAGGTACGGCACGGCGGCCAACTGGCGGCCCAGCGCGGTCAGCACGGCGGCCTGCTCGAGCACGCCGAATCCACCGCCGCCCACCGACTCCGGCGCCGCGGCCGACAGCACGTCGGCTTCGGCCAGCTTGGCCCACAGATCCGCGTCGAAACGCTGCTCCAGCGCGTCGAGCTCACGCTGGCGTTCGGGGGTGCACACCGACTCGGTGATGGTGCGCACCAGGCCACCCAGATCGGCGGCCGCTTCGGTCGTCTTGAAATCCATTGGTGTGCCGTCCTTACCGGTTCACTCGGGGCAGGCCGAGCGCGACCATGCCGATGATGTCACGCTGAATCTCGTTGGTGCCGCCGCCGAAGGTCAGGATCAGCGCCGAGCGGTGGAACCGCTCGACGCGGCCGCGCAGCAGCGCGCCCTTGCTGTCCGGGCGCAGCGTGGCCGATGTGCCCAGCACCTCCATCAGCAGGCGGTAGGCCTCGGTGGCCAGCTCGGTGCCGTACACCTTGGCCGCCGACGCATCCGCCGGGGACGGGGCCTCGGTAGCCGAAGACAGTTTCCAGTTGATCAGCTTGAGCACCTCGGCCTTGGCGTGCACCCGGGCCAGATTGAGCTGAACCCACTCGGAGTCGATCAGCCGCTTGCCGTGCACGTCCTTGGTGTTCTGCGCCCACTCCCGGACCCCGTCCAGCGCAACATAGATCGGCTGCGACGACACCAGCGCGACGCGCTCGTGGTTGAGCTGGTTGGTCACCAGCTTCCAGCCGGCGTTCTCCTCGCCGACCAGACTGGTCACCGGGACGCGCACGTCCTGGTAGTAGGTGGCGCTGGTGTCCACACCGGACATGGTGTGCACCGGTGTCCAGGAGAAACCTTCGGCCGTGGTCGGCACGATCAGCATCGAGATGCCGCGGTGCTTCTTGGCCTCGGGATTGGTGCGCACCGCCAGCCATACGTAATCCGCGTAGGCGATCAGGCTGGTCCACATCTTCTGGCCGTTGATGACGTAGTCGTCACCGTCGCGCACCGCGGTGGTGCGCAGCGCCGCCAGGTCGGTGCCTGCGCCGGGCTCGGAGTAGCCGATGGCGAAGTGCAGCTCGCCGGAGGCGATCTTGGGCAGGAAGAACTTCTTCTGTTCCTCGCTGCCGAACGCCATGATGGTCGGCGCCACGCTGTTGAGGGTCAGGAACGGCACCGGTACGCCCGCGATGGCGGCCTCGTCGGCGAAGATCAGCGACTCCATCGGGGAGCGACCCTGACCGCCGTACTCCTTCGGCCAGTTCAGCGTCAGCCAGCCGTCCTGCGCCAGTTGGGAGACGGTCTCGCGGTAGACGTTGCCGCGTCCCATCTCGCCCTCGGACGAGCTGAGTGCCTCTACCCGCTCGGGCGTCATCAACTTGGAGAAGTATGCGCGCAATTCGCGGCGCAGCTCCTCCTGCTCGGGGGTGTAACCGATCCGCATTCCGCTGCATCCTTACTGCTTGAGAGACCTGAGTTCTTACCTCGTTGTAACACGTTCTAGTCTTAGGATCCAGGCCGGTGCCTGACGGGTATCAGTCAGGTGTGGTCGTATTCTGTGGCTGCACGCACGCAGCCCCGTGCGCGCGCACGTCGTGAGGAGGTCGCCATGCGAGTAGAAGTTGACCGTGATCGCTGCGAAGGCAATGCGGTCTGCGTGGGTATTGCCCCTGATTTGTTCGATCTTGACGACGACGACTATGCCGTGGTCAAGTCCGATCCGGTGCCTGCCGACCAGGAGGATCTGGCCGAGCAGTCCATCGCCGAATGCCCCCGTGCAGCCCTGATCCGAAAAGACTAGAGGTATTCATAAATGACCGACGACGCTCAGATCGATCTGTCCGGAAAAGTTGCCGTGGTCACCGGCGCGGCTGCGGGCTTGGGCCGTGCCGAAGCCATCGGCCTGGCGAAGGCCGGGGCGACCGTGGTGGTCAACGACATGGCCGGTGCGCTGGATGCCTCTGACGTCCTCGACGAGATCGCGGCCGCCGGCTCCAAGGGTGTCGCGGTGGCGGGGGACATCAGCCAGCGCTCGACCGCCGACGAGCTGGTCGCGACCGCCGACGGTCTGGGTGGCCTGAGCATCGTCGTCAACAACGCGGGCATCACCCGTGACCGGATCCTGTTCAACATGAGCGACGAGGAGTGGGACGCGGTCATTGCCGTGCACCTGCGCGGCCACTTCCTGCTGACCCGCAATGCCGCGGTCTACTGGCGCAACAAGGCCAAGGCGGGGGATGGCACCGTCTACGGCCGGATCATCAACACCTCGTCGGAGGCCGGACTCTCGGGTCCGGTCGGCCAGCCCAACTACGGTGCCGCCAAGGCGGGCATCACCGCGCTGACGGTGTCGGCGGCCCGGGCCCTGGAGCGCTTCGGCGTACGGGCCAACGCGATCGCGCCGCGGGCCCGCACGGCCATGACCGCCGGCGTCTTCGGCGACGCGCCCGAGGCGGCCGACGGCCAGGTCGACCCCCTGTCGACCGACCACGTCGTCACACTGGTCCGATTCCTGGCCTCGCCTGCGTCCGAAGCCGTCAACGCTCAGCTGTTCATCGTCTATGGTCCAACTGTCACGTTGGTCGCGCCGCCCACAGCGGAGAAGCACTTCACTGCGGACTCCGATGCCTGGAACCCGGCAGACCTCAGCGGGACACTGCACGATTACTTTGCTGATCGTGACCTGGGACGTGGATTCTCGGCCACCGAACTGATGGCCTCACGAGACTGACGGTCTCGTTGAGGGTGGTTTAACGCAACTGGAACAAGTTCTAGTTGCTAGTACATCTAACGTGTCCTGAGCTGGGAAAACCGCTGTTGAAGCTAATAATTTGAATTCTTTGACAGTGCGAACATGTTCTAGTTAATATGATCCGGCTCACTAAGAGCGCAATAAGACCAAGGGGTGGGAGGGCAGCCACGACATGTGGCCGTCAATTTTTCGCTAACGCGAGTTTCCGCAAAATTTTCCCCCATCCGAGTACCCCGAGAACGGAGCCCAGGTTGATCGAACAGCTTGCGGTTCCGGCCCGGGCCGTGGGCGGCTTCGTCGAGATGTCCTTGGACACCTTCGCCAAGATGTTCCGTCGACCGTTCCAGTTCAGGGAGTTCCTGGATCAGACCTGGATGATCGCCCGGGTCTCGCTCGTGCCGACCCTGCTGGTCGCCATCCCGTTCACGGTCCTGGTCGCGTTTACGCTCAACATCCTCCTTCGCGAGATCGGTGCTGCCGACCTGTCCGGCGCGGGCACCGCCTTCGGCACCATCACCCAGCTCGGCCCGGTGGTGACCGTGCTGGTGGTGGCCGGTGCAGGCGCCACGGCGATCTGCGCCGACCTGGGCGCCCGGACCATCCGCGAAGAGATCGACGCCATGCGGGTGCTTGGCATCGATCCGATCCAACGACTCGTCGTCCCCCGCGTGCTGGCGTCGATGTTCGTCGCGCTGTTGCTCAACGGCCTGGTCTGTGCGATCGGCATCGCCGGCGGCTACGCCTTCTCGGTATTTCTCCAGGGGGTGAACCCCGGCGCGTTCATCAACGGCCTGACCGTGCTGACCGGGCTCGGCGAGCTCGTGTTGGCCGAAATCAAGGCACTGCTGTTCGGCGTGGTGGCCGGCCTGGTCGGCTGCTACCGCGGGTTGACCGTCAAAGGAGGCCCGAAGGGTGTCGGTAACGCAGTGAACGAAACGGTGGTCTACGCATTCATCTGCCTGTTCGTGATCAACGTGATCATGACGGCTATCGGGGTCCGGGTGCTTGTGCGATGAGCTATGACGCCACCCTCCGCTTCAGGCGGCTGTTCCGCAGTGTGCCCAAGACCGTCGACAACATCGGCGAGCAGGCACTGTTCTACGGCGAGACCATGCGGTACCTGCCCAACGCGGTCAACCGCTACCGCAAGGAGACCATCCGGCTGGTAGCCGAGATGACCATGGGCGCAGGCGCCCTGGTCATGATCGGCGGAACCGTCGGTGTTGCGGCGTTCCTCACCCTGGCCTCCGGCGGCGTGATCGCGGTGCAGGGTTACTCGTCGCTCGGCAACATCGGCATCGAGGCCCTGACCGGCTTCCTGTCGGCGTTCCTCAACGTGCGCATCGTGGCACCGGTGATCGCCGGTATCGCCCTGGCCGCCACGATCGGCGCGGGCGCCACCGCTCAGCTCGGCGCGATGCGGGTGGCCGAGGAGATCGACGCCGTCGAAGCGATGGCGGTCCATGCGGTGTCCTATCTGGTCTCGACCCGACTGCTGGCCGGCCTGATCGCGATCGTGCCGCTGTACTCGCTGTCAGTGCTGGCCGCGTTCTTCGCCGCGCGGTTCACCACGGTGTTCATCAACGGTCAGTCGGCGGGTCTGTACGACCACTACTTCAATACGTTCCTGATACCCAGCGACCTGCTCTGGTCGTTCCTGCAGGCGATCGTGATGGCGATCGCGGTGATGCTCGTGCATACCTATTACGGCTACAACGCATCCGGCGGTCCGGTTGGTGTGGGCATTGCGGTCGGTCAGGCCGTGCGCACCTCACTGATCGTCGTCGTCACCATCACGCTCTTCATCTCCCTGGCCGTATACGGCGCGTCCGGCAACTTCAACCTTTCCGGGTAGGTGGCAGGAATTCCTATGGCAGACGCACCTTCCAAGCACCGTCGTCATGTCAGAATCGCCGCTGCGATCCTGGCTGCGATCGTGGCCGCCGCAGTGGTCTTCACCTACCTGTCCTACACGGCGGCCTTCACGCCGACCGACACCGTCAGCCTGACCGCGCCGCGGGCCGGCCTGGTGATGGAGCGCGACGCCAAGGTGAAATACCGCGGCATCCAGATCGGCAAGGTCACCGACATCGCCTACGCCGGTAATGAGGCGAAGCTGACGCTGTCCATCAAGCGCGGCGAGATGCGCTACATCCCGTCCAACGCCACCGTGCGGATCGCGGGCAACACGATCTTCGGTGCGAAGTCGGTGGAGTTCCAGCCGCCTGCGCAGCCTCAGCCGACCTCGCTGCGCCCGGGTAGCACGGTGGCTGCCAAGGACGTGCAGCTCGAGGTGAACACGCTCTTCCAGACGCTGTCGGATGTGCTCAACAAGATCGACCCGGTCAGCCTGAACGCCACCCTCACCGCACTCGGCGAGGGCTTGCGCGGCCATGGTGACGATGCGGGCGCGGCCTTGTCAGGCTTGAATTCTTACCTGCAGCAACTGAACCCGAAGTTGCCGACGCTGCAGGAGGACTTTGCCAAGGCCGCGGTGGTGGCCAACATCTACGGCGACGCCGGACCGGACCTGGCCCGGATCGTCGACAACGTGCCGGCGCTGAACAAGACGATCGTCGACGAGAAGACCAATCTCAACGCCACGCTGCTGGCGGCCACCGGGCTGGCCAACAATGGCACCGCCACCCTGGAACCGGCGGCTGACGACTACATCGCGGCGATCCAGCGGTTGCGGGCACCGCTTAAGGTCCTCGGCGACTACTCCCCGGAGTTGGGTTGCCTCCTGAAAGGCATGGCAATCAGCGTTGATCGGTTCGCCCCGATCATCGGCGGTATCCGCCCAGGACTGTTCGTCAACTCCAACTTCCTGCCGGGGTCCCCGGGCTACACCTATCCCGAGAGCCTGCCAATGGTGAATGCCTCCGGCGGACCGAACTGCCGCGGCCTTCCCGACGTGCCCACCAAGCAGTACGGCGGTACCTGGTATCACAGCCCGTTCGTGGTCACCGACAACGCGTACGTTCCGTACCAGCCGAACACCGAGGTGCAGTTCGACGCACCCGCGACGCTGCAGTTCTTGTTCAACGGCGCGTTCGCAGAAAGGGACCGATTCTGATGGCGTCCGGCGCGGGTACTGATCGGACCATGCTCAAGGTCGGCATCTTCACGGTTGCGATGCTGCTGGTGGCGGCCATGCTGGTGGTGGTCTTTGGCGAGTTCCGCTTCGCCGCGGCCCACGGTTACCACGCCACGTTCAGCGAGGCGTCGCGGCTGAAGGCCGGGCAGGACGTCCGCATCGCCGGGGTTCCGGTGGGCAAGGTCAACGCGGTGAAGCTCAACTCCGACAACACCGTTGATGTCAGCTTCGACGTCAACAAGCGGTATCAGCTCTACACCTCGAGCCAGGCCAAGGTGCGCTACCTGAATCTCGTCGGCGATCGTTTCCTGGAGATCACCTCGGGCCCAGGGGAACTGCGCAAGCTGGCGCCCGGCGGGACAATCCCGGCCCAGAACACCCAGCCGGCCCTGGACCTCGATGCGCTGTTGGGCGGATTGCGGCCGGTGCTCAAAGGACTGGACGGCGCGAAGGTCAACGAGATCTCCAATGCGGTGATCGAGATGCTGCAGGGCCAGGGCGGCGCGTTGGCGAACATGCTGACCAGCACCGGCGCTTTCACCCAGAACCTGGCCGCCCGCGATCAGCTCATCGGCGACGTGATCACGAACCTCAACACCGTGCTGAGCACGGTGGACGAGAAGGGCTCTCAGTTCGACACCAGCGTCGACGAGCTGCAGAAGCTGATCACCGGTCTGGCCGAGGGGCGCGATCCGATCGCCGGTGCGATCGCTCCGCTGGCCTCGGCCGAGAACGACCTGACCGACATGCTGGAGAAGTCCCGCCGTCCGCTGCAGGGGGTCATCGAGAATGTCCGCCCGCTTGCGCAGCGCCTGGACGAGCGGAAGGGCGATGTCAACAAGGTCATCGAGCCGCTGGCCGAGAACTACCTGCGGCTCAACGCACTCGGAGCCTACGGCTCGTTCTTCAACATCTTCTACTGCTCGGTTCGGTTGAAGGTCAATGGACCGGCAGGCAGCGACATCCTGATTCCGTTCGGCGGCCCGCCGGACCCGTCCAAGGGGAGGTGTGCGCCGACGAATGAGTAGTTCGCGTGAGTCGAATCCCGTGCGCACCGGGATTCTCGGCATCTTCGTGGTGGCGTGTCTGGTCCTGGTGTCGTTCGGCTATACCGGCCTGCCGTTCTTCCCGCAGGGCAAGCAGTTCGAGGCTTATTTCAGCGATGCCGGCGGGATCTCGCCGGGCAACGACGTCAACATCTCGGGCATCACGGTCGGCAAGGTCACCGGGATCGCCCTGGCCGGCGACGCGGCCAAAGTCAAGTTCACCGTGGACCGCAACATCAAGGTCGGCGACCAATCGCTGGTGGCGATCAAGACCGATACGGTGCTCGGCCAGAAGTCGCTTTCGGTAACTCCGAAGGGCGTCGGTACGTCGACGGTTATCCCATTGGGACGCACCACGACTCCGTACACGCTGAACACTGCGCTGCAGGATCTCGGGCAGAACGTCAGCGAGTTGGACAAGCCGAAGTTCGAGCAGGCGCTGCAGACGTTGACCGACACGTTGCGTGACGCCACCCCGCAGTTGCGCGGTGCACTGGACGGCGTCACGAACCTGTCCCGCACCATCAACAAGCGGGACGAGGCCCTCGAGGGGTTGTTGACCCACGCCAAGCGGGTGTCGGATCTCCTGGCCAAGCGAGCCGGGCAGGTGAACCAGCTGCTGACCGACGGCAATCAGCTGTTCGCCGCGCTTGATGAACGCCGACAGGCGCTGAGCAATCTGATCGCCGGTATCGACGATGTGTCGCGTCAGCTTTCGGGATTCGTCGCCGACAACCGCAAGGAGTTCAAGCCTGCGCTGGAGAAGCTCAATCTGGTGATGGACAACCTGCTGGAGCGGCGCGAGCACATCGGCGAGGCGCTCAAGCGCTTGCCGGGGTATGCCACCGCGCTGGGCGAGGTCGTCGGCTCCGGTCCGGGCTTCCAGATCAACCTGTACGGCCTGCCGCCGGCCGGGATGGCCGAGGTGCTGCTGGACACCTACTTCCAGCCGGGCAAACTGCCCGACAGCCTGTCCGATATGTTGCGCGGCTACATTTCCGAGCGGACGATCGTTAGGCCGAAATCGCCATGACCCAACAGAATTCGGTATCCGGTCGCAACCGGTGGTTGCGCATTGCGCTGACCGCAGTGCTGCTGGCGGTCCTCGCCGTCGGCGTGTACCAGGTGTGGCCGTCACGCACCGGCCCCAAGCTCACCGCGTACTTCACCAACGCTGTCGGGTTGTACCCCGGCGACGAGGTGCGGATCGTCGGCGTGCCGGTGGGCACGATCGACTCCATCGAACCGCGGCCTTCGGATGTCAAGATCGAGATGACCCTGGACCGCGGCGTCAAGGTGCCTGCCGATGCCAAGGCGCTGATCCTGTCGCCGAACCTGGTGTCGGCCAGGTTCATTCAGCTGACTCCCGCCTACACGGAGGGCGACGTGATCGCCGACGGCGCGTCGATCGGACTCGATCGCACCGCCGTGCCCGTCGAATGGGACGAGGTCAAGGAGCAACTCACCCAGCTCAGTTCGCAACTCGGACCGCAGGCCAACTCGGTGCAGGGCCCGATCGCGGCGTTCGTCGACCAGGCCGCGACGACGTTCGACGGCAACGGCGACTCGTTCCGCAATGCGCTGCGTGAGTTGTCCCAAACCGCTGGGCGGCTGGGAGATTCGCGTACCGATCTGTTCGGCACGGTGAAGAACCTGCAGATCCTCGTCGACGCGCTGTCCAACAGCAACGAACAGATCGTGCAGTTCACCAATCACGTGGCGTCGGTGTCGCAGGTGCTGGCGGACAGTGCCAGTGGTCTCGACGAGACCCTGGGCACGCTGAATCAGGCCCTCGGTGACGTCCGCGGTTTCCTGAACGAGAACAACGATGCGCTGATCGCCCAGGTGGGCAAGCTGGCCGACTTCACCCAGATTCTCACCGACCACAGTGACGACATCGAACAGATCCTGCACGTCACGCCCAACGGCCTGGCGAACTTCTACAACATCTACAACCCGGCGCAGGGCACCGTTGGTGGGCTCCTGACCCTGCCGAACTTCGCCAACCCCGTGCAGTTCCTGTGCGGCGGCAACTTCGACACCGGCACCACCCCGGACAACTACAAACGCGCCGAGATCTGCCGGCAGCGGATGGGTCCGGTGCTGCGCCGCATCACGATGAACTATCCGCCGGTGTTGTTCCATCCGATCAACAGCATCACTGCCTACAAGGGGCAGATCCAATATGACACCCCCGAAACTGAAGCAAAGTCGGAGACGCCGGTGCCTTACCTGCAGTGGCAGAACGCTCCTGGCGTCACCCCGCCGCAGATCCCGCCGGACGCGACGCTGAGCTCGTTGATCCTGCCACCGGATGCACCGGCGCCCGCAGCCGGAACTGGGGTAGGACCCGCACCTGGACCCGCGCCGGCGCCTGCCGCGTCTGCACCCGCTGAGGCTGGTGCCGGCGGATGACGAAGGGTAAAGCATTGAGGGGCAAGGCATCACGGATCGGTGGCCGCACGCTGGCGATCGGCAGCGGCGCGGTGCTGCTGGCCGGCTGCCAGTTCGGCGGACTCAACTCGCTGAACATGCCGGGTACCGCCGGGCACGGGCCCGGTTCCTACACCATCACCGTGCAGTTGCCCGATGTGGCGACCCTGCCGCAGAACTCGCCGGTGATGGTCGACGACGTCACCGTCGGCAGCGTGTCGGGTGTGGATGCGATCCAGCGCTCGGACGGCACCTTCTATGCGGCGGTGCAACTGTCGCTGGATGGTGACGTGAAGCTCCCGGCGAATGCCGTTGCGCGCGTTGCCCAGACATCGCTGCTCGGCTCCCAGCACATCGAGTTGGCCGAACCTGTCGATCGACCGGCCGAGGGGCGCCTGGTTCAGGGTTCCAACATCTCGCTGTCCCAGAGCGATCGTTATCCGACCACCGAGGAAGTGCTCTCATCGCTGGGCATGGTGGTCAACAAGGGCAATCTCGGTGCGCTGCAGGACATCACCGATGAGGCCTACGCGGCGGTCGCCGGGCGGGCCGGCACCTTCGCCGATCTGATCCCGCGGCTGGCCGAGTTGACTTCCTCGTTGGATCGGCAGACCAACGACATTATTGCCGCGGCCGACGGGTTGAACCGGTTTGCTTCGATCCTGGCCCGGAGCCAGGACAGCCTGGGCCGCACGCTCGACACGCTGCCCGGCGCGCTCAAGGTGCTCAATGACAACCGGTCCAACATCGTCGAAGCCTTCACCGCGCTGCGCGGCTTCGCCCAGGTCGGCTCGCGGATTCTGTCGCAGACCAAGGACGATTTTGCGGCCGATATGAAGGATCTCTATCCGGTGATCAAGGCGCTCAACGACAACGCTGACGACTTGATCAAGAACCTGGAGTTCATTCCGACGTTCCCGTTCCACTACAAGTATCTGCGCCAGGCGGTGCGAGGCGACTACTTGAACGTGTACGTCACCTTTGACCTGACCCTGCGCCGGTTCGGTGAGTCGATCTTCACCACCGGGGGCTTCGACCCGAACATGAAGCACCTCAGTGAGGTGATCAATCCGCCGGACTTCCTGACCGGGGCGATGGCCAACCTGTCCGGCCAGGCCGCCGATCCGTTCAAGATCCCGGCCGGAACTGCCACCCAGCACGAGGAGAAGCCGTAATGATCGACCGGCTCACCCGTATGCAGCTGATGATCTTCGGGGTCGTCACCGTCCTGACCGTCGGTGCGATTTCGCTGTTCTATCTGCACCTGCCCGCTGCGGTGGGAATCGGCACCTATCACGTCAACGCCAACTTCCTGGCCGGTGGCGGGATCTACCAGAACGCCAATGTCACCTACCGCGGTGTCACGGTGGGACGGGTGGATTCGGTGGGCCTGGCAACCGATGGCGTGGTCGCCAGGATGCAGCTGAACAGCAACACGGCGATCCCGGACAATGTGACCGCGACAGTGAAGAGTGTCTCGGCCGTCGGTGAGCAGTACATCGATCTGATCCCGCCGGAGTCACCGTCGACCAACAAGCTGCGCAATGGCGCCACCATCGAACAGCAGAACACCCGGGTCGGCCAGGACATCGCCGGGTTGCTGCACGAAGCCGACACCCTGGTCAGCAGCATCGGCAACAGCCGTTTGCAGGATCTGCTGCGTGAGACATTCAAGGCGTTCAACGGGTCGGGGCCGGAGCTGGCTCGGCTGATCGAATCGTCACGGCTGCTGATCGACGAGGCCAACGCCAACTACGGTCAGACCACTCAGCTGATCGACCAGGCCGGGCCGTTCCTGGAAGCGCAGATACGCAGCGGCGACAACATCCGGTCGTTGGCCGACGGGTTGGCCCGTTTCACCGGCGAGGTCAACAAGGCCGATCCGCAGCTGCGCACCACCCTCAAGACTGTTCCGGGCGCCACCGAGGCTGCCAATACCGCGTTCACTGGTATCCGGCCGACGTTCCCGGTGCTGGCGGCCAACCTGGCCAACGTCGGCCGGATCGGCGTGATCTACAGCAAGTCGATCGAGCAGGCGCTGGTGGTCTTCCCGGCGCTGATCGCTGCGCTGCAGACCGTGGCCGGCGGGGCACCTGCCGACGAGGGCGCCAAGCTGGACTTCAAGATCGACCTGCAGGACCCGCCGCCGTGCTCGACAGGCTTCATCCCGGCGACCTCGATCCGGTCACCGGCCGACGAGACGCTGCGCGAGCTTCCGCCCGATCTGTACTGCAAGACCGCGCAGAATGATCCGGCAGTGGTTCGCGGTGCGCGTAACTACCCGTGCATGGAGTTCCCAGGAAAGCGGGCACCCACCATCCAGCTGTGCCGCGATCCCAAGGGCTATGTGCCACTGGGCAGTAACCCCTGGCGCGGTCCGCCGGTGCCCTACGGGACACCGATCGAGGACGGGCGCAACATCCTGCCGCCCAACAAGTTCCCGAACATCCCGCCGCAGGTCGATCCGGACCCGGGCCCGCCGGCGGTGCAGTTGCCGCCCGGGGTTCAACCAGGGCCGGGCCCGGCGCCGCACGCGCCGTTCCCGCTACCGGTGCCGCCCAACAAGCCGGGAACACCGCCGCCGCCGTGGCCGTACTTCGCGCCGCCGGACCAGATCGTGCCGCCGTACGGCCGGACGCCTCCGGGAGCACCCGAAGCCGCACCGGCGCCGGAAGCGCCGGCACCGGCTCCTGAAGCGCCCTTGCCGGCCGAGGCACCACCTCTGGCCAGCGCTCCCGGGATCGGCACCTACGATCAGCACAGTGGGGTCTTCGCAGACGCCGAAGGAGGCACCGGTGTGTACGCAGCCGGCGCCGACAAGTTGGCACCCGCGGAGACCTGGGTAGACCTGATGCTGGATCCAAGGCAGGCTTGATGACGGAAGAAACGGCCTCGAACCAGAGGCCGGTGCGTAGGCGCGCGTCCAGGGCGGCCGGCCCGACCGGGGCCGCAACCGCCGTAGAGGTGACGACACCCACCGTGGTGGTCGATTCATTGACCAGCACGGCGACCAGGGCGCCGCAACTGACGCCACTCAAGGCGCCGCCCCGGCGACGTGCCCACGGCAGCCTGGTGGCGTTGGTGGCGGTCCTGGTCCTCGCGGTGTCCACCGCGGCGCTGGGAGTGCTGGCCTACGTCATGCGCGATCAGCAGCATGCGGTGGATGCCGTGCAGGCCCGCGACGAGAACTTCGTCGCCGCCGGTAAGCAGACCGTGATCAACATGTTCAGCTACACCCAGGACACGATCGACGAGAGCGTCAACCGCTTCATCGACGGCACCAGCGGCCCACTGCGCGACATGATGAGCCAGGGGAGCAACGCCGACAACCTCAAGGCGCTGTTCCGTGATACCAATGCGAGCTCGGAGGCGGTGATCAACGCCGCGGCGCTGGAGAAGGTCGACGAGATCGCCGGGAACGCCTCGGTGCTGGTGGCGGTGCGCGTCACGGTCACCGACGTGGACGGCGTCAATTCTCCGACCCGGCCGTACCGCCTGCGGGTGATCGTTCACGAGGACGACAACGGGCACATGACCGGATATGACCTCAAGTACCCCGACGGTGGAAACTGATGCGCTCGAAGCTCTTTGGCCTGCTGATCGGCCTTCTGACGGTGGCGTTCGTCGCGCTGGGAGCAGTCGGCGGATCGCTGTACTGGAACCGCGTGACGCAACGCGGCCAGGAGGCCACCCGGGCCGAGTTGCCCGCCGTGGCGGCCGATCAGATCCCGAAGGTGTTCGGCTACGACTATCAGACCGTCGAGCGCAGCTTGATGGAAACCTATCCGCTGCTCGCCCCGGACTTCCGGCAACAGTTCGAACAGGACGCGACCGCCAAGGTCATCCCTGAGGCACGCAAGCGTCAGCTCGTCGTCCAGATCAGCGTCGTCGGCATCGGCGTCATGACCGCAGAACGCGAGTCGGGATCGGTGCTGGTGTACATGAACCGCACGGTGACAGATCAGTCTCGCCAGCCGTTGTACGACGGCAGCCGGTTGAAGGTCGACTACCGCAAGATCGGCGGGGACTGGCTGATCAACGCGATCAACCCGATCTAGACATTGGACGGTAACTGGACACGTCGGGGCGCTCACCCGCTCGACGTGCAACTCGCGCTGCACTGAATCGGCGCAGGCGGCATCGCCGCCACGGGGAGTTTGGTCCCCGCCTTCACTCCCGATGTGACCGGACGTCGTCCGGTACAAGTTTCCGGGGATTCTTCTGATGTACGCGCCGTCGCTGGGCTTGTTCGGCTTTCTCCTGCGTTTGGTTCACGCCATGCGTCCGCTGTGGGTACGTGTCCGTACCGGATGGTATATATTGGCGGTTGTCGTAATTATCGAGCCGGTAACCGCAGGTTGATCGCCGAAGTGCCGGGTACTGATTCGCGGAGTCGCGGCTGGCCCAGCGCGACGTACCGGCGTGCCGCGTTGCGGAAAGGTGCGCCTCCGGACGGGCCGGGACCGGTCACCGATGTACGGCACGGCGCCTCGATGTGAATGCAAATTCTGTCAACTATTGGGCCCGGGTAATGCCGTTCTGTGCAAGGAAGGCTTATGGAGAAATCGCACGCCACACCGACGGTCAAGGGCCTACCCGTGCTGGGGAACACCGTGCCGATGTACTACCAGCTACCCCAGTTCCTGACCCGCTGTTATAGCGAATACGGCCCGGTGTTCCGGGTTCGGGCACTCAACAACCGGTACGTGGTGCTCGCCGGACCGGATGCGGCGGTGTTCGTCGGATCGGCCGAGGGCCGGGAGTGTCTGGAGTCCAAACCGTCCTGGTCGAGGATGATCGCCGAATACGGCGCCGACAAGTCGGTGGTGAGCGACGACGGCGATCTGCACACCTGGTTTCGCGACCTCATGCGGCACGGCTATTCGCGGCATGCGCTGGACGGTCGCTATGACCGGTTGATCGAGATCATCGACGACTGGCTGGCCGACGGCTGGCAGCCCGGCAGCGTCGTGCCCGCGGTGAAGTCCATGCAGCGGATCGTGATTCGGCAGATCAGCATCGCGGTCGCGGACCGGGTGTTCTTCGACGACGTGGACCAGTTGCGCACGTTGGTGCATTGGTCGACCAATGTGTGTCTGCTCGGGCGGTGGCCGACCTTCATGCTCAAGCTTCCGCGATACCGCTCGGCGAAGGCGCGGATGCACGCCATCGCCCAGGAACTGCTCACGGTGTTCCGGGCCCGTTCCGACGATGGCCAGATCGATGACTTCGGCCGTCGACTGCTCGATGACCTGGTCGAGGCCAACCGAACCCATCCGGAAAAGATGACCGATTACGAGCTGCCGCTGAACCTTTTCGTTCCGTTCATGGCCGGGTTGGACACCGCATCGAACACCATCTCGACGATCCTGTATCTCCTCACGCAGCGGCCGGACCTCTACGAGACGGTGACGGCGGAGGCGGACCGGCTTTTCGCACTCCCCGAACTCAACGAGGAAGCGCTGTTCGAGGCCACGCCGGTACTCAATGCGGTGCTCAAGGAGACCATGCGGTTGTACCCGTCGGTCCCCGTCCTGATGCGCCATGCCCGAACAGATTTCGTCTACAAGGGTCATCCGATCCGGGCGGGCGAGCGCGTCATGATCGCCACCAGCGTGCCGCACTTCATGCCGTCGTTCTTTCCCGACCCTCACCTCTTCGATCCGGGCCGCTATCTGGATGGCCGCAAGGAACACCTGCAGCCCGGCGCGTACTCGCCCTTCGGCCGTGGGCATCACCTGTGCATGGGGAAGCGGATCGCCGAGGTGATCATCCCGCTGACGGTCGCCCGGATCGTCCATCAGCGGCGGTTCACCGTGTCCGACGACAACTTCTCGCTCACCGACAACTTCGCGTACGGCGTGGACCTGGCGTTGAACCTCAACCTGGGGGTCGACGGGGTGCGCTGCGCCCACCTGGTGAGTTCCGGGCAACCCAACCAATGACAACCGAGGAGTCTCCAGTAGTGGACTACCAGCGCTATACGCCGGCCCGCGAATCCACGATCGCCACGATCCGCGATCTGAACCGGCGCAAGCGGCCCAATATCCTGTTCGCGGGGTTGGCTATCACGATCGAGTGCGCGCAGGTCGGCTATCTGCTGGACGCACTGCACGGGCCGCAGGCTGACCGCGTCACGTACTTCGGGAACTCGCTGGAGGAGGCGGTGTCCGGGGCGATCCGCTTGGTGCGCCAGACCAGCAAGGTCGACGACTTCCGCTCGGCGGACAGCTGGATCCTGGTGGTGGACAACGACGGACGCCTGAGCCACTACTTCGACCCGCTCGCCGAGGGCGGGGAACGCGCGCTGGCGCGGCACCTGAGCTTTGTGCCCACCACCGCCGACGCACTGGCCGCCCTGGACGATCGTCCGTGGTCTGCGGTGCTGGTCCTCGCCGACGGTGGCGAGAACCTCGACGAACTGCTGGCGGCCGCTGCGGACCGCCGAATCATGCGGATCGTCTGCGACACTCGCCCGTTGCCGGCCGCGGGGGAGTGGCGGCCAGGTCGCGCCGACGCCGACGTGTACGTCTACGGCGAGAACATGACCGACCACCAGGTGCCGTTCGGCTGCTACGTCATGACGCCCGACGCTTATCGAGTCTGGAACAACCCCGTCGACGCCATGGCGCAGACCTCTACCTTCGCCGCCAGCGCCACCGCGCTGACACTGGTGGTGAACACGTTGCGCGACAAGGGATACGTAACCGCCGATCAGGAGCGGATACTCGCCAAGATCGAGACTGACCGCAAGACCCGCAACGAATACTTCCGGCGCTACGTGAATCCGAGCGCAGCCGACATGATGGAGGCGTTCGGACTCGACTTCGATTTCGACCGCGCGGATGGCATGCAGATCAGCCTGCGGGACGGTCGGTCACTGCTGGACTGCGCCTGCGGCACCGGCGCGAACCTGCGCGGGCACAATCTGCCCGATCTGGACGAGGCGCTCGCTGCCCACGACCCGGATATCGACTATGTCGGTCAGCTCGCCGGGTTCCTCTGTGATCGAAGCGGATTCGACGACGTATTCCCCGCGGTGAGCGGCGCCACGAGTGTCGAGAACGCCCTCGTGCTGGCGCGCCTTGCCCGGCCCGACCGGCCCAGAATCGTGACCTTCTCGGGCAACTTCTCGGGTAAGACCATTGCGACGTTGAACGTCAGCCGATACGGACCACAACGCTCGGCCAGCCTCCCGGGGGCCTTCGAGCCCTACTACTCCGACGTGGTGTTCGTCGATCCGTTCTCGCCCAACGCCGCCCGCGATTTGCGCAGCGCGCTCGATGATCCGCAGGTCGGCTTGTTCTGGGGTGAACTGATTCAGGGCACCACCTGCGAGATCATCCCGCCGGAATTGCTGCGCCTCGTTGCGGAGGCCAAGGCCACGAGGGGCTTCATCGTCGGAGTCGACGAGGTGCTCACCGGTGTGTGGCGAAGCGCCGACACCTTCCTGTACCACCAAGGTGTGCTCGGCGACGTCGTTGACATCGTGACGCTGGCGAAGCCGCTGTCGGACATGATCATTCCCGTGGCGGCCACGCTCGCCCGGGCCGGCGTGGTCACCGATGCCGAGGCGACGGACATGGCATCGGTGCAGCGGCTGCGCGGCCGCTACCACAACAATCTGGGCGCGCACATCGCTGTGAATGCCCTGCGGGCGGTCGATAATCCGGCATCGCATGAGCAGCGGCGAACGGAACGAGAGACCCTGCTGCGCGGCCTGCAGGCGCTGACTGCCGAGTCGCCGCTGATCCGGTCGGTCGAGGGGACCGGCGCGCACGTGCGGATCGACATCGACCGGCGGTACTTCCCGTTCCGCGAGAACACGGTGTTGTCCGAGATGATCGATCAGTCGATCGAGGACCTCATACTCCGACGCTGTGGCGTGATCCTCGGCCGCGGGCGATTCTTCCCGCCGATCTTCCCGCCGGCCGGTGCAATGGCGGAGGTGGTGGACCGCCTGCAACGCGGATTCGGCGGGTTCACGGTTACTGCCGTCTACGCCAACCTAGTTCGCAACATAGCTGCCTTCGCGTCCTTCGGTGTCCGCCGCCAGGTTGGCGCGCTCGTCGAGCGCGTGGCGCAGCTCGGCAAAGGCCGCGAGGTACCCGTCAGCGATGCCGTCGAGGTCCGGAACGATCTCCGGGCACGCGATCAGGCCGATGTTTAGCTGATCTTCGATGCTGGCGACACCGACGAAGATGGCACCGCCGTCGAACAGGGAGCCGAATGGGAAGAAGTCGATCACCCGCGCACCAGCGAAGTACAAATCACGGTGTCGGCCACCCATGTTGGACACCACGATGTTCTGCATCACGGCGTGACGATCGGCCAGGCGGAGCCGGGAGTACCACCGCAGAAAGGTGCCCCAGTACCGGCCGGCCAACTCGAACCAATCGTGGAACAGGCTGGGGCCCAGGGCTGCTGCGTGCCCCTTGGCCGCGTTGGTGCTCGCCGCGATCGCCAGCGCGCGATCGACCGGGTCGGTCATCCCGGTCTCCAGGCTGGTCAGTAGTCCGGTGGTCTGGTTGCGTCCGTGCTGACCGGGCATGTCGTGCACGGAGACGGGGACGAAGGCCTGAAGTGGCGTGTCGGGCAATTCATTTCGGCTCAGTAGGTAGTTACGCAAGGCGGCGGAGGTGAGCGCCAGGATGACGTCGTTGAGGGTGACGCCGAGTTCGCGCTTGACCTGCTTCATCTCGGCCATCGGGAAGGTGGCCCAGGCGACATTACGGTTCTCGGTCAGGGTGGTGTTGAACGAGGTTCGCGGCGCCGAAAGGGATTTGGGGACGCCTTCGGGCAATTGCGGCGTCTTCTTCATCGCCGCGTCCGTGAGCGATTTGCCAAGGAGCCGTGCAAGTTTCACGGGCTTGGCGGCGAACTCCTTGAGGCCGGACCGGGCGATCGCGGCCGGCTGCGCGGGCCCGGCGTTGCGGACTATCGAGTATTCGGTCGCTTCATTGCCGCACAGCTGTCCGAGCTGCGAATTGCCGCTCACACCATCGAGACTCGCGTTGTGGCGCTTGAGGATAACTGCGACGTTGCCGTCGGCCAGCCCGTCGATGATCGTCATCTCCCACAGCGGCAGCGCAGGGTCCAACGGCTTTCCGCAGATCTCACCGATGACCTCTGCCAGCTGTTCTCTGGACCCGGGGGCCGGCAGGCTCCGGTGGTGCACGTGGCGGTCGAGGTCGAATGATTCATCGGCCGCCCAGACCGGATGGCCGAGGTTATACCATGGGTCATAAGCCTTTTCGGCATAGATCGGGATGCCGGCCATCCGCTCGGCCAGCCAATTCCGGATGGTGTCGAAGCTGTAGCCGCCGGGCATGGGCGAAGGATCGAGGACGATGAGGCCAACGCTTTGGTGGTAATGCGTGGGTGTTTCGAGGTAGAGGAAGCTCGCATCATGACCGGTCAGACGTTCCATAGGTTGGACCCTACCTGGGGGGTGGGCGTCGATGGAACACCAACGTACCAACCTGGCCGAAAATGAGTCAGGTAAGTGTTGAGCCGCGGCCGCGGAGGGCGCTGTCGAGCACGACTTTGACGGGTTTGGTTGGGGGATAACATTTATGGCCCCGACCAGGTTTGATAACGAAAGAGGAGGACGCACATTTCACTTCACGACGAATGGACGGAAGCCGTTGGTGCCCGCGCGGGCGTGATCGGCATCGTGCGCGACCGCGTCCGGGCAATGGGCCACAGCGAGCGTGCCTGGCCGGTTCGCCGGATGACGGTCGCGTCCGATCGGTTGCTCTACCGACTCACCGGTGGCCGTTGGACCACCACGTCGGTATCGCGCATACCGTCGCTCACCCTGCTCGTCACGCGGAGCAATGGAGACCGGGCCGTGGTGCCTCTGCAGTACGTCTCGATCGACGGCGGTATCTACGTGATCGGCACGAACTGGGGTCAGCCGAAGCACCCGCTGTGGACCGGTTGGTTGCTACGCAACAGCGATTGCGCAATCAATGTCAGCGGCCGCGAGCGCGGCTGCACCGCAGTGCATGTCGAGGACGCCGAGCGTGACGAAATCTGGCAGCGCGTCTTGCATATCTCGCCCTACTACGGGCAATGTCAGGATCGCGCGCAACGTGAACTGAGGATCTTTCGCCTCGACCCCCGGGACTAGCGGCGGGTGCCGACGACCTCGACGGAGAACCTCTGCGAGGGAGTGGTCGACGCCAACCGCTTCTTGAGCTGGTAGCCCGGCGTCAGCCGCAGGTCCAGGCGATACAGCAGGCGGGCCAACGAGATCTGCATGAGGGCTTCGGCCAGTCCCTTCCCGATGCACATGTGGGGCCCGCGCCCGAACGGTGAATACGCGCCGGCGACACGATGTTCGGCGTTGCGGCCGTGGTACCGGTCCACGTTGAACGTGGTCGGATCGGTGAAGCAGTCGTCGAGGAAATGAGGCACCGAGGTCGCGACGAAAACCTTGTCGCCCTTGCGGATTCGGTGGCCGTTGAACTCGAAGTCCTTGGCCGCCACCCGCACCATCGTCGCGGCGACCGGATGCAGCCGCATCGCCTCCATGATCGCGCCGTTCAGGGTGGGTGTGGTGGCGAACAGTCGCTCATGGGTGATCTCACCGGAGAACAGTTCGTCGACCTCGGAGTGGATGCGCGCCAGGACATCTGGATGTTTGAGAATGAGGTACAACGCGTACGTCGCGGTGGCGGACGTCGTCTCAACACCGGCGAAGTACGGCAGCACCGCGTTGAAGACCATGTTGTTCCGCTTGACCGGATCGGGATTGTCGGCGTGCGACGACACGATATCTTCGATGAGGGTCGATTTGGCGCCGCAGCCCTGGAGTCCGGTCGAATTGCGGGTGTGGTCGATCGCGTGTTTGGCGATCTCGACCACCCGGTTACGCGCCGTCAGGAAGTTGCGCCGGCGCAACAGTGTCTTCGGGATCTGTTGCACCGGGGCGATTTTGAGTACCTGGCTGGCGACGAACCCGACGTCGGCCACGTACGCGTCGTTGGGTTGCACCCCCGCCGCGAACACCCCCACCTGCGAGATCGACAGGGCCTGCATCGAGGGTAGGACCCGCACGCGTGACCCTGGTGCCCAGTCCTTGGCGATCGCCTTGTCCACCAGATCCACCGCTTCGGGATAACGGCCCATGATCGCGTCGCGCGAGTAGCCACGCTGGAGCATCCCGCGCAGTTCCTTGTGCTCTTTGCCGTCCACGGTGACCAGCGATTGGCTTGCGTCGAACTGCTCTTCGACGAAACGCCACGAATCACCGACGCTGAGGCACTCCCGGCCCTCGCGACTGCTCATGAACGCCGATGCTTCGACGCCGGCCAGCACCGTGTAGGTCTGATACAGCGTGTTCAGCTGCGACACCGGGCCGTGCTGCTTGTACTTGTCGACCAGGTAATGCGTCGGGTCGAACATCATGCCCAGCGTGTCGCCGATCCGTGGTATCACAGTCATTTTGCGCGCCAGACGGATTCGCTTCGGGGTCACGTAGGATGCCACGCCGACAGCCTACCCAGGGATTCGGAGGCTCGAATACACGAATCCCTCACGCGGACAAGAAAAGCGGTGCCGTGGCGGCGCAATGCCTCACTGCCGCCGTCAGTGTCGCGTTACGAGTTGTTCGTGAGGGTGTGTTCGGCCGTCTTAGCCGTGGCCAACGCGTCGAGGAAGGCGCGTGCCCACCGGTCGACGTCGTGGGCCAGCACCTGCCGGCGCAGCGCGCGCATCCGGCGCTTGCCCTCCTCGGGGCTCTGTTCCAGCGCCGCCTCGATCGCATCCTTGACACCCTCGAGATGGTGCGGATTGGTCAGGTAGGCCTGGCGCAGCTCGGCCGCCGCACCGGTGAACTCGGAGAGCACCAGTGCACCCCCGAGGTCGCTGCGGCACGCCACGTACTCCTTGGCCACCAGGTTCATTCCGTCCCGCAGCGGGGTGACCAGCATGACGTCTGCGGCGACGAAGAACGCGATGAGCTCGTCGCGGGGCACCGGCCGATGTATGTAGTGCACCACGGGGTGCCCGACCTCGCCGTACTCGCCGTTGATGTGCCCGACCTGACGCTCGATGTCCTCGCGCATCACCTTGTAGCTCTCGACGCGTTCTCGGCTGGGGGTGGCCAACTGAACCAGGACGGTGTCGTCGCGTTTCACCCGCTGCTCTTCGAGCAGTTCGGAGAACGCGCGCAGCCGCACGTCGATGCCCTTGGTGTAGTCGAGCCGGTCGACGCCGAGCAGGATCTTGCGCGGGTCGCCGAGCTCGGAGCGGATCTGCCGGGCGCGTTGCCGGATCGACCGGTTGCGGGCCTTGGCGTCCAGATCGGCCGAGTCGATCGAGATGGGGAAGGCCCCGACCGTGATGGTGCGGAAGCCGTAGGAGACCTCACCGAAGCGTGAACGCACGCCGATCGAGGCGCGTGAGGTGTTGGCCCCGACGAGGCGCCGGGCCAGGACGAGGAAGTTCTGTGCACCTCCGGCCAGGTGGAATCCGACCAGATCGGCGCCGAGCAGGCCTTCGACGATCTCCGTGCGCCACGGCATCTGCATGAACAGTTCGACCGGCGGGAACGGGATGTGCAGGAAGAAGCCGATGGTGACGTCGGGACGCAGCATGCGCAGCATCTTGGGGACGAGCTGCAGCTGATAGTCCTGGATCCAGACCGTGGCGCCGGGTGCGGCGGCCCGGGCCGTGGCTTCGGCGAAACGCCGGTTCACGTCGACGTAGCTGTCCCACCACTTGCGGTGGTACACGGGTTTGACGATCAGATCGTGGTACAGCGGCCACAGGGTGGCGTTCGAGAATCCCTCGTAGTAGTCCGCGACGTCCTGCGCGGACAGTTCCACGGGGTAGAGCTGCACGCCCTCTTCAACGAAGGGTTCTTCGCCGCTGTCGGGGATGCCGGCCCAGCCGATCCACGCGCCACGCCGTTTACGCAGCAGCGGTTCCAGTGCGGTCACCAGTCCGCCGGGGCTGCGCTTCCATGTCGTGCTGCCATCCGGCAACCGCTCCATGTCGATGGGCAGCCGATTGGCCACCACGACAAAGTCGGAGTTACCGGAGGCGGCCTTTGGGCCGCCCTCCGGACTCACTTACGCCTCGGTTTTCGAGGGCCCAATGCCGAGCATGGACAGGAACATCCGGCACTCGTCGGCGTCGGTCGCATAGGTCGCCACGACGCGGCGGGCCTGGCTGGCGGTGCTGTCGGCGAGTGGCTCGACGTCGTCGATCTCGGCGGTATCAGTTTTCGCAGGCATGACACAACTGTAGGCGACCGGGAGATCCCCGGTCGCCTCACGCTGTCAGCCGATGGAGCCGTGCACGGTCGGGCTGCTGTCGACGGTGGACTCCGGGACCGGCTGCGGGCCCTCGGACTGCGCTTCCTCGGCCAGGCCGATGCACTCGCCGGAGTTGGCGCCGGTGCAGGGGATGGAGCCGCCGCCGCCGGGCAGGTTCACCGAGGGCAGATCGGGGTTGGCCGCGTTGCTGCTGAACGAGCCGGGGGAGTTCGGCACGGTGTGCGGGACACAGTTGCCGGTGTAGAGGTCCTCCTCCTCGCCCGTCGGGCAGGCCACCGCCGGGCCGGTCGACATGGGTACGGCGAAGGCTGCGATCGCCGGGGCGGTGGCTGCGGCGACCGCAAATCCGCCGGCAAAGATCAGTCGTCGCATCGAGATCGGGAAGGTCGCCATCGTCATTCTTTCTCTAGGTATTCGATTGTTCGTTCGGTGGGATTGTATGGAGGCTGTGAGAGATCTGCATCAGATCTACCAGTTGGCTGGGAGTTCTACGGGCTGGCGCTGATGGTCGACCGGGGAATTGCCCGCGGCCCCTCGGCCTCGTCCTCCTCGGCCAGGCCGATGCACTCACCGGCATTTCCTCCGGTGCAGGGGATGGCTCCGCCTCCGCCGGGGAGGTCCACCGCCGGCAAATCCGGATTGCCGGGGATCGCGCTGAACGGCGACGGTGAATTCGGCACCAGAAAAGGGGTGCACGTGGTCGTGTAGACGTCCTCTTCCTCACCGGACGTGCACGTCGCATGTGCGATCGGCGCGCCCAGCCACAGGGACAGTGCGTAACCGGCGCCGGCGGCAGTCAGCACGACGGGCGCGACAAGAGATTTCACCTCAGCAGTCTAGGACTACTGAGGGTTTACTGTGGGATCTCTGCAGTACGGCTGGGTCAGCCGATGGAGCCGTGCACGGTCGGGCTGCTGCCCACCGTCGACTGCGGAACAGGTTCAGGCCCCTCGGCCTGCTGCTCTTCGGCCAGGCCGATGCATTGGCCGGAGTTGGCGCCGGTGCAGGGGATGGAGCCGCCACCATCGGGCACGTTCACCGACGGCAGGTTCGGGTTGCCTGCGGTCGGGCTGAAGGCGTTCGGAGAGTTCGGCACGATGTCGGGGACGCACATGTTGGTGAAGGTGTCCTCGGTTTCCCCGTTGGGGCACGAGGCCAGTGACTGAGAGGGTGTCGACAGCACCGTCAGGGTGGGGGCCGCGGCCATGGCTGCTGCGATGCCTGCCGCGACGGCGAAGCGACGGATGCTGGATGGGGAGATAGCCATTGTCATGCTTTCTCTTGAGGGCCTTGGAAGATTTGCTGATGACCCGGCCGAAGTGGTCTGGCGACGGTTGTAGATGATGTCGTTGCCTATCGGCATCCTACTCTTTACAAGGGAAAATAGCTGCGTAATTAGCCCGGGTTCGACGGTGCCGGACGTCCCGCTGTGAAGTAGCTGTGATCCCGGTGTGAGCCCGGTTGCGCGATACACGTAGTGTGCAGTCCGTAACGTACTTACTCTGCCTAAGAGGTGGTCCGAAATGGTCAGTGCCGACGACACAGCCCGCCAGGTCGAGTACGAGACACTCGATGACGGACGCATCGCCCGGATCTGGCTGAACCGTCCGGACGCGCAGAACGCCCAGTCCCGGACACTGCTGGTGCAACTCGACGAGGCGTTCGGCCGGGCCGAGGCCGATGACGCGGTCCGCGTGGTGATCCTGGGTGCGCGTGGCAAGAACTTCTCGGCGGGCCATGACCTCGGTTCCGAAGAAGCGTTGGCCGAGCGTCAGCCGGGACCGACCCAACACCCGACGTTCCGCTCCCACGGTGCCACCGCGGCCGGCGTCACCGAGCGAACCTATCTGCAGGAGTGGCACTTCTACTTCGAGAACACCCGGCGGTGGCGTGATCTGCGCAAGATCACCATCGCCCAGGTGCAGGGCAACGCGATCTCGGCGGCCCTGATGCTGATCTGGGCCTGCGACCTGATCGTGGCCGCCGATGACGCCAAGTTCAGCGACGTCGTCGGGGTGCGGATGGGGATGCCGGGCGTCGAGTACTACGCCCACCCGTGGGAGTTCGGGGCCCGCAAGGCCAAAGAGCTACTGCTGACCGGTGATTCGATCGATGCCGATGAGGCCTACCGGTTGGGCATGGTGTCCAAGGTTTTCGCGCGCGACGAACTCGAAGACAAGACACTGGAATTCGCGCGGCGCATCGCCGAACGGCCGACGATGGCAGCCTTGCTGATCAAGGATTCTGTCAACGCGGCCAGCGACGCGATGGGCTTCACCGAAGCGCTGCGCCATGCCTTCCACATTCACGAACTCGGGCACGCGCACTGGGCGTCGGCCAACGAGAACCGCTGGCCGGTGGGCATGCCGCCCGATGTTCCCGACTGGCGGACGTTGGGGGCTCCCAAGCCCGCTCGGCGTGATACACCATGACCATGCACATTTCGTTAGAGGATCGAACTTATCTTGTCACCGGTGGTGGTAGCGGCATCGGCAAGGGCGCCGCGGCTGCCATCGTCGCCGCCGGCGGTAATGCCCTGCTGATCGGGCGCAATGCCGACAAGCTGAGCGCGGCCGCTGAGGAGCTCGGTGCCCAGGGACCCGGATCGGTGCGCTACGAACCTGCCGACGTCACCGACGAGGACGAGGTCCGCCGCGCGGTCGACGCGGCCACCGCCTGGAACGGCCAGCTGCACGGTGTGGTGCACAGTGCCGGTGGGTCGCTGACCATCGGTCCGATCACCCAGATCGACTCCGAACTGTGGCGCCAGACGGTCGATTTGAATGTCAACGGAACGATGTACCTGATCAAGCACGCCGGCCGGGAGATGGTCCGCGCCGGCGGCGGTTCGTTCGTCGGCATCTCGTCGATCGCCTCGACCAACACCCACCGGTGGTTCGGTGCGTACGGCGTGAGCAAGGCGGCGTTCGATCATCTGCTCAAGCTGGCCGCCGACGAGCTCGGGCCGTCCTCGGTGCGGTTCAACAGCATCCGGCCCGGCTTGACCCGCACCGAGATGGTCGGCCCGGTCTTCGAGCTCCCGGAAGCTCGCGACGACTACAAGGCCTGCACGCCGATGCCGCGGTTCGGTGAGGTCGAGGACATCGCCAACCTGGCGGTGTTCCTGCTCAGTGACGCCGCGGGCTGGATCACCGGTCAGTCCATCGGCGTCGACGGTGGGCACAGCCTGCGCCGTGGTCCCGACATCTCGGGAATGCTGGAGCCGCTGTACGGCGTCGACGGCCTGCGTGGCGTCGTCGCCGAGTAACTCAGGACGGACATTGTGCCGGGGATTGCGGTCGGTACTGGCCGCAATCCCCGGCATTGTCATATCTAGGCCGGGTGCGCTGAGCCGGCCTCCCACGCGCTGAGTGCGCCAACCGCGGACCAGTCGAGATCTCCGCCGCCGGTCGCCAGCAGGGTCAGGAACCGGTCCCGCAGTAGGCTGGCGACGGGAAGCGGTACCTGTAGGTCCTCACCCGCACTCAGTGCCAGCTTCACGTCCTTGAGGCCGAGCGTGGCGGCGAATCCGGCCGGGGTGAATTCCTCACGGGCCAGCAAACCCCCGTAGGTGCGGTACACCGGAGCGTCGAACAGCGTCGAGGTCAGCAGCTCCACGTACTGCTGTCGGTCCACTCCGGCCTTGCCCACGAGTGCCATTGCCTCACCGAGGGATTCGATCACCGAGGCGATCAGGAAATTGCCGCTGATCTTGACGAGGTTCGCGGCTTGAGGGTCCTCGCCGAGGACGAATGTGCGCTGCCCGATGGCATCGAAAATCGGCGACACCTTCTCGACTGTGGCCGGGGCGCCTGCCGCAACGACGAACAACTTGGCCGCCGCGGCGGCCTCGGGCCTGCCGAACACCGGGGCGGCGACGAAACCCTGGCCCGCCGCGGCATGGGCTTCGGTGAGGCGCTCGGCCAGGGCGGTGCTGACAGTCGACGACGAGACATGGACGGCGCCTTCGGACAGCGAGGCGAGGATGCCGTCGTCGCCGAATGTCACCGCCTGCACCGCGTCGTCGTTGGCCAACATGGTGACGACGACGTCGCCCTGACAGGCGTCGGCCACCGAGGCGGCCGGTTGTGCCCCCTGGGCGGCCAGTGCGGTCACCTTGTCGGGGGAGCGGTTGTACGCGGTGACCTCGTGACCGGCTTTGAGCAGGTTGGCGGCCATGGCCGCACCCATGTTGCCCAGGCCGATGAATCCGATCTTCATGACTCCACTCTTACCGGGTTGGTTCGAACTATGGCGGAAGTCGAAGTTCTCGGCGGCCGTCCGATCAGGCAACGCCCTCGGATTCGGCATCTGCCGGAGTATCGGCGATCTCGCGCATCTGGTCGACCAGTCGCGCCGCGACCTGTGCGGCGAGCCACAGGGTCACCTGGTCGTCATCCGACAGTCCGGCGAGGAGCGTGGCGATGCGCTGCTTGCGGATGTCGGCGCGCTCTTCCCACAACTGCCGGCCGCCTTCTCCGACCTTGACCAGGCATGCCCGTCCGTCGTCGGGATCGTCGCACCGCTCCACCAGCCCCTGCTGTTCCAGTCGCTGAACAAGCTGCGTCATGCCCGATTGGCTCGCACCTTCCGCCTCGGCCAGTGCGGTGACCCTCATGGGCCCCTCGCGGTTGAGGCGCACCAGAACGAGTGTTGCGCTCGCACTCAGGCCTTTGCGGTCAGCGAGATGTCGCCACATCAGATCAGCGCTCGAGACGAGCATGGCCGAGATCGCTTCCACTCTGCTGCTCGGCGTATCGCTCACGAGGTATTTATATCACTTGCAGGAAGTAATGCGCCGGAAACTGAGGGGCGTGGGCTTGGGCTGATGTGGCGTGGGTTCACGCGCTAACGGTTGACCATTATTGCTAATTCGCGGCGCACAGCGAAGTCGCAGACTCGCCGTACGCTGCGGATTGGTGGTCATAGGGGTTGATAGATAGTTCCTATATGCGATATATCTAGCCGTCATGATCGTTGACCAGCCGGCGAATGAGCGTGGCGACCGAGCGACCCGACGGCCACTCGACGGAACCTTCCTGCAGAAGGGCTGGCTCCCCTTGGTCACCGTCATCGCGGTCGGTATCGGATCGGTCGCCGTGTGGAAGGTGCATCAGATGTCGGAGCCGGGGCCCGTCCCGTCGGTCCTGACCGCTCAGGCACCCGAGCAGTTCACCCCGAAGCGGCTCACCTATGAGTTGTTCGGGACCGTCGGCAACGGTGGGATGTTGAGCTACATCGACATCAACGGCCACCCGCACAAGGTCGACATCACCGAGCTGCCGTGGACGCACACGGAGACGACGACACTCACCGTCGTGTCGGGCAGCATCTCGGCGCAGGTCGACGGCGGCAACGTGGGCTGCCGGATGCTCGTGAACGACGTTGTGCGCGATGAACAATCGTCGACCCATGCGGATGCGGACGTCACCTGCCGGGTGAAGTCCGCATGAGCGCACACCGGGCGAAGGGGCAGGCCGTCGCCCGTGCCGTACGCGTGTTGGCGGTGCCGATCATCGTCTTCTGGGCCCTCCTCGCCGTCAGCACCAACACGTTCATCCCGCAGGTGGAACGCGTTGCCGAACAACTCGCAGGCTCGATGATCCCGAGTTACGCACCGTCACAGGTCGCGATGCTGCGCATCGGCGAGAAGTTTCAGGAGTCCACCTCCACCAGCCTGACGATGCTGGTGCTGGAAGCCGACCGGCCGCTCGACGACGGCGATCACCGGTACTACGACGACCTGATGAGCCGGCTCAAGCAGGATCCGGAGCACGTGCAGTACGTCATGGACCTGTGGGGCAAGCCGATCACCGCGGCCGGCGCCCAAAGCGTCGACGGTAAGGCGACATTCGTCCTGCTGCGACTCGCCGGCAACATCGGCCAGCTCCAGGCGAACGAGTCGGTGAACGCCGTCCGCGACCTCATCGCCAACGACACTCCGCCACCCGGGCTGAAGGTCTACGTCAGCGGGGCCGCACCACTGGCCGCCGACACACTGACGATCGCCAACTCCAGCCTCAACGACATCACCATCCTGACGATCATCCTGATCGTGATCATGCTCCTGGTGGTCTACCGCTCGGTCTCCACCCTGCTGGTACCGCTCGTCAGCGTCCTGATCGAGATGCTCGTCGCCAAGGGCGTCATCGCCACCCTCGGGCACTTCGGCCTCATCCCGTTGTCGTCGTTCGCGGTGAACATCGTCGTGGCGCTGACCCTGGGCGCCGGAACCGATTACGGCATCTTTCTGCTGGGCCGCTATCAGGAGGCCAGGCAGGCCGGCGAAAGCCGGGAAGGCGCGTTCTACACCGCCTATCGCAGCGTCGCCCCGATCATCATCGGCTCCGGGCTGACCATCGCCGGCGCCTGCTACTGCCTGAGCCTGGCGCGTCTCGACTACTTCCACACCATGGGCCCGGCCGTCGCCATCAGCATGCTGTTCACCATCGCCGCCGCCCTGACGCTCGCACCGGCGATACTCACCCTCGGCAGCATGTTCGGCCTGTTCGATCCGAAACGGGCGGCCAAGGGACACCTGTACCGACGGATCGCGACGAGTGTGGTGCGGTGGCCCAAACCCGTCTTCGTCGCCAGTTGCGCGGTCGTGATGATCGGGGCGGTGTTCGTTCCCACCTACCGGGTCAGCTACGACGACCGCTCGTACCAACCTGCCGATGGCTCAGCCAATCTCGGTTTCGAGGCGTCGGACCGGCACTTCTCGCAGAGCAAGCTGTTCAGCGAGATGCTGATGATCGAGAGCGATCACGACATGCGTAACTCGGCGGACTTCATCTCGCTGGACCGGGTCGCGAAGAGCCTCATCCGCCTGCCCGGTGTGGCCATGGTGCAGAGCATCACCCGTCCCTTGGGCCGGCCGTTGGAGCACGCGACGATCCCGTACCTGTTCACCACGCAGGGCAGCGGAAGCGGTCAGCAACTGCCGTTCAACGAGCAACAGAACGAGAACACCGACAAGCAGGCCGAGATCCAGGCGCGTTCGGTCGAGGTGCTGCAGCAGGTGATCGGGCTGACCCAGAAGATGTCCGACGAACTCCACTCGACGGTGCTCACGTTGGAGAACCTCAAACAGGTCACCGATGACATGAACGCCGGCATCTCCAACCTCGACGACTTCCTGAGGCCGCTGAAGAGCTACTTCTACTGGGAGCCGCATTGTTTCGACATCCCGGTGTGCTGGGCAATGCGATCGCTGTTCGACTCGCTGGACGGCATCGACAGCCTCGATGCGCAGATCACCAACGCCGTCACGTCGTTCGAGGCCATCGACCAGCTGCTGCCGCAGATGATCTCGCAGTTGGAACGCATGCTGGGCGACACCCGGTCCCTGCTCGGCGTGATCACCAACAACTACGGACCTGCGCACCTGCAGTCCACGCAGACCGATCAGACGTTCTCCGATCTGATCAACGTGGGCAACGACTTCGACCAATCCCGAAGTGACGACTTCTTCTACATCCCCAGAGAGGCGTTCGACAACGAGGACGTCAAGACGGGTATGCAGCTGATGATGTCGCCGGACGGCAAGGCCGCCAGGTTCATCGTCACCCATGAGGGCAACGCCATGGGCCCGGAGGGAATCGACCACGTCGAACAGTTCCCGGACGCGATCAAGGCGGCACTCAAGGAAACCTCACTGGCCGGCGCCAAGATCTACATCGGCGGCGCGGGGTCGAACAACAAGGACATCAAGGCCTACGCCGCGTCCGATCTGCTCATCGTGGCGATCGCCGCGATCGTGCTGATCTTCTTGATCATGCTCTATCTGACCCGAAGTCTGGTGGCGGCCTTCGTCATTCCCGGCACGGTGGCGTTCTCGTATGCCGGAGCGTTCGGGCTGTCAATCCTGGTGTGGCAGCACCTGATCGGCCTGCACCTGCACTGGCTGGTGCTGCCGCTGACCTTCATCATCCTGGTCGCGGTCGGCTCGGACTACAACCTGCTGTTGATCTCCCGGGTCAAGGAGGAGACCGGCGCCGGATTGAACACCGGGCTGATCCGGGCGCTCGGCAGCACGGGTGGAGTGGTGACCTCCGCGGGTCTGGTGTTCGCGTTCACGATGCTGGCGATGCTGATCAGTGATCTGCGCACCATCGGTCAGGTGGGATCGACGGTCTGCATCGGCCTGCTGCTCGACACCCTGATCGTCCGGTCGTTCATCGTGCCGTGCCTGCTACGAATGCTCGGACCGTGGTTCTGGTGGCCGACCTTCATCCGACAGCGACCACTACGGCAGCGCTCGCCACAGCCGGGTCCGCTGCGGCAGGAAGCAGAGGTGTGACATGACGACCTCCACTCTCTTCGGCCTGTTGTCGATCGTCTTCTTCTCATTGATCTGGGTGTTCGCGATCATCGCGTTCGTGTTCACGAGGCGGTCGATGAGCAAGCCTCACGTCACGTCGAAGCTCGACATCGGCGTCCTGCAGGCGACTTTGCGCAAGGTGCGTAAACGGGAGGCGCTCTCGGACGACGAGCTGACCTTGGCGCGTGAGGTGCTCTCCGTCCGTGGCAGCGTCCTGGCGTTCGCCGTTCCGGCCACCCTGTTCTGTATCGGATGCTTCTACGTCTTCGGCAGCCTCGAGCAACTCCACGGGCATACCCCGTCGGAACGCACGTTCCTCGGCGTCTTTCCGATGCTGACCTCCACCAACATGGCCGTCCAGATACTCAGGAGCGTGCGACTGAAACGGCGGCTGCCGAGACCCGGGCCCGGCGCATCGCGAAAGTCATTGCTGAGCTAGAGGCTTGAGCTCGGCGTCGTTGTCGGCGTGTTCGCAGACCCGGTGCACCGCGTTGACGATGCCCTGGTAGCCAGTGCAGCGGCAGAAGTTGCCCGAAAGCCCCGCGCGGATCTCCTCGTCGCTGGGATTCGGGTTGTCGCGCAGCATCGCGGTGATCGACGTGACGAATCCCGGTGTGCAGAAGCCACATTGCAGGCCATGGCACTCCTTGAGCGCGGCCTGTACCGGGGACAGCTGCCCGTCCGGGCCGGCGATGCCCTCGACCGTGGTCACTTCCTGGCCGTCCACCTGAACCGCGAACACCAGACATGACCGGACCGCCTGCCCGTCCAGCAGGACCGTGCAGGCGCCGCAGGCGCCGTGCTCGCAGCCGAGGTGGGTACCGGTGAGACCGCAGTTGTCCCGGAGGAAATCGGCCAGCGTGACGCGCGGCTCGACCACACCCTGGTAGTCGCGCCCGTTGACCGAAACCGCAACCGGCAGTTCATGCATTGAGGGCCTCCTCGGCGTGCGTGGTTGCCTGGGTCCAGGCTCTGGAAACCATGGCGGCCCCGACCCGGGCCCGGTACGACGCCGTGCCCTGCAGATCGGAAGGAATGTCGGTGAGCTCGGACATCGCGAGCCGGCCGATCTCGTCGGCGGTGAGGCCGCCGATCGGGGTCCCGATGACCGCCGACTCGGCCGGGGTGGCTCGCAGCGGGGTAGAGCCGAGTCCGAGCAGGCCGATACCGCAGCGCGTGATCCGGTCGTCCTCATCGAGCTCGAATCCGACCACAGCGCCGGCGATCGCGAAATCGCCGTGGCGTCGGGCGAATTCGGCGATCCCGAAGCCACTGCGGCCCGATGCGACCGGGAAGCGTACTGCGGTCAGGATCTCGTCGGAGTCCAGCGCGGTCTCCCACAGGCCGGTGAAGAACTCAGCGGCCGGGATCTGACGGGTGCCACGCGCCGAGGTGGCCTCGATCGTCGCATCGAGCGCCAGGGCGACGGCCGCATACTCGGCCGCCGGATCGGCGTGCGCGATCGCGCCGCCGAGCGTGCCACGGCTCCGGATCTGGAAATGACCGATGTGCGGCGTGGCCAGGGTCAGCAGCGGTACCGAATCGGCGATCTCGTCGTCCAGCCCCACCATGGCGTGCGGTGTTGCCGCACCGATCCGAACCTCGTTGCCCTGCAGGGTGATGTCGTTCAGCTCGGGCAGCCGCGAGATGTCGATCAGGTTGTCGAAGTGCGTCAGGCGCATCGCCAGCATCGGCACCAGGCTCTGGCCGCCGGCCAGGACCTTGGCGTCTTCGCCGTACTCGCCGAGCATGGCCACCGCCTCGGTGACCGTGGTGGGCCGGTGGTATGCGAAAGGGGCGGGCTTCATGACACCAACCGCAGCAGCGCGGCGTGCAGATCCTCGGTGGTCAGCCCGCTGCTCTTACGCTTGTTGCGACCCGCTCGGCCGAACAGGAAGCCGAGCACACCTGCGGCCGCGACCGCGCCGATGGCCGGCGCGAACCGCTTGGCCATCGGCACCGCCATCACCTTGGCCAAGGCGAGTGCGTTGATCGGCGCAGCTTCATGTGGTGCCTGCTCGGGTGACCCTGCGGTGGAACCGGTTTCGGCCGCCGAGGCCGTCCCGCCGAGGAGTTCGGCCTCCAGGCTGCGGGCGAACTGGTCGATCAGGCTGCCCGCCACGTCCGCCAGCACGCCGCGGCCGAACTGGGCGGCCTTGCCCGAGATGGCCAGATCGGTGGTGACGACCACGAGCGTGGAATCGGCGCCCTCGTCTTTGAGTTGGGCGGTCACGACGGCCGACGCGGTGCCGTTGCCGCGGGTCTCCTTGCCGTTGGCCTTGAGGACCACCCGCTGCGCGGCCACGTCCTTTTCCTGGAACGTCGCATCGCCCTTGTAGGACACCGTGATCGGGCCGACCTTCACCTTGACCGCGCCGGTGAAATCGTCGCCGTCGACGCTCAGTAGGGTGGCGCCGGGCAGGCAGGGCGCCACGCGCTCGACGTCGGTGAGCACCTCCCAGGTTTTCGCCGCAGGTACCGCGACCCGGAATTCGTTGTTGAGCTCCACGATCAGTGATCCCTTCCTTGGTTCTCCTGCGAGCGGGGTTCCTGCGCCTGCTCGATGGCTTCGACGATGGCCGACGGGGTGGCGGGCAGGGTGGTCAGGGTGACGCCGAGCGGGGCCAACGCGTCGTTCACCGCGTTGATCACCGCGGGCGTCGAGCCGATGGCACCGCCCTCGCCCGCACCTTTGTAGCCGCCGACGCCGGGGCCGGGGATCTCGACGTGGCCGTACTCGATCGTCGGGACCTCGGTGGCGGTGGGTAGCAGATAGTCCACGAATGTTGAGGACAGCGGGTTTCCGGCGTCGTCGTAGGAGAGCTTCTCCAGCAGCGCGCCGCCGATGCCCTGGGCGGTGCCGCCGGCGATCTGGCCTTCGACCACGTTGGGGTTGATCATCGGGCCGACATCCTCGCTGACGATGTAGCGCGTGAGGGTGACGTGCCCGGTGACCACGTCGACCTCACACGTACAGGCGTGGGTGGCATTGGCCCAGTGGATCGGGGCGGTCGGCGGTGCGGTGTAGCGGGCGGTGGCCTCCAATGACGCTGACATGCCCGGCGGCAGCATCTGCGGCTCGTAGTGGGCGCGGAAGGCCAGATCGGCGAAGCTGACACTCTTTTCGGGATTGTTGCGCGCAATCGCCTTCGACCCGCCGAGTTCGATCTCGGATTCCTCGACGCCCAGGCGTGCGGCGGCCATCGCGACCAGTTGGTTGCGCAGGATGGTGCCGGCCTCGTTGACCGCGCCCGCGGTCATCGGGGCGCTGCGGCTGCCCTGGGTGCCTGCACCGTAGGGGGTCACCGCGGTATCGCCCTGGATGGTGGCGACGTCGTCGATGTCGGCGCCCAGAGCGTCGGCGGTGAGCTGGATGACGGTGGTTTCCAAGCTGTTTCCGGTGGATCCGCCGTTGACGTACACGTTGATCTTGCCGGTCGGCTCCATCCGGATCGTGCATCCCTCGCTGGCCAGGTGCCCCGTGGCCGCACCAGTCGGCTCGATGTAGGCCGAGAAGCCCAGCCCGAGGTAGCGGCCCTGGGCCAGCGCCTCGGCCTGCTCCTTTCGGAAGCCCTCGTGGTCGAGGATCTTGACGGCCTGCTCGAAGGTCTCGATCGGGGCGACGTGGTCATAGGGCATGCCGTTGGGGTTGAAGTACGGCATCTCGTCGCGGCGCAGGAGATTCTTGCGCCGCAGGTCGACGGGATCCATGCCCATCTTGCGGGCGGCGATGTCGAGAAGTATTTCGCGGGTGAGGGTTTCGTACTGCCACGGCCCGCGGTAGGCGTGCAGGCCCGCGGTGTTGGAGAACACCGTCTTGTAGCTGAAGCTGGCCTTGGGCACCCGGTACGGGCCGGGGAAGAACATGCCGATGGCCGCGGTGGTCAGCACGGGGTACGGGGTCGGGTACGAGCCGACGTCCTGAATGAAGTCGATGTCGGCCGCCAGGATGGTGCCGTCGTCATCGAAAGCCATGCGCACGTCGCCGTCGACGTGGCGGGACTGACCGGCCGACATCAGGTTCTCGCGGCGGTCCTCGATCCACTTGAGCGCCGTGGGAACTTTGCGGGCGGCCAGCATGATGCACATGTCCTCGCGCATCGGGACGACCTTCTGGCCGAATCCGCCGCCGGTGTCGCGCATGATGACTCGCACATGTTGGGCCGGGATGCCGAGCAGCCGGGCCGCGAAGGCTCGCAGTTCGTGCGGGGTCTGAGTGGAGGCCCAGATGGTCAGCTCGCCGGAGGTCGCCGACCATTCGGTGACCATGCCGCGCGTCTCGATCGGCACCGGCACGTGCATCTGCTGGTAGACGTGCTCTTTCACCACATGCGCGGCGGAGCCGAAGACCTCTTCGTCGGGCGGCATGCCGGCCAAGCCGCCGGCGTTGTTGTCGGGGAAAGCCTCGTGAACGGACACCTCGGAGGTGAGGGCCTGCCGGAAGTCGGCGATCGCGGGCAGTGGCTCGTAGTCGACGTCGACCAGATCGACCGCGTCCTCGGCGATGTAGCGGTTCTCGGCGATGACGAGCGCCACCGGATCCCCGACGAACTTGACCTCGCCCTCGGCCAGGGGTGGCCGTGGGGTGTCGGCGACATCCTTGCCCGCGACGGCATGCCAGGCCTCTTTGACCTCAGGGTTCAGGTCGGCGGCGGTGAGCACCGCATGTACGCCGGGCAGCGCCAGGGCTGCGGCGGCATCGATGACGGTGAACTTCGCATGCGCGTAGGGGCTGCGGACGAAGCAGGCGTGCAACATGCCGGGCCGTGTGATGTCGTCGACGTACGTACCGCGTCCGGTGAGCAGGCGGGTGTCTTCGACCCGCTCGACCCGTCTGCCGGCATAGCGGGTTGCGACGGTCTCCGGTACGGCTGACGCCATAGGATCGCTCCAATCCGTCGGTTACTTCTGCGCGTAAGTAAATGGCCGCCGGAGGCTCCGACGCTGAATAAGAGTGTGGTTATCGTACATCGGAAAGCAACATGCCTGAAGAAGAGAGTGTCATTTCCGCACGGACCCGGCCGCTGGCGGCGGCGGTGCTGACGACCGCCGCCATCGCCGTCTCGGTCGCCTCGGCGCCGGCGTCGTTCGCCAGGCCGGCGGCCGAGGCGGGCCTGGTCGACGTGCGCTCAATCGTCCCCGACGCGGTGATCGACCTGCGGTACGCGACCAGCGACAACTTCGTCGGCCAGAGGCTCTATCCGCCCGGGGCGCCGTGTCTGGTGCACGAGTCGATGGCCTCCGGGCTGGCGGCCGCTGCGGCCGCGCTGCGACCGCAGACCCTGGTGTTCTGGGACTGCTATCGGCCACACGAGGTGCAGGTCAAGATGTTCGAGGTGGTGTCCAACCCGAACTGGGTGGCCCGGCCGTCAGCGTATGCACGCAGCCACGAGGCAGGCCGCTCTGTGGACGTGACGATCGCCGGGGCTGACATGGGCACCGGGTTCGACGACTTCACTCCGCGCAGCCTGGCCTACGCCACCGACGGGGTGAGCCCCTCTGCGCAGGCCAACCGGGCCCGGTTGCGTGAGGCAATGGGTGCCGGCGGGCTGACGGTGTACTCGGGGGAGTGGTGGCATTTCGACGGCCCGGGCGCGGCCGATCCTCGGCCCTATCTGGACGTACCGCTGGGATAGGTCCCCGTCAATATTTGCGGACCCTGTCATCCAGGTTTCGGATGTGCCAGCATGGGGAACTGAAAACGTTCGAACGATCCGGTTCGCGTGGAGTCGCAAATGAACGTCTTGAAACTGGTCCAGGGTGCGGCGCTGATCGCCGCCTGCGCCGTCCCGATCGCACCACTGCCCGCTGCATCCGCGCAGCCGTGCCCCGACGTCGAGGTGGTGTTCGCCCGCGGCACCTACGAGCCGCCGGGCGTCGGCGGACCGGGACAGACCTTCGTCGACGCGCTGCGTGCGCGTGCCGGGCAACGCTCGGTCGAGGTGTATCCCGTCAACTATCAGGCCAGCGGGAATTTCGGTGACCGCATCGAGTTCGCCAGGACGGTTGTCGATGGCATCCGGGACGCGTCCGGCCACATCGAGGCCACGGCCAGGGACTGTCCCAACACCAAGGTGGTTCTGGGCGGATACTCCCAGGGCGCGGTGGTAGCGGGCTACACCACCGCGGCCGCCATTCCTGACGGCATCCCGCCCGAGTACAAGCAGTTCATCCCCCAACCCATGGCTCCCGCCGTGTCCGACCATGTGGCCTCGGTGGTGCTGCTCGGCACGCCGTCCGACGAGTTCATGCGCGATATCGGTGCGCCGGCGATGGTGATCGGCCCGCGGTACAAGGGCAAGACCATCGAGTTGTGCGAGCCCGGCGACACCATCTGCGACGGAACACCGGCGGGGGTCCCCAACTTTGCGCACAGTGCCTACCTGCTCAACGGCATGCCGGGCCAGGCCGCTGACTTCACCGTGAGCCGGCTCTGAGGGTGCCGAGTTGATAACGATCTGAAACCTCAATGGTTGCAATGTCATCCGTGAGTGAAGGTTCTTTGCTGAGCCCCACTATGTTCACTAAGTGCACCGTCGAACGGCCCTGAAGATCCCGCTGGCACTGGCCGCATCCGCGGCTTTGAGCACACTTCCCGTGATCCCTCGCGCGACCGCAGCAGCGGGCCAATGGCCGGTTGAGCGCGCCAACGCGTGGTATCAGGCGCAGGGCTGGCTCGTCGGCACCAACTTCATCACGTCGAACGCGATCAACCAGATCGAGATGTTCTCGCCGGGCACCTACGATGCGCGGCGCATCGACAGTGAGCTGGGCGCGTGCCGGCTCCTCGGGTTCAACACCGTACGGGTCTTCCTGCACGACCTGCTGTGGGCGCAGGACCGAGCCGGATTCCAAAGCCGGCTCGCCCAATTCGTCGGGATCGCGGCGCGTCAAGGAATCAAGCCACTGTTCGTCTTCTTCGATTCGTGCTGGGATCCGCACCCCCAGCTCGGGGCACAGCGGGCGCCGACGCCCGGCGTGCACAACTCTGGCTGGGTGCAGAGCCCGGGCGCACAACGTATCGACGACCCTCGCTACCGCCCCGCTCTGCGCGATTACGTGGTCGGGGTGATGAGCCAGTTCCGCAACGACAACCGGGTCCTGGGCTGGGACCTCTGGAACGAGCCGGACAATCCTGCGAAGCAATACCGCAAGGTCGAGCGCAAGGACAAGATCGACGCCGTCGGAGGTCTGCTGCCCCAGGTGTTCGGTTGGGCGCGTTCGGTCAATGCCGTGCAGCCGTTGACCAGTGGTGTGTGGCAGGGCAGCTGGGATCGCGGAAGCCGCAGCGAGATGGACAACTTCCAACTCGACAACTCCGACGTCATCTCCTTCCACTCCTACGCGGGCCCCGACGAATTCGAGGCCCGCATCGCCGAACTCGCCCCGCTGGGGCGGCCGATCCTGTGCACCGAGTACCTGGCCCGGGATCAGGGCAGCACCGTCGAAGGCGTGCTGCCGGTTGCCAAGCGGCACAACGTCGGTGCCTACAGCTGGGGTCTGGTGGCCGGAAAGACCCAGACCTATTTCCCGTGGGATTCGTGGGACAAGCCCTACACCAAGGTTCCGAACGTGTGGTTCAGCGATCTGCTGCAACCCGATGGGCGGCCCTACAAGGAAAGCGAATACCAGACACTTCGGAAGCTGACCACCCGGGTTTGACCGCCCGTCAGCGCGATGCCGATCCGCTCGGTCGAAGGACACCCTTGAACTCGTCCGAGGCGAGGCATCGAGCCTGTGCGGCGACGGCCATTCGCAGACTGGTCGCAGAATCCAGGCGCCAACCGGCATCGATGGCTGCCCGCGCGCCGTGCACCGCCTTCGGCGGTTGGGCGGCCAGTCGCTCGGCGAATTCGTCCACCGCAGAACCGAGTTGGCCATCGGGGACAATGCGATTGGCCAACCCGATCCGGAATGCCTCGGCAGCGTCGATGATCTCGCCGAGCAGGATCAATTCCCGCGCTCGACCCTCACCGATGATGCGCGGCAGCCGGAAGGTGGCACCCATGTCGGGCAGCAGGCCGTAGCGACCCTCGATGAGGCCGACGCGTGCGCCTTCGGCAAAAATCCGGAAGTCACAGGCCAGGGCCAGTTGCAGGCCCGCGCCATAGGCGTGGCCGTGGACCGCGGCGACGCTGGGGCACCGCAGTTCTGGGATGAACTCGAAGACGCCTGCCACCTCGAGGCCCAGTTCGATGGTTTCTTCGTCGTCGGGGTCCCGGTCGGCGAACCGGGCCAGCGTGCCCGTCATCGCCTCCGCCAGATCGAGCCCCGCCGAGAACGACCTGCCCGCGCCCGCCACCACCAGGCAGTGCAACCCATCGTCCTCGGCCAGCCGTGCACCGAGATGACCGAGTTCCGTTCGCATTTGCGGATTCAGCGCGTTGAGCTTGGCGGGCCGATTCAGCGTCAGGGTGCCGACGTGCGCCCGGCGGGTGTAGCGGATCGTCTCGTAACCGGCGTCGTCTGCCATGGCATCTCCCCGAAGGTGGTTTGTCCCTCACTCCTTCAGACGATGCGCAGCAGTCATGTGTGACACCGGCCATGTGGTGTCACATCCGGGCACCGTCCTTCGTCAACGGTCTAGATACCCAAAACAGAAGGGACACCACCATGAACATCGCGCTATGGGCCGCCCAACTGGTATTGGCCGCGGTATTCGCCGTATCCGGTACCGCCAAACTCACGATGACCCGCGAGAGGCTGTTGGACACCGGCCAAACCGGGGTGGCCATGTTTCCCATGCCCGTCGTCCGCTTCACCGCCTCGATGGAACTTCTCGCGGTGATCGGGTTGATCGCGCCTGGGCTCACCGGAATCGGTGCGGTACTGACGCCGCTGGCCGCCGCCGGGTTGTGTGTGGTGATGGTCGGCGCGGCGTGGGCGCACAGCCGACTACACGAACCCCGCAGCGTGCTGGCCAACACCGTGCTCTTCGCGCTGGCGGCCTTCGTGATGATCGGCCGGGGCCTGGTCTCCTAGAACGACTGGCCGTTGGCGTAGCGCTCGCGGCGGTAGTGGCGCCCCCTGCCACGGTTGCGAGCCTTGTACGTCGGCAGCTGGGAGTCACAGTTCGGGCAGACCAGGCGCAGATTCTCCCGCCGATTGTTCGTCGAGTCCCCATCAACCACCAATGTCAGCAACAGACCTTGCCAGGTGCTGGTTCCGCCACAGATTGCGCAGCAGCCTGACTGAGCGTCGGCCAGATACAGCCGAACGTAGTGCCCCGGGTGGCCGTCGATCCACGCTTCCCCGGAATCGAGCCAGCGCTTTGTCATGGCTTCTCGTCGAGCAACAGCCTGACACGCATTACCGCAATAGGTTCTTTGGCTGCGCTTCGAAAGCGGTGCACCGCAAGCGCGACACAGTCTCATGGATTGAAGCTACGAGCAGGCACCGACAAACGGCCGATGCCAAAGCTGGAGCCCCCTATCGGGATTGAACCGATGACCTACATATTACAAGTATGTTGCTCTACCACTGAGCTAAGGAGGCGGGTGGAACGCGCCCTAGCTTAACGGGTCAGTCGTCGGCGTCGATAATTCGCTGTGAGGCGACGGGCCGCGGGGAGGTCCGCCGCGACGAACGGCGAGGCAGCGGAATGCGGTCGGCGATGTTGCTCAGTGGATTGACCACCTGGCTCAGCGTGATGACCGCGTCGTGCAGCGCGTCGATCGTGGGGGCCAGGGCCTCGAGCCCGGGCGCCAGTCGATTCAGGGTGTCGGCGACGTCGGCGAGTTTGAGCAGCGGGCCGTCGGGATCGGTCAGGGTGTCGAGCAGGCCGCCCTCGGCGAGCAGGCGGTCGGCCACCCCGTCCTCACGAAGTACCCGCTCGAACAGTCCGTCGTTGGCCAGCAGTTGATCGGCCAGGCCGCCCGGCGCGATCACCCTGGACACCGCGCCGTCCTCGGTGGTCAGTCGGTCCAGCAGGCCGCCTTCCAGGGTGACCTGATCCACCAGGCCTCCGGGGGCCACCGCCCGGGCCACCGCGCCGTTGTCTGCGGTCAACCGGTCCAGCAGGCCGCCCTCGGCCGTCAACTGGTCGACCAGCCCGCCCGGGCGCAGCAAACGGTTGATCGGGCCGTCGGGCGCCAGTGCCCGACCCAGCGGCGCGTCGTCGTCCAGCAGCCGCGCCAACCGGTTCGCGCGCTCCACCGCATCGTCGATACCGAACAGTGAGGCCATCGATGACCTGCCGTTGAGTGGGTTCGCATCGGTGAAGCTGCGCTGCACCGCATTGAGGGTCTCGTTGGCGATGCCGAGTCCGGCGTCGGCCACGGCCAGCCCGATTCGCACGGGCGCGGTAGCAACCTGGACCAGCGTCTTGCCGAGGTTCATGGGCGTCAGTGTAGTTACCCGCGTCACAGCTAAACTCACAGGAAGTGCACAGCGTGCATGCAGGTTGAGTTCAAGAGGCACCATCAACATCAGGGAATGGCCATGCCTGCAGTTCCTGAGAGCGTCCCCGAAGCCCGGATCCTCGTCGTCGACGACGAGGCCAACATTGTGGAGCTGCTGTCCGTCAGCCTGAAGTTCCAGGGTTTCGAGGTCCACACCGCATCCAATGGCGCCGCTGCCCTCGACAAAGCGAGGGAAGTCCGCCCCGACGCGGTGATCCTGGACGTGATGATGCCCGGCATGGACGGCTTCGGGCTGCTGCGCCGGCTGCGCGCCGACGGCATCGACGCGCCCGCGCTGTTCCTCACCGCCCGCGACAGCCTGCAGGACAAGATCGCCGGGCTGACCCTCGGCGGCGACGACTACGTGACCAAGCCGTTCAGCCTCGAAGAGGTCGTCGCTCGGCTGCGGGTGATCCTGCGCCGGTCCGGCCGGGGCGTCGAGGAACCCCGCAACGCCAAGCTGTCGTTCGCCGACATCGAGCTCGACGAGGACACGCACGAGGTGTGGAAGGCGGGCGAGCCGGTCTCGCTGTCGCCGACCGAGTTCACCCTGCTGCGCTACTTCATCATCAACGCGGGCACGGTGCTGTCGAAGCCCAAGATTCTCGACCACGTGTGGCGCTACGACTTCGGTGGCGACGTCAATGTCGTCGAGTCCTACGTGTCCTACCTGCGCCGCAAGATCGACACCGGCGACAAGCGCCTGCTGCACACGCTGCGCGGGGTCGGTTACGTTTTGCGTGAGCCGCGCTGAGGTCCGTTCATCGGCGGCATACTTTTGGAGTGTTTGACCGGGTAGAGCGGCACGGTGTGCCGTTGCGGGTCGGACTGGTGGCCGTCGCACTGGTTCTGGTGGCGTGCGGACTGCTGGCCTCCGGCGTCGCGGTGACCTCGATCATGCGGCACACCGAGGTGAGCCGCATCGATCAGACGCTTCTCGACGCCGCGGGAAGCTGGGCCCAGGAGCCGCGCCAACTGCCCATGACCCCCCTGGAGGGGCCGAACCCGGCACGCCCGCCGTCGAACTTCTACGTCCGCGGCGTCGATCAGGACGGCCGGACCTGGATCGCGATCAACGACCGCGAGGCCGAACCCGCACTGCCCGACGACAACAACGTCGGTCCGGCGCCGGTGACCGTCAAATCCGTCGGCGATTCCGACGTGCAGTGGCGGGCCATGACCGTGGAGGGCCCCAACGGTGAACTCACCACGGTCGCGATCGACCTGTCCGACGTGCAGTCGTCGGTACGCGCGTTGATCTGGTCGCAGGTCGGCATCGGCACGGTGGTGCTGGTGGTCCTCGGCATCGTCGGCTACGCCGTCGTGCACCGCAGCCTGCGCCCACTGGTCGAGGTGGAACGCACCGCCGCGGCCATCGCGGCCGGCCAGTTGGATCGTCGTGTCCCCGAACGGGATCCGCGTACCGAGGTGGGGCGGCTGTCTTCGGCACTCAACGGCATGCTCGCGCAGATCCAACGGGCGATGGCGTCGTCGGAAGACTCCGCCGAGCAGGCGCGCACCTCCGAGGAACGGATGCGCCGCTTCATCACCGACGCGAGCCACGAGCTGCGCACCCCGCTCACCACGATCCGCGGATTCGCCGAGCTGTACCGCCAGGGGGCCGCCCGCGACGTCGAGATGCTGATGGGCCGGATCGAAAGCGAGTCCCGGCGGATGGGCCTGCTGGTCGAGGACCTTCTGCTGCTGGCCCGCCTGGACGCGCAGCGGCCGCTGGATCAGCATCGGGTCGACCTGTTGACCCTGGCCACCGATGCCGTGCACGACACGCAGTCGATCGCCCCGAGCCGTCGGGTGCGCATGGAGGTGTTCGACGGCCCCGGGACCCCCGAGGTGCTCGGCGACGAGGCCCGGTTGCGCCAGGTGCTGAGCAATCTGGTCGCCAACGCGGTGCAGCACACCCCGGAAACTGCCGGGATCACGGTGCGGGTGGGCACCGACGACAACCACGCCATCATCGAGGTGTGCGACGAAGGGCCCGGCATGAGCCAGGACGACGCGCGCCGGGTATTCGAACGGTTCTACCGCGCGGATACCTCACGCACCCGCGCGAGCGGCGGCACCGGGCTTGGCCTGTCGATCGTGCATTCCCTGGTGCTGGCCCACGGCGGCACGGTCAAGGTCACCACGGCGCCCGGTCAGGGCTGCCGGTTCACCGTCAGCTTGCCGAGGATTGCAGAGCTGCCAGCGCGGCTTTGATCTTCGCCTGCGCCGCGTCGAGGGATTCGGCCGACGGGTTGTGATCGACGTGAGCGAAACCGAAGTCGGCGAGGTTGTAGGCCGGGAACACGTGCACATGCAGGTGCGGCACCTCGAGGCCGGCGATGATCACGCCGGCACGTTGGGCACCGAACGCCTGGCACACGGCCTTGCCGATCAGCTGTGACACCTCCATCACCCGGCCGAACACCGCGGGTTCGACGTCCTGCCAGTTGTCGATCTCGGCCCGGGGAACCACCAGCGTGTGGCCCTGCGTCATCGGTGCGATGGTCAGGAACGCGACGATCTCATCGTCTTCGTAGACGAATCGCCCGGGCAGTTCTCCGTTGATGATCTTCGTGAAGACGGACGCCATGGTCGCAAGCATAGTGAGCGCCCGATCTGGGCCCGCTGAGAGTTTGGCGCTGCCCGTGGAGTCGTCGTTGAGGCCGATCGTGCTCTATCTTTGCTGAATGGGCGGGGGATTTTAGCTAGTCCGATGTGGTCACATATCGGCTTTAAGGGGATTCATGCAGCAGGAGCTGACCGATGCGGTTTTGCAGGCTGAGCTGGAGCAGATAGCCGAGGTAAACCTCAACCGCCACCTGGCCACCACCAAGGACTGGTATCCGCACGATTACATCCCGTGGGAGTCGGGCAGCAGCTTCGCCGCCGCCGGTGGCAAGGACTGGGATCTAGAGCAATCGCAGCTGAGCGACGTGGCCCGGGCGGCGATGATCACCAACCTGCTCACCGAGGACAACCTGCCGTCGTATCACCGTGAAGCCGCCGGAAGTTTCTCCCAGGACGGACCCTGGGGAGCCTGGGTGAATCGCTGGACCGCCGAGGAGAATCGGCACGGCATCGCGATTCGGGACTATCTGGTGGTCACCCGCGGCGTCGATCTCGTCGCGCTGGAGCAGGCCCGCATGGAGCACGTGACCAACGGCTTCACGTCCACGGACGAAGAGCGGGCGATGCACAACTCCGAATTCCTGATGTCGGTCGCGTACGTGACCTTCCAGGAGCTGGCCACCCGGGTCAGCCACCGCAACACCGGCAAGGTCTGTGACGATCCGATCGCCGACCGGCTCCTGCAGCGCATCGCAGCGGACGAGAACCTGCACATGATCTTCTACCGGAACATGTGCGAGGCCGCCCTCGACCTTTCGCCCGACCAAGCCCTTGACGCGGTCGGCGCTGTCGTCGAGAACTTCCGGATGCCGGGACAGGGGATGCCGGACTTCCGCCGCAACGGTGTGTTGATGGCCAAGCACGGGATCTACGACCTGCGCCAGCACCTCGAAGAAGTGGTCATGCCGAACCTGCGCAAGTGGCGGATCTTCGAGCGCGATGACTTCAGTGCCGCCGGTGAGGCCCGTCGCGATCAGCTGGCGGCGTTCCTGGAAGACCTGCAGACAAAGGTGGTCAAGTTCGAGGAGCAGCGTGATCGGCTGCTCGCGCGCGAGGCCGCCAAGCGCGAGCGCGAAGCTTCCTGAACTCCGGTCACGTCCCGGAGATGGTCTCGTGCAGTTCCTCGACCGTCCACGGCGGCGTGCTGTTGTGGTCCCGGAACCCGATGAAACCGGTTGAGGGCCGGGCGAATTCGCCGATGAACCCGCCCGCCGCGATGAAGATGCGGCCGGTCACATCCTTGGCTTCGTCGCTGACCAGGTAGGCGTAGGTCGGGGCCACGTACTCCGGCGGTGCCGCGTCCAGCGCGCCCTGCATGCTGACGTCGTCGAGCAGCCCGCGCCGGTTGAGTTCGGTGATGTGCTGCTCGTAATCCGATCCGGTGGACAGCCGGGTGCGGGCACCCGGGCACACCACGTTGGCCCGGACCCCGTGCTCCTTGAGCTCCGCGGCGATGGCCAGCGTCAGTCCGTTGACCGCACCCTTGCCCGCCGGATAGCCGCTGCCGCCGTAATCGCCGAGGAAGGCGAAGGAACTGGTGTTGACGATGGTGCCGCCCCCTTGGGCCACCATCTTCGGTGCGACCGCACGGCAGGTCTCGAACACCGTGCCCAGGTGCGCGTCGAGCAGCTCGCGAAATTCGGTGCTGGTGACATTCAGAATGGAAGACCCGGCCGGTTCTGCGGTACCTGCACAGTTGACCAGGATGTCGACGCGGCCGAACTCGGTCACACAGGTGTCGACGAGCGCGTCGGCCACCTGCGGGTCGGCGGGTGAACCGGCGTGGGGGACACCGGAAATCCGCTGTGCGGCAGCGTGTGCTGCGTCGGCGTCGCGTCCGTTGACCACCACACCCGCACCCTGGGAGGAAAGCAGTTCGGCAACGGCCAGGCCGATGCCGCGGGTGCCGCCGACCACGATCGCGCCGCGGCCGGCGAGCGCGTCGCTGGTCAGTTGTCTTCCTGCGCGAAGACCATGGCTTCCAGGTTCCAGTAGCCGCGCAGGTTGGTGATCAGGCCTTCGTCGTTCACCTTGTAGGTGAAGACGCCACGCACGGTGGCGGTGAACCCGTTGGGAAACTTGGTGCGCAGCACCAGGATGTAGGCGATCTCGTTCGGCGAGCTGGACGGGAACGTCTCCTCGCACGTGACGGTCAGCTCGTTGGGCCCGATGTTGGCGTCGTAGAAAGCGCCGAGGGCTTCCTTGCCGCGCACGCCGGTGCCGTCGGGGTTGGTGACGGCCTCGCCGATCGGGTCCTCGACCAGGATGTCATCGGCCATGAGGGCCAGCCAGCCCTCGCGGTCACCGGATTGCACGCATTTCCACGACGACCGCGATGCGACGACGACAGGTGTCTCAGTGGATGTCTCGGTCATGTGTTCCTTTCACACCGAGTTGTGGAGCCGCAGCCGTTCTCGCTACGGCTGCGGCTCCACAAAACGCAGAGTGGTTACCGATCGGCGTCCGTGTAGCGGATGACGCCGCGGATGTTGCGACCCTCGAGCATGTCGGCGTAGCCGTCGTTGATCTGCTCGAGCTTGTACTGCCGGGTGACCATGTCGTCGAGGTTCAACCGACCCGCCTTGTACATGCTCAGCAGCTGCGGGATGTCGTGGTGCGGGTTGCCGCCGCCGAAGATGGTGCCCTGCAGGCGCTTCTGCAGCAGCGTCAGCATCGACAGGTTGAGCTTCACGTCGTTGCTGGCCATGTTGGCGACCGCGGTGGCGACCACGGTGCCGCCCTTGGCGGTGATGTTCATGTAGTGGTCGATGTCCTCGCCCTTGAGCTCACCGACGGTGACGATCGTCTTGTGCGCCATCCGGCCGTGGGTGACCTCGGCGACGCCTGCCATCGCCGAGAAGATGTCGGGGTAGGCGTGGGTGGCACCGAACTTCAGCGCATTGTCACGCTTGAACTCGACCGGGTCGACGGCGAAGACGTTGCGTGCACCGGCGGCCAGCGCACCCTGCAGGGCGCCGGTGCCGACACCGCCGACACCGACGATCACGACGTCGTCGCCGGGTCGGACGTCACCGCTGCGCACGGCCGAGCCGTAGCCGGTGGTGACACCACAACCCACGAGGCAGGCCACCTCGAACGGGATGGACGGATCGATCTTCACGACCGAGCTCTTGTGCACCACCATGTACGGGCTGAACGTGCCCAGCAGAGTCATCGGGATGACGGGCTGGCCGGTCTTGACGGAGTGGATGCGATGGGTGCCGTCGGAGACGGCGGTGCCGGCCAGCAGACCTGCGCCCAGATCGCACAGGTTACGCAGGCCCTCCTGACACGCCGGACATTCACCGCAGGACGGGATGAACGACAGCACGACGTGGTCGCCGGGCTGGATGTGGTCGACGCCCGGGCCGACCTCGGTCACGATGCCGGCACCTTCGTGGCCGCCGAGCACCGGGAACCCTGCCATCGGGATGTCGCCGGTCACCAGGTGGTGGTCGGAATGGCACATGCCCGAGGCTTCCATCTGAATCTTGACCTCGTCCTTGACGGGGTCACCGATCTCGATCTCCTCGATCGTCCACGGTTGGTTGAACTCCCAGATGAGAGCGCCTTTTGTCTTCATCGACATGTGCCTTCCACTAGAGCCGGTGATCACAGACTAGAGCCATTAGTTGCATGCGTCACACCCACCCCCAAGCAACCGCTTGGCAAGGGACTACCAGATCTTCACCGGGGCTTCGCCGAGCGGGTAGTAACCGGGCAGTTTCTCGCCGGCCACCGAACGCTCGATGCGCTTCTGCATGGTGGGAGTGAGGTCGCCGGAGGTGATCAGATCCATGAACGCCTTCTGAACGTGGCCGAAATCGAAGAAGTCCCGCTGCCACTCGATCAGCAGCTGATCGTTGAGCCGGAACCAGCTGCCTCCGATGCCGTAGATCTCGCTCGTGGTGCCGTCGCTCTTGTTGGCGATCTGTTTCCAGAATCCGACGATCTCGTTCTGCTTCTCGTCGATCAGCACCCGCTGGTACTCGTAGACCCAGTTCTCCAGGCCCTCCATCTCCAGCCCCAGCGCCACGTCGCGGATCTCGTCGCGCCCGACGCACATCACGTCTTCCTTGGGGCCGATGTTCCAGCCGTAGGTGGCATCTTCGGTGTAGAAGTCGGCCAGCGGCTTCCAGTCACCGGCCTTCTCGGCCTCCTGGTTGGCCTTGAGCCAGCGATCCGACCAGGCTTCCAATTCTTCGCGTGACGCCATTGTCATTCCTTCTCTTTGATGAATAGTGCTTGGGTGGGACACATCTCGACGGCCATCTCGACGGCTCCACGGAGCTCGTCGGGTGGCTCATGATCGAGGATCTCGACGGTGCCGCGTTTGGGAACCCGGAACACGTCCGGGGCTTCGAGCTCACACATGGCGTGGCCCTGGCACAGATCCTCATCGACCTCAACGCGGTAGCAACCCATGGGTGCGCTCCTAAACCCGCTTCCGGTAGCGAACCTTGGCCGGCCGGGCCAGCTGCACCACCATCTTCGAATGGTCGTTCTGGTAGGTCTCGGGCGGCTGTGCCATCTCGAACTCGTACTCGCGCAACAGGACCGAGAAGATCGCCTTGATCTGCATCTGGGCGAACGCCGCCCCGACGCAGCGGTGCTTGCCTGCCCCGAACGGGATCCAGGTCCACCGGTTGATGAGGTCTTCCTGGCGCGGCTTCTCGTACCGGTCGGGGTCGAAGGCATCCGGGTCGGGGAAGTCCTCCGGGATTCGGTTGGAGATCGCCGGTGAGGCCGCCACCATCTGGCCCTTGTGGATCGGGTGGCCGGCCACCTCGAACTCGTCCTGGGCCACCCGCATCAGGATGATCAGCGGGGGATGCAGCCGCAGGGTCTCCTTGAGCGCATTGTCCAGGTTCGGAATCTGGCGCAGCGCATGGAAACTCACCTCTTGGCCGTCGGCGTAGAGGTCGTCGAGCTCCTGTTGGACCTTGGCGTAGAAGTCCGGATGGCGCAGCAGTTCGATCAGCGTCCAAGACGAGGTCCCAGAGCTGGTGTGGTGGCCGGCGAACATCAGTGAGATGAACATGCCGGTGACTTCATTGGCTGAAAAGCGCGGATTGCCCTCCTCGTCCTTGATGGACACCAGCACGTCGAGCAGGTCCCGATCGCTCTTGTCGGTGGGCGGATTGGCGATCCGGCCGTTCATCACCTCCTGCACCAGCTCCACCAGGTTGGCCCGGGCCTCGTCGCGGATGCGGAAGCTCTCGATCGGCAGGTAGGGGTCGACGTAGCACAGCGGATCGGTGCCGCGCTCGAGCAAGTGGTAGTAGTTGGCGAACCGCGAATCGAGCTGGTTGCGGAACTTCTCGCCGATCAGGCAGGCCGTCGAGGTGTAGATGGTCAGCTCGGCGAAGAAGTCGAGCAGGTCGATTTCGCCGCTGTCGCCCCAGTTCTCGATCATCCCGCGGACCTGCCGCTCGATCGTCGCGGCGTGGCCCTTCATCTGCTCACCGCGCAGCGCGGTGTTGTGCAGCATCTCGGCCCGGCGCTCCGGATCGGCGTCGAACACCACGCCCTCACCGAAGATCGGGGTCATGAACGGGTAGGCCTCGGCCTGGTTGAGGTCCGAATCGCTGGAGCGGAAGAAGAACTCGTTGGCCTCCGCGCCGCTCAGCAGCAGCACCTGCTTGTCGGCGAGCTGGAACCAGCCGACGTCACCGCATTCCTCGCGGATGCGCTTCATCAGGCCGATCGGGTCGGTGCGGAACTCTTCGAGGTGGCCGTGTTCCTCGGCGCCTCCGGAGACGCGCTGTACTTCCTTGAGTTCTGAGCTCGTCATTATCGTTCTCAGCCTTCCACTCTCAGCTTCTGGCGATCCTCGACGTCGGACAGCGGCGCCTCGGGCTGAATTTCCAGTTCGGCGATGAAGCCGCCGCGGGGGGTTTCCGCGACGAAGGTGATGGCCCGCGCGAGATCGGCTGCGCGCAAAAAGTAGTCGTGGCGGGCCTGCCCCCACTTGGCCCAGTCCTCCAGCATCTCGCCGACCTTGTCCATCGGCGCGCTCCAGCCCATGGCGGTCTTGGTGGGCCCGGGATGGACGACCGAGGCGCGCACACCGGTGCCCTCCAGTTCCATCTGCAGGGTCTTGGCCATGCCCAGCAGGCCGGCTTTGGCGGCGCCGTAGCCGCCCATGTACGGCCGCGGCCGCAGGGACACATCGGAGCCGACGAAGATGATGTCACCGCGGCGGCGCTCGACCATGCCCGGCAGCACCGCGGTGGCAAGGCGGTTGGCGCCGATGAGGTGAATCTGGATTTGATTCTCGAACTCGTCGGTGCTGATCTCGTGGAGTTGGCCGAAGAAGGTGTCACCGGCACCGGCCACCAGCAGCTCGATGTCGCCGAGCGCCTCGGTGGCGCCGTGCACGAATGACTTGACCGACTGGGCGTCGGTGACGTCGAGTGGGAGCGCAATCGCCTCGCCACCGTCGGCTTTGATCTTCTCGACCAACTCCTGGCATTTCTCGACGCGGCGTGCACCGAGGGCGACCGGGAAACCGTGTGCGGCCAGTTCGGTCGCCGTGGCGGCGCCGATGCCGGACGACGCGCCGGCCACGATGGCCGGTCGGCGGTCGGGATGGGGTTCGAAACGGGCCATTTAACGTGCCTTTACTGTGATGGGCTTCAGCGGTGGGACACCGCAATGGGCAGGTGCGCGAATCCTCGTACGGAACTGGAATGCACCCGCACGGCCGCGGATTCATCCACTTCGTATCCGCGGATTCGCTTGAACAACTCGGTCAGCGCCACCCGTGCCTCCATGCGGGCCAGGTGCGCGCCCAGGCAGAAGTGGGCGCCACTGCCGAAACTCACCAGCTTCGAGCCGATGTCACGGCCGATCTGGTACTGGTCTGGGTTTTCGAAGACCCGCTCGTCGCGGTTGGCCGAGCCGGCCAACAGCACCAGCACATCTCCGGCCGGGACCGTGGTGTCGTAGAACGTCATGTCCTCGACGACCGCCCGGGCCAGGATCTGACTGGACGTGTCGTACCGCAGCGTCTCCTCGATCCACGGCTGGATCAGGTCGTGGTCGTCGAACACCGGGGCCAGCTGATCGGGGTTCTTGAAACCCCAATATGCGGCATTGGCAAGCAGTTTCGTGGTGGTCTCGTTGCCGGCGACCACCATCAGGAACAGGAACGCCATGATCTCGTCGTCGGTGAGCTTGTCGCCGTCGATCTCGGCCTCCACCAGCGCCGAGGTCAGATCGTCGGTGAGCCGCTTGCGCCGTTGTTTGACCATGTCGGCGTAGTAGACCAGCAGCTCGCCCGAGGCCGCGATGGCCGATTCGGGCACGTCGGCGATACCGTCCTCGCGGTGCATGACACCGTCGGCCAGCGCGCGGATGCGCACCCGGTCCTCCGCGGGCACGCCCATCAGCTCGGAGATGACGTCCATCGGCAGCTTGCCCGCGAAATCGTCGACGTAATCGAAGCTGGTGCTCTGCAGCGCCTCATCCAGATGCTGCACGGCGATCTCGGTGACCCGGCCCTCCAGCTCGCGGATGCGCCGCGGGGTGAAGCCCTTGGACACCAGGGTGCGAAGCCTCAGGTGGGCCGGATCGTCCAGCGCCAGGAACGACATGACCCGGTGGGCCTCATCGTTGCGTGAGATCGGGTCCAGGGCGACACCGTGCTTGTTGGAGAGCGCGACGCTGTTACGGAATCCGGCGACCACGTCCTTGTGCCGGGACAGGGCCCAGAACTTCAGCTCGTCGTTGCGGTAAAGCGGGGCCTCGTCGCGCAGGCGGCGGTAGTACGGGTACGGATCTTCGTGGAAGTCGTAGTCGTACGGGTCGAGGATCAGCTCGACTTCTCTCAAGGTCATTTGTCTTCTCCCAAGACGAGTCCGACCACGTAGGTCAATCGGTCGGCGATCTGGTGGTAGGTGAAGGCGCCGCTACCTGCATTGACCAGCGCGCCGAAGAACGTCATCTCCAGGGCGGAGACGATCCGGGAATCGGCATCGGGCCCGACGGCCGAACGGATGCGTTTGTGGATCTCGGCGCCGATGCGGTCCCGCACCTTGCGTACCGCCGGGTCGGTGCCGCCGCCCAGCAGGGCTGTGGTGCAGGCGGCCGCGACCTCGGGTTCGTCGGCGACGACGAGGGTCAGTGCACGCAACGCCTTGTCGACGCGGGTGGTCATGGAGTCGTTCACGTCGGTGAAGTACGGGCACTGGCGGACCAGGTCCAGGTACATCTCGGCGATCAGGTGGTTCTTCGACGAGAAGTACGTGTAGGCCGTGGCAGGTGCGACCCCGGCGCGTGCGGCGACCGCACGCACCGTCAGATCGGCGTAGGACGATTCGCGCAGCATCTCGGTTCCGGCGGTCAGGACCTTGCGGAAGGTCTCCTCCTGCCGGCGGTTGCGCGGGGCCTCCTTGCCTGGCTCCGGAGCTGGTTCTGTGACTGCGGACACCGTATCGCTGGACACATGTCCAAGTTATCGGACGATGCCGCGGTTGGGCAAGTGTGGACCGTGGAAGGCCATAATGAACTGCGCGTTCTGGTGTCGTCTGCGGTCCGATGGGGTACGCCCTTGCGGCTCGACATTGTCTGCGGCTATCGTTCGAGACGAGACAGCCGGACAGTTGTCCAGAATTCGTGAAGTGGAGTTCACCGATGCCGGTACTGGCCGATCGCCAGAGTCAACTGCTGATCGACGGCAAGCTCGTCGCCGGCGGTGGCGGAGCATTCGAGACCGTCAACCCCGCCACCGAGGAGGTGCTCGGCGTTGCCGCCGACGCCAACACCGAGGACATGGGCAATGCCATCGAGGCGGCGCGCCGTGCGTTCGACGACACCGACTGGTCGACGAACACCGCGCTGCGGGTGCGCTGCCTGCGGCAGTTGCGTGATGCGTTGCGCGAAAATGTCGAGGAATTACGGGAATTGACCATCGCCGAGGTGGGTGCCCCGCGCATGCTCACGGCCGGCGCGCAGCTGGAAGGTCCGATCGACGATCTGGCCTTCTCGGCCGACACTGCCGAGAGCTACGAGTGGACAACCGATCTCGGCTACGCCACCCCGCAGGGCATCCCGACCAACCGCAAGATCGCCCGTGAGGCCGTCGGTGTCGTCGGCGCGATCACCCCGTGGAACTTCCCGCACCAGATCAACCTGGCCAAGGTCGGCCCGGCGCTGGCCGCAGGCAACACCCTGATCCTCAAGCCCGCCCCGGACACGCCATGGGCGGCCGCGGCCATCGGTCAGATCATCGCCGAGCAGACCGACTTCCCGGCCGGGGTGATCAACGTCGTCACCTCCAGCGATCACTCGGTGGGCGCGTTGCTGTCCAAAGACCCGCGGGTGGACATGGTTTCGTTCACCGGGTCGACCGCGACCGGACGTGCGGTGATGACCGACGCGGCACTGACGCTCAAGAAGGTGTTCCTGGAGCTGGGCGGCAAGTCGGCATTCCTGGTGCTCGACGACGCCGACCTGGCCGGAGCCTGCTCGATGGCGGCCTTCACGGTGGCCATGCACGCCGGGCAGGGCTGCGCGATCACCACGCGCCTGGTGGTGCCGCGGGCCCGCTACGACGAGGCTGTCGAGGCCGCGGCAGCAACATTGAGCGGGATCAAGCCCGGTGACCCGAACAGCAAGCGCACGGTGTGCGGCCCGCTGATCTCTGCCCGCCAGCGCGACCGGGTGCAGTCCTATCTGGATCTCGCTCTGCAGGAGGGCGGCCGGTTCGCGTGCGGCGGTGGGCGTCCCGCGGACCTGGACACCGGGTTCTTCATCGAGCCGACCGTCATCGCCGGGCTGGACAACGACGCCCGGGTGTCCCGCGAAGAGATCTTCGGGCCGGTGCTGACCGTCATCGCGCATGACGGTGACGACGACGCCGTGCGGATCGCCAACGATTCGCCGTACGGCCTGTCGGGCACCGTGTTCTCCGGCGACGACGCCCGCGCCCAGGCGGTGGCCTCGCGGATGCGCGTTGGCACCGTCAACGTCAACGGAGGCATCTGGTACTCGGCCGATGCACCGTTCGGCGGCTACAAGCAGTCCGGAGTCGGCCGCGAGATGGGCCTGGCCGGCTTCGAGGAATACACCGAAATCAAATGCGTCGCGACTTTGGCCAACTAGATGCCGAGCGGCCAGTTATGACACGCAATCTCGCGAAGACCGTGCAATAACTGGCCAGTCGGCCGGAAAGGAACAGACATGGGACAGTTCGACAACAAGGTAGCCATCGTCACCGGGGCCGGTGGCGGTATCGGCCAGGCCTACGCCGAAGCGCTGGCGCGCGAGGGCGCGGCGGTCGTGGTGGCCGACATCAACACCGAAGGTGCCCAGAAGGTCGCCGACGGCATCAAGGGTGAGGGCGGCAACGCGCTCGCGGTGCGGGTCGACGTCTCCGACATCGACTCGGCCAAGGACATGGCGGCGCAGACGCTTTCGGAGTTCGGCGGCATCGACTACCTGGTCAACAACGCCGCGATCTTCGGCGGCATGAAGCTCGACTTCCTGCTCACCGTCGACTGGGACTACTACAAGAAGTTCATGAGCGTGAACCTCGACGGCGCGCTGGTGTGCACCCGCGCGGTGTACCGCAAGATGGCCAAGCGGGGCGGCGGCGCGATCGTCAACCAGTCCTCGACCGCGGCCTGGCTGTACGCCAACTACTACGGCCTGGCCAAGGTCGGCATCAACGGCCTCACCCAGCAGCTGTCGCGTGAGCTCGGCGGGCAGAACATCCGCATCAATGCGATCGCCCCCGGCCCGATCGACACCGAGGCCAACCGGACCACCACCCCGCAGGAGATGGTCGCCGACATCGTCAAGGGAATCCCGTTGTCCCGCATGGGCCAGCCGGAGGATCTGGTCGGGATGTGCCTGTTCCTATTGAGTGATCAGGCCAAGTGGATCACCGGCCAGATCTTCAACGTCGACGGCGGACAGATCATCCGGTCATGACTCAGCAGCGATACGGCTACATCGGCCTGGGCAACATGGGTGCCCCCATGGCCAAGCGCCTGGCCGAATGGCCCGGCGGGTTCACGGTATTCGATGTGCGCGCCGAATCCATGGAGCCATTCGCGGAGCTCGGCGCGACGCTGGCGGACGACGTCACGGGTGTTGCCGATGCGGACATCATCAGCATCACGGTGCTCAACGACGAGCAGGTGCGTTCGGTGATCGCGGACCTGGCGCCAAAGGTCAAGCCGGACACCGTGATCGTGATCCACTCGACGATCAGCGACACCACCGCGGCCGAGCTGGCCGAGCAGTACCGGTCGCAGGGCATTCACATCGTCGATGCCCCGGTCAGCGGTGGCGGCGCGGCCGCCGAGAAGGGTGAGCTGGCCATCATGGTGGGCGCCGAGCGGCCCGTCTACGAGCGGATCAAGCCGGCGCTCAAGCAGTTCGGCTCGATGGTGATCCACGCCGGTGAGCCCGGCGCAGGCACCCGGATGAAACTGGCCCGCAACATGCTGACCTTCACCTCGTACGCCGCGGCATGCGAGGCGATGAAGCTGGCCGAGGCGGCCGGGCTCGACCTGGGTGCGCTAGGTCGGGTGGTGCGTCATACCGATGCGCTGACCAGCGGGCCGGGCGCCATCATCGTGCGCGACAACATGGCCGAGCTGACCCCGGACCACTGGCTCTACGATGCGTTCACCCACACCCGCGGACTGGGGGAGAAGGATCTGAGCCTGGCCCTCGGCCTGGGTGACGTTGTGGGAGTGGACCTTCCGTTGGCCCAGGTGGCCTTGCAGCGGCTCGCAGAGGGCCTCGGCGTACCGCACAAGAACGACTAGGAGAACTTGCGATGGACGAGTTGCGCGCCAAGGGCCTGGCCAAGATGAACGAGGTCTACGGCTGGGAGATGCCGAACATCGAAGGGGATCCGTACTTCGATCTGACCGTCGACCACTTGTTCGGCACCATCTGGACCAAGCCCGGACTGTCGATGCGTGAGAAGCGGCTGATGACGTTGTCCGCGGTGACCGCCGTCGGCTCGCAGGATCTCGCCGAGATCCAGGTGAACGCCGCGCTGCTCAACGGTGAGTTTACCGAGGAGGAGCTCAAGGACATCGCCATTTTCCTCACCCAGTACCTCGGCTTCCCGCTCGGGTCCGGGCTCAACGGAACCGTGTCCAAGGTTGTGGCCAAGCGTCGCAAGGCCGCCGAGAAGGGGCTTGACGAGGACCGGCGCGCCAATGTGAACGCCGCGGTCAAGATGAACACCGGGAGCGAGCTCGATGACAAGTAGGTATGCCTCGCTGACCCGGGACGAGTTGGTCAAGCTGGTACCCGAGTTGCTGCTCATGGGCCAGATGATCGACCGGTCCGGGATGGCCTGGTGCATCAGCAATTTCGGCCGACCGGAAATGCTCCAGATCGCGATCGAAGAGTGGGCGGCGTCCAGCCCGATCTATACCCGGCGGATGCAGAAGGCGCTGCGGTACGAGGGCGTCGACGTCATCACCATTTTCAAAGGACTGCAGCTCGACATCGGCGCCCCGCCGCAGTTCATGGATTTCCGCTACACGATTCATGACCGCTGGCACGGCGAGTTCCACCTCGATCACTGCGGTGCGCTGCTCGACGTCGAGCCGATGGGCGAGGACTACGTGCGTGGCATGTGCCACGACATCGAGGACCCGACCTTCGATGCCACCGCGCTGGCCACCAACCGTAAGTGCCAGGTCCGTCCGATTCACCGGCCGCCCCGGACCCCGGCAGACCGTCAGCCGCACTGCGCGTGGACGGTGATCATCGACGAGTCGTACCCGGAGGTCGATGACATCCCGGCGCTCGACGTGATCGGCCGGACCCAGGCTGCGCGAACGGTTCTGGACCCGATCGATCCCTCCGGCGAGGGGGCGTCCGACTACTCGGGGCCGCTGGTGTCGGACCTCGACTTCGCGGCGTTCTCGCACTCGGCGCTGGTCCGCATCGCCGACGAGGTGTGCCTGCAGATGCACCTACTGAACCTGTCATTCATTCTCGCGGTGGGTACCCGGGCTGGGGCGAACACCGCACTGGCCACCGAGATCTGCACCAAGCAGCTGATCGGCGTGGCCGGACTGGGCGCCGAGCGTATTCACCGTGCGCTCGATCTGCCCGGTGGCATCGAGGGGGCTATGCGGGTCCTCGAGCTGCATCCGTTGTTCAATCCCTCGGCGTACATCGATGCCGAGTTCGGTCCGGACACGGTGTCGGTGCGGCGCTCGCCGGCGCACGAGGACGGGTCCTGGGTGGCGCTGACCGGGCCGGCCGAGACCCGGCCGCTGCAGGCTGTCGTCGCCGCCGTCAACCCGCATCTGTCCGTCGAGGTTATCGGCTCGGATGCGGAATGGACCGCCCGGGTGATCGAAACCGAGACCGCGGCAAAGGAATTCGATGAGGTTGCGGTGACGAAGTTCAGCGGCGGTGCGTCATTCGTGTTCGAGCCGCGGAAGTCGTTGCCGTTGACCGTCGTGTAAGTGACTATGTGGTGTACACGCTCAGGTGGACAAAGCGGGTAGTGGGTTCGCGCTCGTCAACGATGACGTTGCGATATACCGATTTCCCTTCAGCGTTGCGATAGCGATCCTGAGCACCGACCACCGACGGAGAACTCGCGAGGGGCGGACCGGCGATGATCGGGTCAAAGGGGGGATGGACCCGGGTGAGTGGCTTGTCGAAATGCGATTCAGCGAGGAGGTCCTGCAGGTCGGCGGACGGCATTTTCAGCGCCAGTTGATATCTGGTGTCGATCGCGCCGTCTACGCTGGCTTGCAGCACCTCTGCTCCCGCCGGTATCACGACCCCACCGAAATCGCTTGCCTTTTTGATCAACTCGGGATTGTTCGAGGTCTCGGCACGGGAGCCGAGCGTGCGGCCGACCGCGTCGTCAGGTGAGGTGCAGGCAACAGCCATGAACAGCGCCACCGCGGCAAGTCCGAACATGGACCGACGCTTCGTCTGCATGAGGTTCATCAAGGTCTCCTAGCTCGCGGGCACAGTCAGCATGAGATATCCCCCGCCTTGCGGTCGCAGCATCACGTCGGTCGGCCAGGTCACCCGGAAATTCTCACCGCGTAGGTAGTCGCCGCTGATTCCGGCGGCCTTGACGGGTTTCCCGTTGAGCTCGAAGATCAGCAGGCTGGCCTTGGAATCGTAGAAATCATTCTTGATCACCGGCGCGCCGACGGTGTCCTCGATGAATTCCCGTTCAGAGTATTCGTGGAACAGATGCACCTCGTCCCAGTCCCAGCTGGTGAAGTCGCTGAGATTTCCTGACTTCTGTTGATGCAGAAGCCTTTCCAGGCCATCGTTGAGCTTCTGGTCGTTGTAGTCGACATCCATCGACGGCCTCATCGCCTGCCTGACCAGATCGCAGCCGCCCAGGGAGAGGCAGAGAAACACAACGATCAGTGCGGTTCGCGTGGTCCTGACGATGTTCATTCGCTGTGCGCCCACTAGTGTTCCGCTTGTTCGAGACCATCGAGTACCTCAAGAGCGACCCGCTCGCTGTCTGGGAGGCCGAGCGCGTTTGAGTTGATCAGCGCAGTACCGGTGAGCCGATACGCGCTGTGGGCCCCGTCGGCGTGTTCACTGTTGAGTAGCAGGGTGTTTGGGTCGGGGCTCTCCGCTGTGCGGCGGTAGTATCCGGTGCCCGTCCTGATGCAGCCGGGTACCGCCGCAGCGAGCCGGTCAAATGTTGCCTGTGCGGTCGCCACGTCCGGGTAGACAGCAATCGCCTGGCGGACATCCGCCATGATGGGGAGCGCCGGCGCGTCAATCAGCGTGGCATAGCCGACGGTGCGGAACTGCCTCCAGTCAGTGCCGAAGACTGCGGGCGGGTCGAACACCGGACGACACGCTTCTGGGGTGTTCGGGGTCGGAGAAGGGGCGGAAGCGGCCAGTTCCGGTACTTCATGAAATCCGGCGATCCCGGAGATACTTTGTACCTCTTCGACGGAAAGTACAGCTGGTCCAGCATCACTCCGTGCCGGCGACGGTGATGTCGACGAGTCCGTAGCGCAGGCTGTGGTCAGCAACGTGAGGCCGCAGAAGACAGCTGCAAAAGTGCGATTCACCGAGGTCGCCGTCCCTGATCTGGTATGCCATGAGACAGGCAGTGCCCAGCAGTTCGATCCCGGGTCTGTTCGAGATTCTGCCGACCGGCGCTGACCACCCCGGCTGCCCGGGTGACCTCTGCGGCCATGCGCTGATCGAGATCAGCGAGCTTGCCGTAGACGGCGGCATGTTCGGCGTTCTTGGCGGCGTAGGCCTGCGCGACCGTGCCCTGCCATCGGTCGTCAAACCCATCGCCCGTCGTCGGAGCACCCTCACCGAACGTGGTGCGTGCCTGCGACCACGTCGTGTAGAACGCGTCGAGTGCCCCCACGGCTCACCCCCCGGCTGGATCGAGGTCTCAAGTCTAGATCTCGGCAAACCCCACCTGGGGCGCTAATTTCGCCCCCGGGCTGACTGTCTGCCTCCAGTTTCGCGATCTACAGTCGCGGGGTGGGCATCTCAACCGTCCGCGTATGTGCCCTGGTGGTAGGCCTGTTCACCGGGTGCACGGCGGCGTGCGCCGGTGGTGCGCCGGAATCGGTGCAGGCTCCGGAAACCATTTCCGCCTCACCGCAGAATCCGCAGCCCGATGCGAAGCCGGAGCAACCCGCGCGGGTTGCTCCGGTGGACGCTGCCGCGCTGGGTGCCACCTGGCGGCCGGGATGCCCGGTGCCGCCCACCGATCTTCGCCGGATCACCCTGTCGTACATCGGCTTTGATGGTCGTTCGCATCGCGGTGAGCTGGTGGTTCACCGCGATGCGGTGAGCGACGTGATCGGGATCTTCGGGGACCTGTACTCGGCGCGATTCCCGATCGAGAAAATGCGCACGGTGGACAACTATCCGGGTGCTGCCGACGAGCTGTCGATGGAGGGCAACAACACCTCGGCGTTCAATTGCCGGCCGTTGCCGAGTGGATCGTGGTCACTGCACGCCTACGGTCGTGCCGTCGACATCAACCCGCTGATCAACCCGTACATCTCGGCTTCCGGTGACTTGCAGCCCATCACTGCGCGGGCGTACCTGGATCGCACCCGTACGGACCAGGGGATGATTCGCGACGGTGACGTAGTGGTGCGGACCTTCGCGCAGCGTGGCTGGCGATGGGGCGGGGATTGGCGTGACCCGATCGACTACCAGCATTTCGAGCGGCGCTGACGCCCAAAAAGCCTCTACACCCCGGCCGGCGGCCTCTCGGACGCCACATGTCCGCCCGCCACCGCCGAACCGACCCACCGCGTCAGGTAGCTGCGCAGCGCCTCTCCCGTACGTGGTGGACGGCCAGGATCGATGACGAAGGACTGGATGATCCGCAGCACGTGCTCGGCGAGCTCGTCCAGTTCGGTGTCGGTGTATCCGACCTCGGTCCAGTCGACATCCATCTTGTGCAACATGGCCCGGGCAAAGTCGACCGCGACATCCGAGGTCACCGACTCCGTGTGCGCGTTCGCGCGTCCGGGAGCCACGAGCAAACCGATGTGTTTGTCCTCGGGTAACCACTCCAGGGAGGTGGCGATGGACTCGGTGACCGCCTCCACCGGATCGGTCATGCCTTTGATGTGGGCGGCCAATCGGTCCAGGAAATCGCCGGCCGCATGGACCGCGGCCGCCACCAGCAGAGCGTCGGTGCTCGGGAAATAGCGGTACACGGTCTGGCGGGTGACGCCGAGGGTGCGGGCCACATCGGCGATCGAGAAGTCCGCTCCCCGCTCATCGATCGCCTTCCCGGCCGCGGCCAGGATGCGGGCAATCGCCTCGTCATCGGTGGCCGGCGCCGAGCCGGACCACCCGTGCGTTCGCATGGGCGAATCCTAGAACAACCAACGGAACACGCTGCTGGTCAACCAGCGGTCAACGGTGGTAGGAGACCGGCAGGTCCTTGACGCCGTTGATCCATCCGGACCGCAGGCGTTGCGGCTCAGCGAGTTTGGCGATGTCGGGGATCTGATCGGCGATCTCGTTGAACATCAGCTTGATCTCCATCCGTGCCAGATTGGCGCCGATGCAGTAGTGCGCGCCGTTGCCGCCGAAAGCCAGGTGAGGGTTGGGATTGCGCAGGATGTCGAAGGTGAAGGGCGATTCGAAGACTTCTTCGTCGTAGTTGGCCGAGCTGTAGAACAGGCCGACGCGCTGCCCGGCTTTCACCGTCACATCGCCGATCTGGGTGTCGACCAGGGCGGTGCGCTGGAAGCAGTGCACCGGGGTGGCCCAGCGGATGATCTCGTCGACCGCGGTCTCCGGGCGTTCGCGCTTGAAAAGCTCCCACTGGTCCGGGTTTTCGAGGAATGCGTTCATGCCGTGCGTCATGGCATTGCGGGTGGTCTCGTTGCCGGCCACGGCCAGCAGGATCACGAAGAACGCGAATTCCACATCCTGGAGGCCGTCTCCGCCTTCTCCGTCCATGTCGGCCTGCACGAGTCGGGTCACGATGTCGTCGGCCGGGCACTGCCGGCGCTGCTCGGCCATGGTGTAGGCGTAGCCCATCAGTTCGGCGTTGGCCATCGTCGGATCGGCGTCGAAATCGGGATCGTCGGTGTTCATGATGGCGTTCGTCCAGTGGAAGAGCTTCTCGCGGTCTTCCTCGGGCACGCCGATCAGGTCCGCGATGGCCAGCAGCGGCAGGCTCATCGCGATGTCATCGACGAAATTGCCGCTGTCCTTCTTGGCCGCCGCCGCCACGATGTCGCGGGCCGCCACCGCCAGCTTCTCCTCCAGGGCTGCCACCGAACGCGGCGTGAACAGACGCGACACCAGCTTGCGCAGTCGGGTGTGCTCGGGCGCGTCGTGGTTGATCAGCAGCGCCTTGGTGAGGTCCAGTTGTTCGGAGGTCACACCTTCGGGCAGGCGCATGACGGCGCCCTTGGCGTTGGTCGACCACACCGCACCGCCGTCGCGGGAGATGGTCTTGATGTCCTCGTGGCGGGTGATCACCCAGTAGCCGCCGTCATTGAAGATCGATTCATCCTGCTCGTTCCACCACACCGGCGCGGTCTTGCGCAGTTCGGCGAACTCGCGCACCGGGATTCCGCGGAGCAGGACATCGGGATCGGTGAAGTCGTAGCCGGCGCCGAACGGGCAAGCACTCATGGTGGTCAAGCCGGATCATCTCCTCGTGTGACGGCGAGCACATTTCTGCTGTCGACCATACACTGTGGCGTCAAGTGTATGCCCACAGGTTTCCCGCTACGCTACGACCGTGCGCGTCCTCGTTATCGGATCCGGTGCCCGTGAACACGCCCTGCTGCTGGCCCTGCGCCGCGACCCGCAGGTCGACGAGTTGGCGGTGGCGCCCGGCAACGCCGGTACCCAGTCCATCGCCGATCAGTACGACGTCGACATCACCTCCGGCGAGGCCGTGGTGAAACTTGCCGAGCGCCTGGAAAGCGACCTCGTGGTGATCGGCCCGGAAGTCCCGCTGGTGCTCGGCGTGGCCGACGCCGTGCGGGCCGCCGGCATAGCCTGCTTCGGCGCCAGCAAGGACGCTGCCCGCATCGAGGGCTCGAAGGCATTCGCCAAGGACGTCATGGCCGCAGCCGGGGTGCGTACCGCGAGCAGTGAGATCGTCGACAACCCGGCCCACCTCGACGCCGCGCTGGACCGGTTCGGCCCGCCTGCCGGTCAGGCCGCCTGGGTGGTCAAGGACGACGGTCTGGCCGCCGGTAAGGGCGTGGTGGTCAGCGCCGATCGCGACGCCGCCCGGGCGCATGCCGCCAGCCTGCTCGACTCGGGGCACCCGGTGCTGCTGGAGTCGTTCCTCGACGGTCCCGAGGTGTCACTGTTCTGCGTGGTCGACGGCGCCACCGTCGTGCCGTTGCTGCCGGCGCAAGACTTCAAGCGGGTCGGCGACGGAGACACCGGGCCGAACACCGGTGGCATGGGTGCCTACGCCCCGTTGCCCTGGTTGCCGGATTCGGTGAAGAACCAGATCGTCGACGGGGTCGTCAAACCCGTTGCCGCAGAACTGGTTGCGCGGGGCAGCTCGTTCTCGGGTCTGCTCTACGCCGGTTTGGCGATCACTTCGAACGGCCCGGCTGTGGTCGAGTTCAACTGCCGCTTCGGTGACCCGGAAACGCAATCTGTTCTGGCCCTGCTTGATTCGCCACTTGGTCAGCTGCTGAACGCCGCGGCCACCGGCGAACTCGCCGCATTCGGTGACCTGCAGTGGCAAGATGGCTACGCCGTGACGGTCGTGGTGGCCGCGGAGAATTACCCGGGCCGGCCGCGCGTCGGCGACGTCATTCATGGATCGGAAGCCGACGGGGTGCTGCACGCCGGCACCGCGCGCCGCGAGGACGGCGAGGTGGTGTCCTCGGGCGGCCGGGTGCTCTCGGTGGTCGGCACCGGAGCGGACCTGCCCGCCGCGCGCGATGCGGCATACGCGCTCGCCAAGTCGATCCGGTTGCCGGGCAGCCACTTCCGCACCGATATCGGTCTGGGCGCCGCCGAAGGGCGGATCACGCTCTAGGCGACGAGTAGCGGTGCCATCCAAGCGATCTCGGCGGGCAGCTGCGAACTCCAGAAGCTGCCGTCATGCCCGCCGGGGGAGAAGCCGCCGGCCGGGGGATTGGGCAGCTCGGCAATGAACTGCTTGGTGGCCGAATAGAACGGATCACTGTTGCCGCAATCGATCCGGATCGGGATCGATCCCAGCGCGGGCTGAGCCCAGACGCTGTTGGCGGCGTAATCGGCTGCGCTGTCGAAGGCGCCGGGTGCAGCGGCTCCCGATGACGTCCAGAGCGCCGGGCTGACCGCGCAGATCGCCGCGGTGCGCGCCGGCCCGAGCCGGGCACCCAGCAGCAGCGCTCCGTAGCCGCCCATGGACCAGCCCAGGAATCCCACCCGCGAGGTGTCCAGGCCCTGATCGGCCAGCATCGGGATCAGCTCGTCGAGGACCATCGCACCCGAGTCCTCACCGGATGCTCGTTTGTGCCAATAGCTTCCGCCGCCGTCGACCGCGACCACGGCGAACGGCGGCAGCCCGGCCGCCACCGCCTCGGCCAAGCCCTGTTCGACTCCGCCGGCCATCACGCCGGCGGCATCCTGCCCTTTGCCGTGCAGGGCGATCACCGGCCGGAGTTTGCCGGTCTGTCCTGGCGGCCGCGCGATGGCCCAGTTGGTGCTCGTCCCGCCACGCGCCGACGATGCGAACGAGCCGCTGGTGAACGTCGGGGCGGGCGCGGGGCCGGCCGATGAGACAGGGGCAGAGGCGAGGGCTACAGCACCGGCGGCGCCGGCAGCCGCACCGACGCCGAGGCGCAGGACTGCGCGACGGGTCAAGTTGGGCATGCGGGCCATCTTGCCATCGCCCGACAATGGCATCGGCCAGTGGCATTGTTGCGGTGGTAATTACGGCCGGGAAAACCTGAGTAGAGCCTGATGATTGGCCGAAAGCCCGATGTGGAGGGTGCCCGGCTGGCACGATGCTAAAGGTGACGGCAGCGGTCACTCCTAAAGGGGAGCGTCGGCGGTACGCCCTCGTCAGGGCGGCCGCTGAGTTGCTCTGTGAGGGCGGTTTCGACGCCGTCCGGCACCGGGCCGTGGCTCGTCGTGCCGGCCTCCCGCTGGCCTCCACGACGTACTACTTCTCCTCACTCGACGACCTCATCGCGAAGGCTGTCGAGTACATCGGAACCCAGGAAGCCGAACATCTCAGCGCCGGTGTGGCCGCGCTCTCACGGCGGCGTCGCGGTGCCGAATCGACCGCCGACGTCCTTGTCGATCTGTTGCTCGGGGAATCCACGGAGCGTCGCGGAATCGAGGAACTGATCTCGCGCTACGAGCGCTACATCGCATGTGCCCGGCAGCCCGGGCTGCGCGACATTCAACGCCGCATCTTGCAGCAGCGCACCGACGCCGTGGTCGAGGTGGTGGAACGCTCAGGCCGCTCGGTGCGCGCCGAACTGGTCACCGCGCTGGTGTGCGCCGTCGACGGGGCCGTTGTGGCATCGTTGGTCGACGAAGGGGAGGGGCCCAGGGCCAGCGCCCGCGCCACACTGATCGACGTCATCGACGTGCTGGCGCCCGTCGACGAACGGGCGGGTACGCGTCTGACCGGCTGAAGGAGGGGGAATGTCGCAACCCGTAACCTCGAAGGAGCCACAGCTCAAGCGGGTGATGGGGCCCGGACTGTTATTACTGTTCGTAGTCGGCGACATCCTCGGCACGGGCGTCTATGCGCTGACCGGGCAGGTCGCCAAGGAGGTCGGCGGCGCCGCGTGGCTTCCGTTCCTTGCGGCGTTCCTGATCGCCACCATCACCGCGTTCAGCTACCTCGAACTGGTCACCAAGTACCCGCAGGCAGCCGGTGCTGCTCTTTACGCGCACAAGGCTTTTGGCGTCCAGTTCGTCACCTTCCTGGTGGCGTTCATCGTGATGTGTTCCGGAATCACCTCGGCCTCAACGGCTTCCCGCTTCTTCGCGGCGAGCTTCTTCAAAGGCCTTGAGGTCAACTTCGACTACACCCCCGGTTGGGAGAAGCTCGGCATCATCGCGTTCGCATTGTTCTTCATGGCCATGATCGCCGTGGTGAATCTGCGTGGGGTCAGCGAAAGCGTCAAGCTCAACGTGTTTCTCACCTTCGTCGAGATCACCGGCCTGCTTCTGGTGATCCTGGTCGGGCTGTGGGCCTTCACCGGTGGCAGCGCCGAAGTCGACTTCGGCCGGGTCGTCGCATTCGAGACTCCCGATGGCAAGAACGCGTTTCTCGCAGTCACCGCCGCCACGTCCCTGGCGTTCTTCGCGATGGTGGGCTTCGAAGACTCGGTCAACATGGCCGAGGAGACAAAGGATCCGGTACGGATCTTCCCCAAGGTGCTGCTGTCAGGTCTGGGTATCGCGGGACTGGTCTACGTACTCGTCTCGGTCATCGCGGTCGCGCTGGTGCCGGTGGGGACACTGGCCGCCAGCAAGTCCCCGTTGGTCGAGGTGGTTCACGCCGGTGCGCCCGGCCTGCCGATCGACAACATCCTGCCGTTCATCTCGATGTTCGCGGTGTCCAACACCGCGCTGATCAACATGCTGATGGCCAGCCGCCTCATCTACGGGATGTCGCGCCAGCACGTGCTTCCTCCGGTGCTGGGTGTCGTGCATCCGCGGCGCCATACCCCTTGGGTGGCAATCACGTTCACGACATTGCTGGCGTTCTGCCTGATCTTCTACGTGTCGACCTTCGCCAGCGAGGACGCCATCGCGGTGCTGGGCGGTACCACGTCGCTGCTGTTGCTCGCGGTGTTCGCCATGGTCAACGTGGCGGTCCTGGTGCTGCGTCGCGATGTGCGAAAAGAGGGCGGGCACTTCAAGACTCCGACTGCGCTACCCGTCATCGGATTCGTGGCCTCGCTCTATCTGGTGCTGCCCACCTCCGGACGACCGTCCGAGCAGTACATCCTGGCACTGGCACTAGTCGTCACCGGCATCGTCCTGTTCGGCATCACCATGCTGATCAACCGGCAACTCGGCATTCGTGGGGCAGGCATCACCGACCCGACCCACCTCGGCGACGCGCCCTAGGAATCTTTACGCAGCTTTTCAATCCGGTTCTGCAGCAGAGCGATCCGGTGCGCGTTCCCATCCAGCTCGATGTAGCGGTCGTCGAAGACGGCCAACAACGCGTCGTCCAGGCGGCGGACCGCGCCCGGCGGGTAGCGGTAGTCCATCAGCCGGTTGATCTCGTCGGTGTCCACCGAATCCAGCACGCCCGTCAGCGCATCCAGTGAGGTGATGCCGAGCTCGAGCAACAACCCCGAGATCCAGCTGTAGTGGTCCGTGCGCGACCAGCCGGCATCGGGGAAGCGGTTGCCCAGGTAGGTGGCCAGCACCGGGGTGGCGATGCGCGCGTCCCTGGAGAATCCCGCGGACTCGACCTCCTCCTCTTCGGTCATGGTCAGCCGCAGCCGTTCCCGGATCTCGGTGAACTCGCGGTCGGCCAACTCCAGAAGCCCGGCCGCCAACGTGAACCGGCGGTCCAGTTCGCTGACGTGTTCGGCAGGGATCGAACCCTTGTACCGCACGTCATGCTCGAACTCGGCCCACGCGTGCTGCAGCACGGTACGTACCTGGATGGACGCCGGATACTGCTCGCCCTCGACCCCGAACAGCAGGTGCCGGCTCGCATACCCCCACCGGCCCTGACGGGCGGTCTGCAGACCCATGTCCTGGTCGTCGAGCAGCCGCATCTCCTCGGCCAGCAGGTTGGCCACCGCGTCGACATCCTCACGCAGATAGGTGATGACGCGCAGGCCCACCTGATCGGTGATCTCCACCAGCGGATCGGTGTACATCCGCGTGCCGTCGACCGCGCGCCGGTTGGCTTTCTCGGCGAACGAGTCGACGCTCTTGGTGCGGGCCGTGATGCTCAGGTAGTTGATGCCCGCCTCGTCGAGCAGCCCGGTGACCCGCTTGAGGTACTGGTCGGTGGCGGCCACCAGGTCCGGGCGCCGGGCAGCGTATTCGGCCACAGCCGTCGAGGGTGCCTCCTCGCGGGCAGGTGCCGGGCGCGGTCGGGACAGTCGATCAGCGGGCAGGGACGGCGTGACGATGTACCCCGACGCGAAGTCGCCGTAGATCGTCACGTCCTCGGGCCGGTGGTACCAGTACAGCGCGATGTAGGCGCAGAGCATGGCGTCGACGGGGTCCTCGTCACGGTCGAGCTGGCCCGGCCGGGTGGCCGCTTCGATCCGCTTGCGCAGTTCGACCCAGCTGACATTGCGGTTCGCCCGCAGCCTCGGCGTTGCCGTGTCGAGCTCCTCGATGAACGTCATCAACTTCAGCAGCTCGCGCTGACGGTCGCCGAACGCGCCGCGCTTGTACTTCAGCGTCTTGTCGAGCCCGAACAGCACGACGCTCGCCGGGTGCGGATAGACCTCGATCGCGCGACGGTTCGACAGCGACGACGGATCCATGTCCAGACCCAGCAACGACGCGATACGCGCCCCACGCGGATGCTTGAACTCGGGTCGCTCGGTGAACGCTGGGCGTGCCCCGGCGTCGAACCGCTGGAAGTCCCGGTTGAGATCCCGCTCGCACGGCCGGTGGCCCGTCGGGTTCTTCACGATGAGCGGCGCATCGATGGCGACCAGGCAGTCGCCGCTGACATAGGGCTCTATGGCCGCCGCGATGTCGTCGTCGTCCTGCGCGACGCCGACGTGTAGGACCCGCCCACCGGAGTCGATGGCAGCCACACCCGTCTGGTTCTTCTCGCCCCACGCGAGGTCGAGTCCGACGAAGTACATCCGTCCACTGTCTCATTCGTCGTCCCGCCCGGGCCGTAAGCTGTGTGTTCGTGACGATCCCGAATGTTCTGGCCAACCGCTACGCCAGCGACGAAATGGTCGCGATCTGGTCGCCGGAGGCCAAGATCGTCGCCGAACGCCGACTCTGGCTCGCCGTGCTGCGTGCACAGGCCGAGCTGGGTGTCCCGGTGCCCGACGGCGTGATCGACGACTACGAGCGTGTCCTGGAGAACGTCGACCTCGCGTCCATCGCGGCGCGCGAGCGCGTCACCCGCCACGACGTCAAGGCACGCATCGAAGAGTTCAACGCCCTGGCCGGCCACGAGCACGTCCACAAGGGCATGACCAGCCGCGACCTCACCGAGAACGTCGAGCAGCTGCAGATCCGCAGCTCCCTTGAGCTGGTGTTCGCCCACGGCGTCGCGGTGGTGGCCCGGCTGGCCGAACGCTCCGTCGTCTACCGCGACGTGGTGATGGCCGGCCGGTCGCACAATGTGGCGGCCCAGGCCACCACGCTCGGCAAGCGGTTCGCCTCGGCTGCCGAGGAGACCCTGCTGGCGCTGACCCGGCTGCGTGAGCTGATCGACCGCTACCCGCTACGCGGCATCAAGGGCCCGATGGGCACCGCCCAGGACATGCTCGACCTGTTCGACGGGGATACCTCCAAGCTCGCCGAGCTGGAGCGGCGGGTCGCCCAATTCCTGGGATTCACAGAGGTTTTCACCAGCGTCGGGCAGGTGTACCCGCGCTCGCTGGACCACGACGTGCTCTCGGCGCTGGTGCAGGTGGGTGCCGGGCCGTCCTCGCTGGCCCACACCATCCGGCTGATGGCCGGCCACGAGCTGGTGACCGAGGGCTTCGCGCCCGGTCAGGTCGGCTCGTCGGCGATGCCGCACAAGATGAACACCCGGTCGTGTGAGCGGGTCAACGGCCTGCAGGTGGTGCTGCGCGGCTACGCCTCGATGGCCGCCGAGTTGGCCGGTGCGCAGTGGAACGAGGGCGACGTGTTCTGCTCGGTGGTGCGTCGCGTCGCGCTGCCCGACGGGTTCTTCGCCGTCGACGGGCAGACCGAGACCTTCCTGACCGTGCTCGACGAGTTCGGCGCCTACCCCGCAGTGATCCAGCGTGAGCTGGACCGGTACCTGCCGTTCCTGGCCACCACGCGCATCCTGATCGCCGCGGTGCGCGCCGGCGTGGGCCGCGAAACCGCGCACGAGGTGATCAAGGAACACGCCGTTGCCGTCGCACTGGACATGCGTGAGCGCGGTCTGGAGCCCGACCTGCTGGACCGGCTGGCCGCCGACCCGCGGCTGCCGCTGGACCGGGCGGCCCTCGAAGCCGCGCTGGCCGACAAGCAGGCCTTCACCGGGGCCGCCGGAGCCCAGGTCGACGGGGTCGTCGCCGCCGTCGACGAGTTGGTCAGCCGCTACCCCGAAGCCGCCAAGTACACCTCGGGCGCCATCTTGTGAGCTTGGCGGCCGATCTCACCGACCTGGACAACTTCGCTGCCGGCTTCCCTCACGAGTTGTTCGCCGCACATCGCCGCGAAGCCCCGGTGTACTGGCACGAGCCCACCGAACACACGCCGGACGGCGAAGGCTTCTGGTCGGTGGCCACCCACGCCGAAACCCTTGCGGTGCTGCGCGATGCGGAGACCTACTCCTCGGTGACCGGCGGCGCCCGGCCGTACGGCGGCACGCTGCTGCAGGACCTGGCCATCTCCGGGCAGGTGCTCAACATGATGGACGACCCGCGGCATTCCGAGATCCGCCGGCTGGTCAGCTCCGGGCTCACCCCGCGGATGATCCGGCGGGTCGAAGACGATCTGCGGGCCCGCACGCGCCGGTTGCTCGACGACGTGGTGCCGGGCGAACCGCTGGACTTCCTGGTCGACGTGGCCGCCGAACTGCCGATGCAGATGATCTGCATACTGCTGGGAGTGCCTGAATCCGAACGGCATTGGCTGTTCCATGCGATCGAGCCGCAGTTCGACTTCGGCGGCTCGCGCACCGCGGCCATGGCGCAGATGTCGGCCGAGGAGGCCGGCTCACGGATGTACACCTATGGGCAGGAACTCATCGCCGCCAAGCGTGCCGATCCCACCGACGACATGCTGTCGGTGGTGGCCAACGCAACGGACGCCGCGTTGAGCGACCTGGAGTTGTACCTGTTCTTCAGCCTCCTGTTCAGCGCCGGCGCTGAGACCACCCGTAACTCCGTGGCGGGCGGGCTGCTGGCCCTGATCGAAAACCCTTCGCAGATGGCGTTGTTGCGTGAGGATCTCGCGGAACTGCCCACCGCGATCGAGGAGATGGTGCGTTGGACCTCGCCGTCGCCGTCCAAACGCCGTACCGCGACCCGAGCCGTGTCGCTGGGCGGCTGCGACATCGAAGCCGGGCAGAAGGTGCAGGTCTGGGAAGGGTCGGCGAACCGGGATTCACTGGTGTTCTCCGCTCCTGACACCTTCGACATCACACGTAAGCCCAACCCGCACTTGGGCTTCGGCTACGGTATCCACTACTGCCTCGGCGCCAACCTGGCCCGGCTGGAGCTTCGCGTCCTGTTCGAAGAGCTGCTTGGGCGGTTCTCATCGGCTCGTCTGGTCAAGCCCGTCGAATGGACCCGCAGCAACCGACACACCGGCATCCGACATCTGGTGGTGGAGCTCGGGGTGTGAAACCCGGGGCGTCGTTCGCCTAACCTCGGGGCATGGACTCAGGCCCGAATGACCATCTCCGAGTCTCAGACGCCGAGCGCACGACAGTGGGACAACTGCTCGAACGCGCGGTAGCCGAGGGCATGATCACACTCGACGAGTTCGGCGAGCGCTACGACGCCGCGCTGGCGGCACGCACTCGAGGCGAGTTGGGCGCGGTGGTGGCTGACCTTCCGATCGCGTCGCCCCCGGCGGTCCCGGCGTCGCACCTGCCCGCGGCGGCGCCAGAGGAACTGCGCGGCTGGATGTCCTCGATCGTGCGGCGCGGGCAGTGGACGGTGCCGCGCGTCCTGCATGTGAAAAGCCGGCTGTGCAGTACCACTCTCGACTTCACCTCGGCGGTGCTGCCCGGACCCGTGGTGGAGATCGTCGTCGACGATTACTGCAGCACGACGGAGCTCATCGTGCCCGCCTCGGCCACCGCCGACGTCAACGGCGTCAACGCCATCGCCGGCAGCGCCACGGTCAGAGTGCGCACCAGCCCGCCGTCGGATCAGCTGCACCTCGTCGTGCGCGGTCGCGTCCGGATGGGTTCGGTCACCGTGCGGCACTCGTTCGGAAGCTGGCTGCGGCGCCTGAGCGGCACTCCATAGCGAAACGAATTTCGGCGATCACGCGCTGCGGATACTCGGTCAAATCCAGCCAGGTGAATCGCAGCACCTGCCAGCCCATCAGCGCGATCTCGTTCTGCTTGACGCGGTCTTTCTGGAAATCCTCCTGATCGCTGTGGAACGCCCAACCATCGGTTTCGATCGCGACCTTGTGGGCGGGAAAGGCCACGTCGATCACGTATCGGCTCAGGCGGTAGTTGGCCTTCCACCCGGTGATACGGGCTTCTCTGAGCAGCTTGATCAGCAGCCGTTCGGCTTCCGAGCGGGCGCCGTCGGACGCGGCGATCAGCAACCTGCGGGCAGCGGGCGAGCCGTGTCGGCCCTTGTTGCGCAGATGCGCTCTCCAGAGGTCGCGCAGTTCGGTGTGGCGCTGCAGCGCGCTGTCCATGAGTTTGGCGCCGCCACCTCGCCGGGCAGCGGCCTCCACGACCGTCAGCGGCAGCGCGGTGACCCGCAGCCCGCGGCGTTCCACGATGTCGGCGGGATCGAGATCGCGCCGGCGCAGACGGACGCCGTGTCGCTGCGGATGATGCCCCGTCCTCGGGATGGTGACCTCAACCGTGTCTGGCGGGTACTTCGTCACCTCATGCCACCACGCGGCGGCCAGTCCGCTTGCGGCCGCATTCGGCCCCGCCGACCACACAGCAGCCCTGACCCGGGCTGATTCTGTGAATGGCCGATCGTCGGCGAAGTACACCCCTGGTGAGCAGCGCAGCCATTTCCCGGAACGGACTCTCCGGTTGACCGCGTCCTGGCTCAGTCCCGCCAGCTTGGCCTGCGCGAGGGTAATCACTCCGTCGTGGCTACGCAGATAGTCGTCGATCACGCAGTTTCGACGGTATGCCCCGTCAAACGGTTCCCGCTCGTGCGATTTGGGTGCGTTTGGCGGCGGTGGGCGCCGCTAATTGCACCGAAATCGCTCGGGAAAATCACTCGATGCGGCGCAGGCGCATGCCGGCGGAACGCAGTTCCAGGGCGGCCAGGCCGCGAATCGCGCGCTGATCTTGACTGCGCCAGGCGCCGACGGGGTCGTCGGACACCGCCGTCAGCTTGGCCAGCGGCCGGTTGGCCAGCGCCCGCAGCGCCAGCAGCTGTTCTCCGGCGGCGGTCGAGGCCAGGGTGATCGCGGTCCACTTGCGCCGGAAGAACCGCACCCGCAGGTACAGCCAGGGCATCGCCACGAACAGGATCGGCGCGGCGGCCACCGCCAGGGCCAGCACCCAGGCCAGCCAGCTCGCCGTGCTGTCCAGGTTGGCGCCCGCACCGGCGATGTCGAGGGCCGCCTCACTGGCGGCGCGCAGCGGCTTGCTCAGCGTGTCACCGATCAGGGGAACGCTGTCGGTGCTGTCACCGGCGGAGCCCAGGTTGTCAGCAACACCGTTGGCGCCGCTCTGGACCTGCCTGCCGACCTCGGCGATGGTCGACACCGCCGAATGCACGGCCAACCCGACCAATATCCACGCCGCGGTCCAAGTGATCACGGCCACGTCGCTGAACAACTGTGCCAACAAGCGGCCGGGTCTGCTGGCATAGGGCAGGTACCGCGATCTCATGAGACCGATCCCAACACATAGGCTGGCCCAATGCGTCCTGCTCTGTCCGACTACCAGCACCTGGCCAGCGGCAAAGTCCGCGAGTTGTACCGCATCGACGACGAGCACCTGCTGTTCGTGGCGACCGACCGCATCTCGGCCTACGACTACGTCCTGGACTCACAGATCCCAGACAAGGGCCGGATCCTGACGGCGATGAGCGTGTTCTTCTTCGACCTGATCAGCGCGCCCAACCACCTGGCCGGACCTCCCGACGACGAGCGCATTCCCGCCGAGGTGCTGGGCCGCGCGCTGGTGGTGAAGCAACTGAAGATGCTGCCGGTGGAGTGCGTGGCCCGCGGCTACCTGACTGGTTCCGGACTGCTCGACTACCAGGCGTCGGGTTCGGTATGCGGCATCCCGCTGCCGCCGGGTCTCGGCGAGGCGAGCAAGTTCGACGAACCGCTGTTCACCCCCGCCACCAAGGCCGACATCGGCGAGCACGACGAGAACATCTCGTACAACACGGTGATCGACCTGGTCGGGCCGGTGCTGGCCAGCCAGTTGAAGGAACGCACGCTGCAGACCTACATACAAGGCGCGGACCACGCGTTGACCAAGGGCATCATCATCGCCGACACCAAGTTCGAGTTCGGTGTCGACGGGCACGGCAACGTGGTGCTGGCCGATGAGGTGTTCACCCCGGATTCGTCCCGGTACTGGCGCGCCGAGACGTATCAGCAGGGAGTGGTGCAAGACAGCTTCGACAAGCAGTTCGTCCGCAATTGGCTGACCGGGCCGGACTCGGGCTGGGACCGGCACAGCGACACCCCACCGCCGCCCTTGCCTGAGGAGATTGTGGCGGCCACCCGGGACCGGTACATCGAGGCGTACGAACGGATCTCGGGTCTGCGGTTCGACGATTGGATCGGCGCATGAGCGAGTCCGTGCAACCCCCGGTCGCCAAGCGCGGCAATCACCGTCGCGAGCATCACGGTGACGTGTTCATCGACCCCTACGAATGGCTGCGCGACAAGGACGATCCCGAGGTGATCGCGCACCTGGAGGCCGAGAACGCCTACACCGATATCGCCACCGCCCATCTGGAGCCGTTGCGGCAGAAGATCTTCGACGAGATCAAGGCCCGCACCAAGGAAACCGACCTGTCGGTACCGATGCGCCGCAATGGCTGGTGGTACTACGCGCGCAGCTTCGAGGGCAAGCAGTACGCGGTGCACTGCCGGTGCCCGATCGGCGATCCTGACGATTGGACGCCGCCCGAGCTCGACGAGGGTGCCGACATCCCCGGTGAGCAGGTTCTCCTGGACGAGAACGTCGAGGCCGACGGCCACGAGTACTTCTCGCTCGGCGCGGCCACGGTGAGCCTGGACGGCAATATCCTGGCCTACTCCGTCGACGTCCTCGGCGACGAGCGATACACCTTGAAGTTCAAGGATTTACGTACCGGCGAGCACTACGACGACACGATCACCGGGATCGGCGCCGGCGGCACCTGGGCGGCCGACAGCCGCACGCTGTACTACACCACGGTCGACGACGCCTGGCGGCCCGATACCGTGTGGCGGCACCGGCTGGCTTCCGGTCTGGCCGCCGAGAAGGTGTATCACGAACCCGACGAACGGTTCTGGGTCGCGATCGGCCGCAGCCGCAGCGACAAATACCTGTTCGTCGCATCGGGCAGTGCCGTCACCACCGAGGTCGCCTATGTCGATGCGAATGACCCGACCGCCGAGCTCACCACGGTGTGGGAGCGTCGCGACCTGGTGGAGTACTCCGTAGAGCACGCCGTCGTCGGCGGCGAGGACCGGTTCCTGATCCTGCACAACGACGGTGCCGAGAACTTCATGCTGGTGGACGCTCCGGTCGGCGACCCGAGCGATTTCCGCACCCTGATCGAGCACCGGGATGATGTGCGGCTGGACGGTGTCGACGCGTTCGACGGGTTCCTGGTGATCAGTTACCGCAGTGAGGCATTGCCGAAGATGGCACTGTGGCCGCTCACCGCGGACGGTTACGGTACGCGCGAAGAGCTGACGTTCGATTCCGAGCTGACCGCCGCGGGGATGGGCGGGAACCCGAACTGGTCCACGCCGAAGCTGCGGATCGGCGCGACCTCGTTCATCACACCGGCGCGGATCTACGACCTGGACCTCGCCACGGGCGAGCGTACGTTGCTGCGCGAGCAGCCGGTGCTGGGCGGCTACCGGCCGGAAGACTATGTGGAGCGCCGGGATTGGGCGACGGCACCCGATGGGGCGCGGATCCCGGTCTCGATCATTCACCGGGCCGGGTTGCAGTTCCCGGCGCCGGCGTTGCTCTACGGCTACGGTGCCTACGAGTCGTGTGAGGATCCGCGATTCTCTATCGCCCGGTTGTCATTGCTGGACCGCGGCATGGTGTTCGTGATCGCGCATGTGCGCGGCGGCGGCGAGCTGGGCCGGCCGTGGTACGAGCACGGCAAGTTGCTTGAGAAGACGAACACGTTCACCGATTTCATCGCCGCGGCACGCCATCTCATCGACGGCGGCGTGACCCGTCCGCAGAATCTGGTGGCTCTCGGCGGTAGTGCCGGCGGATTGTTGATGGGCGCGGTGGCCAACATGGCACCGGAGTTGTTCGCCGGGATTCTGGCTCAGGTGCCGTTCGTGGATGCGCTGACGACCATCCTGGATCCGTCGTTGCCGTTGACCGTGACCGAGTGGGACGAGTGGGGAAATCCGTTGGAGGACCCCGAGGTCTACCGCTACATGAAGTCCTACACGCCCTACGAGAACGTGGCGGCACAGGACTATCCAGCGATTCTGGCGATGACCTCGCTCAACGACACCCGGGTGTACTACGTCGAACCGGCCAAATGGGTTGCCGCACTGCGTCATACCAAGACGGACGGTCATCCCGTGCTGCTCAAGACCGAGATGGTGGCCGGCCATGGCGGGCTGTCCGGACGCTACGAGCGGTGGAAGGAAGCCGCGTTCCAGTACGCCTGGCTGCTAGCTGCCGCCGACGGCGACAACTACGGCAGCGGCCAGGTAGACAGCCTCTTCGGCGGTCCGAACGCTTAACCGCGAAGTCATCGACTTCGGCGGGTTGGGCATCCTGGCCGCGTAGACATTGGCCGGGAACATCGCCAGCATGAGCAGGAACAGGCAGACTGCCGCCGCCACGCGGGTAGGCGGGTAGAGCAGGCCTGCGGCGCCGGCCAGCTCGAGCACGCCGGTGACCGTCACCAGCGCGGCCGGCGCGGGGAGCGCCGGCGGCACGATGGCGATCATGTCGCGCCGCAACGGATTGACGAAGTGCGCGACGCCGGTCATGACGAACATCGCGGCCAGTCCGACCGCGATCGCCTCGGGCCAGCTGTCGAGATAGTCCACGCCCAGCAGGCCGATCAGGCGGGCGGCCACGCTACCCAGAATCAGGGTCAAGAAGACGGCCATCGAAGCTCCGATCTTGTCGGTGTCTAGATCGCCACGCTACGCCTAATCTAGGCGCTGTCAAGATATGGGTTTAGGATGGCTCGCATGGGCTATCACCACGGTGACCTCAGGGCCGTGATCCTCGCTCAGGCCGCCGATCTGGTGGCCGAGCGCGGCGCGGACGGCATCTCGCTGCGCGAACTCGCGCGCGCGGCAGGCGTCTCACACGCGGCGCCCGCGCACCACTTCACCGATCGGCGAGGGCTGTTCACCGCACTGGCCACCGAAGGGTTTCAGCTCCTGGCTGCAGCGCTGACCGAGGCCAGGCCACAGTTCATCGACGCCGCCAAGGCCTATGTGTGCTTCGCCCTCGACCACCCCGGCCACTACGAGGTGATGTTCGACAAATCGCTCTACGACGACACCGACGCTGAACTGGTTGCCGCAGCGTCGGCCGCAGGAGCGGAGCTGAACCGCGGCGTCGGCACCCTGGCCGACCCCAAGGCGGCCGCTGACCCGGACGGCGCCGCGCTGGCCGCCTGGTCTCTGGTGCATGGTTTCTCGATGTTGTGGCTCAACGAAGCGATAGACACCGCAGGCGATCCGATCGCCCAGGTGGAGGGTCTGGCCGCGATCTTGTTCGATGATCAGGTCCGGTAGCGTCCCAGTGATGAGCCTCAACAACATCCCGCTGACCACCCTCGATGGCAAGCCGACGACGTTGGCCGAGTTGGCAAGCGGCGCAGTCCTGGTGGTCAACGTGGCCTCCAAATGCGGTCTGACGCCGCAGTACACCGCGCTGGAGAAGCTCGCCAAGGATTACGCCGAGCGTGGGCTGACCGTCGTCGGCGTGCCGTGCAACCAGTTCATGGGCCAGGAGCCGGGCAGCGCCGAGGAGATCCACGCGTTTTGCACGAACACCTACGGCGTGACGTTCCCGTTGCTGGCCAAGACCGACGTCAACGGGGCCGAGCGCCACCCGCTCTACGCCGAGCTGACCCAGGCCGCCGATGAGGCAGGAGAGGCCGGGGACATCCAGTGGAACTTCGAGAAGTTTCTGCTGGCCCCGGGCGGCGCGGTGGCCGGCCGGTTCCGGCCCCGCACCGAGCCGGATGCGCCCGAGGTGATCGCGGCCATCGAGGCCATCCTGCCGGCCTGACCGAAGGGTCTCGCCGAATGGACATTCGGCGTCAGAGTGTTCGACACCATCCCGACATGTGACGTTGCCACACTGGCGGCGTGACCGGACAACTCATCGTCTCGATATCGCAGATCAGCGATCGAACGCTGGCCGATGTCGCATCGTTCTGTGCCGAGCTCGACACCCGTGGCGTTCCCGCCTCGTTGATGGTGGCGCCGCGGCTCAAGGGCGGTTATCGGTTGGACCGCGATGCCGACACCGTGGAATGGGTGGCGCAACGGCGCAGCGGCGGCGACGCCGTTGTCCTGCACGGGTACGACGAGGCGGCGACCAAGAAGCGCCGCGGTGAGTTCGCCTCGCTGCCCGCCCATGAGGCCAACCTGAGGTTGATGGGCGCCGACCGGGTGCTCGAACACCTGGGACTGCGCACCAGGTTGTTCGCCGCGCCCGGCTGGACCGTCTCGCAGGGCACGGTGACCGTCTTGCCGCGCAATGGCTTTCGTTTGCTCGCTGATCTGAACGGCATCACCGACCTCGTCCGCCAGACCACGACGCGGGCCCGGGTGGTGGGCATCGGAGAAGGATTTCTGTCCGAGCCGTGGTGGTGCCGCACCGTGGTGCTCACAGCTGAACGCACCGCGCGCCGCGAAGGTACGGTGCGCGTCGCGGTTGCCGCGCGGCACCTGCGCAGGCCCGGACCCCGGCAGGCCATGCTCGACGCGATCGACCTGGCTTTGCTGCACCGGTGCGTGCCCACCGTCTACCAGTGGCGAGGATTCTCGGTCCTGACCGAGGCCGCCTGACTAGGGCTAGTCTTGCGTCTCATGGCAGACGCCGATGTCATTGTCGTGGGGGCGGGTCTCGCCGGGTTGGTCGCCGCATGTGAACTGGCCGAGGGCGGGCACCGCGTGCTCATCCTGGATCAGGAGAACGCCGCCAACCTGGGTGGGCAGGCATTCTGGTCGTTCGGCGGATTGTTCTTCGTCGACAGTCCCGAACAGCGCAGGCTCGGTATCCACGACAGCCAGGAGCTGGCCCTGCAGGACTGGCTGGGCACCGCGGGCTTCGACCGGCCCGAGGACCACTGGCCACGGGAGTGGGCGCACGCGTACGTCGATTTCGCGGCCGGCGAGAAACGCAGTTGGTTGCGGGCCCGCGGTCTGCAGATCTTCCCCTTGGTCGGGTGGGCCGAGCGGGGCGGTTACGGGGCGCTGGGCCACGGCAATTCGGTGCCGCGTTTCCACATCACGTGGGGGACCGGGCCGGCGATCGTCGACGTCTTCGCCCGCCGGTTGGTGGGGGAGCCCCGGGTGCGATTTGCGCACCGTCACCGTGTCGATGAACTCATCGTCTCCGAGGGTGCCGTCGTCGGGGTCCGGGGTGCGGTGCTGGAGCCCTCCGACGCGCCTCGGGGCGCACCGTCGTCACGAAACGTGGTCGGCGACTTCGAGTTCCGCGCATCTGCGGTGATCGTCGCCAGCGGCGGGATCGGCGGCAACCACGACCTCGTACGCAAGAACTGGCCGGAGCGCATGGGCCGGGTGCCCGAGCAACTGCTCAGCGGTGTTCCTGCACACGTAGACGGTCGGATGATCGGCATCTCCGAGGCCGCCGGTGCGCACGTCATCAACAGCGACCGGATGTGGCACTACACCGAAGGCATCACCAACTACGATCCGATCTGGCCCGACCACGGCATCCGCATCCTGCCCGGACCGTCGTCATTGTGGTTGGACGCCAACGGAAAACGGCTGCCCGGGCCGCTGTATCCCGGTTTCGACACCCTGGGCACGCTCGAACACATCTGCCGTACCGGGCAGGACTACACGTGGTTCATCCTCGATGCGCGGATCATCGCCAAGGAGTTCGCGTTGTCCGGCCAGGAACAGAACCCCGATCTCACGTCGCGCAGCGTGCGTGACGTCCTGGCGCGGGTGAAGCCCGGTGCGCCGGCCCCGGTGCAGGCGTTCGTCGACCGCGGTGTTGACTTCGTCAGCGCGCGTTCGCTGCGTGAATTGGTGGCCGCGATGAACGACGTGCCGGATGTACTCGAACTCGACTACGCCGCGGTGGCGGCCGAGGTGACCGCGCGAGACCGCGAGGTGGTCAACAGATTCACCAAGGACGGACAGGTCACCGCGATCCGGGCGGCCCGCAGCTACCTCGGTGACCGGTTCAGCCGCGTCGTCGCCCCGCACCGGCTCACCGACCCGAAGGCGGGCCCGATGATCGCCGTCAAACTCCACATCCTGACCCGAAAGTCCCTGGGCGGGTTGGAAACCGACCTGGACTCCCGGGTGCTCAAGGAAGACGGCACCGCGTTCGCCGGCCTGTACGCCGCGGGTGAGGCTGCCGGATTCGGCGGGGGCGGGGTGCACGGCTACCGGTCGCTGGAGGGCACCTTCCTGGGCGGCTGCATCTTCTCCGGCCGAGCAGCCGGGCGGGGTGCGGCCGGCGACATCGCCTGAGTCGGACACCACGGCTGAGCCGTGAAATCAGAATTCAGTACCGTTTTCCTCGGTGAGAACCTGGAATTCGGTGCTCGTCATCTCCGCCAGCCGCCCGTAATAGATCCCGCGCGCGTTCGGCTCGATGATGCCCTGATGGATCGGCACCGCCCGCGCCGGCGCCACCGCGCGTAGGAAGTCCACGGCCTCTGAAATTTTCATCCACGGGGCGGCCGCCGGGGTGGCCAGCACGTCGACCGGTTCGCCGGGGACGAACAGGGCGTCACCGGGATGCATGAGCCGGGCCGGATGTTCGTTGTCGCCCAGCAGGTACGAAATGTTGTCGATCACAGGGATTTCCGGGTGGATCACGGCATGTTTGCCGCCGGTCCCGCGCACGTTGAGTGAGCCGACCCGGAACTCGTCGCCGGGATGCACTGCCTGCCACGGCTCACCCAACTGGGCGGCAGTCTGCGGATCGGCATACAGCGCCGCCTGCGGGTTGGCAGCGATCAGCGCGGGCAACCTCGCGGTATCGGCGTGGTCGAGGTGCTGGTGGGTGATCAAGATGGCCGACAGACCGGTTATGCCTTCGAAACCGTGCGAGAAGTTGCCCGGGTCGAACAGCACGGTGGTGTCCGAAATGCTGGCCAGTAGGCACGAATGTCCGAAATGCGTGAGTTGCATCCCTATATTGTGGCGCTCGGTGGGGTTGTGGCGGGTGATCGTGGCGATGTCGATCGGGCTCTGCGGGCTGGCCGCAGCGCCCCCTTCGGCTTGGTCGGAGCCCAGCGCCGATTGCCCGCCGCTGTGTGACCGCATCCCCGATTCGGCTTGGGTGGACACGTCGAAGATCCCGTTGGACCGTGAGTACCAGTGGCCCGGGCTGGCCGGGTTGGCCGTGACCGCGGTGGTACCGCGCTTCCGCTTCGAGGAGGAATGCGCGTTGCCTCCGATACCAGGCGACCCGCGCGGGTACGCCGTGGCGGCGCGGTCGGAGGTCGGGCGGCCCGAGGGGCACTGGCAACTACGCGTGCAGGTCCTCCATTGGCGCGGGGAGACGTGGCAGGGCGGTCAGACGGCGCTGGCGGTCGTGCAGGGCGCCACTGCCGCGTTGCGCACCTGCCCGGGGAACCCGCCGTCGATCACCACCGAGCGGACCGGACGGCTGGCGGCAGTGGTGAGCCGCGACGGCGGGAGGGTCCTACACCAGTACCTGCTCGCCGATCCGGCCAACAGCACGGTGGTCGAGTTGGCCATGTGGTCGAGCACGCCGCCACAGGTCGCATGGTCGGCCCCAGCGGACGACCGGGTGCTGGATGCGCTGGCCGACCCACTGTGCACGGCCTACATAGGGTCGTGCCGGTAGAGTGTGCGCCGTGGCAAAGGTGGTTGTGCACGTCATGCCGAAGGCGGAGATCCTCGACCCGCAGGGTCAGGCGATCGTCGGGGCACTTGGTCGGCTCGGACATGGTGGTATCTCGGACGTCCGTCAGGGCAAGCGTTTCGAGCTCGAAGTCGACGACTCCGTAGCGGACGAAACCCTGGCCGAGATCGCCGAATCTCTGCTGGCCAATACCGTTATCGAGGACTTCTCGGTGAGCCGGGAGGACGCGTGACCACCCGTGTCGGGGTGATCACCTTCCCTGGGACGCTCGACGACGTCGACGCGGCCCGAGCTGTCCGGCTGGCCGGGGCCGAGGCGGTCAGCCTGTGGCACGCAGACGCCGACCTGAAGGGCGTCGACGCGGTCGTCGTGCCCGGCGGATTCTCCTACGGGGACTACCTGCGCTGCGGGGCCATCGCGAAGTTCGCCCCGGTGATGGGTTCGGTCGTGGAAGCTGCCGGCAGGGGCATGCCCGTGCTGGGCATCTGCAACGGCTTCCAGGTGCTGTGTGAGGCCGGGCTGCTGCCGGGCGCGCTGACCCGCAATGCCGGCCTGCATTTCATCTGCCGCGACGTGTGGCTGGAGGTCGCCTCCAACACCACGGCCTGGACGACCCGCTATGACGCCGGGGCCGACCTGCTGATCCCGCTCAAGTCGGGTGAAGGCCGTTACGTCGCCTCCGAGGCGGTGCTCGACGAGCTCGAGGGCGAGGACCGTGTGGTCTTCCGCTACCGCGAAAACCTCAACGGCTCGATGCGCGGCATCGCGGGCGTGTGCTCGGCCAACCGCCGCGTCGTCGGCTTGATGCCGCACCCCGAACACGCCACCGAGGCGTTGACCGGTCCGTCCGATGACGGGCTCGGATTGTTCTACTCCGCGCTGGACGCGGTTCTTTCCGTCTAGTCCGGGCGGCGTATTTGGTGCGTCGGCTCCGACGGACTGAACACGGTGTTGTGCCGCCGATGACGTTGCGCTCTGCACTCGAGGGCGACTTGGCAACCGTTTCCCTGGGCCTTCTCACCCGCGGCCGGGGGTCAGGTTCCGGCGGGTCCGTATGAGATCAATACAGACGCGCGACACCGTCACGCCCGTCCACATAGAGTCCTTTACCCACCCAGACGGGTGCATTCCGAACGTTCGGGACAGTCCACAGTTCCTGTCCATTGGCAGCATCGACACAGATCAACGTCTCGTCGTGGTGGAGCAGGACACGCTTACCGTCAAACCCCACGACATCCTCCTGCGGCCCCACGTCGTCATTTTCGAGACTCGGCTGAATGTCGATGAAGTCGTCGCCCTGAGTATCGCAGCGTTGGAGCGACATGCCGATGTTGTTCTTTCTGAGCGCGAAGGCGCTGCATGTCTCCGCTGAACCAAGTCCCCTGATGACTTGTGCCGGGTTGTACCCCATGTTCGCAGTCCACAACTCCTCGTGCGAAATTCCGTCTATAGCTTTCATTTTGGAGGTGTTGTAGAAGATCGGATGGTAGAAGCCCGTGGAGTTGTTCGGAGTCACTCTCGTCGTCTTCTGCTTCACCGGCTTGAAATCGGAGTCTGACATCGTCCATGTCTTGTTTCCGGAAAAGTCATAGAACTCGATGTCTCGCCCATTCCGAATGGCGAAACCAGCGGCGAAGGCGATGCTGTCCGGCACCTTGGTCTTGACCCGGGCCAACACACGACCGGTGTTGGCATCCAGTGCGCGTCCGTCGCTCATGACAATCACTCGTTGGTCGCCGTAGATGGCGGCTGGGAAGCCGGTGTCGCGCCACGAGACCGTTCCGTCGGCGTCATAGCCGATGAGATCGTCGGCCCAGGTTGCTACAACGAAGCTGTTGCCTGCCGCTTGTATATCGCGAGGTCGGGTGCCGAGTTCCAAGTACCCCTTCTGCGCCCCGGACTGTAGGTCGGCGAATAGGACAAATCCAACGTCCTGGGTTTTGAAGTCCTCGATAGCGCAGGCGACGGTTGATTCGGCTGACTCGATCACACACTGAACGAGAACATCGTCTAGCTTCATGCCTGGCGGTATGAAGGGCTGCGGCCAACGCGGCGCCCCTGTTGAGGCGTCGAGGGCGATAATTCCTCGGTCGGATTTGACGACGACCGTGTTCGAATTTCCACCGGCGTGGTGAGCCGGGCTGCCTGCTCCATACGTCCACATCGGAGCACCGGGTGCACGTTCAAGAGACGACAACGTTATGTCCCGGGGCGGACGCAGGCTACCGGGTGGCGCTTCGGCCGTCGTCGGGGTGACTTTTGGCTGCGTGGTGGCGGCGGTAGGTGACGTGGTTTGTGGGGCGGCGTCCGCCGCGGGTTCGTTCTCCCCGGAGTTCAGCCTCCACAGCATGGCGCCGGTGCCAACTGACACGATGAGCACTGCCACGACCGTCAGCAGGATCAGCAGTGTCTTGTTGTTCTTACCCCCTGGCGGTGTTGCGGCGGGCAACGGTACCTGGTTGGGCCAACCCACGGGTTGACCCGGCCCGAACGGATCATTGCCCGCTGACGGGAAATTGGCTGAAGAACCCGGGCCGAACGGATCGTGGTTGGGCCACGGGTTGGGGCTTCCCGGTGGCGGGAAGCCCTGCGGTGGGAACGTCACAGTTATGCCGTCAACGCGACCGAGGCCTCGGCGGTGTAGGCCAGGAACGTCAGGGTCTCCTGCAGGTACAGCTGCACGCTCTCCGCATCGTGGGACAGGTAGCCGATCGAGACGTCGGTGCCCAGCTGCAGGTCGAAATCCCCACCGCGGGTCGACAATACGAACGCGCCGTCGATCGCGGGCGCCCAGATGATCTCCCCGTCGACCAGCCGGCTCAGGTGCTCGCGGATCGGATACCCATGCGCGGTGGTCTCGCTGACCTTGGTGTAGATGGCCGCCGAGAGCAGCACCGAGTACGGCCCGTCGACACCGGCCAGTCGCAGCTCGGAAAGGGCCTGGGCGATCACGTCGGGAATCTCGCGGGCGTCGTCGGGCAGCGCCAGCGCGGGGTTGGAGCTTGAGCTGCGGATGCCTTCGATCGAGGCCGCCGGGTAGCCCTCGAAGATCGCCCGGTCCTCGACGAACGCCAGCTTCTTGGCGGCCTCCTTGACCGGATCCCAATCGGAATCCTGGGCGCCGCGCTCGACGTCGTCAATCGCGTTGCGCGACACCGTGAACGGCACCCGCAGCCGCACCAGCGGCTTGGAGTCGCGCAGGTGGGCGACCACGCCGTCCCCGGGCGGCTTCACGTCGAGCAGGTGTCCCGTGCTGATCGCCGCGGTAACCGGGCCGCCGGGCTCGCTGACGTCGACCACGCGCCGCCCGGCGATGTGACGCTTGAAGGTTCGGCTGGCCTCGAGTTCGATCTCGGCCCAGGCGGACTCGGTGATCGGGGCAAGCTCGCGGTACAGGTTGTTCATTGCGGGGTTCCTTTCAGGCTGCCGATCGCCAGGGAGGTGTCTTGCTTGGCTGTCGCGGGTTCTTCGACCGGAACCGGAAGCGGCGGTGGATCATCGAGAAAATCGATGGTGGGCACAAAGAACATGCAGCCGGTCACGGCCGTGGAGAAATCCAGGATCCGGTCGGTGTTGCCGGGTGGATCGCCGATGAACATGTTGGTCAGCATGCGTTCGGTGATGGCCGGGTCCGCGCAGTATCCGATGTAGTACGTGCCGAACTCGCTGCTGCCGAGTTCACCGAACGGCATGTTGCGCCGCACGATCTTCAGCTCGTTGCCGTCTTCGTCGGTGATGACGTTCAGCGCGATGTGGGAGTTGGAAGGCTTGGTGTCGTCGGGCATCTCGATGTCGTCGAGCTTGGTGCGGCCGATCACGCGCTGCTGTTCTTCCACCGACAGCGAGCGCCAGTCCGTCATCGCATGCACGTACTTCTGGATGTGCACGTAACTGGCCCCGGCGAACTCAGGGTCCTCGGTGCCGATCTGAACGGCGGCCGCCGCGGTGGACCCGTTGGGGTTCTCCGTGCCGTCGACGAAGCCGAGCAGATCGCGGTTGTCGAAGTACTGGAATCCGTGCACCTCGTCGACGACCGTGACGGCACTGCCGAACTCCTGCAGCATCCGGTCGGCCAACTCGAAACACACGTCCATGGACTCGGCGCGGATGTGCAACAACACGTCGCCCGGCGTCGACGGGGCGCGGTGACGGCCGCCGTCCAGAGCGATGAACGGATGGAGGTCGGCCGGACGCGGACCGGCGAACAACCGGTCCCAGGCAGCCGAACCGATGCCGGCCACCAGCGACAGCTCTTTGGCCGGATCACGGAACCAGATGGAGCGGACGATGCCTGATATGTCGGGAAGCACGTCGTGAACGGCTTGCTGGCCACCGTCCTCGATCGTCAGCACCAGGAAGATGGCCGCCCGCGTGAGAGGTTTCAGCACCGGCTGCGGGATCGGAACGGGCACAAACCGACCCTACCGACACCTGAGGGGGGTTCGCCGGTCAAGATGAAAAGATGCCAGCTAGCGCCCAGGGCCTGTGCGAGTTCATCGACGCATCTCCGACTCCGTTCCACGTATGCGCCACCGCGGCGCGACGATTGCGCGACGCGGGATACACCGAGCTGGCCGAAACCGACAGCTGGCCTGCCACCGCGGGAAAGTTCTTCACGGTGCGGGCAGGATCGCTGGTGGCCTGGAATACCGAGGGGACCGACCCGGCCGCGCCGTTCCGGGTGGTCGGCGGTCACACGGATAGCCCCAACCTCCGGGTCAAGCAGCACCCTGATCGCGTCGTCGCCGGTTGGCAGGTGGTCGCGCTGCAGCCCTACGGCGGGGCCTGGCTGAACTCGTGGCTGGACCGCGACCTCGGGATCAGCGGCCGGCTCTCGGTCCGGGACGGCAACCGCATCGAACACCGCTTGGTCCGGATCGACGATCCGATCCTGCGGGTGCCCCAGCTCGCCATCCACCTGTCCGAGGACCGCAAGGGCGTCAGCCCCGATCCACAGCGGCACGTCAACGCGGTGTGGGGCCTGGGGGAGCGGCCGCGATCCTTCATCGGATTCGTCGCCGAGCGGGCCGGGAGCACAGAAGGCGACGTGTTGGGCTTCGACCTGATGACCCACGACCTGACGCCGTCGGCGATCACCGGCGCCGAGGGGGAGTTCGTCAGCGCGCCGCGGCTGGACAACCAGGCCACCTGCTACGCGGGTCTGGAGGCGTTCCTGGCCGCGGGCGCGGACTCGTATGTGCCGGTGCTGGCGCTGTTCGACCACGAGGAGGTCGGCTCGACCTCTGATCATGGTGCCCAGTCCGAGCTGTTGCCGACCGTGCTGGAGCGCATCGTGCTCGCCGCCGGCGGTACTCGGGAGGACTTCCTGCGCCGGGCGGCCGGATCGATGGTGGCTTCCGGGGACATGGCGCACGCGACGCATCCGAACTACCCGGACCGTCACGAGCCCGGGCACCTGATCGAGGTCAATGCCGGTCCCGTGCTCAAGGTGCAGCCGAACCTGCGCTACGCCACCGACGGCCGCACCGCGGCGGCGTTCGCGCTGGCCTGCGATCAGGCCGGGGTGCCGCTGCAGCGCTACGAGCACCGCGCCGATCTCCCGTGCGGGTCGACCATCGGACCGATGACCTCGGCGCGCACCGGGATCCCCACTGTCGATGTCGGCGCAGCGCAGTTGGCCATGCATTCCGCCCGTGAGTTCATGGGAGCTCGGGACGTAGCGGCCTACTCGGCGGCGTTGCGAGCGTTCTTGTCACCCGCCTGATCTAGGGTCGGCGCCATGACGCTGTCCGTGGAGATGATCACAGTCGACTGCACCGATCCCGACGCGCTGGCCCGGTGGTGGGCCCAAGCCGTCGGTGGGGAGGTAAATGTCTTTGCCCCAGGCGAATTCGTGGTGTTGATACGTCCCGACGGGCCGCGGCTGGGATTTCAGAAGGTTCCCGATCCGACGCCGGGCAAGAACCGCATCCACCTCGACTTCACCGCACCCGACGCCGAAGCCGAGGTGGCCAGGCTCGTGGGTCTGGGCGCAACCGAAACCGGGCGGCACAGTTTTGGCCCGGAGTTCAACTGGGTCGTACTGGCCGACCCGGAGGGCAATGCGTTCTGTATCGCGGGCTCATAGCGCCGAGCCCGGTGGTGGGGCTCACGGCGGGCAGCTCTCGAATTGGGCGCGCAGCCTGGTCTGAAGGTCCGTGATCGGTGGCGTCCGCGGCTGCGGTTCCCGGGCGCCCTCCGAACAACCCCCGGGCCGGACGGTGATCTGCGCGTCCTCGACTTCGTAGACCATCGGTAGCCCCGAATTCTTGACGAGCTGTAGCTGGTCGATCAGAACGCGATCCCCATCAGGACCGGTCGGCACGTCTTCGATGGAAAAGCGGGGCGGCTTCAGATCGAATCCGCCTTTGGTGGGTGCCAGCTGATCGAGTGCCTCCCACAGCGCCAGTTGCTCCCGGTCGGGAAGTCCATGGCCGGAACGGATGCTCGGTGCATGGTTGGTGCTCGCATCGAAGATGCTCCAGTCCGCGGTCGAGTCCGGGAAGTCCGTGATCAGCCTCCGGACCGAGGCCGCGAACTCCGAAGCGCTGAGCGGGTCATCCCGATGGTCGAGACTGCGCAGGGTCACCGTCAGACTGGTGCGTGCCGGTTGCCAGGCGCCGTCGGGGGATGCTGACCCGACGATTTCGTAGGCGTAGTCGCCCTGCGACAGTTTCAGCCAGTCCTGCCACGGCGGTTCCGGGGTGGTCTTCGACGGGGCGACCTCGACGTACATTGTCGAGCCCGTTTGGGCCGGGAAGGATTGCGCTGAACGTCTCACGTTCATGCTGGCTCCCTTGTCGTCGTACACCCTCGATCCGTTGATCTGGTCGGTGAACGTGCGGCCGAGCGCCGAGAGTTGGTCGGCGGTGGCATCGGCCCTGACGTAGACGTCGAAGCTGGCGGTGCGGACCCCGAATCCGTCGTTGCTCGAGACCGTATGTGTGACAGACGTAACGCCGGGTTGACTCTTCAGCACCTTGTCGATGGCGTCGGCCGCACGTGAGCCCCCGAAATCGCAACCGGTTACGCCTGCTACCAGCAAGGCGCCGAGAATGACGAGACGGCCCTTGGCCCCGAGCTTGCGCACCCGCTGAGTATGCCGCCGCGCGGGCGGGCGCAGGCGCACTCAGCAATCGCGGGTCGGACGTGCGAGATCGGCAACGATAGACTCTTGGGCGTGACGTCTGAGCTCACCCACGCTATGGATACGGTGCAGCGGGCAGCCGCCACCCCCGATCAGCCCCAGCCGTACCGCGAACTCGGCCTCAAGGACGACGAGTACGAGCGGATTCGCGAGATCCTGGGTCGCCGCCCCACCGACGCCGAGCTGGCCATGTACTCGGTGATGTGGAGCGAACACTGCTCCTACAAGTCCTCGAAGGTGCACCTGCGCTACTTCGGTGAGACCACCACCGAGGAGATGCGCGCCGGCATGCTGGCCGGCATCGGTGAGAACGCCGGCGTCGTCGACATCGGTGACGGCTGGGCCGTCACCTTCAAGGTCGAGTCCCACAACCACCCGTCCTATGTCGAGCCCTATCAGGGCGCGGCCACCGGCGTCGGCGGCATCGTCCGCGACATCATGGCGATGGGCGCCCGGCCCGTGGCGGTCATGGACCAGCTGCGGTTCGGCGCGGCCGATGCACCGGACACCCGCCGTGTGCTCGACGGTGTGGTTCGCGGTGTCGGCGGCTACGGCAACTCGCTGGGCCTGCCCAACATCGGCGGCGAGACGATCTTCGACCCGTCGTACGCGGGCAACCCGCTGGTCAACGCGCTGTGCGTGGGTGCCCTGCGCAAGGAAGACCTGCACCTGGCCTTCGCCTCGGGCACCGGCAACAAGATCATCCTGTTCGGCGCGCGCACCGGCCTGGACGGCATCGGCGGTGTCTCGGTGCTGGCGTCGGACACCTTCAGCGGCGACGAGAGCGGCGCGGGCCGCAAGAAGCTGCCGAGTGTCCAGGTGGGCGACCCGTTCACCGAGAAGGTGCTCATCGAGTGTTGCCTCGAGCTGTACTCGGCCGGCCTCGTGGTCGGCATCCAGGACCTCGGCGGTGCCGGATTGTCCTGTGCCACCTCTGAACTCGCGTCTGCCGGTGACGGTGGCATGCGCATCGAGCTGGATCAGGTGCCGCTGCGGGCCAAGGACATGACCCCGGCCGAGGTGCTCTCCAGCGAGTCCCAGGAACGCATGTGTGCCGTGGTGACGCCGGAGAACGTCGAGGCGTTCATGGCGGTGTGCCGCAAGTGGGAAGTGCTGGCCACCGTGATCGGTGAGGTCACCGACGGGGACCGGCTGGAGATCACCTGGCACGGCGAAACCGTGGTCGACGTCCCGCCGCGCACCGTGGCCCACGAGGGCCCGGTCTACCAGCGCCCGGTGGCCCGTCCCGACACCCAGGATGCCCTGGTCGCCGACACCTCGGCCAAACTGCCCCGGCCCAAGACCGGCGATGAGCTCAAGGCCACCCTGCTGGCGCTGATCGGCAGCCCGCACCTGTGCAGCCGGGCGTTCATCACCGAGCAGTACGACCGCTACGTTCGCGGCAACACCGTGCTGGCCGAGAATGCCGATGGCGGTGTGCTGCGCATCGACGAGAACACCGGCCGCGGCATCGCCGTCTCCACCGACGCCTCGGGCCGCTACACCCAACTCGACCCGTACACGGGCGCGCAGTTGGCCCTGGCCGAGGCCTACCGCAATGTCGCGGTCACCGGGGCCACCCCGGTGGCGGTGACCAACTGCCTCAACTTCGGGTCCCCCGAGGATCCGGGTGTGATGTGGCAGTTCAGCCAGGCCGTCCGCGGGCTGGCCGACGGCTGCGCCGCCCTTGGCATCCCGGTCACCGGCGGCAACGTCAGCTTCTACAACCAGACCGGTTCCACGGCGATCCTGCCGACCCCGGTGGTGGGTGTGCTCGGCGTGATCGACGACGTGAAGCGACGCATCCCGACCGGCCTCGGCACCGAACCGGGCGAGACGCTGCTGCTGCTCGGCGATACCCACGACGAGTTCGACGGGTCGGTCTGGGCCCAGGTCACCGGCGATCACCTGGGCGGCGTTCCGCCGAAGGTGGACCTGGCCCGCGAGAAGCTGCTGGCCGAGGTGCTGACCGCGGCATCGCGTGACGGCCTGATCTCGGCGGCGCACGACCTGTCCGAGGGCGGGCTGATCCAGGCCGTGGTGGAGGCCGCGCTGACCGGTGAAACCGGTTGCCGGGTCATCCTTCCGGAGGATCTCCCGGCGGGCATCGATCCGTTCGTGTTCCTGTTCTCCGAGTCCGCGGGCCGGGTGCTCGTGGCCGTGCCGCGCACCGAGGAGAGCCGGTTCCGGTCGATGTGTGAGGCCAGGGACCTGCCGGTGACCCGGGTTGGCGTCGTCGACCAGGGCCCCGAAGGCGGCGAGCCCTCGATCGAGGTCCAGGGACAGTTCAGCATCACCCTCGCGGAGCTACGGAGTACGTCTGAGGGCGTGCTGCCCGGGCTGTTCGGGTGACGGCGAAAGCCCTCAACGAACGTCATCCTCTGCTGCACTGGGCCTGGAGCCTGGTGCGACTGGACTTCGTCGGCATTGCCGTCGGAGCCCTGTTCTTCTGTCTCTCGCTGACCCCGTCGCTGCTGCCGCGCGACTGGTTGTTCGCCGGGCTGATCGGCGGTATCAACGCCGCGATCGGCTACGGCATCGGGGTTCTGCTGGGAAAAGCGCTGTACCGCTTCGTGTTACGCAACCGCGCCTGGTGGCCACCGTCGAAGCGGACGTTGTACTGGCTGAAGGCGCTCGTCGTGGCCGGTGCGGCCACGGCCGGAGTGCTGATGCTGATTCCCGCGGCGGCCTGGCAACGGCAGGTCTCGGCGTTGATGGGCATGGAAGGTCCGGCCACGCTCGGCTATCTGCGCACCCTGATCATCGCCGTCGCGGTGGGCGCGGCGCTGATCGCCACGGCACGGTTGCTCCGCGATATCGTGCGACTGCTGGCCAGGTGGTTCATCCGGCGCTGGCATCTGCACCGGGAGGTGGCCCAGTTCATCGGGACCGCAATCGTGGTGGTCCTGGTCGTCACGCTCGTCAACGGCGTGCTCTACCGCGGGTTCCTGGCGGGCGCCAGCCGGGTGTTCCAGCCGCAGAACTCCACCACCCGTGAGGGCATCAGCAGGCCGGTCGAACCTGAAAGATCAGGCAGCCCAGACTCATTCGCGCCGTGGGACTCCCTGGGCTTTCAGGGGCGCAACTTCGTGGCGACCGGCCCGCGTGCCGCCGAGCTCGAAAAGGTCAACGGCGCTCCGGCCCGCGAACCCATCCGGGTGTACGCCGGGCTGCACACCGCCGAGACCGAAGACCAGCGAATTGCGGTGCTGCTCAGCGAGCTTGAGCGCACCCATGCCTTCGACCGCAAGTTGTTGGTCATCGTCCCCACCACCGGCACCGGTTGGGTGAATCCGGTGGCCGCCCGCGCGCTGGAGCTGATGTACAACGGCGACACCGCGATGGTCGGCATGCAGTATTCCTATCTGCCGAGCTGGATTTCGTTCATGGGGGACCGGGAGAAGTCCATGAAAACCGGACGGCTGATGATCGACGCGATCCAAGCGCGCTGGGCGCAGCTGCCACCCGATCACCGCCCCCAGCTGGTGCTCTACGGGGAGAGCCTGGGGTCGATGGGCGGGCAGGGCGCATTCAGCTGGCTCCCCGACATCTCGCGGATGGGCTTCTCCTCGGTGCTGTGGGTGGGCCCGCCCAATGCCAGCCCGCTGTGGCGCGGCCTGACCGCGCGCCGCGACCCGGGCACCCCGCAAGCGCGACCCAGCTATGACAACGGCCGCACCGTGCGGTTCTCCGAGGCCGCGAACGCCGCCGAGATCGCCGAGGACACCGGTGCTCCGTGGGAGGGCACCCGGGTTCTGTTCCTGCAGCACCCGTCGGACCCGATCATCTGGTGGTCGACGGATCTGCTGTTCTCCGAACCGGATTGGCTGGTCGAACCGCCAGGGACGGACCGTACCGCCTCGATGCGCTGGTACCCGATCATCACGTTCTGGCAGGTGGCCGCCGACATCACCAACGCGTCGAGCGTCCCGGCCGGACACGGGCACAACTACGGCGAATCGGTGCTCGACGGCTGGGCGGCGGTGGCGCCACCGGAGGGGTGGACACCGGAGGACACGGAGCGAATCCGGGTGGCTCTGGAGAAGGCCGAGGCCAACAACGGACCCGAATACTGATGCCGGCCAGCCGGATTCGCGCAGTGGCGCTGGCTGTGGGCCTGGTCGCATGGAACGGTCTGGTCGATCCCCGGTTGCCGGCCCGGTGGCAGCCGCTGGTGCGGGCGGCACTGGGCAGCGTACTGATGGTCGGAACGGGTGCCCGCCCGGGCTTTCGGCCCCCGGCGGTGTGGTCGGGTCTACGACTGGGAGCGGCCGCCGCGACCGCGGTGAGCGCGGGTGTGGCGGCGACCTCGACAGTGCCGGTGGTCCGCACCGGGATGCGCCGAAAGGTTCTGCCCGTAGCTCCGGGCAGATGGCTGGCGCTGCGGATTCCGCTGGGGACCGTCTGGCCGGAGGAGGCCGGCTTCCGCGGCGCGCTGGGCAAGGTCGGTGCCGAGGCATTCGGCCCGACGGGTGGTCAGGTGTTGCAGGCCACCGCTTTCGGGCTGTCACACATCGCCGACGCCCGTGCCGCAGGGCAACCCGTGATCCCGACGGTCGTGGCCACCGGCATCGCCGGATGGGTGTTCGGCTGGCTTGCGCAGCGCTCTTCGAGCCTGGCCGCGCCGATGCTGGCGCACCTGGCGATCAACGAGGCGGGGGCACTGGCCGCACTGGCCTACCAAGCCGTGCCAAGAACCCTGCCAGCGCGAGGATCGCAGCCGTAGCGGCCAGCGGCCACAACGTGGGTAACGCAAAACTGGTGACCCGCAGGGGGATCAACACCACACAGACCACCACCACGGTCAGGATCACGCGGGGCGCCTGCTGCGCCGCCGCGGAACCCTCGATACGTGAATTGGCCTCCGTGACAAGCACATAGACAACCAGAAGGAGCAGGGCCGGGACGACCATCTGCAGTCGGCCGATATGCCCCTGAAACCGGCTGAACGCCACAGCCAGGACACACATCACCGCGGGAACCAGGATCGCGACTTCCGGACCGGAACCGAACAACCGTCCCGCGACCCGGGTGGCCGCCCACGTCAGGGCCAGCAGCGCCGCCGACCCCAGGCACAACGCCCCGGCGGTGAACCAGTAGTACCCGGCGTCTGCAAAGAACTGGGAGACGATCAGCGAGAGGTTCACGGCGGTCGGGTGGAACCCGCCCGTCGCGCCGATGTTGACGGCCAGCAGTAGGGCGACTGTGCCCAGCGCCGTGATCCCCACCGCAGCGCCCACCGGGCGCGCGACCGACACCAGGCGGCCGCTGACCACGGTTGCGGCCTCGAATCCCACCAGCCCCAGGCCGAGCGGAATGGCGGCCGCCGTCACCAGCAGGACAGAATCGACGGGCGTGGGCCCGCCGATCTGCATCGGAGGGGTACCTGATGCGACCCGGGCCATGATCGCCAGCGCCAGGTAGAGAAACACCAGCAGGCCCGCGCCGGCCAGCGCGGCAGCCGTCGCACCCACCGCACGGGTGGGCAGGTAGGCCACCACCGCGCCGGCGATGACCACCACCGCCACCGACCAGCCGGGCCACCACCAGCCGGCCAGCGCGGTCTCCAGGTCAGGCGCCCCGGTCAACGGCTGCAGGGCGAGCGTGAGCGCGGCACCCACGCCCAGCAACGCGTAGGCCGCCAGTTGGACGAGGCTGGTGAACCGTCCGGCGGCGGGACCCACGGTGGAGGCGACCAGATCACCCGTCGAGACCGACTGTGGCGCATTGTGGTGCAGCCGGGCGAACGCGAAAACCAACACGGCGGCGATGGCCGCGGCACACAGGCCGGCCACCCCGTTGAAGACCGCGGCACCGATCGGTCCGAGCGACAGGCCGACGGCCCGCCACGCGGGAAGCGCAGGGGGCCAGGCTGCGGATGGCTCCGGACTCGCCGGTACTGCGCGTTTAGGCATCGATCAGACTTCTTGTATCGGCGACGCGTTCACAAATCCCCTTTTCGCGCAAAGACCTCTCCCGAGCAAGATCGTAGAGCGGTCACGGGTTGATCGTGGGCTCACCGATCTGCCGCCCCCAGACATAGTCGGTGAAGATCGGCGAGCCGAGTTCGACATGGTTGTAAGGCGCGATCGACAGGCCGGTGTCCATCACCAGATACGGCGCAGGCCACAGGTCCTTGGTGATCGGCTTCCAGCAACCGGGCTTGCCCTCGGGCCCGCCCTTGGCATTGACCCGCGGCAGGTTGTCCGGATACACGTAGGCGTTGCCCACGCCGATGCTCGACAAGGTCCCCGTGCTGTCGAACGAATATCCGTTGTCGCCGCCGAACGTCGCATAGAAGGCGGGGGCGACGTCGTGGTAGTTGCGGATGGTGCAGAACAGCTGCCCCTGGTAGTCGTCGAACAGTTTCGACGTCGGGATCAGATCCTGCGCGCCACGCTGCAGATACGGGCCGCCGCGCTCGAGGATGTCGGAACCGGTCCCGGCGAAGCCGATCGCCGCGATCAGCGCGGCGTCGAGGTGAGCGCGCTGGGCGTTGAAGGTGGCGGCACTGCGGGCGGCGTCGGCCAGGCCGTCGAACAGGTCGGGCCCGGCCGCCGCATACCGTTCGCCGAGATCGGCCAGGGCCGCGATGTCATGGCGCAGCGCGGGCAGGCGCGGGTTCACATCGTCGAGGATCGTGTTGCCGTCGGCCAGCGACTGACCGAATGCACTGCCCAGGCCGGTCAGCGCCTGGGCGGTGGCAGACAGGGTCTGGTTCAGCTTGATCGGGTCGACCTGTTCGGTGATGGCGGTGATGGTCTCGAACAAACTGTTGAACTCGGTGGTGACCGCCGTGACGTCGATCGGCGTTGAGCTCGAAACCGGTTGCGAACTCGGATGTTCCGGTGAGGTGAAGGCGACGTACTTGTTGCCGAACACCGTGGTCGCCTGGATCGAGGTCTGCACGTTGGCCGGCAGCAGGTCCATGTACTTCGGGTTGATGTCGAGCCGCACCAGGGCCCGCACCGGGTCCCCGCCGTCGGTGCTCACCGCGCCCACCCGGCCGATGGGAACCCCGTTGTAGGTCACCTTCGAACCCGGATCGAGAACCAGGCCGGCCCGCGAGGCCAGCAGGGTCAGCGGTGTCCTGGGTTCGAAAGCGCCCCGGAACTGCGCCACGATCAACCCGAGTACCAGCGCCAGGATCGCCAAGAGCACTGCACCGGCCGTGCGATACGGCGGATTACGGTGATCGGCAAACACTTTGCGAGACTCTATGGCATGGCCGCGCGAGGCAGTGTCGATCCACAAAAGACCAGGGCGGCGGTCGCCGCCGTGGCCGACTGGCTGCGCGAACCCACCCATGCCGAGCCCACGCGCGCGGAACTGGCCGAGGCGGTCCGGCTGACCGCGCGCACCCTGGCCGCGTCGGCCCCCGGCGCCAGTGTCGAGGTGCGGGTGCCGCCCTTCGTCGCGGTGCAGTGCATCGAAGGGCCCCGCCATACCCGAGGCAACCCGCCCAACGTCGTGGAAACCGATCCCCGCACCTGGCTGCTGCTGGCCACCGGACTGCTCGATCTCGACGCGGCAGGTGCTGCCGTGCAGATGTCGGGATCGCGGGCCGGTGAGGTGGCCCGGTGGCTGCCACTGGTGCGGTTGGGGAGCGCCTAGTCCCGTTCGCGCGTGGCGGCCAGCGCGATGGCCCGCTCGAAGGTGCCGACGAGTACCGCGCGCCGTTCGACCTTGTAGTCGTCATCCGGATCGAGCTCGTCGATGTACTCGTCCCATACGCGCATGTACCGATCACGCCAATCGCTGAGCGCCGCCACCGAGGGAAAGGTTGCACCGACCCTTGGCGGCTCGGCGATCTCGACCAGGATCTCGAGCCAGGCGGGCACCATCGCTCCGCCCCACTCATCCGGCTCCAGGGCGGAATCGTCGTCCGCGTCTGCGAACTGCTCCGCGATTTCGTCGATGATCCGACCCGTCAGTGCGCCCAGCCCGTCGGCCACGGTGTCGCTCTCGAAGTTCCCCGGACCCCAAACTCCCACAAAATCCTCCTAGCAGGGCAGATGACGTGCTCGACGAGGCTACCGGGATCACCGCGACTCACCGGAAGTAGGGATACTCCTGCACCCAGTGAAAGCCCCGGTTCCGCAGGGTGAACTGGTTGAGATCCAGCCGATCCAGCCAGATCGCGACGTCGCGGCCGGACAACTCGCCGGTCAGTTGCAGCTGCTCAGGTGTCGGCCGGGACGCGGTGAGCGTGGCCAGGGGTGCGCCGTCCGGGCCCGACACCGTGAGGTTGTTCCCGTCGAGCTTGAGCGGTGCGTCCACCAGTTCGCCGCTCATCCGTTGGTAGGTGAGTAGCTCGGGCAGGTCGAAAACGACCCGCTGCCAACGGTACTGATCGGTGGTCAGCGGCGGCGCCGCTGAGCCGTCGACGTCGAAGCGGCTCACCGTCCAGATCCCGTACAGCTCGGGTTTGGCGCGGCCACCGCCGTACTCGCTCCAGCTCTGCCAACTGGTCAGAACACAACCGGCCACCATCCAGATGCCGAGGACGGCCTGTATCCGCGCCGCGATGGTGTTGGCCCGAGCACCGGCGAACAGTTCGGGTTGGACGGCCGGTTCGGTGGTGCGCTGAAGCACCAGGAAGTCGGCCATCCGCCGGAATTGCGGGGCGAGCAGCACCAGACCCATCAACAAGAGATGTCCGGAGAGAATTTTCACCGGCACATCGAAGGTCATGTTCAGCAGGAACACCTGCACCATGCTGGCCACGCCGAGCAGGGCACCCAGCGTCCCGGTCCGCGGCAGGAACAGCAACAACCCGGCGAGCACCTCGACCGCGCCGAGCGCCATCTCGTACGGATAGGAGCTGCCGACCTGCAGCCACAGCACCGACGCCGGGCTGAACTCGCCGTACGGTCGCAACAACGCCGCCAGCGGCGGCGCCGGCATCTGCGTCGGCACCAGCTTGGCGAATCCGTAGAACAACATCTGGCCGGCCACGCACAGCCGCACGAAGGTCAGGAACCAGGCCCACAGCCTCGAGTAGTCGTGGCGCTGCCGGTCCAGCCATGACCACACCGCTGTGCCGACGACGGCGAACACCAACAGGCAGAAGACCATCACCCAGATCGCGGCCTGGTCCCCGCTGCCCGAGTCCTGATGCAGAACCGCCTCGACGCCGAAGACATGGCGGCCGACCCAGTCCACCAGCGGGCCCAGCACCGTCATCTGCCACATCACCGCCCGATCCGGCAGCCAGTGCCCCACGATCCCCAGGAAGGCGAACGTGATCTGCGCGAACAACAGACAGAACAGGCCGAAGTACAGGAAGCAGAACCGGAATGCGATCTTCGTCACCTCCGGCCACGGTTGCGGCCGGGCCTCCGCGTCGGAATCGAGGGGATCGGTTGCCGGCTTCTCGGAGAGTTGGCGGGTCACGAAATCCATCCTTGCCGTTGGCATGTAGTGGGTCGATGGGGTTATCCCGACGGATCGGGGTAGGGCTGGCCACACCGCTGCGGACCGGCGCGGGAATGGCGATCGTGGTACCCGCTGTTGCAAAAGCCGGTGCCAGACCGGCCATTCGATTCTTTTGTTGGCCCACCTGGACCGTAGACTCGGTTATGTCACCAACCGCCGCCCCGGGAGCAGCCCTATCGTGACTGTGCAGGAACTCGACGAAAACGAACCGCGCGAAGAGTGCGGCGTATTCGGGGTCTGGGCCCCGGGTGAAGACGTTGCCAAGCTCACCTACTACGGCCTGTACGCGCTGCAGCACCGTGGCCAGGAAGCAGCGGGCATAGCCGTTTCCGACGGCTCCCAGATCCTTGTGTTCAAAGACCTCGGGCTGGTCAGTCAGGTATTCGACGAGCAGACCCTGGCCGCCATGCCGGGCCACGTCGCCGTCGGACACTGTCGTTACTCCACGACCGGATCCACCACGTGGGAGAACGCCCAGCCGGTGTTCCGCAACACCGCCGCCGGGACCGGTGTCGCCCTCGGACACAACGGCAACCTGGTCAACACCGCCGAACTGGCCGCCCAGGCCCGTGAAGCCGGACTGATCGACCTGAAGGGCGCCCCGGCCGCCACCACCGATTCCGACATCCTCGGGGCGCTGCTGGCGCACGGCGCCGCCGACGCGACGCTGGAGCAGGCCGCCCTGGACCTGCTGCCGACTGTGCGCGGCGCCTTCTGCCTGACCTTCATGGACGAGAACACCCTTTATGCCGCCCGCGACCCGCACGGGGTGCGTCCGCTGGCGTTGGGGCGGCTCGACCGAGGCTGGGTGGTGGCCTCCGAAACCGCCGCGCTCGACATCGTCGGCGCCTCGTTCGTCCGCGACATCGAACCCGGTGAACTCCTGGCCATCGATGCCGACGGCGTGCGCTCCACCCGGTTCGCCAACCCCGAACCCAAGGGCTGCGTCTTCGAGTATGTCTATCTGGCCCGCCCGGACAGCACGCTGGCGGGCCGCTCGGTGCACGCCACGCGCGTCGACATCGGTCGCCGGCTGGCGCGCGAACACCCGATCGATGCCGACCTGGTGATCGGCGTCCCGGAATCAGGCACCCCGGCCGCGGTCGGCTACGCCCAGGAATCCGGGATCCCGTTCGGGCAGGGCCTGATGAAGAACGCCTACGTGGGCCGCACCTTCATCCAGCCCTCGCAGACCATCCGGCAGCTGGGTATCCGGCTCAAGCTCAACCCGCTGCGCGAGGTGATCCGCGGTAAGCGGCTCATCGTCGTCGACGATTCGATCGTCCGCGGCAACACCCAGCGCGCGCTGGTCCGCATGCTGCGGGAGGCTGGGGCGCTGGAGGTCCACGTCCGGATCGCCTCGCCGCCCGTGAAATGGCCCTGCTTCTACGGCATCGACTTCGCCACCCCGGCCGAGCTCATCGCCAATGCGGCATCCGCCGAGCACCCGGGCGAGATGCTGGAGGCGGTGCGGCACGCCATCGGTGCCGACACCCTGGGCTACATCTCCCAGCAGGGCATGATCGCGGCCACCGAGCAGCCGCCCACCCGGCTGTGCTCGGCCTGCTTCGACGGGAATTACCCGATCGAACTGCCCGGCGAGACCGCACTCGGCAAGAACGTCATCGAGCAGATGCTGGCCACCGCGGCCCGCACCGGCGTTCCGCTGCAGTCCGACAACGACAACGCATCGGCGCTGCGCAGGCCCTGAGGTCTTCGCCCTGGCGTCCTTGAGGGGTCCTTAACACCTCCTGCGCTGTACCCCCGCAACAGCGGGGCGGTAGCCTTGCTTGCGATGACTAAGGGCGCCGAACAGCACGGCATCGCCGAAGACAACATGATTTCGTACGCGTCGGCCGGAGTGGATATCGAAGCCGGTGACCGCGCTGTCGAACTCTTCAAACCCCTCGCCGCCAAGGCGACCCGTCCAGAGGTCCGGGGTGGCCTGGGCGGCTTTGCCGGGATGTTCGCCTTACGCGGCGGGTATCGCGAGCCGGTGCTGGCCGCCTCGACCGACGGCGTGGGCACCAAGCTCGCCGTCGCCCAGGCCATGGACAAGCACGACACCGTCGGGCTGGACCTGGTCGCGATGGTGGTCGACGACCTCGTGGTGTGTGGCGCCGAGCCGCTGTTCCTGCAGGACTACATCGCCGTCGGGCGCACCGTCCCCGATCGGGTCAGCGCGATCGTGTCCGGCATCGCCGAAGGCTGTGTCCAGGCCGGCTGTGCGCTGCTGGGCGGCGAGACGGCCGAACACCCCGGGCTGATGGATCCCGACCACTACGACATCTCCGCGACCGGCGTCGGCGTCGTCGAGGCCGACAACGTGCTCGGGCCCGACCGGGTCCGCCCCGGCGACGTGATCATCGCCATGAAATCCAGCGGACTGCACTCCAACGGCTACTCCCTGGCCCGGAAGGTGCTGCTGGATATCGACCGGATGAACCTGGCCGGGCACGTCGAGGAATTCGGCCGCACCCTGGGCGAGGAACTCCTGGAACCGACCCGCATCTACGCCAAGGACTGCCTGGCGTTGGCTGCCGAGACGCAGGTGCGCACGTTCTGCCATGTCACCGGCGGCGGCCTGGCGGGCAACCTGGAGCGTGTGGTGCCCCACGGACTGACCGCAGAACTGGATCGCGGCACGTGGACCCCGGCACCCGTGTTCCAGATGATCGCCCAGCGCGGACGCATCGAGCGTGCCGAGATGGAGAAGACGTTCAACATGGGTATCGGGATGGTCGCGGTCGTGGCCCCCGAGGACACCGATCGCGCGCTGGCCATCCTGACCGCACGGCACCTGGACTGCTGGACGCTGGGAACCGTCAAGAAGGGCGGCAAGGACAGCGTGCGCGCCCAGCTGGTTGGACAGCATCCGCGGTTTTAGGCAGTTAGACAGGTCGCGCTGGTAAGCGACGTGCGCAACCAGCGCGACCTGTATCTAAGTTCTGCGACAGAATGCAGGCGGCTCAGCGCCGCCAGTCGTCCTCGCCCGACCAGTCTTCGGCGTCGTCGTTGACATCGCCGGAATCGGGAGATCCCGACAGCTCACGTTGGAGCTGACTGAAGTCGGTATTCGGCGAGCTGTACTTAAGGTCACGTGCAACCTTGGTCTGCTTTGCCTTAGCCCGGCCGCGGCCCATGGGGGACCCCCTCGCGCAATAACGGAGCGGCCCAATAGCTAGGCGGCTCCGATCTGTGTGTCTTTATTTCCTGCCAACACTTTACCGTGCCCGTCCGAGAAGTGCTGTCAGGCCCTGCCTCGCGGTGCGCGGCTGGGGTCCCGGCTGCCGTGCGTCGTTGCACGGCAACACGACCGTCCCCAAGATCGCGGAATCCGCGCAGTGACGGTCGTCACGTCCTCGGTGACCGAGTGAGCTTACGTGCTGTGAGCGGTTCCACGGCTCAACGCCCCCGGAGGCGGTCGACTGCCGCCCGCCCGGCGCCCGCGGTGGCGTCCGACTCCGGCATGGAATCCGGGTCGATCGCGGCCGGTGCCTGCGCCTCGGCCCCGGCGACCAGCTCGGTTTCGACCGGCAATCCCCGTTTGAGCAGCGCCAGCGCGATCGGGCCCTCGTCGGCGTGCTCGACGACTGTGCCGATCCGGCCGACATTGCGCCCGCCGGCAGTCACCACGTCGCCGGTCACCGGCCGGTCGGAGGAGCCGTCGAGCTGGAGGATCACCAACATCCGCGGCGGTTTACCCAGGTTGTGCACCCGGGCAACGGTCTCCTGGCCGCGGTAGCAACCCTTGTCGAGATGGACAGCTCCGATACCGGGGCCACCGATCCAACCGACCTCGTGCGGGATGGTCCGCTCATCGGTGTCCACACCCAATCGAGGTCGCCCGGCCGCCACCCGGTGCGCCTCATACGCCCAGACGCCCGCCGGCCGGACGCCGGCCTCGGTGAGCTGCCGGGTGTATTCGGCTACCGACGCGCGCGGCACCACCAGGTCCAACTCGATGCCGGAGGCAGGTAGCCGGCGCACGAACCCGCCGCCGGGCAACGCCACCGCCGTCGCCTCCTGCGGCAGCTGCCCGCAGCCCAGGGCCTTGATGACCTGCTCATCGGCAAGCCCGGGCCCCAGGAGTGACAGCACCGCCATGTCCGCGGGCTCGATCTGCACGTCGGCCCAGAACACCATCTTGCGCAGATAGGCCAGCAGCGGTTCGCCGCGCCACGGCTCGGTGTCCAGGTAGGTGGTGCCGCCGAGGTCGGTCTGGATCCAGTGGTCTTCGACACGGCCCTGGAGATCCAGGCTCAAGTTCTCGGTGACCGCGCCGTCCGGCAATGCGCTGACGTGCTGGCTGGAGATGCTGTGCAGCCACGTCTGCCGATCCTTGCCGGTCAGTGTCAGGACCGCCCGGTGCGACCGGTCGACCAGAACCGCGGCGCCCGCTGCGGCCCGTTGTTCGCCGAGCGGATCACCGTAGTGCCATACGGCCCCGGCGTCGGGGCTGCCTTCGGGCGTGGGCACTGGTGACGGAAGTGCAGTCATAGGCCAACTCTACGTTCGGCGCTCTTCGCGCCAGCGGCTCACGGTTTGTCACAGCTACGCTTTGGCCCCATGGCAAGCCAACCAGCCGTACTGGTCACTCTTGACGGGCAGCTCCACGACCCCAACGCCCCACTGCTGCATGCCGACGATCTGGCCGCCGTACGCGGAGACGGCGTCTTCGAGACGCTGCTGGTGCGTGACGGCAGGCCCTGCCTGCTGGAGGCTCACCTGGGGCGGTTGGCTCAGTCCGCCAAGATGCTCGACCTGCCTGAGCCGGATCGGGACGCCTGGCGGTCGGCCGTAGCGCTGGGGGCGCAGCGCTGGACAGCGGAGAACGACGGCGACGGCGTGCTGCGACTGGTGTACAGCCGTGGGCGGGAGAGCGGCGGGCCGGCGACCGCGTTCGCCACCATCGGAGCCCTGGCCGACCGCGTGGCCGGGGTGCGGCGTGACGGGCTCGCGGCGATCACCCTGGACCGCGGGCTGCCGCTGAACGCCAGCGATATGCCGTGGCTGGCCGCGGGTGCCAAGACCCTGTCCTACGCGGTGAACATGGCTGCGCTGCGGCATGCCGAGCGTCACGGCGCAGGCGACGTGATCTTCGTCAGCTCCGACGGCTACGTGCTGGAGGGGCCGCGTTCCACCGTGGTCATCGCGATCGAAGGCGAGGGTGGGCACCCGCTGCTGCTCACCCCGCCGCCGTGGTATCCGATCCTGCGCGGCACCACTCAACAGGCGTTGTTCGAGGTGGCGCGCAACAAGGGCTATGACTGCGACTTCCGCGCGCTCAAGCCGGCGGATCTGCTTACTGCGCAAGGGGTTTGGCTGATTTCCAGCATCACACTCGCGGCCCGGGTGCACACCCTCGACGGGCGGTCGCTACCTCATGCGCCGCTGGCTGCCGACATCTCAGGCCTGGTCGACGCCGCGATCGTCAGCGATCGCTGAGCAGCGAATAAATGGCTTGTCGGGGTGCACGGACGGGGGTAGCTTCGTGGGCACACAGGGAAGGAGGTGGTCCGTCAAAGTGAGTGACTTATGGACATGTGAGGTGGCTGCCCGCTAGCAGCGCCGGGGTATTGCCTGCGCGCGCTGGCGAATTCCCCGCAGCCACCCGGCCCCCGAGCCCTCCGGTCTGTCCAACCAGGTACCAAGGCTCGGGGGCCGCCCCATATCTGGGGTCGGCCGAAACGGTTACTGCTGCGGCGGTTGTGGCGCCAGTGAATGGCAGGCCTGCATGGCGTCGTCCCATTGGGCCCGGTCGATTCCGGGCGGAGGAAACGGCTTCCCGTCCGAATCCAGAGGTGGTGTCGGGGCACCCGGGGGCGGGGTGGTGCCGGCCGGCGGCGGACCTGGTGGCGCACCCTCCGGTGGCGCCGGGATCCCGTGCTCGGTCAGGCAATCGGTGAACGCGCCATGAGGCGCGGCTGCGGGTGCGGATGCTGCGGCCGACGTTGACTCCGAAGCCGAAGCGGCCGTCGAGGTACCGGGCGACTCTGTGTTCGAACCCGACGAACACGCCACCATGCCGGTGACGAGTGCCGCACCCGTGACGCCGAAAACAGCGGCGCGCAGCGATAACAAGGACACATTTACCTCCTCGGTGGTTGATGCGCGACTGACGCTATTTGGGCTGACTAGGCCCGGGTTATCAGCACACTGGGAGCCGGCTGTGTGGTTGGTTGCGAAACGGTGTAAGACCATGACGCCGTAGTCGGGACGCGGCGTACTCCACGAAATCGCAGCAGTTGCCCCGTGCCGTCAGCATGAGGTCGCCGAAATCTGTTGCGGCGATCTGCAATTGGCCCTTGCGGGCTATGGCGCTGCGTGGCGACGCGCAGCACCGGGCACTAGTTGCTCGGGCCCGGCGCCAGCGTCGAACACGCCTTGGTGGCCTGCTGCCAGGTCTGATCGTCGACCCCGCTCGGCGGCCCCGCGACGGGGCCCGGCGCCGCCGGAACACCGTGCTCGGACAGACAATGCGCATATGTGCCATGCTCGGGCGGCGGTGAGGTGGGGGCCGGTTGCGGCCCCTCCGACGAACATGCGCCGAGGAACGCTGCTGCGGCAAGCAGACCTGCCGCGATGATCGGCCGGCGCATCAGCCGACAAACCGTGACAGTCGGGCCGACAGGTGCGGTACCAGACCGCCGTCGGCATCCACACGTTCTTCCACGTAGCCCAGGTCGCCGCCGTCGACGATGCCGTAGAGCCGCTTGGCGCCGCCGACGAGCAACCCGGACTTGCTGCGGGCCAGCGCATCGGTGACCAGCTCCCAGGAGGCCTGGGTGAGCGGCTTTCCGTAGAACAGTTCGACATAGCCGGCCGAATGGGCCAGCAGCAGTTCGATGGCCTGTGACTCATCACGGCCGGCCGGATCGTCAGGATCGGTCACGAATCGCCAGAAGCCCGTTTCGCGCAGGCCGGGGGAGTCGTATTCACCCGATTCGGTCAACCGCCAGGACCGGGAATCCCAGTTCAGGTAGTCGCCTCCATCATGGGAAACCACGATCTGTTGGCCGAATCGGTAGTCGCCGTGGGTGTCGCGACCTTCGCCTTCTCCGCGCCAGACGCCGACCAAAGGCAACAGCGCCAGCAGCGCATCGTTGAGTTCCACGCCGTCACGCAGGTTGGCGGTGTCGGCGGGCATCGGGAGGTCGTCGAAGGCCGGAATGTTCCGGGCGGCCGTGGCCTTGGCCCGTTCGGCAGCTGCCGCTACGGCGCGATCACCGGAGCCCGGCTCGGCGGCCGGGGCGTCGCCGCCGGAGGTCACGACTCGTCGGTGACGAGGCGGTACAGCGCGTACAACGCGAACCACGTGATGACCACGACGGCCGCGACGAGCATTATCTCGAAGAAGAGCACCACGGGAGTGAGTCTAGTTCCTAGTCGAGGGTGTCGGCGCCCCGGGTCGGGACGCCCTATACACGCCGAACGTGGGCTTGTGTGCGAGATGCGTGCAAATCCTCGTCCACAAGCCCACGTTCGAGCGGGATCAAGCGATCGATCAAGCGACCTTGACGTCGACCTCGTGGATACCCGCGCCGGTCGGGGCCACGCTGGCGTCGCCGTTGCCCGCGGGGGACAGGGCGCGCAGCGTCCAGGTGCCCGGAGCGGCGAAGAACCGGAAATCACCGGTTGCCGAGGCCACGACCTCAGCGGTGAACTCGTCGCTGGAGTCCAGCAGGCGCACGAAGGCCCCGCCGACCGCCTGGCCGGAGCCGTCCACCACGCGACCGGTGATGACGGTTTCCTTCTCCAGGTCGACGCCGGCGGGCAACGTCAGTCCTTGCTTAGGTGCAGAGCACATATCAACTTCCCAACTCGATCGGGGCGCCCACCAGGGAGCCGTATTCCGTCCAACTGCCGTCGTAGTTCTTCACGTTCTGGTGTCCCAGCAGCTCCTGCAGCACGAACCAGGTGTGCGAGGAACGCTCACCGATCCGGCAGTAGGCGATGGTCTCCTTCTCGCCGTCGAGGCCGGCCGCGGCGTACAGCTTGGCCAGATCCTCGTCGGACTTGAAGGTGCCGTCCTCGTTGGCTGCCTTGCTCCACGGAACGTTGATGGCGCCGGGGATATGCCCGGGCCGCTGGCTCTGCTCCTGCGGCAGGTGCGCCGGTGCCAGGATCTTGCCGGAGAACTCGTCAGGCGAACGCACGTCGACCAGGTTCTTGGCGCCGATCGCGGCGATGACCTCGTCGCGGTACGCCCGGATGCTGTTGTCGAGCGGCTGGGCCGCGTACGACGTGGCCGGACGGCTGACGGCGTCCTTGACCAGCGGGCGCGCGTCGAGTTCCCAGCGCTTGCGGCCACCGTCGAGCAGCTTCACGTCGGCGTGGCCGTACAGCTTGAAGTACCAGTAGGCGTATGCCGCGAACCAGTTGTTGTTGCCGCCGTACAGGACCACGGTGTCGTCGTTGCTGATGCCCTTGTCGGACAACAGCTTCGAGAACTGCTGCTGGTCGACGAAGTCACGCTTGACGGCGTCCTGCAGATCGTCGCGCCAGTCCAGTTTTACGGCGCCGGGGATGTGCCCCTCGTCGTCGTAGGCGCTGGTGTTCTCGTCGACCTCGACAAACACCACGCCAGCGGTATCGAGGTTGTTCCCGGCCCATTCGGTCGAGACCAGGACGTCGGAACGTGCCATGTACGAATTCCTTTCGGTTGCTTGCTATTTCAGATGTCAGGTGGGTGTCATGCAGGACTGGGGGCGCGACGCAGCCGGGCCACCAGCGGGTAGATCTGGCAACCCAGGCAGATGCCGAAGGCGGCGTTGAGGAAGGCCGCCACCAACGCGAAAGCGGTGGCGGTCAGGCCGAGGGCGGTGATGCCGAAGGCGAACCCTGCGGTGCCCACGGCGGCGAACGCGAAGCCGACCAACTGGGCGAACTTCAGTGGCGGCACCGGTTCACGCTCGGTGACCGGGGCCAGCCGGGGCGCGATGAACGTGGCAAATACGCGGCCGTACGGATGCCGGCGGGGGCCGCCCACCGCGCCGATGGCGAACACCACCGCCTGGGCGCCCAGCAGCACCGCGGCCGCGGGCTCACTCACCCCGGCGACCAGCAGCGTCGCGATCAGTACCGCGGTGGTGACCCAGGCCGCGAACCGTGGCCCCCGTACGTCGACCTGGGCAGGCCGACTGTCAGCGATGGGTGGGGTCGATATCGATGCCATGAGAACGAACTCCTGTTGTTGTAGAAGGTCTGATGGTGTGCAGGCTCAGGGCACAAGGCCCGAGCGGGCGCGCGAAAGCGCGCGGCTGCCCTCAACAGCAACAACAACAGCAGCAACCCGCAACGCGGCACAGATCAACTGCGCGGCGCTTCGTGAGCACAAGCTCAAGGCGGGGTGACACGAGCGACAGCTTACCCAATAACCGCGGGGTCAGGCCAACAGTGGTTCCAGCGCCGAGCGCAGGTCAGCGGCCTTGGGGACCCCGCTGGTGCGGTACCGGGGCCGGCCGTCGCGGTCGAAGATGATGGTGGTGGGCAGCGACAGGACCGAAAGCCGCCTGGCGGCTTCGGGATTGGCGTCCATGTCGATTTCCACGTGAGCGACTTCGGGTAGTTCGGCGCAGACCTGGTCGACGACTCGTCGCACCCCGGCGCAGGGTCCGCACCATTCGGCCGAGAAATGCAGGACCGTCGGGCCCGTGTGCGACAGCCCGAGGTCACTGGTGTCGATGTTGGCGGCTTCCCCGCCCGCCCTGATCATGCCGGCGCGCAGCGTGATCAAGCGGCCGATCACGTAGGCCACCCCGAGAGCGGCGATCAGCACCACGATCACCAGCACCATCGAAGAGCTCATGATTGTCTGAACCCCGCCAGGTCGATCGTTACTCCCGTGGCGATGCCTTCGATGATCACGTCGGATCCGCGGGCGCCCGCGGTGGTCGGGGCGATCCCGAACGGCAGCTTCTGACCGGTGATCGTGTGGCTGAACTCGGACAGGACCGCCGCGGTCTTCTCCTCGGGCACGGGCTCGTCGGCGGTACCGGGGCCGGTCAGGATCCCGGTCGCGGTCAGCACCAGGGTGGTGTCGTCGCTGTCGGCGAAGGACAGGTCGACCGAGACACTGACCCGCTTGTCCATTCCGGAGCCCTTGGGAGTTCCGGTGAACACCAGCCCTTGACTGCTGGAGATGCCGGACTCCGTGGTGCCCCCGGTGGCGTCGTTGGTTTCCCGCGAGGGAGCCTCCACCAGCAGGTCATCGATGCCCATGAACCTGCCGATATGGGTGGAGTCGATGATGATGCGGCTCTCGGTCTTCCTGACCGGCAGTTTCGCGTCGGGGCGGATCAGCCAGGACGAGTCGGTGAGGTCGATGCCGTGCAATGTGGCCTCCAGCGAGGCCTTGCCGACCACGGGATGGTCGACGCCGGCGGCCCGGATCTCGATCTCCTTGTAGCGGTGGTTGCTGACCTGGGTGAGGAACGGGAATCCCAGGATGGCCACCCACGGGTCCCAGTTGAGGTTGGCCGCACTGCGTACGTTGCGGGCGAGCCGGTACTCGGCGTAGATCGCCGAACCGAAATCGGCCCCGACAACCCCGACGACGAGCGCGGTCACGGTCGCGGCGAGCCCGATCAGCAGTTTGCGCACCGCCACATTGTCGCCCACAGCCGCCGGGTCGAAGCGCTCGGCGCGGCTAATCAGCAGGTGAGGCGTTATCGTTAGATCACTAAAGGCCGGTAACGGCTACATGTCAGTCATGAATCCGACCGTGTGGACATCGGGGTCCGGGCGATCGTGGGAAGTGATTGCCGGCGCGCCGGAGGACCTGTTGGATCTACTGCTACTGACCGTCGACCCGCATCCTGAGGCGGTCCTGCCCTCCCTGGCACTGCTGGCCCACACTGTGCGCACAGCACCGACAGAGGTGTCCTCGCTGCTGGAAGCGGGTAGTGCCGATGTGGCGATCGTCGACGCCCGTACCGATCTCGCGGCTGCTCGCGGCCTGTGCCGACTGTTGGGAACGACGGGTACCTCGGTCCCGGTGGTGGCGGTCATCAACGAGGGCGGGTTGGTGGCGGTCAACCACGAGTGGGGCCTGGACGAGATCCTGCTGCCCGGTACCGGGCCGGCCGAGATCGACGCCCGGCTGAGGCTCCTGGTGGGCCGACGCGGAGGCGGCGCCAACCAGGAGAACGTCGGCAAGATCACACTCGGTGAGCTCGCCATCGACGAAGGCACCTACACCGCACGCCTGCGTGGGCGTCCTCTCGACCTCACCTACAAGGAATTCGAGCTGCTCAAGTACCTCGCCCAGCACGCCGGGAGGGTCTTCACCCGGGCGCAGCTGCTGCAGGAGGTGTGGGGCTACGACTTCTTCGGCGGTACCCGCACGGTCGACGTGCACGTCCGTCGCCTGCGCGCCAAGCTCGGCCCCGAGTACGAATCGCTGATCGGCACCGTCCGCAACGTCGGATACAAGGCCGTGCGCCCGTCGCGCGGCCGCGCCGCCGCCGCCGAGGCCAGCGGTGCCGCCGAAGCCGTGCAGGACGGCCACGGCGACGACGACTTCGACCCGATGACCGACGACGTGGACGAGCCGTTGGCCGGGCGGTTGCCCAGCCAGTGACCGAACTCGACTGGCGTACGCGGCTGTCCGAAGCCGAGCAGACCGGGATCCGTGCACTCATCTCCGCAGCCACCGCGGCCGACGGCGTCGCCCCGGTGGGCGATCAGGTGCTGCGCGAGCTCGGCCACGACCGCACGCGCCACCTCCTGGCGACCGACGGCGCAGACCTCGTCGGGTACCTGAATCTGGCCCCGGCCGGCGACGCGGACCCGGCGATGGCCGAGCTGGTGGTGCATCCGCAGGCCAGGCGCCGCGGCGTCGGTGCGGCGCTGGCCCGTGCCGGGCTCTCCGAGGGCCCGGCAGGCACGCGAATCTGGGCCCACGGCAATCTGGAGGCGGCCCGGGCGCTGGCGGCCGCATTGGATCTCCGATCGGTCCGCGAACTGCTGCAGATGCGTCGTCCGCTGACGGACCTGCCGCCGCTGCGCACCGCCGAGGGCGTGCGGATCGCCACCTACGCGGGGCCCCGCGACGATGCAGAGCTCCTGCGGGTCAACAACGCCGCGTTCGCCTGGCACCCGGAGCAAGGCGGCTGGACCGAACAGGACATCGCGGAGCGGCGCAGCGAGCCGTGGTTCGACCCCGAGGGGCTTTTCGAGGCGTTCGACGAACGCACCGGGGCGCTGCTGGGCTTCCACTGGACGAAAGTCCACGACGGCGATCTGGGCGAGGTTTACATCGTCGGGATCGACCCTGCCGCGCAAGGGCGAGGGTTGGGCTCGGTGCTCACCCTGGTCGGTCTGCACCACCTGGCGGGCCGCTCGCTGGCGACCGTGCTGCTTTACGTCGAGGCAGATAACTCGGCGGCCGTGGCGACCTACCGAAACTTGGGTTTTGAGGTGTTCAGCGTCGACGTGGCGTACGCCGTCGGTTAACCCGTTTAGCTGTGAACACGCTGAACCTATTCACTGCTGATTCACCTGCTGTCCGTGAGCCGTCCACTGCGGCCTAATACGTTGCCGGAGAGTTCGAAGCCGTCAACTGAAAGTGGGACAAGTGAAGCTCATCAGCATTGGCAAGCCGTTCGGTGTCGCGCTGTCCGCGACGGCGATTGCGGCACTCACGCTGACCGCGTGCGGTAGCGACAACAACTCCGGCAGCACCGGCTCCTCGGCCGCGGGCACCAACTCGGCCGCGTCGGCTGAGTGCAGCGGCAAGACCGCTGTGACGGCCGAGGGCTCGACCGCGCAGCAGAACGCCATTGCGGAGTTCAACAAGGTCTGGGGCCAGGTGTGCTCCGGGAAGAACCTGTCCTACAACCCGACCGGCTCGGGCGCGGGCGTGGACCAGTTCATCGCCAAGCAGGTCGACTTCGCGGGCTCCGACTCGCCGCTCAAGGACGATCAGGTCGCCAAGGCCGCCGCGCGTTGTGGCGGCAACGAGGCCTGGAACCTCCCGCTGGTGTTCGGCCCGGTCGCGCTGGCCTACAACGTCGAGGGTGTCGACAAGCTCGTGGTGAGCCCGGACGTGCTGGCCAAGATCTTCCAGGGCCAGATCACCAAGTGGAACGATCCGGCGATCGCCGCGCTCAACGCCGGCGCCACCCTGCCGGACCTGGACATCAAGCCGATCTACCGGTCGGATTCCTCGGGCACCACCGACAACTTCCAGAAGTACCTGGCCGCCGCGGCGCCGCAGACCTGGACCAAGGGTGCGGGCAAGGAGTTCCAGGGCGGCGCCGGTGAGGGCGCGCAGAAGTCCTCCGGTGTGGTGCAGGCCGTCCAGGCCACCCCCGGCTCGATCGGCTACGTCGAGAAGAGCCCGGCCGCCGCAGCCGGCCTGCCCTACGCCCAGATCGACAGCGGTGCCGGTGCGGTCGCGCTGGACGACGAGTCGACCACCAAGGCCGTCGGCGCCGCCAAGGTCAAGGGTGACGGCAAGGACCTCGTGCTCGACCTGAACGCGCTGTACGCCTCGAAGGAGGCCGGCGTCTACCCGCTGGTGCTGGCCACCTACGAGATTGTTTGCTCCAAGGGCTACGACGCCGACACCGCTTCGGCCGTCAAGTCCTTCCTGACCGTGGCCGCCAATGAGGGCCAGGCCAGCTTGTCTCAGGCCGGATACATCGCGCTCCCCGACGAGTTCAAGCAGCGCCTGCTGACCTCGGTCGAGGCCATCGCGTAGTAGCCGGACTGGCATTAGAGGACGAATCTGGGCGAGGATGGGTTTTCCGACCAAAATGACCAACAGGGGCCCGGACGGGACAACAGTGACATCGCCGAATCCAGCTGATTCGGGGTCGGGGGAGACGCTCGCCTCCCCCCATCCCGAACCAGAACCCATCTCCACCGATCCGTCCAAGGGAGCCAAGGTTCGCCTCGGCGACCGAATTTTCCGTGGGCTAGCAGAAGGCTCGGGCATCCTGATCGTCGCGCTCATCGCGGCGATCGGGGTGTTCCTGCTCTGGCGCGCGGTTCCGGCGCTGACCCGCAACGAGGAGAACTTCTTCCTCTACGGCGGCAACTGGATCACCACCGACACCTCGGCGATGCACTTCGGCATCTTCGAGCTGCTGCAGGTGACCGTGTTCGTCTCGGTGTTCGCGCTCTTCTTGGCGATGCCGGTGGCGTTGGGCATCGCGATCTACCTCACCCAGTACTCATCGCGGCGATTGGCCGGTCCGCTGGCCTATCTGGTGGACCTGCTGGCCGCCGTGCCGTCGATCGTCTACGGCGTCTGGGGCCTGTACGTGCTGGCGCCGGCGATCAAACCCTTTGCGGTGTGGCTCAATACGAACTTGAACTGGCTGTTCCTGTTCAAGACCGGCAACGCCTCGGTGGCCGGCGGCGGCACCATCTTCACCGCGGGCATCGTGTTGGCGGTGATGATCCTGCCGATCATCACCGCGGTGACCCGCGAGGTGTTCACCCAGACCCCGCGCGGCCAGATCGAGGCCGCGCTGGCGCTGGGTGCCACCCGCTGGGAAGTGGTACGCACGACGGTGCTGCCCTTCGGGCTGTCCGGCTACATCAGCGGCGCGATGCTCGGTCTGGGCCGCGCGCTCGGTGAGACCATCGCACTGCTGATCATCCTGCGCGGCACCCAGACCGCGTTCAGTTGGACGCTGTTCGACGGCGGCTACACCTTCGCCAGCAAGATCGCCGCCACCGCAAGCGAATTCAACGACCAGTACAAGGCAGGCGCTTACATCGCCGCCGGTCTGGTGCTGTTCATCCTCACCTTCGTGGTGAACTCGCTGGCCCGTGCCGCGGTCGCCGGAAAGGGACGCTGATGACCTCCACGCTCGAGCGGCCGGTCAAGGCGCCCGCGTTCCAGGGCGTGAGCCTGCGCCGCAAGCTGACCAACCACTTCGCCACGGTGCTGGTGACCTCCTCGTTGCTGGTCGCCCTGGTGCCGCTGGTATGGGTGCTGTACTCGGTGATCGTCCGGGGGTGGGCCGCATTGAGCTCACCCACGTGGTTCACCAACTCTCAGGCCGGCATGACGACGTTCACCGCCGGCGGCGGCGCCTACCACGCGATCGTCGGCACCCTGCTGCAAGGCCTCGTGTGCTCGCTGATCTCCATTCCGATCGGCGTGATGGTGGGCGTGTACCTGGTCGAGTACGGCGGTGGTACGCGGCTGGGCAAGATCACCACGTTCATGGTCGACATCCTCACCGGCGTGCCCTCGATCGTCGCCGCGCTGTTCATCTACGCGTTGTGGGTGGCCACGCTCGGGTTCGGCCGGTCCGGGTTCGCGGTGTCACTGGCGTTGGTGCTGTTGATGATTCCGGTGATCGTGCGGGCCACCGAGGAGATGCTGCGCATCGTTCCGATGGACCTGCGTGAAGCGAGTTACGCACTGGGCGTGCCCAAATGGAAGACCATCGTGCGAATCGTGATCCCGACGGCGCTGTCGGGCATCGTCACCGGCATCATGCTGGCGCTGGCCCGCGTGATGGGTGAGACCGCGCCGCTGCTGATCCTGGTCGGCTACGCCCAGGCGATGAACTTCGACATGTTCGGCGGGTTCATGGGATCGCTGCCGGGCATGATGTACGACCAGATCTCGGCGGGAGCAGGCGCCAACCCGGTGCCCACCGACCGGCTCTGGGGTGCGGCGCTGACGCTGATCCTGCTGGTCGCCCTGCTCAATGTCGGCGCGCGTGCGGTCGCCAGATTCTTTTCCCCCAAGAAGGTGTAGGAGTTATCCATGGCCAAGCGGCTGGATCTCAAGGACGTCAACATCTACTACGGCGCGTTCCATGCCGTTTCCGAGGTTTCGCTGTCGGTGCAGCCGCGCAGTGTGATGGCCTTCATCGGCCCGTCGGGCTGCGGCAAGTCGACCGTGCTGCGCACGCTGAACCGCATGCACGAGGTGATCCCCGGCGCCCGCGTCGAGGGCTCGGTGCTGCTCGACGGTGAGGACATCTACGGCGCCGGGGTTGACCCGGTGGGCGTGCGCAAGACCATCGGCATGGTGTTCCAGCGGCCGAATCCGTTTCCCACCATGTCGATTCGTGACAATGTGGTGGCGGGGCTGAAGCTGCAGGGCGTGCGTAACCGCAAGACTCTCGACGAGGTGGCCGAGCGCTCGCTGCGCGGTGCCAACCTGTGGAACGAGGTCAAGGACCGGCTGGACAAGCCCGGCGGCGGTCTGTCCGGCGGTCAGCAGCAGCGGTTGTGCATCGCCCGCGCCATCGCGGTGCAGCCCGACGTGTTGTTGATGGATGAGCCCTGCTCGGCGCTCGACCCGATCTCGACGCTGGCCATCGAAGATCTGATCTCCACGCTCAAGCAGGATTTCACGATCGTCATCGTCACCCACAACATGCAGCAGGCTGCCCGGGTGAGTGATCAGACGGCGTTCTTCAACCTCGAGGCCACCGGCAAGCCCGGCAAGCTGATCGAGATCGATGACACCGAGAAGATCTTCTCCAACCCCACCCAGAAGGCGACCGAGGACTACATCTCGGGCCGCTTCGGCTGATCTGCCGCCTGCCGCTCACGGCGTCAATACGACACGGGTTCCCGAGGGTTCGCCGCCGGTCCACACTTCGGCAACATCGGCCAATGCCCTTGATTGGGTGCGTAATTCGATCTGACCGTCGGCGACCATGGTGAACAGCCGGGGTAATGCCTCGGTGTGGGCCCGGGCCAGCACGTCGGGCGGCACGCTGCCGATGCCGACCCCGCTCAGGGTGATCCCGGTGCCGCGCAGTACTCCCGCATCCAGCGACAGTGTCGGCCCGGTCATCGACCCGATCTGCACGAATCGGGTCGGGTGGTAGTGCGCGGCGGGGTGGCTGGCCGCCAGGGCGGTGAGCACCTGCGCGGCCGGGTCACCCCACAGGTAGTCGAGTACCGCATCGAACGGGCGCTCCGCGTGCATCTCGGCGACCCGGGCGCCCAGATCCTCCTCGCCGAGGGGGATCGTGTCGTGGGCGCCGGCCGACCGTAGCCAGGCCAGCCGTTCGTTGTTGCGGCCGGCGGCCACCACGGACTCGGCGCCGAACATGCCGCCGGCCAATTGCACTGCCATCGAACCGGTTACACCGGTGGCGCCCAGCACCAGGACGTGATCGCCGGGCTTGACGGCCGCGGCGTGTGACAGTGCGGTCCAGGCGGAGATGCCCGGGTTGGGCAGGGCGGCGGCGGTCACCGAATCCACGTGCTCGGGGACGTCGACACCTCCGGCCGGGTCAACCAGTGCGCGCTGCGCCATCATCCCGGAGTATCCCAGCGCCCCGGTGTAGATGCGACGGCCGTCGGCCAGCCGCGCGACACCGTCGACGCCGGGAATGGCCGGCAGTTGAATCTCCTTGCTGGCGTAGTGCTTTCCCGATACCAGGGCCCGGGTCAGGTTGGTCAGGGCCGATGCCTCGACGACCGCCACCTCGGCGCCGTCGCGCGGTTCCGGCTCGGGCACGTCGGCGTAGTCGGGGTGCCGGCCCCATTCGGTGACCAGTGCGGCCTTCATCGCGGCTCCTTTGGTTTCTCGAGATATGGTTTCTGTGGAAACAATCTACCTATGCTTGCCCAGAGTGGCAAGATGGTTTCCATGAAAACCAAACTCGAGCTGATCGAGTCCATCGCCGGGCTCATGACCACGGTCGGGGATCGGCTCGAGAACGACGGGGACGGCGACGCCGAGCGTGATTTCATGGCCGACAGATGCCCGCCGCGGTTGCAGGACGCGGTGCGGACCCTGCCGACGTCGTCGATGCACCTGCTGGCGGAGATCGCCGAGGGCCCGGTCAGCGTGGTTGGGCTGGCGGCCCGCGCCGGCCGGCTCAAGGGCACGGTGTCCAAGCACGTGCAGCGGCTGGTCGAGGCCGGCCTCGTGGCCCGCACGCCGGTACCCGGCAACCGTAAGGAGATCGAGCTCGGCCTGACCGCCGACGGAGAACTCGTCGCCGACGTGCACCGGCAGCTGCACGAGGAGATGGACCGCGGAACCCGCGATTTCCTGCTGCGCTACAGCGCTGCGGACCTTCAGGTGCTGGTCAAGGTGCTCGGAGACCTGGCCGGGGCGCACAAGGACGGGGTCCGTCTGGTGCCGCCCACCGACCGGCCCTGAGTCACTGCGTCGGAGTAACCGATTCCCCGTCCGGGTAGGAGCCGGTGACCTGGAAGATGACCCGCCGGGCCACCTCGACGGCATGGTCGGCGAAGCGCTCGTAGAAGCGGCTCAGCAACGTCACGTCGACGGCAGCGGTCACCCCGTGCTTCCACTCCCGGTCCATCAGCACCGAGAACAGGTGGCGATGCAGATCGTCCATCGCATCGTCTTCTTCCTGGATCCGGGCGGCCTTCTCCGGGTCCTGGGTGAGCAACACCTCGCGTGCGGCGTGTCCCAATTCGACGGCAACCCGGCCCATTTCGGCGAAGTACCCATTCACTTCCTCCGGCAGCACGTGCTGGGGGTGGCGACGGCGTGCGATCTTGGCCACATGCAGCGCCAGCGCGCCCATCCGGTCCACGTCGGCGACGATCTGGATGGAGCCGACCACCGAGCGCAGGTCGCCGGCCACGGGCGCCTGCAACGCGAGCAACACGAACGCAGACTCCTCAGCCTGGGTGCTCAGCGTGGTCATCTTGTCGTGGTCACTGATGACCTGCTCGGCAAGTGCGAGATCGGCCTGCAACAGTGCCTGGGTAGCTAGCTCCATTGCGGTACCCGCCAACTCGCACATCTCGCCGAGTTGGTCCGTCAGTGAACGCAATTGCTCGTTGTAATGGGTACGCATGATGCAAGATTATGCGGTCAGCAGGCCTGGAGTCACGATGCAACGGTGAACGAACGGTGAATGCCGTCCGCTCGGGCTCTGGAGACTATTCGCAGGTGGTGTCGGCGGCGTTGGTGACGGTCAGATCCTCGGGGAGGTGTGTCGGGGCGCTGCTGGTGCCCTTCAGCACGTGCACCTGCACCTCCGACCCGCTCGGGGTCGGCGCGTTGACCGTGTAGAAGTCGGAGCCCAGCACCACCTGCACCACGCTGCCCATGCCCGACACCCGCTCGATGGTCGGGTTGGTGAACGAGCTGGCCACCGTCGCGGCAGCCTCCTCGTTACCGGGGGAGAAGAACACCGTGGTCGCCGGAAGCGTGCTCGGATAGTCGTCAGGGGTGTTGACGTTGAAGCCGTGTTCCTGCAGCTCGGTGGCCGCCGTGGAGGCCAGGCCGCTCTGGCCGGTCGAGTTCGACACCTGCACCGTGACCTGCTGCGGTTCGGTGGTGACGGCGTTGACCATCTCACCGCTGTCCGTCGTCGCCGGTGCGGGCGCGGGAACGGTCGACTGGAGGGTCTCCGACGGGGCGGCCGCCTGGACGGACGACGTCGTCGATTCCGGGGTGCCGGGCACCGGGGTGTTGTCCGGGTTCTTCTCACCGGGCAGCGGATCGTCGTTGATGATCGCGTCGAACAGGGAACGCATGTCGTCGGTGCGCGGGACCTCGTTGCCGTACTCGTCGGCATAACCGACGGTCGGCACCGTGACGAACGAGATGCGCCCGGCGTTGACGCCCTGGACGGACTGCCCGAGGTCGACCAGGTCCTTGGTCCTGATGTTGTCGACGTAGCTGTCGCTGATGAACATGTTGACCACGCTGTTCAGCTTGCGCAGCGAGAAGAAGGTGTCCTTGGAGATAAGGGACCGCAGCAGTGATGACAGGAACAGCTGCTGACGTTTGATCCGGCCGTAGTCGCTGGTGACCTCGGTGGTGACGTGCCGGGCCCGGACGTAGTTCAGAGCGGTGTGGCCGTCGACCATCTGACGGCCGGGGTTCGCCAATACCGTGCCGAGAATCTCGTCCTCCAACGGCGTGGTGCTGCACACCTCGATGCCTCCGAGCGCATCGACCATCTTGGAGAATCCAGCGAAGTCGACGGCCATGAATCGGTTGATCGACAAACCGGAAAGCTTCTGGATCACCTTCACCAGGCACTTCGGGCCACCGAACGCGTATGCCGAGTTCAGCTTGGTTTCGGTGTAGACCTCGTCGGGGCCGTTCGTCCCTGATTCTTCGTCGTACTGGGGACCGTATGTCGCCGTCTCGGGGTTCCAGGGCTCGCATTTCATCGGGGTGATCGACAGGTCGCGCGGGAACGACACGGCGACAACGCGTTTCCGGCTCGCCGGGATGTTCACCAGCATCACGGTGTCGGACCGCACGCCATCGGCGTCCTGAGTGTTGCCCGCGCCCATGCCACTGTTTTGGCCTGCGCGGCTGTCGGTGCCGACGATCAGGAAGTTCTCGTCACCGAACTGGGCGTTGGGGTCGAGGATGTCGCGTGAATTGAGATCCAGTGCCGCGACCTTGTTGAGGCTGTTGTTCTTCGAGGACTGCCACTGCCAGGCCCCGCCGGTGAGCACCAGGGTCAGGACCGCGAGCATCGCGGCGGCGGCGCGGCCGGCCAGCATGACCCGGCGGTCGAGCGGCGGCCGCAGTCCCTCGATCTCGTCGGTGTCCTCGGGGTCGTGCTCGTCGGGCGGTGTCGGGCGGACCCGCCACGCCGGGCGCTCCTGGGGTGCGTCGTAGTCGTACACCGGCAGGACCGGCAGCACATCGGTGTCGGTGTTGTCGGTCTCGATCTCGCGGTGATCCAGCGAGTCATCGAACGGTTCCTCGAATGGTTCCTCGTACGGCGCCGGGAAATCCTCGGCGTCGTGGGAATCCTGGGGTTCATCGGCCTCGGGTTCGATCAGCACCGCCGGAATCACGTCGGTCGGGTCGGGCACCTGCGGGCGGACATAGGCCGGTGCGTACGCCGGCTCGGGTTCCGGGGCCGGATCCAGTGCGTGCTGCGGTTGGGGTTCGGGTTCTGGTTCCAGGTCGAATTCGGGCTCTGGCTCAACCTCCGACTGGTCCAGCTCTGGCTCGTCGGGCTCGTCTGGCTCCAGCCGGTGGCGCGTCGGTGTGAACCCGGTCCCGGCGACCTTGGCGATCAGATCGGCGACAGTTACCCCGTCGGCATGACTGCCGGTGGGCTCATCCAGGGGTGAATCATCGGGTAGTGGCGCATCCTGGCGCTCCCACGGCGCGGCGCCTGGCAAAGGCTGCCGGGATCGGGTAATCCATTGGTTGTCCGACGGCTCCTCCGGCGAGCGGTGTCGACGGCCGGGAGTGGCGTTATCAGCGTCACTCATGTCCTTACCGGCCTCCGACTCTTCGAGCTCGCGCGTGCGCGTCGGTGCGCATCGTTCCCGCGGTGTGATCTGGGTGCTGCTGAGGTTTTCTCCCCATCTCTTCTAGCAGCACACTGCCGGACTGGCTACTTGAAGCCAGCCGCGGCAGGGGTTTCATCGTACTGAGGCATCCTGAGGCTGAGCTAGACCCAACCTGGTGACAGTGCCGTCTCGATGTCATCTCGGTGCGACTGCAGGTCAGCCTCCGGAATGCATCACATCGGCCCCGACCGGCACCGCGCAGTCGTCGGGATCGTCGAGCCACCCCTCGGGCAGCGACACCGAGGCGGCCGACCCCTGGCGCCCGCGGGGACCGGTGGCCGCCGGCGGGAACGGTGCGTCGCCGTCGAGTTGGTCGAGCAGTGCGTCGAGTTCGGCACGGGTCTTGACCAGGGCCAGCCCACGCCGCAGGTCGGCGCCGGCCGGGAATCCGTGCATGTACCAGGCCACGTGCTTGCGGATTTCGCGCATGGCCTTGTCCTCGCCGAAGTGCTCGCTGAGCAGTTCGCCGTGGCGGCGCACGATGTCGGCGACCTCGCCCAGGTTCGGCGGGGTGGCGGCGGGGCGGTCGTTGAAGGCTGCCGAGAGTTCGGCGAACAGCCATGGCCGGCCCAGACAGCCTCGGCCGATCACCACGCCGTCGCAGCCGGTCGCAGCCATCATCGCGAGCGCGTCGTCCGCCTCGAAGATGTCGCCGTTGCCGAGCACCGGAATGCTCGTGACATGCGCTTTGAGCGCCGCGATCTGGTCCCAGTCGGCGGTTCCGGAGTAGCGCTGCGCCGCGGTGCGGGCATGCAGCGCCACGGCCGCCGCCCCCTCCTCGGCGGCGATCCGCCCGGCGTCCAGGTGGGTGTGATGCTCGTCGTCGATGCCGATCCGGAACTTCACCGTCACGGGAATGTCGGTGCCCTCGACGCCGCGCACCGCGGCGGCCACGATCTGGCCGAACAGCCGCCGTTTGTAGGGCAGTGCCGACCCGCCGCCACGCTTGGTGACCTTGGGCACGGGACAGCCGAAGTTCATGTCGATGTGATCGGCCATGCCTTCGTCGGCGATCATCTTGGCCGCCAGGTAGGTGGTTTCCGGGTCCACGGTGTAGAGCTGCAGCGACCGCGGCGATTCGTCGGGGCCGAAGGTCGTCATGTGCAGGGTGACGGGGTGGCGCTCGACCAGGGCCCGCGCGGTGACCATCTCGCACACGTAGAGGCCGCTGACGGTGCCGGCGCGGGCGATCTCGAGCTCGCGGCACAGCGTGCGGAACGCGACGTTCGTCACGCCGGCCATGGGAGCCAGGACGACGGGACTGGGCAACGCGAACGGCCCGATCCGCAGTTGGGATCGGGCCGGTGCTGCCGTTGTGGGCGGCGGTGCGGTCAGAGTCATGCAGTCGACGAGGACGAAACCAGCAGGTTCTTCATGGCCTTCTTCTCGGCCACCTTGCGCTCGCGCTCCAGGCGGCGCTCCTTGGCGACCTCGAACTTGTCGCAGGCATCCTCGAGCTCCTCGATGATGCGGCCGATGTCGTCGCGCAGTCGCGCGCCCTCGCCGGTGAAGTCCTCACGCTCGAAGATGCGCCACTTGCGCAGAACCGGCATCACCACGTCGTCCAGGTGGATGCGCGGGTCATAGACACCGCCGACGGCGATGATGACGGCCTTACGGCGGAAGTCGGGCACGGTGTAGCCGGGCATCTTGAAGTTGTCCAGCACGCGGTGCAGCGACGCCATGCCCTGGTTGGGGGAGATGTCCAGACCGGCCGCCGAGACGTCCCGGTAGAAGATCATGTGCAGGTTCTCATCGGCGGAGATGCGCTGCAGCAGCTGATCGGCGATGGGGTCGTCGCAGGCCTTGCCGGTGTTGCGGTGGCTGACGCGGGTCGCGAGCTCCTGGAACGACACGTACATCACCGAGTCGAACAGGCTCTCGGCGAACAGGTCGCCCTGCTGGTTCTGGCCGGGGGAGAAGCCGCGGGTGACCTGCTCGACGCGCAGTTCTTCCAGCTCGACGGGGTCGACGGCGCGGGTCACGACGAGGTAGTCGCGCAGGGCGATGCCGTGGCGGTTCTCCTCGGCGGTCCAGCGGTTGACCCAGTTGCCCCAGGCGCCGTCCATGCCCATGTTCATCGCGATCTCGCGGTGGTACGAGGGCAGGTTGTCCTCGGTGAGCAGGTTCTGCACCATCGCGGTCTTGGCGACCTCGGACAGCTTGGACTGCTCGGGATCCCAATCCTGGCCGCCGAGAGCGTAGTAGTTCTTGCCGTCCGACCAGGGAATGAAGTCGTGCGGATTCCAGTCCTTACGCATCCGCATGTGGCGGTTGATGCTGGTTTCGACGACAGGCTCGAGTTCGTGCAGGAGCTGCAGGTCGGTGTATTCCTGCGTCATGTGCCCTCAACCCTCCTCGCGTCCTGCGGACGCTCAGTTATCTGTACCTGTTGGTTGCAGTCAATATATCTGTGTAACCCGGTGACATCAAGTTGCCCCGCGGGTACTTTCGCGAGCCCTGCGGCGCGCCCGTGTCGACTGTAGGATCCGCACGAACATCTGTCGGATACCCACGCTCGGAGGTTGGGCACACGTGAAAAAGCTTGTCGTTGGTGCCGGAGCTGCAGTTGCCACCGGTGCGGCCGTGTCCCTGCTGTTCGGTGCAGGTGTCGCGGCTGCCGCACCTGATGTGGTCGGCCAGACCTACTCGGACGCTTCGAGCGCGATCGAGAACAGCGGCTCCAGCGCGAAGGTTGCGGTCACCGTCGGCAGCAAGCTGTCGCAGGACGAGTGCATTGTCACCAACGCCTGGGACGCCCCGTTCGTGCGGGACGGCAATCACGCCTCCGGCGAGGTCATGGTCGCTTTGAACTGCGACGGCGCCCACGCCAGCGCCAACCACCCGGGCGCCTCGGTCGCGAGCCCGGCCGGCCGTGAGGCCAAGGCGGCTGATGATCTGGAGGCTGCGAAGCAGGAGTACGCCGAGCAGCAGGCCCAGCTCGCCGAGCAGGCCGAGCTCGCCGAGGTCAGCACGCCCGACGAGTAGCGGTTAAGTAGGGGTTAATTACTCGAAGTGAGCCCCACCGCCGACTAAAATCCACGTCAGCTCCCAAAGAGTCTTCTGTGGCACCCTGCCGCGGAACGAGGGGCAGCTGAAAGCATGGGCGAGAACCCTGGCACCCCACCTCTCCGGGAGAGATCACCGGACGGGGAAGGTCGGCCTAGATGAAGATCGCGATCGGGTTCGGAAGTGTCATCGGTGTATCCGCGGCGGGTTTTGCGTTCGCGGTGGTGGGTGCGGGGGCGGCCCAGGCGGCGCCGGATGTCGTGGGGCAGAAATACAGCGACGCTGTCACCGCCATCGAGGGCGGCGGAGGTACGGCGCACGTCGCTGTCACCGTGGGTAGCCGGTTGCCGCGCGACGAGTGCATCGTCACCAATGCCTGGACTGTCCGGCCGCTGGTGCCGCAGACGTCCGACACCTACTTCGAATACAAAGAAGACGTGACGCAGGTGGCGCTCAACTGCGACGGCGACCATGCCACCGAGACCCATCCGGGCGCGTCGGTCGCCAGCCCGGCGGGCCGTGAGGCCAAGGCCGCCGAAGATGAGGCGGCCGCGGCCCAGCAGGAGCCGATCGCCGAGGCCAGCACCCCTGACGAGTAGTTCTGGGGAGTTCCGTCAGAAACTGCCGACCCGCCCGAGCAGCATGTCGACGCAGTAGTCGATGAACTGTTCGCGGCTGGCCGGGAGTCTCTCGTCGAGATATGCGGTGAACAACGCGGTCAGGGCCCCGATCAGGCTGGTCGCGACCATGGCCTGACGCACCGGGTCGGCGATGCGGGTGAGTTTGCGTTGCAGCAGTCCGATGAAGTCGGGCATCCACTCCGCGCCCGAGCGGGTCAATACCGGTTCGGATTCCGGGGCGAGCAGCAGCACCCGGCCCCGGGTGGGGTCGTCGACCATGAGTGCGACGAATCGTTCCACCGCCTCGCGGGGAGTGACGGCGGTGGTCAGGGCTGACATCGCCCGAGCGCAGACGTCGTCGTAGACGGCCCGGACGAACGTGTCGCGGTCGCTGAAGCTCTCGTAGAAGTACCGTTCGGTGAGTTCGGCCGCGCGGCACACCGCACGGACCGTCAGGGCCGGGCCGTCGGCTTTGCCCAGCAAGGTGACGCCTGCGGCGATCAGTTCGTCGCGTCGACGCGCCGCGCGCTCCTGAAGCGGAACACCCGACCATCGGCCGCGTCGTTGACCGGATGGCACATCTACTCCTAAGCTCTTGATGACAACGTCTGTAGTCACATTTGACAACAGGACATCGTCTTGCCGGCAGAAAGCGCACCTGTGACACAAGATACTTCTGAGACATGCCCCGTGACCAGCGGATCCGCTGCCGTGGCGGCGGGTTGTCCGGCCGCCCCGGGTGGCTATGAGGCGCCGCCGATCCCGCTCGGGCCGGATTCGCTCACGTGGAAGTACTTCGGCGACTGGCGGGGCATGCTCCAGGGGCCGTGGGCCGGGTCGATGCAGAACATGCACCCGCAGCTCGGCGCGGCGGTGACGGAGCACTCGATCTTCTTCCAGGAACGTTGGCCCCGCCTGTTGCGCTCGCTGTATCCCATCGGTGGCGTGGTGTTCGACGGAGACCGTGCGCCGCAGACCGGTGCCGAGGTGCGCGACTACCACGTGAACATCAAGGGGATCGACGCTCAGGGGCGCCGCTACCACGCGTTGAATCCCGAGGTCTTCTACTGGGCGCATTCGACGTTCTTCGTCGGCACGATCATCGTCGCGGACCGGCTCGCGGGCGGGATCTCCGAGGCTGACAAGCGGCAGCTGTTCGAGGAGCACAAGCAGTGGTACTCGATGTACGGGATGACCATGCGTCCCGTGCCGGAAACCTGGGAGGACTTCCAGGTTTACTGGGAACACATGTGCCGCAACGTATTAGAGAACAACCAGGCGGCCCGCGATGTGTTGGATCTGAGTGAGCTGCCGAAGCCGCCGTTCGCGTCGAAGATGCCGGATTGGATGTGGGCGCTGCAGCGTAAGCATGTGGTGCACCCGTTGTTCGTGTGGTTCACCATCGGCCTGTACCACCCGGCAGTGCGAGAGCTGATGGGATACACCTGGTCTGAGCGCGACGAGAAGATACATCGACTGCTGGGCAAGGTGATCGGCAAGGTTTTCAAACTGGTGCCCGCCCGGCAGCGCATGCATCCACGGGCCCGCAGCGCGTGGGACCGCGTCACCGGCCGCATCCCGGCCGACGCTCCGCTGGTGCACACCCCGGCCCGCAACCTGCCGCCGATCGGGCACCGCGACAACGGGATGCACTACTGCCCCAAGGTGTAGCGCCTTGCGTCAGAGCCTCGTTCGTGGGCCTCAGCGCCCGACGAACGGGGCGTTCTGCGGGCAGTAGACCTTGACCGCACCCCGCACCAGATTCGCGGCCTGGTGTTTGTCGATACCGGCCTGATTCATCAGCTGGCTGATGACTCCCCGCACCGTCCGTGCGGGTTCGATCTTGCCCTTGGTGAGCGCGTCGCAGACTCCGCGACCGACCTGGCCGGCTTCCTCGGCCGAGGTGGTGGGGATGTTCAGGTCTTTGACGATGGTGAAGAACTGGTCATCCTGAGCGTCTGCGTGGGCCGGTGCCACCCCGAATGCGGCGCTTGCGGCCAGCGCGGCAGCACCGATCGCGGTGGCCATGACTCGAGTGCGCGGGCGCCGGGACAACATCGGTGACTCCTTCATTCCAACTGCCGATCCCCGGCTACAACGATAAACGGGAGTGGCCCGTGGTGCTTGTGGGTTGAGCCACGCGTCACCTGTGAACCGCACCGGACCCGCCTCGCGGCGGGTGTGTGGTGCCCCCAGTAGGGCTCGAACCTACGACCTGCGGATTAAAAGTCCGTAGCTCTACCAACTGAGCTATAGGGGCGCGAGAAGACAGGGTACAAGATGGATGAAATTGGTGTTGCGACCACCGGGTTTGAAGATTTGGGCATCCGTACCCTAAGCTATCGAAGCTCCCAACGGACACGTTGTGAACACCCCGGAGAGATTCGGATTAGGCCCCCATCGTCTAGTGGCCTAGGACGCCGCCCTTTCACGGCGGTAGCACGGGTTCGAATCCCGTTGGGGGTACGCATCGCGGAAACGCGGAGCACGCAGGAAAGCAAGGCCCTGTGGCGCAGTTGGTTAGCGCGCCGCCCTGTCACGGCGGAGGTCGCGGGTTCGAGTCCCGTCAGGGTCGCCATCACGGCGAGGCAGTTCGGTTTGCAAGAGCCGGTGCCTTCCGGCCAGGTAGCTCAGTTGGTACGAGCGTCCGCCTGAAAAGCGGAAGGTCGCCGGTTCGATCCCGGCCCTGGCCACCACAAAAGCCACCTGGTGACAGGTGGTCTTTTTTGTTTCCGGTCAGCTGCGGTGCGCACGTACCCTCTCCAGCATGACCGACGGGTTCCTCGAGGAACTGGAAGCCCATGCCGAAGTTCGTCTCGGATTGCCTGCGGCCAACGCATTGGGGATGCTGCGCGATAGTTGGGTGCTCGTCGGAGACGATCACGATGTCCTGCGCGCACTGATCGAGCAGCTGAGCCGGGACGGCGAGTACCTCGGTTTCGCCCGCAAGGTCCTTGCGCTCGCGGATTCGCGGCTGGCTGCGATCCACGAAGGGACCGAGCCGTTCGTCGCCGACAAGGCGTTCAGCCCGGCCGACGCGCGGGTGATCGAGCGCGCTGCGCTTGTCGCGCTCACTCTGGACGCCGACTGGGCGGAGCCGATTCCCCGAATTCTCGGCAGGGCCGCCATCGCGCCCCAAGCGGCAGCCAAATCAGCGCCGTCACAGGCGGCGGCTTTCGCGCTTGCCCGCGCCATCATGGCCGCGCCGACCCCTGAGAGTGTGGCGGGCCTCGCCGACACCACGCGCGACGTACGGCACGCCGGGATCAAGAAGAAGTTCACCAGGTACATGAAGGAGGCCCGTCGAGCGCTGGCCGGGCGCCCGGACGTCGCCTTGCGGCTACCGTTCGAAACCGCCCCCTCAAAGGCCCAATTGACCACGTGGACCAAGGCACTGGAGGCAGGGTGGCTCGTCTCCGCGTCGTGGTCGTATCCGACGTGGTTCGACGCTGCATTCGCCGCCCCGGTCGCTCCGATCAGCAAGAGCCTCGTCTGGCAGGTCGTCGACGGGCCGGCATTCCTCGGCGGGCCAGGCGAATTCACCGACGTGGCGGGCCGGCCGTTCGTCGTCCCGGCCACCGCGAGGATTCGACTTTGGCACCCCGCCGCGGCGACTCCCGACGAACGGAGCGCGTGGCGCGATCGCGTCCGGAACCTGCAACTGGTGCAGCCGTTCGCGCAGGTGTTTCGGGAGCACTACACAAATGCCGACGCCGACCGGTTGATCGCCGATCAGGCGGTTCTGAATGCGCGACAGCTGACCGGTCTGTATCGAGCGGAGGGCTGGACCAGCGCAGGCCACGAAACGATCACCCGACGGGTGGGGACGGTGGGCGCGGAGATGTGGTTCGACGGCTCGGTGTACCCGGGCGCGGGCTTGGAGACATGCAGTGCAGCAGGCCTACGCGTCGGAGCACTGGGAATGGCCGCAGACGGCTCCGTGACGATTGCCACCGAGGGATGCGACGACGTGCCTGCCGTGTCCGAGATCATTCGCTCGGCCGATCTGATTCTCAGTGCCTCCACTGTCGCGATCGAGGGCGGATCCGAATCCGGCGGCTCGTCCACCCAGTCACCCGCGGGAGTCCTCGCGACGCGGCGGGTGATCCTGGAGCACATCCTGGCCGAGTTCACGTCAGCCGAGCCGGTCCGGATCGGCCAAAGGCACCTGGAGGTCAACGGATTCAGGATCAGCCTGACCACGGGCCGTGTCACGCGGGACGGTGACCCCGTCGACGTCACACCGAAGAAGCGCCACGGCGTGTGGCAACCGGCCTCAGATCGACTGCTGACAACGATCGTCGGAACCGTCGCGGCGCTTCTCGATTAGATCTGCCAATCGTTGGAGCCATCGTGCCGGGAGTAGGTGCCGGTGGAGTTCTGAACGATGATGGGATCGCCGGCGCCGAAGTTGTCGAAGAACCACCTCGCGTTGGCCGGGCTGATGTTGATGCAGCCGTGACTGACGTCGCGCTTGCCCTGATCGTCCACCGACCACGGAGCGCTGTGCACGAAGTCGCCGCTGTCGTCGAACCGGACGGCCAACTCGACCGTCACCTTGTAGCCGTACGTCGAGTTGACCGGGACACCGTAGGTCGACGAATCCATCACCACCGACGGCATTTTTTCTTGAACGTAGTAGGTGCCGTTCGGAGTCTGGTGGCCGCCGGCTGCCATACCCATCGACATCGGGATGGTTTTCTCCACGGCCCCGTTGCGGGTGACGGTCAGTTGGTGTGTGGAGTCGTTGGCCGTGGCCACCAGCGCGTCCCCGGTCTTGAAGTTGGACACCGTGCCGGCGGCATCGACGGTGACCGCGGTGTGGGCGGGCCAGAAGCTCAGCGGACGCCAACGCAGCTGCGTGGGGGTCATCCAGTAGAACTTGCCGGGAACTTCCGGGACCGACGAGACATGGATGGCGTTTTCGGTGGCACCGGCGTCGTCGACGGGGCCGGGGAAGTTGATGATGATCGGCTGGGCCACACCGACGGTCGAGCCGTCGACGGGGACGAGCCTCGGTGGCTCGAACGGCCCCGGATCTGCCTGCGCAGCACCGGCACCCAACATGAACGCACAGCCCACCATCGAAGCCGCTCCGGCCGCCTTCAAAGCGCCGAAAAGTCTTCCCCTCGTCCAGTCACTCATCTCACCATCGTGTCACGCTGGTCAGGCCTGTCCGGTGTTTCAGAGGCACACCGACCACCACCGGCGCGGACGAGGGGTGGCACCTGAGTGCGCGTCGCGTTTGTGTCGACACACCTCGCCGGCCGCGGCCACTGCCGTCGGATCGAAGCCGGGTGGCACGGGGCCGCCGGTCACCAGCGCCCGGACCAGGGCTTCCTGCCGCTGAGCCAAGGTGTCTCTCATGCCCACGCCTCCCTCGCCCCGGCGGTGATCGATGGAGCTCCGGCCGCCGTGGCGATCGCGTCCAGCTCATCGAAAAGCTCTGCGGCGGGTGGGAACCGGCCGTCGCGCTCCAGCATGAACGGGGTATCGACCCGTTCCCGCAGCGCTGTGACCAGGTCCAGCACCTCCGTCGGAGTCCGATCGGTGTGGGTGTCGTGGTAGAAGTCCTCGCCCTCCCGACCGCCCGCGACGTGGCTGTAGGCCACCCGCTCCACCGGCAGGCGCGCGATCTCCCGCAGTGGATCACGTCCACGGTTGCGGGCGTTGGCGTAGACGTTCGCCACATCGAGGACCAGTAGCACCCCGGTGCATTCCACCAACTCGGTGAGGAACTCCGATTCGGTGAGATCGGACTCCGGCCATTCCACAAACGAGGCGATGTTCTCCACCGCGAGCGGCACCGGCAGTTCGCGCCGGGTGCGGTCGATATTCGCCGTCAGCACGTCGAGCGCCTCCCGGGTGCGTGGCACCGGAAGGAGATGCCCGGCCTCGATCCCGCCGGCCCGGACGAAGGCGATGTGCTCGCTGACCACCGGAGCGTCGAGCGCTTCTGCGCAGGCGGCCAGCCGCCGGACCCGCCTGGGCTGCACGGGTTCTGCGCCGCCCAGCGAGAGTGCGACGCCGTGGGGTACCACCGGAACACCGCGGGCGACCAGATCCGCCAGGGCCGGTTCGGGCCGGGCTCGACGGCGGCGGACCGGGATCGATTCGGCGATCACCTCGCAGAACCCGGGCCGCAGATCGGTGATCACCCCGGCGATCTCACGCCGCCAGCCGATACCCACGTCGCCCAGGGCGGGCACGGTGCGGGTCGCGGTGCTCATCCGCCGCAACCTCCGCACCCGCCACAACCACCGCACCCACTGCAACCGCCGCCGCCGTCGCCCCCGCAGGACGCACCGCAGCCGCCGCCGTCGGCTCCGCTGGAGGAGCTGCCGGCCAGCTGCACGGAGGTCGAGTAGTCGGCGTCCAGCGCCCACAGCGCGCCGGTACCGAACAGTGCCACCGACATCGCCACCGCCGCCGGACCGTAGGTGTCGAAGGCGGGCTGCTTCGCCGGTTCCAGATAAGCCAGTTCCTTCTGTTGGGCGGCCAGTAACCGACGGCCCGCGCGGGTCAGGCGGTCGACGCCGAGCAGGTGTGGGAGCACGAGTGCTGCGTACAGGACCGTGGCGAGCACAACCGCGGTGAACGTGACCGCGTGGATCGGGTGGTCGGACAACTGGGTCGCCAGGTACACGCCGTAGCCGATACCGAGCGTCATCACCACGATCGACGGCGCTGTGCCCCAGCGCATGCGGGCCCGTTCGGCCCCGGTCCGCACCAGGCCGCGCCGGCTCAGTTGCTCTTCGAGCGCAGCGAGTTCGTCCCGCGATGCGGCATACAGACCCGGCACGGTGTGCTCCGGATCGGCGGCGACCCGTTCCAGTACCTGCCCGGTGAACCGGTCGGTCTCCGGGCTGGGCACGGCGCGGTCCACCCGTCCGTCCGCGGTGATCCGTCCGGTGGCGCGCAGGCTTGCGAGTGATGTCACCACCGGGGCGATGTCCGATCGCAGGAATGCCAGCTCGGACGCGCTGATCGGTTCCGTCACCGCAGGCCGCCGCGGAGTCATGGCGATCCGCCAGACCACCGCGCAGACGATCGCGGTTGCCAATGCGGCCAGATATCCGTACCCCACTGGGGTTATCGCCTCGGCGTACCGATCAAGCAGGTTCTCGATCGACATCACATCACCTCCTGGTGTTCGGTTTGGATCACCTTGCTCGCGTCAATGCCCCTTACCGGTCACAACTTTCAGGCGAAACCCCGGTCGTGCGGCGCCGCTGAACCAGCCAGCGTGCACGGCGGGGGACAGGGGCCGTTGAGGACTTGGTGGCTGTTGTCTGAGGATGAGGAAAATCCGTGCTGTCACCGGGTGAGCAGGTCGGCAGGCGCGGATGCCACATCCGTCCGATCGGTAACATCAACCCCATGGGCAACGGCATTCACAAGCGTCGCGGCTGTCGGGAGTGAAATGCGCAACTGCCTGAGGGTTCTCGTCGTCGCGCTGGCATGCGCACTGACCCTGACCGCTAGTCCGGTGACCGCGCAGGCCGTCCCGCCCGTGGCCGGCAAGGATTTCACCAAACCCGCCATCGTCATCCTCGGGTACGGGCTGAAACCCGATGGCTCCATGCGCGCCATCCTGTACCACCGCGTCCTCACCGGCCTCGCGATCGCGCAGGCGTTTCCGCAGTCTCCGGTCATCGTCACCGGCGGCAATCCGCAGAACGGTCAAACCGAGGCCGCGCAGATGCGCAATCTGCTTGTCATGCTTGGTCTTCCGGCCCGCCGCATCATCGTCGAGGACCGGGCGAACAGCACCGTGCAGAACGCGCAGTTCTCGGTTCCACTGGCGAAGAAGGCCGGCGCCACCGGCATCATCGTGGTGACGTCGTCGACGCATCAGGGCCGCGCCGATCAGAACTTCGCCGACGCCGGCGGCAATGTGCTGGCCACGGTGAGCTTCCCCGACGGCAATCCGTCGGTGAACATCGCCCAGTTCGTGCGTGATGTGCTGAGTCCATTGACGCCGATCGGTTGACCACCGGGTTACGCTGCGGGAATGGGCAGGATCGTCATCGGGGTCTGTGCGCTGGCCGTGTTGCTGGCGCCGTCTGCCGCTGCGGAACCGGCAGCCCTGGATCCGACCGGGAATCGTTCCGGTGGGCCGGTGCCCACAGTCAACGGGGTTCCGTGCGTGGGCGGCAACCTGGGTGTCTGTCTGAGTTTCCGGCAGAACCGTCCACCGGCCGCCAGTCCGGGTGCACGGTCCAGTGTTGGCCACACCCCCACCGTGCGTCGCTGATCGGCACTACCATGACAGCCCGAGATGAACAGTCCCACGACGTCGGTTGACGCCGACAAGAGCGCGTTCCGGTCGCGCCTGCTCGCCGCCATGAACGAATCGATCGTCGAGGACGGCTATCAGAACACCACCGTCGCTGACATCGTGCGCCGGGCGAAGACTTCGCGCCGTACCTTCTACGAACATTTCGCCAGCCGTGAAGAGTGCTTTGTCGCGCTGCTGACCAGCGTCAATACCCAGCATGTGCGTGAGGTCGCGGGAGGAGTCGACCGGAGCGCGTCCTGGCAGGACCAGGTCCGTCAGGCGGTCGAGGCGTGGATCGCCTCCTACGAGGCCAATCCGGAGCTGATGCTGGCCTGGATTCGCGATCTGCCGACGCTGGGTACCGCGGCGCGGGCGCTGCAACGCGAGTCGATGGAGCATTTCATCGCCATGGTGCAGGCCATGACGAACAACGAAGCGTTCCGCGCGGCCGGGGTGTCGATCTCGCGGCGTCGGATCATCATGATGATCGGCGGGTTGCGTGAACTCACCGCGATCACCGTGGAGAGCGGGGACCAGGTGGGGGAGATCACCGAGGACGCGGTGCTGGCGTGCACTGCGATGCTGACGCCGCTCAGCTGACGGGGACCGCCGCCTGTTGGTGTCGGCGCTGCCGTTCGATCGTGGCGAAGTAGAAGGCGAACGCGAACGCGAAGCTGGTGAACAGGCTCGCCACGAAGAACAGCCAGGGGTGGCGGATGCCGCGGCGCAGCCCGTCGATGATCGTAAACAGCGGCAGCAGTATGACATTGGCGATCGTGTAGTCGGCGCTGGCCGAGCCGGCCGCGGGGTTGGTGTACCCGAGCGCGATGAACTCTTGCCAACTTCCCGGGCCCCAGATCGGGTTGCCGTCCGGTTGGGCGTACTGCGCGACGAACTTCATGTTGAAGTACCAGCAGATCGGGATCGAGGCGAGGCCGACGACGTAGTACGCCAGCTCGACGCGGGACAGCGCCGGCCCGGGCGGGCGCGAGAAGACATGCGGATTGAGGCGGATGACGAGCGCGACGACGGCCACGCCCAGAACTGCATGAACGATGATCGACACCATGGCGTGAGCACACTCTCGATCCCAAGTTTTGTCAATATTGACATTTGTGTGTCCGGGGATCGATCGGCCGTGCGGTAATTTCACTGCCATGGCCAGACCCGCGCAGACCGCGCGCAGTGAACGCACCCGCGAGGCGCTGCGCCAGGCCGCGTTGGTGCGGTTCCTGGCCCAGGGGGTCGAGGACACCTCGGCAGAACAGATCGCTGCCGACGCCGGGGTGTCGCTGCGCACGTTCTACCGGCACTTCACCTCCAAACACGACCTGCTGTTCGCCGATTACGACGCTGGCCTGCACTGGTTCCGAGCCGCGCTGGCCGAGCGGCCGGCCACCGAATCGATCCTCGACTCGGTGCAGTCCGCGGTCCTGGCCTTCCCGTATGACGTCGATGCGGTGACGAAGATCGCCGGCATGCGTGCGGTCGAACTCGACCCCGACCGGATCGTGCGGCACATCCGTCAGGTGGAATCCGACTTCGCTGATGCGGTGGCCGAGCTGCTGGTGTCGCGCCAGGGCCGAATGCCGCAGGGGGATGACCGGCTGCGGATCGTGGTGACGGCTCGATGCGTCGCCGCCGCGGTGTTCGGCGCGATGGAGCTGTGGATGGTCGGCGATGAGGCGGGGGAGCGAACGCTCCCCGAACTGGCGCGGATGTGCCGGACCGCGCTGGAAGGGCTGCGCACCGGGCTGGCGTGATGTTTTGTCATTATTGACAAAACATCCAGCTCGGTGTCAGCCTCAGTCGATGGCGGACTACGACGCGATCGTGATCGGGGCCGGGCACAACGGGCTGGCCGCTGCGGCCCTCTTGGCGCGGGCGGGAATGCGCACCCTGTGCCTGGAGGCCAAGAGATACGCCGGCGGTATGGCTTCGACCGTCGAGTTGTTCGACGGCTACCGGTTCGAGATCGCCGGGTCCCTGCAGTTCCCCACCTCGGCGGTGGTCAGCACCGAACTCGGGCTGGATACCTTGCCGACAGTGGACCTGGAGGTCATGTCGGTGTCTCTGCGCGGAATCGGTGACCCGCCGGTGGTCTATTACGCCGATCCGATGAAGATGCTCGCCCATCTCGGTGAGGTCCACGGCGCCGACGCGGTGGCCGGGATGGCCGGCCTGATGGCGTGGAGCCTGGCGCCCACCCGGGCGCTGGGCCGATTCGACGCGGGGCGTCCGCCCCGCACGCTCGATGAGATGTATGCCTGTGCGACAACGGAATCCGAACGTTCCGCGATCGATGACCTGCTGTTCGGATCGGTAAGCGGTGTCTTGGACCGGTATCTGCCGGACCGGGACAAGCACGGCGCGTTGCGCGGCATGCTGGCCTTCCTGGCGGTCAACACGACCTACCGCGGGCCCGAGACGCCGGGCAGCGCGGCCGCCCTCGCCTACGGACTCGCGGTGCCCGACGAGAACGCCATGCTGATGAAGAAACTGGTGGGCGGTATCGGTGCCTTGACCGACCATCTGCATGCACTGCTGACCGCCGCCGGTGGTGAGTTGCGGTTGCGCAGCAGCGTGGATCGGATATCGGTCGATGGCGGCCGGATCACCGGAGTGCGACTGGCTGACGGTACGGCGATCACCGCGCCCGTTGTGGTGTCGGCGATCGCCCCGGACACGACGGTCACCAAGTTGATCGACGCCGAGGCACTGCCCGCCGAGGTGCGCGAGCGGTTCACCCGCATCGACCATCGCGGTAGCTACCTGCAGATGCATTTCGCTCTCGACGGAGCCCCTACCTTCGATGCCCCGTACGAGATGCTCAACGACCCTGAGATGCAGGCTGCCATCGGCCTTTTCAGCACTCCGGAAGAACTGCAGCAGCAGTGGCAGGATGCCCGCCGCGGGATCGTGCCCGCCGATCCCGCGATCGCCTTCCAGATTCCGTCGGCCCACGATCCGACGCTGGCCCCGGCGGGCAAACACGCGGCTTCGGCGTTCGCGCTGTGGTTCCCGGTCGAGGAGTCCACGTCCGGGTACGGCGAGCTGAAGGCCGAGATGGGCCGACGCGTGATCGAGAAGATCACCAGATTGGCACCGGATTTCGAGCGCCGGATCATCCGGCACACCACGTTCACCCCGCGGCACATGGGCACCATGTTCGGCGCACCGGGCGGCGACTACTGCCACGGGCTGATCCATCCCGAGCAGATGGGTCCCAACCGGCCTGGCCCCAAAGGATATGTCGGCCAACCGCTTCCCGTTGACGGTCTCTATTTGGCCAGTGCCGGGTGCCACGGCGGACCGGGAATCACCTTCATCCCCGGCTACAACGCCGCCAAGGCCGTGCTGGGCGATTAGCGGTTACGCAGCTGTTCGGCCCAGTCTCTGGGCACGCGCCCTTTCGGGCCCGGCACCGGCTGATCTTTCGGATGATGATGCGGCGGGGCGAGTTCGGGCCCGTCGGCGTAGTCGTTGGTCTCGAAGTTCCAGAACCAGCTCTCGCCCGGCTCGAACGAGCGGATGACCGGATGCCCCGTCTCACGCCAGTGCGCCGACGCATGACGGGCCAGCGAGTCGTCACAGCAACCGATATGCCCGCACGCCGCACACCGCCGAAGATGCACCCACCAGCCATGCGCGGCGGTGCACTCCGCACATCCGGTTCCGCTGGGCCGAGCAGTGGGATCAACGGCATTGCTCATATCCCCGAGCGTAGCCCCGAGTAATCTCACCGCATGGCAACCAGCGATTCCCGTGAAGTAGTGATCGAGGCGACCCCGCAGGAGATCCTCGACGTCGTCGCCGATGTCGAGGCGACGCCGACCTGGTCGCCGCAATACCAGCGTGCCGAGGTACTCGAGTCCTACGACGACGGCCGGCCCAAGCAGGTCAAGATGACGGTCAAGGCAGCCGGGCTGACCGATGAGCAGGTCATCGAATACACCTGGAGCGAGAACAAGGTCAGCTGGACGCTGGTGCGCGCCGGCCAGCTCAAGGCCCAGGACGCCAGCTACACCCTGACCCCCGAGGGCGACAAGACCAGGGTCCGGTTCGACATCACGATCGATCTGTCGGTGCCGCTGCCGGGCTTCATTCTGAAGCGGACCATGAAGGGTGGCGTGGAGACCGCCACCGAAGGTCTGCGCAAGCAGGTGCTCAAGGTCAAGAAGGGGTAGACAGCCGCCGGATTAGCTCGAATTGGCGTCCGAGGCGGATTGCGCCAACTCGGCCAGAAGGGGCGGGATGTCCATCCGGCCCAGCATCACCTCGACGAACACCATGCGGTCCGGTGTGGCCGCCGCCGTTCTCAGCGCGTCGTCGAGCTCACCGTAGGTGCTGACCCGGAAGGTGAGCGCATCGGCGACTCCGAGCGCCGCGGGTAGCTCTGTCCAGCGCCAGCCGGTGATGTCGTTGTATTCGGCTGTGACACCGTGGATTGCGCGTTCCACGGTGTAGCCGTCGTTGTTGACCACCACCACGACGGGGGACAGGCCCTCGCGGCCGAAGGCGCCCAGTTCCTGGATGGTCAGCTGGGCGGCACCGTCACCGATGAGCAGCACCGTCCGGCGGTCCCGGGCGGCAAGCCCGGCGCCGAGTGCGGCAGGCAGGGCGTAGCCGATCGAGCCCCACAGCGGTTGGCCGATGAACGTCACCTCGGAGGCCAATCGGTGTCCGGCCATCCCGTAGAACGACGTTCCCTGATCGGCGAGCACCACATTTCCCGGGGTAAGTGCTTCAGAAAGCCTGTCCCACAGCACTTCCTGGGTCAGTGCCGCATCCCGGCCGGGTGGGTCGGTGTGCGGCCGGGTGGGATGCGGCGGCAGCGCCGGTGAGGTGATGCCGCGCTCGGTGAGGATCGCGGTGACCGCGTCGAGCGCAGCCGACATGTCCAGCGGGGCGTAGACCTGTCCGGCCACCACACTCTGGTTGACGCCGATGTCGATGGTGCGGGCCGGGTCGATGCGTTGGCTGAAGAACCCGCTGACCATGTCGGTGAACAACACCCCCGCGGTCACCAGCACGGGAGCGTCCTCGATCGCCTCGCGCACCGAATCCTCGCTGGCCGCACCGGCATAGATGCCCAGATAGTTGGGTGAGCTCTCATCGACGAGGCTCTTGCCCCACATCAGGGTGGCGTGGGCGACGGTGTCGGCGGCGAGCAGCGCGTTGAGTTCGTCGACGCAGTCCAGGCGGTGCACCAGGAAATCGGCGAGAACGGTCAGCCGGTGGTCTGCGATCATCTCGGCGGCCGCCGCGGTGAACATGGACAGGGCGCGCGGACTCGTACCGCCGGTGTAGCGGGGCAGCGGCGCGGCGGGAGGTTCGGTGGGGAATCGGGCCACATCCGTCGCGATCAGCAGGTAGCCGGGCCGCTTCTGCTCACGCACCTCCGAGAGCACCCGGTCGATCTCCCGCGTCGCCGTCGCGGGCGCCAGATTCGCCTGCGCACAGGTGATTTCGCGGCTCATCCGCAGGAAGTGTTCGAAGTCTCCGTCGCCGAGCGTGTGGTGCACGATGCGCCGCGCACCCTGGGAGTCCTTGGACGGTGCGCCGACGATGTGGACCACCGGCACGTGTTCGGCGTAGCTGCCCGCAATCGCATTGGCCGCCGACAATTCGCCGACCCCGAATGTGGTGACCAGCGCGGCCATGCCGCGTAGCCGGCCGTAGCCGTCGGCGGCGTACCCGGCGTTGAGTTCGTTGGCGCCGCCGATCCACTTCATCTTCGGGTGGTCCAGGATGTGGTCGAGGAATTCCAGCTGATAATCGCCGGGGACGCCGAAGACCTCGGTCACCCCGAGTTCAGCGAGGCGGTCCAGGAGATAGTCACCGACCGTGTAGCCGTTGTCGCCCATCCCTTAGTGTGCCTCGCATGACCAACACCGGACCGCTCGCCGGAGTGCGAGTTATCGAACTCGGCGGCATCGGCCCCGGGCCACACGCCGCGATGATGCTGTCGGACCTGGGTGCCGATGTGGTGCGGGTGCGCCGGCCGGGTGGCCTGACCATGCCCGCCGAGAACGTCGACCTGCTGCACCGCGGCAAGCGCATCGTGGACCTGGACGTCAAGGCCGAACCGGGAAGGCTGCTGGATCTGGTCGCCAAAGCCGATGTGCTGTTGGACTGTTTCCGGCCGGGCACCTGTGAGCGGCTCGGTATCGGTCCGGCCGAGTGCGAGGCCGTCAACCCGCGGCTGATCTTCGCCCGGATCACCGGCTGGGGTCAGGACGGCCCGCTGGCCACCACGGCCGGCCACGACATCAACTACCTGTCGCAGACGGGTGCGCTCTCGGCGATCGGCTACCGCGACCGCCCGCCGGTGGCCCCGCTCAACCTCGTCGCCGATTTCGGCGGCGGCTCGATGCTCGTCGTCATCGGCATCGTCACCGCGCTCTACGAGCGCGAGCTCTCCGGCAAGGGCCAGGTCATCGACGCCGCGATGGTCGATGGGGTCAGCATGCTGGCGCAGATGATGTGGACCATGCGGGCCACCGGATCGTTGCGCGACGAACGCGAGTCGTTCCTGCTCGACGGCGGCGCCCCGTACTACCGGACCTACGAGACCTCCGACGGCGGCTACATGGCGGTCGGGTCGATCGAGCCGCAGTTCTTCGCGCAGTTGGTCGCCGGTCTCGGCCTGGACGCCGGCGAGATCCCCGGGCAGTTCGAACTGGCCCGCTACGACGAGATGCGGGCCATCTTCACCGAGCGGTTCGCCAGCAAGACGCGCGACGAGTGGACCGCGATCTTCGACGGCACCGACGCCTGCGTGACACCGGTGCTGACCTGGGGTGAGGCCGCCAAGAGTGAGCATCTGCTGGACCGGTCGACACTGATCTCCGTCGACGGTGTCGCGCAGGCCGCCCCGGCTCCGCGGTTCTCCCGGACGGCGCCGGGAACACCCGGGCAGCCGCCGCAGTCGAGCACCGATATCGCCGACATCGGCTGGGACTAGGAGCGCCTGAGGTCTTTGGTCCCTGGCCATAGTGACGCGCAGCCGCCACGATGAAGGGGTGACTTCCTCGAACGCACCTGTAGTGGTTGGAATCGACGGCAGTGATGGCGCGCTCGATGCCGCCCGGTGGGCCGGCGCGGTCGCCGAGCGGTTCGGCGCTCCGCTGCGCATCGTGCACGCACTGCCGTCGGTCGGCCGCAATCTGACCCAGACCGCGGCCGCGTTCACCGCGGCGATGATGTCCTACCAACGCGACATGGCCGAGGCGTTCCTCAAGGCCGCAGATGAAGCCGTGCGCGGCGATCATCCCGGTCTGTCGGTGTCCACGGTCTCGTTCAACGAACCCGCCGACCAGGTGCTGATCGACGCCAGCGCCGATGCGCGCCTCGTCGTCCTCGGCGGCAAGAAGGTGACGCCCGCCGCGGCGCTGCTGCTCGGATCGACGGCGCTGGCCGTGGCGACGCGGGCGGCGTGCCCGGTGGTCGCCTTCCGCGGGGAGAAGGTGGCGCCCGGTGACGGTCCCGTCGTGGTCGGGGTGGACGACAGCCCCGCCGCGCAGGCCGCACTCGAGACGGCATTCGAGTTCGCCGATCGGTTCGGGCTGGCGGTCAACGCCGTGCGCTCGCTGTCGTTGGCCGCGCCCGCCGAGACCGGTGTCACCATCCCGCTGCTGATCGACTGGGATGGCGTGGAGGCCGCCGAACTGGCCGACCTCACCGAGACCGTCGACGTCCACAACAAGCGCCACTCGGGCGTCGATGCCAAGTGTTTCATCGAGCCGGACTCGCCCGGCAAGGCGCTGTTGAAGCATGTCGCCGACTCTGGGCTCGTAGTGGTCGGGTCCCGGGGCCGCAACGCACTGGCCGGTGTCCTGCTGGGTTCGACGAGCCTGAACCTGCTGCACCACAGTCCGGTGCCGGTGATGATCTGTCGTTCTGCACCACAAGGAGATTCGCATGAGTGACCATGACGTCCGGCACGGCATCGTCGTCGGGGTTGACGGGTCGCCCTCGTCGGACGCCGCCGTGGCCTGGGCGGCCCGCTCCGCCGTGTTGCGGGGCGTCGGGCTGACGCTGGTCCACGCGCTCCCGGGCGCTGCGTCACCGGTCTGGCTGGATGTCGCTTTGCCCCAGGACTATTGGGATTATCAGGACGAGCGCGGGCAGGAGGTCCTCGATGATGCGCGCCGTGTTGCGGTCGAGACTATTGCCGGCCAGCAGGAACCTCGGATCATCGCGAAAGCGGTTCCCGGACACGCGGTGGCCACGCTGATCGATTACTCGCGGCATGCCGATCTGGTGGTTGTGGGCTCCCGTGGCCTGAGTAAATGGGGACGCCGGTTGCTCGGCTCGGTCAGCTCGAGCCTGGCGGCTCACGCCCACGGTGCGGTCGCGGTGATCCCGGAAAGCGAACACCCGTCGGACGGGCCCGTGGTGGTCGGGGTCGACGGGTCGCGTGCCTCCGAATACGCCACCGAGATCGCCTTCGACGAGGCGTCGCGACGCGGTGTCGAGCTTGTGGTGGTGCATACCTGGACCGACCTCAACTTCGAGTTCCCCGACGTGAAGTGGGAAGACCTGAGCGCGGAAGCCGAACGTGCGCTCGCCGAGCAGCTAGCCGGCTGGTGCGAGCGATACCCCGATGTCACGGTGCGGCGCGTGGTCATGCCGGACAAGCCCGCCCGACAATTGCTGGCCCAGGCAGAGACCGCGCAGCTCGTGGTGGTCGGCAATCGTGGACGCGGCGGATTCACCGGAATGCTGCTCGGTTCGGTCAGCTCGGCAGTGGTTCATTCGTCCATATCGCCGGTGATCGTCGCGCGGCAACCCAGCTAATCAGTCCCGCGCTGCTTTCTCGCCGGCGGGTTGGCATCGCAGAACCACAGCCTTGGGCGGCACGCTTCGCTAGATTCGGAGGCGTGGCCGTGCAGGCATCACGCGAGGAGGTCTTCGACGCCTCGCCGGAGGCGATCATGGAGGTGCTCGCCGATGTCGACGCGCTGCCGTCCTGGTCTACGTTGCATCGTCACGTCAAGGTCGTCGATCGCTATCCCGACGGCAGGCCGCACCATGTCAAGGCAACGATGCGGTTGTTGGGCATCACCGACACGGAAATGCTCGAATTTCACTGGGGCGACTACTGGATGGTGTGGGATGCCGAGCCCAACCTGCAGCAGCGCGGCCAGCACGTCGAATACAACCTGATGCCCGAGTTGGACAGGACGCGGGTGCGGTTCGACATCATCGTCGACCTCGCGATGCCGGTCCCGGAGTTCCTCGTCAAGCGCGCGAGGAAACTCGTCCTCGACGTCGCCGTCGAGCGGTTGCGTCAGCGCGTCATGAGCAATTCGCGCCGGCAGTAACGCTCCAGCACGTCGGCCCCGCCTTGTGGAGGAAGGCGGGGCCGACGGCTAGGGGGTGTGGTTAGTCGCTGCCCTCGCTGGAGCCGCCGTTGCCTGCGCCGCTGTCGGTCTTCTTGGTGCCGGGCTTGGCGGGCTTGCTGATGCCCTTCTTGAGCCCGTCGCGGATCTTGGAGACCGTCGAATCCACGTTCTTGCCAACCGAATCGGCAGACTTCTTGATGTCGCCGCGAATCTTCTCGGCAGCCTTGGTGGACTGGACCTTGGCCGTGACGCGGGTGCTGCTGGTGTTGGTTGCGTCAGCGGCGGTGTCGGTCTTCTCTGTAACCGTGGTGCCGGCGTCGTCTGAAACCGTTGTGTTTTCGTTGGTTTCGGTGCTCGCGGGCTCCGTCTTGGTGTCCGCATCGGACACCGTGGTCTGCGAGTCGGTCTCGGTGGCCTTCTCGGTGACGACATTTTCGACCGGAGCCTCAGTCACTGCGGTCTTCACCGCGGTGTCGGTGGTGAGGTTGACCGTGACAGTGTTGGCCGTGGCCGACGGCAGGGCCGCTGGGCTTTCGGGGGCCACCGTGTCGGGCGCGGTGCGCAACGCCATCGGCGATGCGGGTGCCGGGGCGCCGAGTGCCTGCGCGATGGCCCGGCGCACCTGCACCATCACGCCGGCGATCGGGCCGGGCAACGGGGACGACGTGGGGCTTTCGGGCGTCAGGATTCCGGGCGTGTATTCAGTCCCGTTGATCAGGCCATTGAGAACCAAGGCCGGCGTGGCGATCAGGGCGTTCACCGCCGCGACTGCGTCGCCGGCTTTGACCGAGTCGACGAAGGACTGCAGGCCGACACCGAGCTGGCCGGCGGTGCTCGACATGATCTGCAGCGTGCCGAGCACGGTACCGAACAGCGTCATCGGGTTGGCGATGGTCTGGGCCACTTTGTAGAGGTTCCCGGTGATGCCGACGGTGATCGACGACAGCGACATCAGCGGCATCGCGATACCGATCGCCAGCCCGAACAGCGGATACACCATCTGCATGATGGCGTTGTCGATCCGGCCTTGGTCCAGTGCGGCTTTCACCCCGTCCGCGTACATGGGCACGTCTTTCACCCACTGCACCACACCATTGCCCATGCCCTGGACGATGGTGCCGATCGTTTGGGCGTAGCCGGCCCCGTTGTGCAGCATCTGGCTCAGGATCGGCGCGGGGTCGGCAAGGATCTGCTCGGCCAGCGTCGTTGCGCTGACCCCGGTGTTGGTGAACAGCTTCACCCAGGCGTCCAGTGGATCGATCGAGGCGGTTAGCTGAACTGCCGTCGACTGGATTGCCGGCGCGGGTAGATCCGCGGGGATCGCCGATATCGGCGTGAGCGCGATAGCGCTGGCGCTGACCAGGGCGACTCCCGCCGCGAGCGGTGAGCGAAGTGTGACTGGCATCTAGTCCCTTTCGGTGGGTGATCTTGGACACGGGGAGAGTACCTGAGAAATCCCTTAAATCCGCAAAATTGGAACGTGTTCGTACCGGCCGGTCCTGGCGAGATATTTTCGTCAGCGTCTGCCAATTTATTGCTGCTCATACCGGTTGAGTTGCCACGGGCGCATCAACTACGAGGGCTTGCATCCATCGGTCGGCGGCGGATCAAGGTCGTTGCGTTTGGAAGTTTGATAGCCGCTTGTCAGGCGACAGGTATCCAGACCTGCTGATCTTGATGGGGGGTCGGTGGCAAATTATTTGCTGGGCTAAATCGCGGGCGGCCGGGGGGCCGGCCGATTAGCTGAGCCTTTCCAAGGTGTAGCCGAGGATCCCGGAAGAAGTTTGCTGATGGCTGTCGCGGGTATGGCGCAGCGTGAGCGGAAAGGAATAGCCCAGACGGCCGTGCCGGTTGGTGCCGGTATGCCGACCGGAGTCGTCCTCCCCCTGAACCCGTCCGCCCCCAACGTCGTCGACGCCGCGATCTCACAGGCCCGCACCGCGTCCGCGGCCGGGGTCCGTCAGATCTGGCTCGCCCAGCAATTCGACGTCGACGCCATCACGCTGGCCGCGTTGATCGGGGCTGCGGTGCCCGGTCTCGGCGTGGGCACCTCGGTGGTGCCGCTCAATCCCCGTCACCCCTTACTGGTGGCGTCCGCCGCGCAGACCGCGCAGGCCGCCGCGCACGGCAACTTCACTCTGGGGCTCGGATTGGGTTCGCACGCACCCGAACACCGGGCCTTCGGCACGGTGTGGCCCGATCCGGTGGGCCGGCTACGGGAACATCTGCAGGTGCTCCGCGCGATCCTTCACGATGGTGCGGTCGACTTCCACGGCACCGAGTTCACCGCGAGCCCGGAGTGGCCCGTGCACGTGGCCGGCGGTGCTCCCGTCCCGGTGTACGTCGCCGCGATGGGGCCCAAAGCCCTTCGCGTGACAGGTGAATTGGCCGATGGGACATTGCCGTACCTCGCCGGACCGCGCACAGTGGGGGAGTTCATCGTGCCGACGATCACCGCGGCGGCCGCCGCGGTGGGCCGGGCGCAACCGAAGGTGGTGGCCATGGTGCCGGCGCTCGTCGCCGATGACGCGGACGCTGCCCGCGACGCCGCCGCGCAGCGACTGGAATTCTACGAGAGCATTCCGTCTTATCGGAAAGTCATTGCCCGCGAACAGGTTTCCAGTGTATCGGAACTGGCGGCCGTCGGGTCGTCGGCGCAGGTGCGCGCGCAGTTGCAGCGTTATCTCGACGCCGGCGCCACCGATGTGGTGCTCAGTCCGATCCGGACCGAGCCGGAGGATCTGGCCTCGCTGTGGGCGGTGGCCGCCACGCTGCCCTAGTAGTCGGTGGGAATGCGCTCCCGCACGGCGTAGGCGACGGCGACCGCACGCGATGGTTCCGCAGCGCCGCACAGGTCGACCGCGATGACGATGTTGGACTTGGCGGCCAGGGCTTGGGTGCAGTCCGCGATCGCGCTCGACGGCGCCGAATCAGGCACGGACAGAATGCCTTCCTGCACTACACGTGCTCCGAGGGTGCGGGGCTGAGCCTCGCCATGACGGTTCACCGCGGCTGCCTTGCCCGCGCAGTAACCCCAGTGGTCCTGGACCGAGGCCATGAAATTCGTGGCCTCGGCGGGGTTGGCGAATCTCATGGCCCGTTGCCGCAACCACACCGGGCCGGAAGTGGTTCCACCGGTGAACTCGCGTTCCCGCGCGGCCGGTACATCTGCCGGGTACGGCGGCAGCGCTGCGGGGATTCCCGATGGATCGCCCTCGGGTACACAACCTTTCGGCGGAGTGGAGTCACCGGTGGCAGGCGCGGCATCGGAGTTGGTGTCCGGGCCGGTGGCCTTCAGGCTGCCGGCACCGACGGTCGTCTGTACGGCCTCGGGTCCGAGCAGAATGGGTTCGAGGTCGGGCTGCCCGAAAGTACGTACGACTTCGGGGCATTGCCAGTACGGGTCGATACTGGGTCCTTTCGCGACGGGAGTCGCGTTCACCACGCCGGTGATGCGGTGTGTCGCGTCGGGCGTCACGGTGATGGAGTAACCCTGTTCCCGTGACCATCTGGCCGGCACCAGAACGTAACGCCCGCCGTGCGCTTCGAGGACGCGCAGGCATTGGTATCGGTAGACCGGTGGGGCGGGTGGGCCTTGGGAGGGCAGCACTGTCGTCTTGACCATGCTGCCCGGCAGGTCCAGCGTCTCAGTGGTGTCGAGTTGCACTGCGGTGTAATCACCGTCGGCGGCCCACAGCTGTGTCGAGGCGAACGCGCCGTGGCCCTTGCCCTGGTCGACGGCGTACAGGTCGGTGACCCAGAACAGCGCCACCACCAGGCCCGTGGCCGCCAGGACGAGCAGTGCTCGCTCGGCAATCTTGGGTAGCCGGCCCAAGCCGGTGAGGGTCAGAGTCCAGTAGCCGGTGGCCGGTAGCGTGATGCCGGCGGCGATTGCCACCGCCATGTGCATTTGGGTGGGGTTGTCGACTATCCATTTGATCAGGTTGCGCTCGGACGCCAGCCAGACCACGGCGACGGTCAAGCTCACTGCGCCGAAGCCCGCGAATAGCCATGCGATGGTGCGCAACAACGTGATTCGGCGCCCCGTGGCGGCCCAGTGCCGGAACGCGACCACAAGGACCACCAGCACCGCGAGGACGATCAACACGCGCAGGGCTGCGAAGAAGAAGAGTCCCACTGTGGTGACGGCATAGTCGGCCGACGTGTAACCCAGAGTCGACGGATCGACACCGAAATACTGCAACTTGCTTCGGATGAAGAGCAGGCCGAAGAAGTAACACAGCCCGGTGATCAGTGATGTCGGTGCGACGACCAGGGCCGCCAGGCTCAGCCACCGCTCCGCGGACTGGGTGAGCGATTTCGTCTCGTCGCTCACGCCGGCGGCGCCTGCGTGGTGGGCGGAACCGTCGTTGTCGTGGTGATCGTCGGGGTGGGCAATGTAGTGGTGGTCTCCGGGACCGTAAGAGTGGTGGTGGTCGAGGTCGTGGTGGTGGTGTATCCACCGCTGCCGTCGTTGGTGGTGGTGGGTGGCCTGTGGGTGGTGGGCGGTCCAGACGGGGTCGTCGAAGTCGTGGGCAGGGTCACGCTCCCACTCGCCGGTGGCGGCGGCGGTGGCGGGTCCGTGTGGTCCGCCGATCCGCTACAGGCCACCGCGAGCACCGCCGACGCGACGATCGCAGTCAGGCCGGCAGCGCGCCCAAGCGTTGTCGATCCGAGCTTCATTACGCCTCCCACCAGTGTTTTTACGATGGTGGCAAATTTGGTGAGGCTGCGCGCGAGTATCGGCCTACTCGAATTGCCGACGCCCTCGGCGGCGACGGCCATATCACTTGATCGCCGGCAGCGTGCCGAAATGGCGCGACAAAGTGTCGCGATCTGCGGTCGATTCCTTACACGATGACAACGTGCCGGCTCCGGCTCGGCTGGCAGCATGGCAGGCCACACGCCACTTCCCCCAAAGGAGTGAACGCCTTGTCCCGCACGCTTTTCGACAGCCGACCACCGCTGGAACTCGTTGCGCGACAAGCGATACGCGATACCGTCGCCACGCGTCCGGCGATCCCGGTCCACCGCTCTCCCCGCAACCTGCCACCACCCGCGCTCGACGAGTGGAGCTGGCAGCTGCACGGGCGCTGCCGGGACCATCCGGCAGAGGCGTTCTTCCCGGACCAGGTCCGGGGGCGCCAGCTGCGCAAGCGGGAGGATGCCGCCAAGGCGATCTGCCGGGATTGCCCTGTGCTGGCCCGGTGTCGCGATCATGCCCTGGCCGCCCCGGAGCCGTACGGCATCTGGGGTGCGATGACGGCCAGAGAGCGCGCCATCGTGTTGAGCGACGAAGGCTAGCCCCGTAACATGCCGAGGCGGCGGATCGCCTCTTCCATGGTGTCGTCGCGCTTACAGAAAGCGAAGCGCACCAAGTGATTCCACAGATCGGCGTGCGGAGCCTCCGGGTCGCAGAACGCCGACATCGGGATCGCGGCCACCCCGGCCCGATGCGGCAACTCGGCACAGAACTGCGTGCTGTCCGAATATCCGAGCGGCCGTGGGTCGGCGCACAGAAAGTACGTGCCGCGGCTGTCGTGTACCTCGAACCCGATGTCGGCCAGTGCATTGCCCAGCCGGTCGCGTTTGGCCTCGAATGACTGGCGCAGGTCGGCCACCCAGCCGTCCTCGTGGTTGAGTGCGTGGGCCACCGCGGGCTGGAACGGGCCGCCCCCCACATAGCTCAGATATTGCTTGGCGGCACGGACCCCGGCGATGAGTTCGGCCGGCCCGCAGGCCCAGCCGATCTTCCAGCCGGTGACGTTGAACATCTTGGCCGCGCTGGAGATGGTCACCGTGCGCTCCGCCATGCCGGGATATCCGGCCAGCGGCAGGTGCTCGACACCGAACACCAACTGCTCGTACACCTCGTCGGTGATCACCAGCAGGTCGCGTTCGATGGCCAGCGCCGCGATGGCGCGCAACTCGGCATCGGAGGCCACCGCGCCGGTCGGATTGTGCGGGGAGTTGAGGATCAATGCGCGGGTCTTGGGCGTCACGGCCCGGCGTAAACCTTCTACGTCGATCACGAAACCGGCACCGTCGGCGAGCAGCGGCACGGCCCTACGGACACACCCGGCCATCGCGATCACGGGGGAGTACGAGTCGTAGAACGGCTCGATCACCAGTACCTCCGAGCCCGGCTCGACCAGGCCGAGGACCGATGCGGCGATGGCCTCGGTGGCGCCGACGGTCACCAGCACCTCGGTGTCCGGGTCGTAACTGATGCCGTAGTGGCGTTTGCGCTGGGCGGCGATCGCGTCGCGCAACTCGGGGATGCCGAGGCCGGGCGGGTACTGGTTGTGGCCTTCGGCGATGGCGTTCTGCGCCACCTTGAGCATCTCGGCCGGGCCGTCCTCGTCGGGAAAGCCTTGCCCGAGGTTGACCGCGCCCAGTCGGCCGGCCAGTGCAGACATCTCCGCGAAGATCGTCACGGCGAAGGGCTGCAGTCTGTGCACGGTCATGAGCGTCGAGCGTAGGCGTGGTTGCGCGCCGAGACTGCGGTGAGATCGCGAAATTCGGCGAATCCGCGATCTGGACGCAGGCTCGGCGGCCTGGACGCAGGCTCGGCGGGAATGATCCGGCCGCGCCCGACGCTTTAGAGCGGCGTGACCTACAAAATGAACGCCGACGCCGCATTGCTGCAGCCGATCCAGGTCGGCGACACCGCCGCTGCCAACCGTCTGTTCATGGCACCGCTGACGCGTTCGCGCGCCGACGCCGATGGCACCCCGTCGCCGCTGGCCGCGCAGTACTACTCACAGCGCGCCGGTGCGGGCCTGATCATCAGCGAGGCTACCGCCGTCGCCGAGACCGCCAACGGTGCCTACATGAACACCCCGGGCATCTACACCGACCGCCACCAGCACGGCTGGGCCGAGATCGCGGAATCCGTGCACGCCGCGGGCGGCAAGATGTTCGTTCAGCTGTGGCACGTCGGCCGGATGGCCCACCCCGACATCAGTGGCGTCGAGCCCGTCGCTCCCTCGGCGATCGCGGCCGATGTGGTTACCCACACCCCCACCGGTAAGAAGCCGCTGCAGACGCCGCGCGCGCTCGACGCCGCGGAGATCCCGGAGATCGTCGAGCAGTTCCGGGCCGCCGCCCGACGCGCGATCGACGCCGGGATGGACGGCGTGGAGATCCACGGTGCCAACGGCTACCTGCTGCACCAGTTCGCCTCCGATGTGGTCAACCAGCGCACCGATGCCTACGGCGGTTCGCCGGAGAACCGGGCCCGCCTGACCTCCGAGGTGGTCGAGGCCGTCGTCGACGAGATCGGCGCGGGCCGGGTCGGGCTGCGCATCTCGCCCGGGAACACCGCCGGGGGCATGCAGGAGAACGACACCGTCGGCACCTACGAGGCGTTGTTGGAGCGCATCGCGCCGCTCGGGTTGGCCTACCTGCACGTGCTCATCGACCCGGCGTCGCGGGCCTTCGGTGTCATCCGCGCCCTGTGGTCGGGGGCATTCGTGCTCAACACCGGCCGCGCCGACGGTACCGACTTCTCCCTGCTGGAGGGTTATGCACAGTGGGGCGCGATCAGCGCGTACGCGGTCGGGCGGGCGTTCCTGGCCAACCCGGACCTGATCGACCGGCTGATCCTGGGTGCCGAGCTCAACGAGCCCGACATGGCGACGTTCTATGCGCCTGGACCCGTGGGCTATACGGACTATCCGACGCTGATCGAGATCGAGGAGCCTCGCTCGGCCTGACGGCTTCTACCGCACGTTGATTCTGCGGTGAAGGCGCAAAAGTGTGGTCAGTCCGTCTCGACCTCGGTCGCGCTAGACAAGTCCTCGATGGCGACCGGCGCCGACCCGGTGAAACGCACCCCGATGCCGAACTCCTCGCCCATTGCGAGGCCGCACTCGGCGAAGCGGATCATCCAGGAACCGTCGGCCCAGATGATCGCCTCGGGCATGTCGAACGGCGCCTCCGGCCCGTCGAGCCGTTCGCGGTCCACCGAGTCGAGCGCCCACACAGGATCGGTGAGCTCGGCGACGAGATAGCGCGAAGCGGCGGCTGCGAGCCCGTCAAATCCGGCGATCGCCTCCGCAGCGGAGTCGACGGCCGCATCCGTCGGCGGTCCTGCCGGTTCCACGACGATGCTGACCGTGCGCGGTTCGTCACCGGGCAGAGCGGCCGACCAGCAGACAAGCTCCTCCGAGAGTCCGATGCGGTCCAGCACGGTACCCCGCACCTCGACTTCCTCGGGTAGGTCGTTCATGCGGCAAGTCAACCTCAGTAGCTTCTGGCTCTGTGGCTCAGGTCTACGTCAACGCGGAGTGACGAGCGATCGGCGTGTAGCGCGACGTGAACGTGTCCGTGGCTTGCAGGCACTGGTGCTTGACGCCGGAGCGCCTCGGGTCTCGGTGGCGTGCCGGCGGATCTCAGCCTCGAGCGGATCCGGATGAGCTGTGGGTCAGAGACGGGCAGGTCTCAGCGGCTCAATGACCTGGGCCTCGGAGCGCTCGCGCAGCTTGAGAAGCGCCTCGTCAAGGCTCGAGCCGAGTAGGTGGAGGGTGTTCATGCCGCGCGATTCCCACACCGGAAACTCCTCGTCGGCATGGCGGCTTGCGACGTCCCAGAGGAGAAGGTCGCCGTTCTCGCTCCAGCCGAAGACTTCGAGTCGTTCGGCGAGGTCCCAGCTACCGTCGGGCTCGATCATCCAGTCGAATTCCTCCTCTTCGCCGTCGCGGAAGACCGTGTGGAAGTGCTCGGTGAGGTTTGCTGCACGGGCCCGCCCGTCTGCGAAACCGGGTTGCACGGGCGGGTAGATGAGCCACAGGCCGAACGTGCGGGCCCAGCCGCAGGAGCGAACAAACTCGCGGTAACTCTGGGGGTACCCGCTACCGTCCGGGAAACGGAACGAATCGAGTGCCTCGAAGTCGACATGCTCGTGCGAGGGGGATTCAGGCGCGGGGACACTCATGACTCGATTATGGTCGGGTTGCTGGAGCCACGTCCCTGGAGCCAGATGGAGTGAAGGCGGCGACCGTCAGTCCCACACCAGGAACACGATGCGTTCGCGTCCGGACACCTGCAGGGATCCGGCAGCACTCCTCGAGCGACTTCCGCGTTCGACTCGATGATTCCGTCGCTCTGCAGCGACTCGGTATCGAGCCGGGCCTCCAGGCCGACCGCGGACGCCGTGGTCGCGCGATGACGATCGATTCGGGGCACACGTCGCCGTTCTCCTCGTCCGTCTCGGTGTCCTAATGCAGCCCGACAGGAGATGCTGAGCACAGGCCCAACCAACGGGTTGGGCGAGCCTGTTAGGCTGCGGTCAGCGTGCTGCCCACATTCGCTGGGCGGTTCCACAACCCAACCTGAACCTGGACGCCGATACGGCAGGGGAGCAGACATGTCCGAAGAAGCCTTCATCTACGAGGCGATCCGTACGCCCCGTGGCAAGCAGCGCGGCGGCGCACTCAACGAGATCAAGCCGGTCAACCTGGTTGTCGGCCTGATCGAGGAGATCCGCAGCCGTTACCCCGACCTGGACGAGACGCTGATCAGCGACGTCATCCTGGGCGTGGTGTCCCCGGTCGGGGACCAGGGCGGCGACATCGCCCGCACCGCCGGTCTGGTGGCCAAGCTGCCCGAGACCACCGGTGGTTTCCAGCTCAACCGCTTCTGCGCGTCGGGCCTGGAGGCAGTCAACCTGGCCGCCCAGAAGGTCCGTTCCGGCTGGGACGACCTGGTGCTGGCAGGCGGCGTCGAGTCGATGAGCCGCGTTCCGATGGGCTCCGACGGCGGCGCCTGGGCGTCAGACCCGGAGACCAACTACCGCATCGGTTTCGTCCCGCAGGGCATCGGCGCCGACCTGATCGCCACCATCGAGGGCTTCTCCCGCGACGACGTCGACGCCTACGCGGCGCGGTCGCAGGAGCGCGCGGCGGCGGCCTGGTCCGGCGGCTACTTCGCCAAGTCGGTCGTCCCGGTCAAGGATCAGAACGGCCTCGTCGTCCTGGACCACGACGAGCACATGCGCCCCGGCACCACCGCGGCTGACCTGGGCAAGCTGAAGTCCGCGTTCGAGGGCCTTGGCGCCATGGGCGGCTTCGACGACGTGGCGCTGCAGAAGTACCACTACGTCGAGAAGATCAACCACGTCCATACCGGCGGCAACAGCTCGGGCATCGTCGACGGTGCCGGCCTGGTGCTGATCGGGTCAGAAAGCGCAGGGAAGGCTCAGAATCTCACCCCGCGCGCCCGCGTCGTGGCCACCGCCACCAGCGGCGCCGACCCGGTCATCATGCTCACCGGCCCCACCCCGGCCACCCAGAAGGTGCTCGACCGTGCCGGCCTGACCGTCGATGACATCGACCTGTTCGAGCTCAACGAGGCCTTCGCCTCCGTGGTGCTGAAGTTCCAGAAGGACCTCAACATCCCCGACGAGAAGCTCAACGTCAACGGTGGCGCCATCGCGATGGGCCACCCGCTCGGCGCCACCGGCGCCATGATCACCGGAACCATGGTCGACGAGCTCGAGCGTCGTGGCGCTCGGCGTGCCCTGATCACGCTGTGCATCGGCGGCGGCATGGGCGTGGCCACCATCATCGAGCGCGTCTGAGAGGGTTGAGAATCAATGGCTGAGAACACCATTCAGTGGGACAAGGATGCCGACGGCATCGTCACCCTGACGTTGGACGACCCGACCGGTTCGGCCAACGTGATGAACGAGCACTACAAGGAATCCATGCGCAACGCCGTGGACCGCCTTGTGGCCGAGCAGGATTCGATCACCGGTGTGGTCATCACCAGCGCGAAGAAGACCTTCTTCGCCGGTGGCGACCTCAAGGCGATGATCAACATCGGGCCCGACAATGCCCAGGAAGCCTTCGACACGGTCGAAGGCGTGAAGGCCGACCTGCGCAAGCTGGAGACCTTCCCCAAGCCCGTCGTCGCGGCCATCAACGGCGCCGCCCTCGGTGGCGGCCTGGAGATCGCGCTGGCGTGTAATCACCGCATCGCCGCGGACGTCAAGGGCAGCCAGCTCGGTCTGCCCGAGGTCACCCTGGGCCTGCTGCCCGGCGGTGGCGGCGTGACCCGCACCGTGCGCATGTTCGGCATCCAGAAGGCCTTCATGGAGGTCCTGAGCCAGGGCACCCGGTTCAACCCCGCCAAGGCCAAGGAGGTGGGCCTGGTCAACGAGCTCGTCGGCTCGGTCGACGAATTGATCCCCGCCGCCAAGGCATGGATCAAGGCCAACCCCGAGGCCGGCACGCAGCCGTGGGATGTCAAGGGCTACAAGATCCCTGGTGGCACCCCGTCCAGCCCGGCGCTCGCCGCGATCCTGCCGTCCTTCCCGGCCCTGCTGAAGAAGCAGCTCAAGGGCGCCCCGATGCCCGCACCGCGGGCCATCTTGGACGCCGCTGTCGAGGGTGCGCAGGTCGACTTCGACACCGCCAGCCGCATCGAGAGCCGTTACTTCACCTCGCTGGTCACCGGCCAGACCGCCAAGAACATGATTCAGGCGTTCTTCCTGGACCTGCAGGCCATCAACGGCGGCGCATCGCGGCCCGAGGGCATCGCCAAGCAGGAGATCAAGAAGATCGGTGTGCTGGGCGCGGGCATGATGGGCGCCGGTATCGCCTACGTGTCGGCCAAGGCCGGTTACGACGTCGTCCTCAAGGACGTCACGCAGGAAGCCGCTGACAAGGGCAAGGCGTACTCGGAAGGCATCGAGGCCAAGGCGCTCAAGCGTGGCAAGACCACCGAAGAGAAGTCTGCGGCTCTGCTCGCCAAGATCACCCCGACCGCCGATCCGCAGGATCTCAAGGGCGTCGACTTCGTGATCGAGGCCGTCTTCGAGAACCAGGAACTCAAGCACAAGGTGTTCCAGGAGATCGAGGACATCGTCGAGCCCAACGCGCTGCTCGGCTCGAACACCTCCACGCTGCCGATCACCGGTCTGGCGACCGGCGTGAAGCGCCAGGAGGACTTCATCGGAATCCACTTCTTCTCGCCGGTCGACAAGATGCCGCTGGTGGAGATCATCAAGGGCGAGAAGACCTCTGACGAGGCCCTGGCCCGGGTGTTCGACTACACCCTGGCGATCCGCAAGACCCCGATCGTGGTCAACGACAGCCGCGGCTTCTTCACCTCGCGCGTGATCGGCACCTTCGTCAACGAGGCGCTGGCCATGCTGGGCGAGGGTGTCGAGCCCGCGTCGATCGAGCAGGCGGGTTCGCAGGCCGGTTACCCGGCTGCGCCGCTGCAGCTCTCGGATGAGCTCAACCTGGAGCTCATGCACAAGATCGCCGTCGCCACCCGTGAAGGTGTCGAGGCTGCCGGTGGCACCCACGTGCCGCACCCGGCAGAGGCCGTCGTGGAGAAGATGATCGAGCTCGGCCGCCCGTCGCGTCTGAAGGGTGCCGGCTTCTACGAGTACGTCGACGGCAAGCGGACCCAGCTGTGGCCCGGCCTGCGCGAGGCATTCAACTCCGGGTCCTCGCAGCCGCCGCTGCAGGACATGATCGACCGCATGCTGTTCGCCGAGGCGCTGGAGACCCAGAAGTGCATCGACGAGGGCGTGCTCACCTCGACCGCTGATGCCAACATCGGCTCGATCATGGGTATCGGCTTCCCGCCGTACACCGGTGGTTCGGCCCAGTTCATCGTCGGCTACGAGGGCCCCGGTGGCGTCGGCAAGGCGGCGTTCGTCGCCCGCGCCAAGGAACTGGCCGCCAAGTACGGCGACCGCTTCCTGCCCCCGGCCTCGCTGGAGAGCTAAGCGCGAAACGTCAAAAGCCCCCGGCGCAAGCCGGGGGCTTTTGCGTGCGCGGCATCGAGATATCTCAGCCGGGGTTCGAGTACACCCGCGTCGGCGTGATCAGGACCGCGGCGCGGCGCTCCTCGCGCATGACGCGGTCATAGGTGTCCCAGTCGTCGTGGGTGCCGCCGGCGGCCTCGAAGACGGTGCGCAGGAGCACTCGTAGCGCCTCGGCGTCGGTGTCGGGATCGAGGTCGTCGGGCCCGATGATCTCGACGGTGCCCTCGACCGTCACCCATTGCCAGCCGGCCCGGGCCACGACCGTGGCCCGCGGATCGGCCCGGAGGTGCTGAAGCTTGCGCGCTCCACCGATGGCTACGAGCGCGACGACCGGTTCACCGGTCCGTGGGTGCGCCATCACGCCGGCGTTCACCACCGAGGACTGGATGCTGCCGTCGCGGCGCAGGGTGCTCAGCGTGCAGAGCCCGTGATCGCGGGACAACATCTCGGCGAAAGCGGAAACTTCAGCCACGATGGCTCCTTTCAATCCGCCACGTCGAATGCAGCATGGATTTTTGTGGGCTTGACCCGCACCACGAGTTCGCCCGGCACGCCGTTGCGCCGGCCGAATTCTTCGGCGCGGTCTGCGCCCATGTAGCGACCGCCGGTGCGGGTGGCGATGTCGAGCAGCTCGCCGGGATCCTCGCTGATCGAGGCGACGCCCTGGACTTGGACGAACGCATACGGCGGGTTGGTGTCGTCGACGCACAGCACCACTCGCGGGTCTCGGGCCAAAGCCCGCCCCTTGGCGGTGTCCTTGCCGGTGTTGAAGACCAGCGCGCCGTCATCCACCACGAACCACACGGGCGCGGCCAACGGTCGGCCGTCGGCCGCAACCCAACCCAGCACCGCGGTGCGGGTGCCTTCGGACAAAAAAGCGATCACGTCGTCGGAGAGTTCGCCCATGCGGCCACGCTACGCCCGCTTGCGAGTGCTGATCACGGAAGCGCGGCGGGCCAGGTAGGCAGCGGCATGGTGTCGTAGAGCCGTACCCCCTTGGTGTTGAGCCGGGCCAGCGCCTGGGTCACACCCAGCGGCAGCAACGAGATCAACTGGCCCGTGCCCACGAGTGCGCGTATGCCCCAACCACTCATGGGCACCACGGTTTTCGCATTGACGCGCGCCAGCTTTCGGCTACCTTCAACTGGCGCGCGCATCGTGCGTTCGCAGGCGGCGAACGCCGCGGCGTAATCGTCACCGGCCCGGACCATCTCGGCGGCCAGGACGTAGGCGCCGTACACCGCGAGGCTGGTGCTGCCGCCGACGGCCGGGCCGGGACAGTAGCCCGCATCCCCGACGAGAGTCACCCGGCCCCGTGACCACGTGGACATCTGCAGCTGGGTGATGGCGTCGAAGTAGAACGTCGGGGTCCGCGGCACCTCGTCGAGCCAGCGGTCCACCTCGGGGGCCATGTGCTCGAACGCGGCGCGCAGTTGCGCCTTTTGGCGCTCCGCATCGCGGTAGTCGTAATCCAGCGGTTGGCTCGGGCGGAAGATGTAGACCGCACGCGCATCGTCGAGGTGGTCGGCAGTGTAGATCCCGGCCATGTGGCCGGGTTTGAAGTAGCCGGTCATCTCGCCGTCACGGGCCATGTCCTTCGGCACCGACACCACAGCGAGGTATCCACCGAGGAAGCTCTCGGAAACGTTGTCGCCGAACGTCAGACGACGCACACCAGAGTGCAGCCCGTCGGCTCCCACCACCACGTCGAAGCGCCGGGGTGGGTTGTGCTCGAAGGTCACGTCCCCATCGGGCGAGATCGAGGTGATGGTGTCGCCGAAGAGATACTCGACATCGTCACGGCCTGCCTGGAAATAGATCTCGCTGAGGTCATCCCGCATGATCTCGACGTGCCGGTCGGACATCGCCCCCATGATCTTGACGTAGTCCAGGCGGGTGGGGTGCGACGTGCCGGGTCGATGGATGATCATCTGGGTGGTGCCGGTGGCGTGTGCCTCGATCTCGGGCAGCACGCCCATGCGTTCGGAGATCTCCATCGCCGGCCGGAACAGGTCGACGGCGTGACCACCTGTCTTGCGTAGTGCGGGTGAGCGCTCGACCACGGTGACGGCGACTCCGTGTCGAGACAGCCAGTAGGCGAGTACGGGCCCGGCGATGCTGGCGCCGGAGATGAGTACCTTCACGATTCCCCTTACTTAACGGTCGGTAAGTGATTCTGTCGTGAGCTTACCTATCGTTAAGTAAGTTAGGCTGGCTACGTGGCCAAGCCTGCATTGGATACCCGGCAACGCATCCTGGATGTGGCGCGCGAGCTGTTCACCGAGAAAGGCGTTGTGCGCACGAGTCTGCAGGACATCGCCGACCGTCTGGGCATCACCAAACCCGCGTTGTACTACCACTTCCGGTCGCGTGAGGACCTGGTCCGCAGCATCGTGCAACCCCTCATCGACGAGGGTGAAGCCTTCATCGCCGAGCAGGAAAGCAGGCGTGGAGCGAACCGGGCCTCGGCGCGGGAGCTCCTCGAGGGCTACTTCGACTTCCACTACCGGCACCTGGCCGACCTCGTGCTGATCGTCTCCGAGCTGACCACCCTGGCCGATCTGGGGCTGATCGACCAACTGCTGGCCTGGCGGGCCAGGCTGGGGGTGCTGGTGTTCGGCCGGCGCCCGACGCTCGAACAGTCCACCCGCTCGGTCATCGCCTTCGGCGGCCTGCAGGACTGTTGCCTGCAGTTCCCCGACACTCCCTACGAGCAGCTGCGTACGGCGACCGTGGACGGTGCCATGGCCGCACTCGGGTTGTGACTCAGCCGAGCTTGCTCACGAGCTTGTCGGCGACCGCGGCGACGACGGCGGGAGATTCGCTGGATGAGACCCCTACGATCGCCGAGCCCGCCAGTCGATACTCCGAGGCGTCGCCGGAGCTCCCGCCTGACAAGCTGGGATTGGGCTTGCGCTTCTCGGTGAAGCGTGCGACGTCAGATCCGGCCTCACCCGGGGTGACGGTGAACGGGATGCCTTCACCCGCTGACGCCTTGGCGCATGCTGGAATCCCCGCGGTGAGCTGTCCGAATTTCTGCGATGCAGCGGCAGCGGTGTCATATAGAGCGATGGTCTGGCTGACATAGTGCTGGCCGGGCGCGCCCGCCCACTGCGAGACGTACTTGGTAGTGGCTGGGGTACCCGCGGCGAAGTACAGCGTGTTCACCGCGTCACACACAGCCATGGGACCCGGGTCCGGTACGCGCGGTGTGGTTTCGGCCGGGTCCAGTGCGTCGAATTCTGCGGCGCCGGGGTTTGCCTGCTGCACAACGCTGTTCAGAGCATCAACAGACAACGTCAGCGTTGCCGGATCGGTAGGTGCGGTTGTGGTGTCCACCGGGGTCGCGGTGACGGAGGCCGCGTGGACGGGACTGGCGGACGGGGTGGCTCCGACGGTCGACGGGCCTTGCGAATGGCAGGCACTCACGGTGAGCAAGGTGGCTGCGCAAAGGGCGTTGAGGGCGGTCGTTCTCATGTTGGTCTCCTGGCTCGGATCGTCGAGGAATCAGTTGGGCCGCACCACGCGGACGGTGCCGTCGGAGGTGGTGGCTGCCTGTGAGTGTGCGGGTGTGCCGGACTCACTGGTCTCGACCGTGACTCCGTTGCCCATGTAGATCGCGACGTGTGCCCCCGCGACCCCCTGGCCGCCGTCGTAGTAGATGACGTCACCGGGTTGCAGTTGCGAGGTGTCCAGCTTCGGCCCGGTCTGCACCACCGACCCGAACGCCCCGGCCCCCTCGGTCATGTGCCCGTACTGCACGGATGTTCCCTTGCCCGGGTCGTACCCGGTGGCCTGATAGATGGCGTATTCGGAGAGGCCGCTGCAATCGAATCCGGTGTGTTCGTAGTCGTGCATCTTGTCCGCGTACTTGTCTGTTCCCCGCGCCGGTGCCCCAGAGGTTGCGCCGTCCTTGCTTCCGCCACCCCAGACATACCGTGTGCCCTGTTGATTCTCGGCCGCACCGACGATCTTGAGCTTTTTGTCGGTGACCGCCTCCGGCAGCGGGTAGGCCTCGGGAGGCTGCCCCGCTGGTCGTTGGGTGCCGTCGCCGTTCTTGCCGTTGAGATAGTCACGCCAATTCTGATCGCGTGCTTCGCCCGGCGGCTGCGGGGGGTATCCGGGCGGATTCGTCTCTCCCTTGGCGTCGACCTTCCACCCTGGCTTCGGGGGCACCTCCGCCGGGTCGCCGGGTGCGTGGGGCACTTTGTACCCGGGGTCGCCCGGTTTGGCATCCGGGCCCGGAACCGGCGCGTTGGTGTCGTCGGTGTTGGGCTTCGGCTGGTCTGGAGGCGGCTGCTGCGGAGTATTCGGGTCTTTGGGCTTGTCCTCGGACGGGTTGAGGCCGTCGGTGGCCTTGCGTATCGCGTCGGCGAGTTCCCGGTCCTGGCTGTCGAATTGGGCCAGCAGGGTCTTGAGCTTGACCGAGTTGGCGGCGGCGAGTTGCCGGAGCTCAAGGGCCGTCACCGGGCTCAGTTTGGCCACCGCATCCAGTGGGCCACCCGGACGGACAGACACAGTCCCGTCGTCGGCCACCTGGAAGCCGAGTTGTTTGAGGCTGTCCACGTCGTTGATCAGGCTGCTTCGGCTGGATGACAATTTCCCGCCGCCGTCTGTCAGGACCGTTTGCAGCCGCTGCAACGTGTCGGCCACCTTCTGGTGATCGGTGAAAGTGCGGTTCGCGCCGGCATTTGCGGCATCAGCGGCCGAGCCCTTCCAACCGTCGTCCAGCCGTTTCAGGGTGCCGTGCCCGTCGGCGATCTGTTGGGAAACCTTGCCGGCGGAGTCTGCCGCGCGGCGTCCGGCGTCGGTCAACTGCTCGGGGTGAGAGTTGCTCACCCCGGAGATCGTCATCGTCATGTCTGGCGGTCCTCAGCATTCCCATACCGAGCACAGCTGAGGGTTCATCGCGGCGAACACATCTTCGTCGGCAGGCGCCTGCCACTGCGCTGCGGGTGTTCCCGTGGACCACACGCTCAGTTCGGTCACCGTGCTTCCGACGACTGCCAGGTACATGTGCGCCGTTACGTTCTTGTCCGGCAGCCGAATTTCGGCTGCCACTTGATTGCAGCCGCCGCGTTGCATGCTCGGGCAGAACTGCTTCGGGGTAGTCACGGTCAGTTGCGCCGTCGGCGATGTCGCCTGACATCCGGTCAGCGTGCCCTGCAGGGCGGTGAACGAAGCGTGCGCGGTCTGGCCCATGGTCCAGGGATCGCCGGGATAGTGCACGATCACCTGCTGAGCCGACCAGTTGTTGTCGCCACGATCGATCAAAGAGCGAGCGTTCTCGCCGCCACCGAGTTGCGTCGGTGTACCTGCACAGAGGCTGTCGATCTGGAAAGTGTTGTTGCCCAGCGGTTGTGCCGAATCAGACAGATCGGGCCAGTGCTGAGAGTCGTTGAGTGGGAGGCGGTTGGAGTGGATCCACGCAGCCGTGGGTACGGACGTGGCGTGTGGAGCCGTCGTCGACACCGGGCTGGCCGCGGGACTCGTCGCGGGGTGCACCATGCCGGTGGCCGAGGAGGCATCGGGGCTGGGTGTCCCGGCAACCGGGGTGTTCTGACATGCCGTCAGGCCCGCCACCACGGCGCCCGCGGTGAGGACGATCGAGACTGCGCGCGTGAGCTTCACCAATTCTCCTGTCATCGGTCAGTACCCCTGATGGGTGCCGGGGTTTGTCTGCGGAATCTTCGCCCGGATGTCGGATCCGTCGGGATTCACGCCGTACTCCCCGACCAGATAGTTCATCGACGCGGCGATGTTGGCGGCCGGATCGTAGATGTTGTTCGACGTTCCAGGCTGGTGGTACTGGGCGAAGGTTCCTGGAACACACTGGGCGAGCCCGCGGGAGCAGCCGTTGCCGTAGCCATCGGACACGTTGTAGGTCGAGTTCGGTGGTTTCGAGTTGACGTCCCAGTCATTGATCGACATGGGGTTGTACGAGGATTCGTGTTCCGTCAGGGTCAGGTAGGCGTCCATCCATCGTTGCCGGGCCGCCGGATCGGTGACGCCGCGCTGATCCAGCGCCTGGTTGATGTAGTTACGGGTGGCGTCCTGACCCGATGGCCAGGACCCTTTGTCGTAGGTCACCTGATCCACCGGGATGGCCTCTGGCCCCTGTTTGCCGGCCGGCGGGGGAGTGGTGCCGTCGCCTCCGTCGCCGGGCTCATCGGTGCCGTCACCGGCCTTCTTCACATCCTTGCCGAGCTGGGCGTCGGTTTTCTCGTATGTGTCGGCCGCCGAGTTCAGATTGGTCGAGAGTTTGGCGTACTGGTCGGCGACCCGCCGGCATGCGGAGTCCACGGCTGTCCCGGCCTGCTGGCAGGCGTCACCGCTGTTCAGGCCGGGAAGCTGAGCGGGAAGTGCGGAGAACTGCAGCTCTGTGCCGGTGCTGGCGCTGTTGGTGCCCAGGTGGTCGAAATCGCCGGCGGCCGACCGGAGGGCGGCGGGATTCACGCGCAGCGGCGAGGTCATATCGGAAGCCTAACGGCGCTTGGGAGCCCGTCATGACACGAATTCCGTTGCGGCAGAGCCGCTGTGAAGTATCTGTGGGTTTCCTGCGGAGCGGTGCGGGGTGTTGCCTTCGGGTGTCCGACAGGTGCGCTGTGTCCCGGTCCGATCGCCGGGTTCCTGTTCAGACCCGCCAATATGTTCCGGCCGGAACCTCGGGTAGGCATGATTGACGGCACATCGAACGAGGGGGCTGGAATGTCCGGTGACATGGAAGACGCGAAACTCATCCCACTCGAGGTCCTGCTGGGCCAGCCGGAACGGGCCGCGGCACAGATATCGCCGGACGGCACGCGGTTGTCCTACATCGCCCCGCTCGAGGGCGTGTTGAACGTGTTCGTCGGTGACGCCGGGTCGGGTAATGACAAACCGGTCACCCGCGACAGCGACCGCGGGATACAGGGCTACTTCTGGGCGCATGACAATCGCCACCTCATGTACATCCGGGACAAGGACGGCAGCGAGAACTTCCGGCTGTTCGATGTCGACCTGCAGACCGGAGTCGAGCGCGACCTGACGCCGATCGATGATGTGCAATGTCGACTCATCGCTCACCGCAAGCGATTTCCCAACGATGTGCTGGTGGGCATCAACAAGGACAACCCGCAGCTGCACGATGTGTATCACCTCGACCTGAGCACGGGCGAGTTGCGCAAGATCGTCGAGAACCCCGGCTATCTCGGCTGGGTGGTCGACGATGACCTGAAGGTGCGCGGCGCGGCCGCCCCGACCCCCGACGGCGGCCTGATCATCGTGGTGCGTGACGACGAGACGTCGCCGTGGCGGACACTGCTGGAGGTCGGACCGGAGGATGCGGAAACCACCGGCCCCGTTGGCTTCACGAAGGACGGCCGGTCGATGTATCTGCAGTCCTCGGTCGGCTCGAACACCAGCCGCCTGGTCAGGATGGGTATCGAATCGGGCGCGACCGAGGTGATCGCCGAAGATCCCACCTACGACATCAGCGGCGTGATCATCCATCCCGACACCCGGGAAGTCCAGGGCGTGACGGTGTACGGCGAGCGGCTGGAATACCGGATCTTCGACGAGTCGATTCGTGGCGACGTCGAGGCACTCGAGCGGCTGCATCCGGGCGAGCTGGTGATCAGCGACCGCGACGATGACGACAGCACCTGGCTCGTCGCGTTCGACCAAGACTGCGGGCCGGTGAAGTTCTATCGCTGGGACCGTGGTTCGCAAACGGCGACCTTCCTGTTCGATCACCGGCCAGAGCTCAACGACTACCCGCTGGTGCCGATGGAACCGTTCAGCTACACCGCCCGCGACGGCCTGACGATCCACGGCTACCTGTCGTTCCCTCCGGGGGTGGACCGCAAGGATCTACCCGCCGTCCTCGACGTGCACGGCGGGCCGTGGGGCCGTGTCGGCTGGGGCCTCGATCCCGAGGCACAGTGGCTGGCCAACCGTGGTTACCTCTGTGTGCAAGTGAACTTCCGCGGCTCCAGCGGCTATGGCAAGGATTTCCTCAACGCCGGCAACCATGAGTGGGCCGCCAAAATGCACGAGGACCTGTTGGACGCCATCGATCACCTGGTCGGGCAGGGGATCGTCGACCGGGATCGGGTGGCGATCTACGGCGGCTCGTATGGCGGGTATGCGGCGTTGGTCGGTGCGACCTTCACACCCGAGGTGTTCAGGTGCGCGATCTCGATGGTCGGCCCGTCCAATCTGAACACTCTCATCGAGTCGTTCCCCGAGTACTGGAAGCCGATGATCATGCTGTGGCACAAGCGAGTTGGCGAGGACCCGGACTTCCTGTGGTCCCGGTCGCCGCTGTCGCGGGTGGATGCCATCCGGATTCCGATCCTGATCGGTCAGGGCGAGAACGATCCGCGGGTGAAGCGGGCGGAGTCCGAGCAGATCGTGGCGGCAATGGAAGAACGCGGCCTCGACTACGAGTATGCGATGTACGAGAACGAGGGCCACGGTTTCGTCAAACCCGAGAACCGCCTTGACTTCTACCACCGGGCCGACCGATTCCTGGCCAAGCATCTCGGCGGTCGTGCCGAGTGAAGGGCGTCGCGGCAGCAGCGGGTCGGCGAAGGAGTGTTCGAAACCGGCCTGCGGGCCGTGCTCGACGGCCTTGAGATGCGGTACCAGGCGCATTCGTTGCCAGCGGTCTGACAGTCTGGGGCCCTTGCTGTCGGGAGTTGGCCGCTCGACAATGGTTCATGGCTGAAACCGTCATCGGCCACATCTTGAGGCGGCTCGAAGAGACCGGTGTCGACGACATCTTCGGGGTAGCGGGGGACTATGCGTTTCCCGTCAATGACGCGATCGTCGAGCACCCGGTGATCAACTGGATCGGATGTTGTAACGAGCTCGACGCGGCCTACGCGGCGGACGGCTATGCCCGCATTCGCGGTGTCGGCGCGGTGTGTACGACCTACGGGGTGGGCGAGCTTGCCGCGATCAGCGCGGTGGCCGGTTCCTACGCCGAGCACCTCCCGGTCTTCCACCTGGTCGGCGCGCCGAACCTGGCCACCCAGGAAGGGCGCGCTTTGGTACATCACACGCTGGGCGACGGCGAGTTCGGCCTGTTCAGCAGAATGGCGGAGTCCGTCGTCTGTGCCAGCGCGATCGTCACGCCACAAAACGCGGCATCGGAAACCGAACGGCTCATCGCCGCAGCGCGGTACCACCGCCGTCCCGTCTACCTGGCGATACCCAGCGATGTGGCCGACGTCCCGGTGGGCGTGACCGCCCCTCCGATCAGCCCACCGGTCAGCGACCCCGAGTCGCTGGCTGAGGCGGCCGACGCGGTAGGTGCGGCGCTCAACGATGCGGGACAAGCGTGCGTGTTGCCGGGCGTGCTGCTGAGGCGGTTGGGACTGCAGGATGCGGCGACGGCATTCCTGGATTCCTGGGACCTGCCCTTCGCGACGATGTTCGGGGACAAATCGGTCCTCGGAGAGAGCCACGCCGGCTACATCGGCATGTACGCCGGCCGGCTGATGGAGGAACCGGTACGCGCCTTCGTCGAATCATGTGACCTCGCGGTGTTGGTCGGATCGATGCTCACCGACGGGAACACCGCGGGATTCACCGCTCGACTGGATCGAGAAAAGACGATCGATATCGGGCATCACCGCGTCACGGTGGGGCGCAAGGTGTTCCGGGATGTTGAGATGGTGGACATTCTCGCGGAGCTGTCCACACGTGCGACGAAACGTTTCGACCGGCCGGCCATCGAACCCGGAACCCTCGGACCGATCGTGCACAGTGGGGCGGACCCGATCGGTGCCGATGCCCTCTACCCGCGGTGGGCGAGCTTTCTTCGGCCCGACGACGTCATCATGACCGACACCGGAACGTCATCCCTGGGTCTGGCATTCGCTCAACTGCCCAACGGTGCGCAGTTCCACAACCAAACCCTTTGGGCGTCAATCGGATGGGCGACACCTGCCGCCTTCGGCGCTGCGGTGGCAGCCCGCGATCGCCGCACCATCCTGATCACCGGCGAAGGCTCCCATCAGATGACTGCTCAGGAGATCGGCCAGTTCGGACGCCGGGGACTGCGACCGATCATCTTCGTGCTCAACAACTCCGGCTATCTCAGTGAGCGGCTCCTGTGTAGGGACATGGCCACCGCATACAACGACATCGCATCGTGGAACTATGCGCAGTTGCCACGAGCCTTGGGCTGCGAGGGTTGGTTCACCGCGCGTGTCACGACATGCGGCGAGCTCGATGACGCACTTGCCGCCGCTGAGCGGTCCGACAGCGCGTCCTATATCGAGGTCATCACCGATCCCTATGCGGCTCCACCGCTCTACCTGAAGTTGCGGGAGAACGTCGAATCGTTCTACAACGTTCAATAGCCCGGTCTGGACACGGCCCGGCCGGCCGATCTCAAACTGTCCCTGCGGGTACCAGTAATGACAGGGACGGGCTGGCGGCTCGATCGGCGGAATCGGCGACGGATGCCGTGTGGTTATTGGGTCCATCGATAACCAACTCCTGTTGAGAGGACCCCGAAATGGCCATCATCCGTTTCCACGAGACAACCACCGCAACACCCGAACAGTTCATCGCCGGGCTCACCGATTTCGGGCCCGGTCGATCGAAGCTCTTCAAGAACAGCGCCGATGGCTACCTGAAGGTGCACAGCCTGGGGCTCCATGAGGCTGACGTAACGGAGGGCTCGGGCGGTATCTGGGAACGTCTGCATTACGACTGGTCGCATCCGCAGTACGTGAAGCTCACCACCATCGACTCCAATCTGTTCGGTGGCGCTTCGGGTCATACCTACACGCTGACACCACAACCTGACGGCACGACTCAGATCGACGCTGTCCTCGTGCGCGAGGGCAAGAATCTCAGAGGACGAATTGTCGCGGGAGTTCTCGGCACAGTGGGAAAGCGCTCGCTGGCCAAGGCGTTCAGTAGCAGCGTCAAGGCGATCGAGGCTCGCGAGGCCGTCCAGAGCTGAGCGGCGATCCGTAGCGCCGTCGCGGTAGTCATTGCGCGAGGCCAGGGCGTCGTCGCTTTCCTTGCACCGACAACGCCGTCATGGTGGCAGCATCATGAGTTGGGGATGACGCTCTGGACACCGAACCACCCCGAGATCGGGATCCGACTGAAGGAGCAGCAGGATGATGGCAACGATGCGGTCTGTCGTCGCCGAGACGGTCGGCGAACCGTCCGAGGTGCTGCGTCTACAGGCCCGCCCAATTCCGAAGCCCGGTCCCGGCCAAGTTCGGATCCGGGTGGCCGCGGTGCCTGTCGAGGCCAGCGATCTGCACACGATCCGCGGCCGATACGGATTCACCCCGGAGTTCCCGGCGGTACCCGGCATCGAATCTGTCGGTGAGATCGACGAAATCGGCAGCGACACAGAAGGTCTGACCGTCGGGCAACGTGTCGTGACGATCGGGGTCACCGGCACGTGGCAGGAGTACATCGTTGCCGATGCCGAGCGGGTGTTGCCAATTCCCGCGAGCCTGAGCACGTCCACGGCCGCGCAGCTTCTCAGCAATCCGCTCACCGCCGTGATCTTGACCAGTGACGTGCTCGACGTCCGGCCGGGTGAATGGCTGCTGCAGACGGCGGCCGGATCAACCGTTGGTCAGTTGGTCATCCAACTCGGGACACACGTCGGCTTCAAGACCCTCAATGTGGTGCGGCGTCGATCCGCCGTCGAGGACATTCTCGCGTTGGGTGGCACCGCGGTGATCTGCACCGAGGACGAGGACCTGCGTGAGCGCGTGGCCGACATAGCGGGCGAGGGTGGGGTGTCCAAAGCGATCGACTGTGTCAGCGGTCAGGTGGGTGCGGACGTGTCGCGGGCTCTGGCACCGCACGGCGAGCTGGTCGTCTACGGTGCACTGTCCACGCACCGCCAGACCGACCCCGCCAAACTCACCATCCCGATTTTCGCGCGTTCACTGATCTACGAAACCAAGTCCGTTCGGGGGTTCTGGCTGTTCCGCTGGTTCACCGAGACCCCGAAAGACCGGATGGCCGCGACGATCGACCGGACGGTCCAACTCGCCGCCGGCGGGGCCCTGCGGGTTCCGGAGGGCCAGCCGATTCCGGTCGAAAAGTTCAGCGATGCTGTCCATCTGGCCGAAGCTCCCGAGCACGGAGGCAAGCCGTTGCTGGTGTTCGAGCCGTAGCGCAGATCCGGCGGGCCAACTGCACTGCACCGTAACGTGATTCGACGACGGTCGGGTTATCTCAGTGCTCGGACCACATCTATGCCGAACGTGCGAACAGATAATGCCGCGCCCGGTGGGTGCCGTTCTGGTCCATCGAGGGCTCATCCCCGCTGGACAGCAACGTCCAGCCGTCGCTGAAACGTCGTTGAACCTCATCGAACCCGATGCCGGGTACGCCCATCGACGCTCCCGGGATGAACGCCACGATCAGCAGTTGTGTACCGGGGACGGCTACCGCGCTGACTTCCCGGACGTAGGCATCGCGGTCGGCGGCGTTCATGCCGTGCAGGCAGCCGCTGTCGATGATGAGGTCGAACCCTGCGCCGATGCCAGACGAACTCAGTTGTGTCACATCGGCTTTTGCGAAGAACACGGGCATTCCGCCGGCCTTCCTGCGAGCCTTCTTCAGCGGTTTGGCCACATAGTCCACACCGGTGACCCGCCAGCCGTGTCGGGCCAGGTACACCGCGTTGTCCCCGGTCCCGCAGCCCAGATCGAGCGCGGTCCCGGGGGGCAACGATGTTCTCTCGACCAGATCGGTCAGGCTGTGCGCCAACGGGTGGCCGTCCCAGGGCGTGACCCCGAGCCGGTAGAGCCACCGGAACACCCGTTGGCGCGAGCTCATGGCGTCACAGCGCCCCCAGGTCAGAGGACAGCCAGTGCTCAGGCTTGAAGAACACCGCGACGCTCTCACCGTGCTCACTGCGGGCGAACTCCAGATACGGCTCCACCTTCTCGGGAGCCAGGTAGCGCTTGGTCATCTCGACGAGCTGCTCATCGGTGCCCGGTTCGATGCGGGAGACCGCACCGTCGACCGCGACGTAACGCACCGTCGGTTCCAGCCGCTCGACCATCAGCGTCGCGTGCCCGGCCGCCTCGATCAGCCGGTGCTTGCGTGATCCCACCCCGGTCAGGACCCACGGTTCCCCACCAGGGCTGTACTGGTACCAGATCGGGACGGTCAGCGGACCGCGCTTGTCGCCCGCGTACACCGAGAGGGCGGCGATGTGCGGCTCGGCCAGAAACTGTTCGCGTTCTTCTTTGGAAAGGGCCATAAAACTCAGGCTAGCGCCGTGCCACGACACGCGTCGGCGTCGTAGAGTCGGCATTCATGCGCTTCGGACTCTTCATCCCGCAGGGCTGGCGCCTTGACCTCGTCGACATTCCCATCGAAAGCCAGTGGCAGGTGATGCGTGACCTGGCGACCTACGCCGACGCAGGCACCTGGGACTCGCTGTGGGTTTATGACCACTTCCACACCGTTCCGGTGCCGACCGACGAGGCCACCCACGAGGCGTGGTCGCTGATGGCGGCGTATGCCGCGACGACGTCGCGGATCAAGCTCGGCCAGATGTGTACCGCGATGAGCTACCGCAATCCGGTCTACCTGGCCAAGATCGCCGCCACCACCGACATCATCTCGGGCGGCCGGGTGCAGATGGGCATCGGCGGCGGTTGGTACGAGCACGAATGGCGGGCCTACGGCTACGGTTTCCCGTCGGCCGGGGTGCGGCTGGGCCGGCTCGACGAGGGCGTCCAGATCATGCGTGACGCCTGGCGCGACGGGCGGGTCAGCTTCGAGGGCAGGCACTACCAGGTCGACGGTGCGATCGTCGCTCCGAAGCCTTTGCAGGACAGTGGCATCCCGTTGTGGATCGCCGGCGGCGGCGAAAAGGTGACGCTGCGTATCGCCGCCAAGTATGCGCAGTACACCAACTTCACCTCTGAGCCGGCGGGCTTTGCCCACAAGTCACAGGTGTTGGCCGACCACTGCCGCGACGTGGGAACCGACTACGGCGCGATCGTGAGATCGGCCAACTTCAACGCCGTCATCGGCGACTCCGAAGCCGACGTCGCCGAGCGGGTCGCGCGGTTGCGGGCACGGCAGGTGCCGGTGGCCGGTGAGGCGACCGTCGATGCCATGCTCGCCAACGTCACCGCCCCCGAATCGGCAAGCGGTACACCCGAACAGGTCATCGAGAAGCTCCAGAGGATGCGCGACCTCGGGTGTGAGTACGCGATTCTGTACTTCCCGGAGGCCGCCTACGACCGGTCCGGTATCGAACTGTTCGAGCAGAAGGTCATCCCCGCGCTCAGCTAGGCGTACCGACCACGGACGCCGCCCGCGCGCAAAGGCCGTCAAACGTACATCGGGTAACCGGTAGGTGACCAGAGGCGGTATTCCAGGTGAAACATGTGCGGTGGCTTTGAATCGCGAGCTGCTCCATGATCCCCTCGTGACGTTGATATCACGGGAGTTCGGGAGCGGGAGCATCTCTGCCTCGACAGTCGGGGCCGATACGGCCGCGGTGTGCAATCCCTTGCCGCGCGTGGTTTCCCGCGCGGCCGCCCCGGTTGCCTGTTCCAGGCCCGCGCACAGCGCTGACGTCGCACAATCGCGGCTGTTCGAGGACATTCTGGTCGGCGAAATCGCCGAGCTGCGAGACCATCTCGCGGCCGCCGAACTCCGGTGGCGACGCCTTCGGGAACGCAGCCGGGTGGCCGACGCGCCCGTGCCGGAAGCGCTGGTCCGGATGCACGCGCGCATCGCCGAGGCGGAGCGTCTGCTGGTCCAACTGCGGTCCCGGTTCGGCTACGACGGGGATTCACTCCGGGTGATTTAATCTGCGCGGCTCGTTCGGTGGTGCTGGGAGTTGCCCTCAGCCGGGCACGGCTGACACCCGATCAGTGTCCGGCACTTTGACCTCCGTCGACGTGCAGGATCTCACCGGTGACGAACCCGGCCCGCTCCAAGTACAGCACCGCGTCGACCACATCGTCGATGTCGCCCATGCGGCCGACGGGATGCAGCGCCGAGAGGAATTCGTGGGTCTCGGGCGAGTGCATCGGGGTGCGGATGATGCCCAGTGCGACGGCGTTGGACCGGATGCCCCGCGACGCGTACTCGACTGCCAGCGCCTTGGTTGCGGCGTTCAGCCCGCCCTTGGTCAGGGACGCCAGCACCGAGGGCACTTGGGAGTTGGCGTGGTCGACGAGGCTCGTGGAGATGGTGACCACGTGTCCGCCTTCGCCGTGGGATTCGATCGCGGCGATTCCGGCGCGGGTCAGTTCGAAGAAGCCGCGCTGATTGACTCCGGTGACGGCGTCGTAGTCCTCGTCGGTGTAGTCGGTGAAGGGCTTGGCGATGAAGATGCCGGCATTGTTCACGACGGTGTCGACCCGGCCGAAGCGCTCGACGGCGGCGTCGATCACGTGCTTGCCTACGCCCGGTCGGCCGATGTCGCCCGGCACGGTCAGCACCATCGGGTCGTCGCTCTCACCGATGTTGCGGGAGTTGGCGACGACGGCGTAGCCCAGCTTGCGGTAGCCCGCCACCAGGGCTTCGCCGATGCCCTGGGAGGCGCCGGTGATGACTGCGACGTGTGGTGTGGTGCTCATGAGGGTGGTCTCCTTGTCTTGGAGCTGGTCGGATGCACACCTCAACGCATTCGCCGGACCGGTGATGTCCGGCCGATGTGACGGGATAGCTCGTTGCTGCGAGGTTCCGCCTAATACGCTCGTTCGGTGGAACTGCGCCAGTTGCGGTACTTCGTGACCGTCGCCGAGGAGCTGAATTTCGGACGCGCGGCAGAGCGCCTGCGGATCGCCGGCCCGTCGCTGTCCCAGCAGATCAAGGCGCTGGAACGTGACCTCAAGGTGCAGCTGTTCGACCGTGACCGGCGCTCGGTGGCACTGACTGCGGCCGGGACCGCACTGCTGCCCGGCGCTCGGGCCCTGATTCAGCAGGCCGACGAATTGCGCAGGAGCGCAGCGGGGATGGCGACGAAGGAACCGGTGCGGGTCGGGTACGTGAACTGGTGTCCGGGTGATCTGGCGGAGCGCGCGGCCGGACTGGCGCAGCTGCGGGTGGACACCTGGGTGATGCCGTCGCACACCCAGGCGGCCCGCGTCGCCGACGGCAGCCTGGACCTCGCGATCTGCTGGGTGCAGACCCCCGACCTCGATGCGTTGGGACTCGACGCCCGCCTGATGGGCGTCGACCGGTTGTACGCCCTGTCCGCGGGGCGGGACGATACGCCGGTGAAAGCCGCCGACGTCCTGGTGCTGGTGGATGCCGACGCCGCCAGCTGGTCCTCGTGGAACCGGTACGGCGAGCAGTTCGCGGCCGACACCGGGGCGCGCGTCATGCGCACCGACGACGGCGGCGTGACGGGGCCGACCTTCTTCGAGCACGTCCGGGAATTGCGGCGGCCGGTGCTCAACAACCCCAAGGGGCAGGACGCGCCATTGCCGAAGGACCTGGTCCGGCGTCCGGTGCTGGGGCCGGTCCCGCTGTGGACCTGGTCATTGGTCTGGCGCCGCGATGAGGACAGTTCGGCTGTGCGCGCCGTGATCGACGCGTTCACCCGCGGTGTCGGGGACCTCGGTATCGGTGACACCGGAGCGTGGCTGCCCGCTGACGACCCGTATCGAGATCGCGGCGAAGGCGGCGAGTAACACCACGACCGCCCCGGCCGCCAAGGCGGTCCGAAACCCGTTGTGCACGAACGGTGACACCGCGACCGGTCCGATGATCTGGCCGACGGAGTAGCCGGCGGTCAGCAGCGCGACAGCTCCCGGGAACTGCAGCAGCCGGCCGGCGGCCAGTGCCGGCGTGCTGATCCCGATGAATGTGCCGCCGAACAGGACCGCGCCGATGAGCGCCGCAAAGCCGTTTCCGAGGCACGCCAGGCCGATTCCGCCTGCCTGCAACAGCAGTGCCCCGGTGAGTAGAACGGGGTGGGAGTAGCGGGAGCTCAGCCGTGCCCACACCGCGGCGGAGGGGATTGCCGCCAGTCCGACGACGAGCCACGCCCCGGTGCCCAGCCGGCCCGGCGAGTTCTGCGCGATGGCGGCCACCAGAAAGGTGCCCGCGATGATGTACCCGATGCCCTCGAGGGTGTAACTGCCGAACAGCAGGGCGAACGGGCGGCGCGTGGTATTCCGCTTGCCGACAGTATCTTTCGATGCCTCAGCCGGCGGGGCCGGGCGCAGGCCCCACGCGGCGGCACCCAACACCGCGGTGAGTCCGGCGGCCAGCCACCACGCCGCCTTCCACCCGTTCTGCGCCGGCAGACCGAACACCAGCGCGGCCGACAAGGCGATGCCGACGCCGACACCACCGAATGCCCAGCCGGGTAGGTGCGGCGGATGACCGTGCAGATGATCCAGCACCGTATTGATGGCGATGACGAACACCAGGGCGCTGGCCACCCCGGCCACCACGCGGAGAGCCATCCAACCGAAGGCATTGCCGGTCAACGACATTGCCGCCAGGCTGACCACTAGCACAACGAGCGACACTCGGCATGCGGTGATCGAACGGGAGAGCCGCGGCGAGCCGGCGCCGGCGACGGCGCCGAGGAGGTACCCGACATAGTTGGCGGTGGCAAGATGGCCCGCCGCTGAGGTGCTGAGCCCGGCATGCGCCGTCATCAGCGGCAGGATCGGGGTGTATGCGAAACGCCCGATCCCCATCGCGGCAGCCAGGATCGCGGCGGTGCGCGCGACGTGCATCCAGGGGTGATTGCGCATCGGTCCATGGTGTGCGGCGCAGGTCAGACCTGCCACGACCGAATGGCTCGTAGCTGTGAGGTGCTTCCTCCCAGTCGTTTCTGACCCGATGTCCTCCGTGCGCGTTACGCTCCGGGTGACCCTGGGAGCCACTCATGACTGATGCATTTGTGCTCGGCGGTGTTCGCACACCGTTCGCCCGGTACGGCAGCTCGCTGTCGCACATCCGCGCCGACGATCTTCTCGGAATGACCATGAAGGGCGCGTGCGAACGCGTCGGCGTACCGATGGACCAGGTCGAGGACATCGTTGCCGGCTGCGTCAACCCCGCGCACGAGGGCATGGGCGACGTCGGCCGGTGGGCCGCCTTGGCCGCGGGCTTCCCGGACAGCGTCGCCGGGGCGACCATCAACCGGTTCTGCGCCTCGTCGCTGAGCGCCACGATCAATGTGGCGCACGCGATCCGAGCCGGTGACCTGGGTGTCGGGATCGCATGCGGCGTCGAGTCCATGTCACGTTCGGGCTGGGCCTACATGAAGGGCGACGCACCGTTCTCGCCCCGTGGGCCGGTGATCCTGCTCGACACCATGTGGGCGGGTGCCGGCGGTCCGCCCAACCCGGCGCTGCTGGCCCGCAACGCCTACATCGGCATGATCGAGACCGCGCAGAACGTGGCCGACCGTTACGGACTCACCCGTGAGGAGATCGACGCCTTCGCGCTGCGCAGCCAGCAGCACGCCAAGGCGGCGAGGGACTCAGGCCGGCTGGCCAAGGAGATCATGCCGGTCGAGATCGCCGCGACGAAGAAGACGCCGGGGCGGACATTCGAGCACGACGAGTTCATCCGCGACGACACCACCGCCGAGCAGCTGGCCAAGCTGCCGCCGCAGCCCGGGACCAAGCAGATGACGGCAGCGAACTCGACGCCACTGACCGACGGCGCCAGCGCCGTGCTGTTGGCGTCGGGCGAACGCGCGGCCGAACTGGGGGTCCGGCCGCTGGCCCGGGTGGTGTCGTCAGCCGTGTACGGCATCGACCCGCTGGTAATGGGCCTCGCCCCGGCCTGGGCGATACCGCTGGCCATCAAGCGGGCCGGGTTGACGCCCGAGCAGATCGACGTGTGGGAGGTCCACGAGGCGTTCAGCGCGCAGGCACTCGGCGTGTTGCGTGAACTGCCCAACCAGCTCGGCGGGTTCACCGTCCCGGACGAGAAGCTCACTCCGAACGGGGGCGCCGTCGCGATCGGGCATCCATTCGGTGCCACCGGCACGCGGTATGTGCTCACGCTCGCCACCGAACTGCGCGAGCGCAACGCCCGCTACGGCGTCGTCGGCGTGTGCGTCGGGTCGGGGCAGGGCGTCGCCCTGGTCCTCGAGAACCCCGCCGCCGGCTGACATCTGACCGTCCGATTCGGCCGGTCTGTCTGTGAGAGACCTTCGAAAATGCTGTGTCGAACGGATTTTCGTTGGAAGGCAGCGAGTTGGGCCGACGTTGGCGGATACTCAGGTCGTCTCCCTGCCGAGGCTCGCTGGAGGCGGATATGACCTACATGGGAAAGCCCTACTACCCGGAGTGGCTGGACAACCTGGCCGAGGACGTCACGCTGGAGGCCGCCGCGATGGACGGCACCGCTCACGGTGCCGAGTCGGTGCGGGCCATCGTGGATGCCGCGCGAAGGCACTACGACGACCAGCAATTCGCCTACGCAGGTCCGTGCGGGGAAGACAGATTCATCGAGGACTACTCCAGCAGTGTCCGGGGCGTGCCCACCTACGTGATCGTGCAGGTCACATTCAATGCGGCCGGGCAGACACAACACATCGTGGTGAATCACCGGCCGCGTAGCGCGCTGCTGGGCTTCTCCCGACTGATGCTCGAACATTTCGCAGGAACTCCGCTGGCCAAACATTGGGAAGGCACCCCGTAGAACATGGCTGAACGCTTGTATCTGGTCACGGGCGCAGGTGGCGGCACCGGCGGCGTGAGCCGGCAGGTGATCGAGCTTCTACGCCAACGCGGGCACCGGGTCCGCGCGGTGGTCCATCACGATGACGCCCGTGCCGACCCGCTACGCGATATGGGGGCTGAAGTCGTGGTCGGTGACCTGACCGACCCGCAGAACGTCGCCGAAGCGGTGGCCGGTGCCGACCGGATGTTCTTCTCGATGGGTGTGTCCCCGGACTACCTGCAGGCCACGGTCATCGTCTGCGATGCCGCACTGGAATACGGCCGCCTGGAGGTGGTCGTGAACATGTCGCAGATGACCGTTTCCCAGATGACGGCGACCAGTGTCGGGGAGTCTCGTCAACATCGATTGCACTACCTCGCCGAGCACGTCTTGAACTGGTCGGGCGTACCGGTGGTGCACATCAGACCGACAGCCTTTCTGGACAACCCGCTCTTCACCTCGTTCGCGGCGCCTTCGCTTCGTGACCGAAACCTGTTGGCCCTCCCGCTCGGAACCGGTCGAACCTCACCGATCGCCAGCAACGATGTGGCACGAGTGGTTGCCGCCGTGCTTCTCGATCCTGATCACCGCATCGGCGACGTGTACGAGTTGACCGGCCCGGTAAGCCTGGACATCGACGGGCTGGCCGCCGAATACACGCTCGGGCTGGGAAGGCCGATACACGGTTCCGACATAGCGCACGAAACGTGGATGGAAACCGTCATCAAGCCGTTGGGCTTGCCCGCACACCTCGAACAGCACTTGGCCACAATGGCGCAACTGCACCGAGCCGGGCGCTACGACCGGGCCACCGACGAGGTCGAACGGATCACCGGGCAACCCGCGACCACCGTTGGCCAGTATGTCGCCCAGCACCCCGAGCTGTTCTCATGAGTGTCAAGTGAAGTGGATATCGCTCAGATCGATAGCGACCATGAGCTCATCGGGCATGAGCTGTCCGGCCGAATCGCACCGGTACGCACGACGTTTCGTCGGAACCTTGATGCCGTCCACGTCGACGAGGTCGTCGACGTACTGGACGGCCGAGAATCCGCCGGCCACGTCGACCCGGTAGTCGTGCCGCCTGATGAGCCGGTGGTCGTCGAAGTAGAACTCCTGCACCGGACTGTGGGTGGCGATGTGAGGTGGAAAGGAGACGCGCAGACCACGCCACGTCTCACCGTCGTGCTCGACGGGTGCGATCTCGTCGACCGTGACGCCGGGCAGGCTCAGCAGGAATGGTGTGGTCAGATAAGTCCACAGTGCGTAGCCGTTGAAGTAGGAGCGCTGCAGTGGATTCCACGGAGTTTCGAGTTCGTGGCCGGCGAACGAGTCTCGCGGACTGGGCAACTCGGCCACTATGCGGCCGTCCAGCTTCTCGATGGCGACGCGATCGGCGGTGAAGTCGGTCTTCTGGTCGGGTGCACCGAACGGCTGGACCGAGGCCCACTGGCGATCCAGGGCGACGGTCATTCGGCGCGGAGTGTCGTCCTGGGGCTGGCCTTTGAGCGTCCAGAGTTTGCCTCCGGTCACGATCGTCGCCTCCACCCGGGAAAACTCGTTCCAGCGGGTCAGGCCACCATGGGCGTCGAGAACTTCGGCAAGCAGATCGGTCATCTCAATCCTCGTCACTTCGGTGGGAACAGGGTGATCGCCGCACCCCACAGCGCACCCGGATTGATCCGGTCGGGGTGCCGGGCCAGCATCCCGGCGTAGAAATCGTCTGCGCCGGCGGATGATTCGACCAAATTGCGCGCATCGGTGAGGTAGCGACGGGTGGCGTCGATCTGAGACGGGTCGTCTGGCGCGTCGGGATTCTTGTGGCCGGCGATCACCGTCGTCGGCCGCAGAGCCTCGGCAATGTCCAGTGCCGCGAGCCATTCGTCAACGCCCTTCACGCCGCCCGACTCCGTGAGATACAGATGCACACCGTTGTAGACCACGTCGCCGGCGACAAGGAGCCCGGCGCTCGGCACGTGCAGCATGGTGGTGGCGTCGGTGTCGGTGTGCCCGACCTCGACGGGACGTAGTTGCTCGCCTTCGAGTTCGAACCCGGCTTCGTCGACGATGCCGACCTCGACATCTCCGGTCGGCAGCTCGCCGGGAAACACCTTGTCCCAGAAGCCGGTCCGGAACTCCGGCGAGTTCTGCGCGGCCATGTGCGCCGCTGTGCCCGCCGTGGCATAGACCGCTAGGCCCGGGCACCGCCTCAGCAGCGGGATTGCGCCGAACCAGTGGTCGCCGTGACCGTGCGTGATGTAGATCCCGGTCAGTCGTCGGCCGGACGCCTCGACCCAGTCGCCGACCTCGGCCGCCTGCGCGGTGGTCAGGGGCGGATCGACGAGCACAGCGTCCCGGGAACCTGCGATCAGCGTCGACGAGATCGGCGACCACATCCGCCGGCTGCCGTCGGGCAGTGGGCCGCGGCCCGACTGCGGAATCTGGCCGGTGACAAAAACCCGGTGCGTCAGCGCGCTCATCATGCCTCCTTGAGGAAATGTGTTGACGGGATCGCCCCGGCGAGGCGGTCACGGATCTCGGCGGAGAACCGCAGAACGGCGCCCAGCGGCCGGTGGTGGATCGCGGCGGAGACGATGCGTCCCTCGGCATCACGTTCCAGGATCGTGATACCCCGGATCGCCATCCCACCGAAAGCCGTTGCCCGCCATTGGACGTAGCTGGTCGGGCCATCTGTGGTCTCGGCCGTGAACTCCAGCGTCTCGTAGATCGAGCTCGCGACGCCGAGCACGGTCGCGACGGCTTCCCGACCGGCGACAGGTTCGACGAGGGTCGTGGCGTCGAGCACCACGTCATCGGCGAAGGTGTCGGCGAAGCTCGCCCGCGACTGCTCGGCGAACGCCTGACGCCAGCCCGCGGCAGTCGCACCACCGGCGATCTCGTCGGCGAACGCCACGATGGCGGCTGCGACCTGGTCGGCGAACTCGATATGAACCCAGTGCCCGCCGCCGTCGATCACCCGTTCACGGGCCTGCGGGAAGCGCGGGGTGATCGTCGCGACGAGGTCGGCGGTGACGAAGGTGTCCTCGCTGCCCCGGATCACCAGTACGGGTCCGGTGTAATCACTGATCGACGATGCGTCCGGCACGCCGTCATTCCAGACGTCCACATAACGGCTCACCACGTCCGGTCGTGCCGACTCTCCGGCGCGGGTCAATCGGTCGAGCTGGTCGTCGGTAAGGGCCGGGGACAGGTTGGACCGGGCCGCGCGCTGTGCGGCGGGATCGCCGCCCAACGCCCGGAACGGCGCAAGGGCGTCGGCGGGAAGCCGGGTGCCGCCCAACGGGACCGGCGTGAGCAAGACCAGCCCGGTGACCTTCCCGGCGTGACCGGCGGCGACCAGTTCGGCAACCTGGGTGCCCAGGCTCTGCCCGACAACGATGACATCTGAGTCGACGCCGTTGAGGAGCCGGCCGGCCTCGGCAGCCAGCGCTCGCAAGGTCAGCTCCGGGTCGGCGGCACGAGCGCCGAAGCCCGGCAGCTGATAACGGATGACGTGCACGTCGTCGGGTAGTGCGGACACGAGGTCGTCCCAGACGTTGACGTCATCGAGAAAGCCGTGGATGAGAAGCACGGTGCTCATTTCGCGGCCGCCTTCGTCGCGCCGGACGGTGACCATGCGGCGGTGTCGATGGGTGAGAAGTCAGTTGCGTTGCCGTCCAACCGCTCGGCGCGCTGGACCGCCAACGTTTCGGCAAGGCCCTCTGGCAGCGGGGTGGTGAAGATGTTGTCGACCATTGTGTACTCGCCCGCCAGGCGGCCGAATGCGTTGAGCGCGCCGACGTCGATGCGCCCGCGTGACAGGTACAGGTCGTCGCGCACGTGGATGCGCGTCACCCGGCCCCACACCACGTGGTCGGGCAGCGGCGGCATCGGGATGATGCGGTCCACGACGCACTCGAACGAGATCGGTGAGTCCGCGATGCGAGGCGCCGAGATGGTCTCCGATGGCGCCTTGGTCAGCCCCAGCGCATCGAATTCATCTACCCCGGAGTCGAATTCGAAAGCGGATCGGTGTACGGCGTCGGCCTGAGCGATTGTGGCGACATTGACCACGAACTCGCCGGTGTCACGGATGTTGACGAAGGTGTCCTTGAGCGTGACGCCATCAGAGCGCGGCTGCAGCGAGATGGACAGGATCGGGGGCATCCGGCCGACGACGGTGAAGAACGAGACCGGCGCGATGTTGCCCACGCCCTCGGCCGAACTGGTGCTGACCCAGGCGATCGCACGGGGCAGGATGCTGCCGATGAGAAGCTTGTAGCTGGATGTGGGGTCGAGGTCGTCCGCATCGATGATCATTTCAGGATTCCTTTCAGGACAGCAGGGCTACGGCGCTGTACCAGACCGGGCCGACGTTGAGCCGGTCCGGGTAGAGCCGGGTCATGTAGTCGAAAAATTCGTGAGGACTGGGCTTTCCGGCGATCAGCCGCTGAGCGTCGAGCAGATAGTCGCGGGTCTCGGCGAGGATTGCCGGATCGTCGGGGAGATCCTTGTTCTTGTGCCCGGCCACCACGGCGCGAGGCTGTAATGCCGAGATCGTGTTGAGCGCCTGCAGCCAGGACTTGATCCCGCCGTGGTCACTTTCCAGCAGGTACTGGTGCACGCCGTTGTAGGCGACGTCGCCGGCCACCACCAGCCCGATCGACGGTACGTACAGCACCGTGGTGTCGTCGGTGTCGGTGTGCCCGACCTCGATGGGCACCAGGTGTTCGCCTTCCAACAACAGTCCGTCGTTCGGAACAGGTTGGTAGACAACCGGGCTCGGGGGGATCTGACCAGGGAAGTCGACGTCCCACATCTGGGCACGGCCTTCGACGGCCTGCTCGTGCATCTTCGCGATGGTGCCCTCGGTGGCGTAGGCGACCGCGTCCGGGAACTGTCGCAGCAGCGCGTCGGTGCCGAACCAGTGATCGCCGTGACCGTGGGTGGCGTAGACGTATTTCAGTGTCCTGCCGGATTTCTCGATCCACTCGGCGGTACGACGTATCTGATCGTGAGTAAATGGCGGGTCTACGAGCACGGCATCGTGCTCACCCACGACGAGGGTGGAGGCCACCGGTGAGGACACGATGGGGCTGCCGTCGGGCAGTCGCTGTTCGCGATGGCGGGGCAGGCCGTCGTGGACCATTACCTCATAGCGCAGTGTGGTCATGGTGTTTCCCTTCACAATTCGGATTTGGTGAGGTGTTGGGTGAACCAGTCCCGGGCCGCACCCGCGGCCTGGTCGAACTTGCCGAGGTAGGGGTCGAAGTGCCCGCCGGGAATGGTCACGAGTTTCTTGGGTTCCAGTGCCCGCTCATAGGCGGTCAGCGACAGATCGGTGACGGTGACGGTGTCCTGCAGGCCGACGATCATCAGCAGCGGCGTGGGGGAGACCCTGTCGATCCAGGTGCCCGGCTCGTACATCCGTGCTGCGCGTGACGAGCGGACCGTCATGCTGTTGTGCCACACGTTCTCCGGCGTGGTCGGCTGGGTGTAGAACGCAATGGCATCGGCGGATCGGTAGGCGGCCGGGATCGCGGGATCGCTGCCCACCACCGCCTGCAGCGCCGGCGGCTCGCCGCGGAATTGGGCCCGGTCGTCCTCGATGAACCCGGCTTGCAGATTTGCGACCTGATCGGGCGGCACGCGGCGCAGGCTCTGCTGGTAGCCGCTGATGGTGGGCACCTGCGCGACGACTGCCCGCAATCTGCGATCGGTTGCACCGAGCACGATGGCGTGCCCGCCCGCGTAGCTCGTGCCCCACAGTCCGATCCGTTCCGGGTCGACGTCCGGCCGGCTCTCCAGGAAGGAGATGGCTCGCCGCCAGTCCGCGATCTGCGCCCAGGGGTCGACGTCGAAGCGGGGCGCACCGTCGCTGGCGCCGAAACCTCGGTGGTCATGCACCAGCACCACGAACCCCGCCTCGGCGAAGAAGCGGGCGAACCGCTCCAGGCCGTGCTCCTTCACCCCGGCGAATCCGTGCGCCATGGTGATGCCCGGATGCGGGCCCGGTCCATCCGGCTGGAACAGCCATCCGCGCAGCGTCACAGCGCCTTCGCCGGCGAACTCGATGTCGTGTCGTTCAACCATGGCTCCACCCTGCGACCGACGGAGACCGGGTGGGAACGCCACGTTGATCCTGGTATCGGCAGGGACAGGCTTACGCTCAACAGGTGGCGGCGAAGAACAATGCCCTCGGCGATTACCTTCGGTCGCGGCGCGAGCAGATCCGTCCAGAGGACGTCGGCCTGCTCGGCGGTGCGCGCCGGCGGGTTGCCGGGCTGCGCCGCGAGGAGCTGGCTTTGTTGGCCGGCATCAGTTCCGATTACTACCTGCGGCTCGAGCAGGGCCGTGACAAGAATCCGTCCGCGCAGGTGCTCGAAGCGCTCGCGCGGGCACTGCAATTGGACATCAAGGGCACCGAGTATCTCCACCAGCTCGCCGGCCAGACCGGAACTCATTGGGAGCAAGGTGATCTGGAGAAAGCCGTCGACGGGCTGGACGAGCTGATCGATCAGTTCCCGATGCCGGCGATCGTCGCGAACAGGTATCAGGATGTACTGGCGGCAAATCCGGTTGCCAGAGCCCTCGCGCCGGCGTTCCGGCCCGGAGAGAATTTCTTGAGATGGCGGCTGCTCGAGCCGGCTGCGCGCGACTTCTTCGTGGATTGGGATGAGGCAACCGACATCGCGGTCAGTGGGTTACGCGAGGTCGCGGGCAGCTATCCCGACGACCCGCGGCTGCGTCAGATGATCGACGAACTGTCATCTGTCAGTGAGCGATTCCGTGAGCTGTGGGCGCGCGCCGATGTCGGGTACCGGCCGGGGATCACCCATGTGCGTCATCCGCGGGTGGGTGAGCTGTACCTGCACCGCAATCGCCTGCATGTACCCCACTCAGGTGGGCAGCACCTGATCATCTTCCGGGCGGACCCCGGGAGCGACTCGGCGCGGGCACTCGACGAGCTCCGCTCCGGGTAGCCGCTCAGCCTGCCCCTGCCGCGGCTCGGCGGGGTGTCCCCAGCCGGTTCACGGTCGCGCCACGGTGGAGAAGTCCATCGAATCGGCGCAACGGAGGAACCGACATGGGAACGAGGAGTTCGCTACCGGCACCGCCGCCTTCCTCGATGCGGCGTAACCGAAACTCACCCCGCCCGATCATCAAAGGAGCTGAACAGAAATGAAACTGCTCGACGAAGTCATCGCCGCCCACGGGGGATTGGATCGCTGGAAGGAGATCGACTCCATCCGCATTCACCAGATCATCGGAGGCGGTCTGTGGAAGCTCAAGGGTGTCGACGGCATCCTCGACGACTCGATCGTCGAGATCCGCCCCAAAGAGCAACATGCCTGGCACAGCCCGCTGCCACGCCCGGGTTTCCGCTCGTCGTACAGCCCACAGCAGGTGCTGATCGAAACCGAGGAGGAGTCGCCGAGGGTCGTAGAGACTCTGACGTCGCCTCGCGAATCTTTCGCCGGGCACACACTCGAGACACCGTGGACGCACCTTCAACTGGCCTATTTCGCCGGCTATGCGATGTGGACCTACCTGTCCGAGCCGTACTCTCTGACGTTCCCCGGTGTCCACACCGAGGAACTCGGCGAATGGCGCGAGGACGGGGAGACCTGGCGCCGACTGGGTGTGCGTTATCCCGACGGCATCGCCACGCACAGCGCCGATCAAACCCTCTATGTCGATTCGGACGGACTGATCCGCCGCCGCGACTACGACGTGGATATCGCCGCCGATTCACCGGCCGCGCACTACTCCCGTAACCATCTGATGGTCGACGGCATCGTGTTGCCGATGAACCGCATCGTCTACGTCCGCGACGATGCCGGGCAACCGCTGCGCGACATGGTCACCGTGACAATCGACATCAATGACGTCACGGCCACCTGAGATTCGCCGCGCCTGATTCATCCGGGCTTCCTCCGGGGCCGCCGTGGATTCGCCGTGAGCGGCCGCCGGAGGTGGCACGATCTGAGGGTATGGAGAAGATCTCGCTCACCGCGATTGCACGTCAGCAGTTGGCCTCAGCCCGCACGGCCAGCAGCGGACGCAGTGCGCACACGGTCTACGGCGGCCATGAACACCAGCTGCGCCAGACCCTGATCGCGCTGACCGAGGGAAACGGACTCGACGAGCATGAGAGCCCGGGCGAAGCCACGCTGCAGGTGATCGAGGGCAGGGTGAAGCTGGCCAACTCCGAGGCCAGCTGGGAAGGTTCGCCCGGCGATCACATCGTTATCCCGCGGACCCGGCACAGCCTGCATGCACTCGAGGATTCGGTGGTGCTGCTGACCGTCGTCAAGGCCATGGGGCCGCACACCTGAGACTGGTGCTGCGTGTCAGCGATGGCTCAGCACATTGACCACGTTGCCCGCCCCGTCGGCGAAGAAGAACCGCCGGACACCCCACTCCTCGTCGCTCAGGCGATGCACGATCTCCAGCCCCGCCTCGACCACGGCCGCATACGTGGAGTCGACATCGTCGACCTCGATCGAAACCGACGGATTCACCGGTGCGGTGGCGTCCTTCGTCATCAGGCTCACCTGATGGCGACGCTCGGCATCGGCCAGGGTGATGATCCAGCCGTGGTTCATCACCTCGGCCAACCCGAGCGTCCGGGTGTACACGGCGGCGGTCGCCTCGGCGTCGGACACCGTGAGCACGGGCATCACCCGCCGCACTGTCATATCGCGGGGCCCAACAGGTCGTCGGCGTCCTTGATGACGTAGCCGTAGCCCTGCTCGGCCAGGAAGCGTTGCCGGTGGGCGGCGTACTCGGCGTCCAACGAATCGCGCGAGACCACGGAGTAGAACACCGCACCGCCGCCGCTGGCCTTGGGTCGCAACAGCCGGCCCAAACGCTGCGCCTCTTCCTGGCGGGAGCCGAAGGTGCCTGAAACCTGAACGGCGACAGACGCTTCCGGCAGGTCGATGGAGAAGTTCGCCACCTTGCTGACCACCAGCGTGGAGATCTCGCCGCGGCGGAACGCGTCGAACAGGGCCTCGCGTTCGGCGTTCTTCGTCGACCCCTGGATCACCGGGGCGTCCAGTTCCTGGCCCAGCTCCTCCAGCTGATCCAGGTAGGCGCCGATCACCAGCGTCGGCTCGCCGGGGTGGCGTTCCAGGATCGAGCGCACCACCGCGATCTTGGTGTGCACTGTCGAGCACAGCTTGTAGCGTTCCTCGGGCTCGGCGGTGGCGTAGAGCATTCGCTCGTTGTCGGTCATCGTCACCCGCACCTCGACGCATTCCGCGGGGGCGATCCAGCCCTGGGCCTCGATGTCCTTCCAGGGTGCGTCGTAGCGCTTGGGCCCGATCAGTGAGAACACGTCACCCTCGCGGCCGTCCTCGCGGATCAGCGTCGCCGTCAGCCCCAGCCGCCGCCGGGACTGCAGATCGGCGGTCATCCGGAATACCGGGGCCGGCAGCAGATGAACCTCGTCGTAGATGATCAGCCCCCAGTCGCGGCTGTCGAACAGCTCCAGATGCTTGTACTCGCCCTTGGTCCGGCGGGTGATCACCTGGTACGTCGCGATGGTGACCGGCCGGATCTCCTTCTTCTCGCCCGAGTACTCGCCGATCTCGTCCTCGGTCAGGGAGGTACGGGCCACCAGTTCGCGCTTCCACTGCCGTCCGGCCACGGTGTTGGTGACCAGGATCAGCGTCGTCGCGCCGGCCTTGGCCATCGCGGCCGCGCCGACCAGGGTTTTACCGGCGCCGCAGGGCAGCACCACCACGCCGGAGCCCCCGGCCCAGAACGAGTCGGTCGCCATCTGCTGGTAGTCGCGCAGTTCCCAGCCGTCCTGGGCCAGTTCGATCGGATGGGCCTCACCGTCGACGTAGCCGGCGAGGTCCTCGGCCGGCCAGCCGATCTTGAGCAGCATCTGCTTGATGTGGCCGCGCTCGCTGTTGTGCACGATCACGGTGTCGTCGTCGATGCGCGCGCCCAGCATGGGGGCGATCTTCTTGTGTCGCAGCACCTCCGTGAGCACCGCGCGATCCAGGCTCACCAGGATCAGGCCGTGCACGGGACTCTTCACCAGCTGCAGACGTCCGTAGCGGCCCATGGTGTCGACGATGTCGACCAGCAGCGGCTGCGGCACCGGGTAACGCGAGAAGCTGACCAGGGCATCGACCACCTGCTCGGCGTCGTGTCCGGCCGCGCGGGCGTTCCACAGCGCCAGTGGGGTGATGCGGTAGGTGTGCACGTGCTCGGGGGCGCGTTCGAGTTCGGCGAACGGCGCGATGGCGGCGCGGGCCGCCCCGGCCTGCTCGTGGTCGACCTCGAGCAGCACCGTTTTGTCGGACTGCACAATCAGCGGGCCGTCAGTCATTTCGTCCATTATTCCGAATGGCTCGGCCCGGCCGCGCGCCGCGCAGCCCGCCGAGACTGAAGTGAGGGACAAGATCGGTGGTGATCATGTCCCTGAGAGCAGTCTCGAGACCTGCTAATCGGTGTCCGCCGAGACCACGGACGTGACGCGATGGATGGCGAACTCGCGGACGCGTCCGGCGGCCGGATCGAACGCGGTCAGCTGGCCGCCGCGCACGTTGATGGGGGAGACCACCCGCTGGGTTGCCACCCCGGCGGGGTCGACGTAGCCGATCAGCACAGAGGTCTGGTTGATCGCGGCGTCCTGCAATTGGGTGATGGCCATCGCCGGGTCCAGGCGCACGCTGGCGAACGGTCCAGAGGCCACCTTGCGCAGCACCGCGACGATCGCGCCGAGGGTCTGGGCGGTCGGCGGGGTGGGCGGGCGGTAGACGCGGCGCCGGGTCGGTGCGACGACGCGCGCGCCACGGGCCCTGATGTCGACGACGGTGCCCGTGGAGTCCTCGGCGGCGGGTGCGAACCCGGCCTCACGCAGCACGGTGAGCACGTCGGCGATCGGTGCCTGCGACACCGCCACCGTCGGGGCCAGCAGTCGCAGCTCGAGGCGGTCGGTGCCCGGCGAGGCGATCGCCTGGGTCAGCAGCGCGGGATCTTCGCACCGCAGGAACGACGTGGCCATCCCGACGCGCAGCTGACCGTGGCGGCGCGCTACGTCGTCGATGAGATACGTCAACCCTTGCGGCACCGGGGTTTTCGAGTGTTTCTCGAACAGGGCGTGCAACTCGCTGGCGGTCCGGCCGGCATCGAGTGCGCGCCGGATGGACGGTTCGCTGATCCGGTAGACCATCGCCGCGCCCGCCGATTCGACGGTGGCGACCTCGGCCAGGTGCTCGGCCAGATCCCGCTCCAGCGGGCCGGGCACGATCACCGTGAGATCGGCCTGCAGCAGGAAATGGTCGAGCGGTTTGGGCAGCACCTTGGCCATCGCGGCCAGCACGTCCTCGTCGGGGTCGCCGGCCAGCAGACCGCGGGCGGGCGTGCTGATCGCGCCGCGACCCACCATGCCCAGCGAATGAGCCTCGGCGAGCAGCCCGCTGACGGTGGCCGGCTGCAGACGCGCGGCCCAGCGGGGCCGTCGCCAGCCCATCGCCCGGGCGGCCTCGGCGCCGTCGACTCCGGTGCCCGGAGCCAGTTCGGCCAGCACGCTCAGCATCAGCCGGCGGTCCAGCGGAGCCGCGGTCGAGTACAGCGAATCCGACAGTGCGGCAAAGGGTTTGTTGTCCGGGCCGCGGCTGCCGATCAGGGCGGGCCGGGCCGGCAGGTCCAGCCACGTCGCGGCCAGCAGGTGCCAGCGCACGGCAGTGGGGGATTCGATGAACCGGTCCGCGGCCACCGTCGGTGCCCAGTAGGGCCCGGTCCCGTCACCCGGATCCGGATCGGGCATCCCCGCCGCGATCAGCCCCCCGCCCGCCGCCAGTTCCAGGAGAAGGCCGAGGCGCGGTTCCTCGACGCCGGTGGTCTTGGCCAACCGCTTGACGTCACGCACCCCGAGCCCGCCGTTGCGCAACTCGGGAACCGGTGTGCTGCCCAGGGTTTCGATGATCAGGTCGATCTCACGCAGCAGGTCGATGGCCGCACCGGCGGCCACCGCGTCCACATCGGCAGGCGTCGTCGACGTCGTCTGGAGTGCTGGCGTGGTCAACTCCACCGGGCCGGGTGCCTCGCCGCGCATCACCTGGCCGACGACCCGGGGCAGGATCACCGTCTCGTCGTCGATCCGGCGCAACAGTCCGGCCTCCACGAGCCGCGGCACCGGCCGGTCGGGCGGGGTGTCGGGTGCCGCGTCGCGGGTGCGGCCCATGGGTGAGCCCTCCAGCAGCCGGGCCAGCAGATCGCTCTGGGCCTCGTCGAGCCCGCCGAGCAGTTCGGCGATCTCGTCGGCGCTGCGCTCAGAGGTCTCCACGGCGGCCTGACCGACGAACCAGGGCAGGCCCGACGCCACCTCGGGCGCCACCCGGACGGCGGCCTCGCCCCACACCAGGGCCCGCTCGCGCAGGTCTTCCAGTGCGGCGGCCACGTCGCCGGAGCCGACGCGCTCACCCAACAGTTCGCTCACCTCGGACACCGGGACCGGGTGGGTGTCGGCGTGCAGGACCAGTAGTGCATCCAGGACGGCCAGCCGCAGGAAGTCCAGGGAATCGGTGGCAGCCTTGACCGACTGACGTGAGGTGGCGCGCGCGGCAAGCGCGGCAATCGTTCCCGGTGGCGGCTGGCTCAGGTCGGGCCGCAATTCCAGCAGGCGGATGAGGCCCTTGTCGTCGAGGTCGGACAGCCAGGCACCCAGCGGGAATCCGGGAGTCTGTGCGGCGGTCATATCCTGACCAGCGTAAAGCAGCCCGCCGGTCTCGCCACCGGATGAGGAGCCTGCCACAATGTGGGGCGTGGCTGACAACAAGAAGAACCAATACATCGACAACGGCTGGCCGGTGCTCTCCGACGGCGATGATCACGCCGTGAGTGAGCTCGCCACCGACCGCACCGGCGCACTGTCGCCGTTCGGCGATGTGACCTTTCCATTGCCGGCCGACGAGCTGCCCTTCATCCAGTCAGCAACTGTCGTCAACAGATAATCGTGGGACTGTCGCACCTCGACGAGTCCGGCGCGGCACACATGGTCGACGTCGCGGCGAAGGGTGTCACCAAACGCACCGCGATAGCCGAGGGCATCGTGCACACCCGAGCGGATGTGGTGGCCCTCATCGCCTCGGGCGGCCTGCCCAAGGGTGACGCCCTGGCCACCGCGCGGGTGGCCGGAATTCTGGCCGCCAAGCGGACCCCCGACCTGATACCGCTGTGCCATCAGTTGGCGCTGACCAGCGTCGACGTGGACTTCGACGTGCGCGACGCCGCGGTGGCCATCACCGCCACCGTGCGCACCACCGACCGCACCGGGGTCGAGATGGAAGCCCTGACCGCGGTGAGCGTCGCCGCACTGACGCTGTACGACATGATCAAAGCTGTCGACCCTGCCGCCCGCATCGACGACATCAAGGTGATGCGCAAAGAAGGCGGTAAAACGGGATTGTGGGAAAGAACTACTCAGTGACGCGTTCGGCCCGGGTCATCATCGCCTCCACCCGTGCCGCGGCAGGTGTGTACGACGACCGGACCGGCCCTCTCATCGTCGGCTGGCTTTCCGATCGAGGCTATGACGTCACCGAGCAGATGGTGGTCGCGGACGGTCACGCCGTCGGCGACGCATTGCGGGCCGCCCTGGCCGAGCGCGTCGACCTGATCATCACCTCTGGCGGTACCGGTATCTCACCGACCGACGCGACGCCGGAATCCACCGCGGCGGTGCTCGACTATCAGATCCCCGGGCTGGCCGATGCCATCCGGCGGGCCGGTGTGCACAAGGTGCCCACCGCGGTCCTGTCGCGCGGCATCTGCGGCGTCGCCGGACGCACCCTGATCATCAACCTGCCCGGCTCGCCGGGCGGGGTCAAAGATGGGCTGGGCGTGCTGGCCGGCGTGCTGGAACATGCCCTGGACCAACTGAGCGGCAAGGACCACCGATGAGCGCCTGCGCGAAGAGGAGAAGGACCTGCCGGTGAGCGCAACCGTCATACGCGTCGAGCTGACCGACACACCGATCTCGCTGACCGAGTACGAGGCGCTGGTTGCCCATGAGGCGGCCGGAGCGGTGGTCGGGTTCTCCGGGGTCGTGCGTGATCACGACGGGGGCCGTTCGGTCACCCGGCTCGACTACTCCGCGCACCCCAATGCCCTGCTGACCTTGCAAGAGGTTGCCGCCGAGGTGGCCGCGCAGGCGGCCGGGGTGCGGGCGATCGCGGTCAGCCACCGCATCGGAACCCTGCACATTGGAGACGCCGCCCTGGTGGCCGCTGTGGCGGCGGACCATCGCAGGGCGGCGTTCGAAACCTGTGCCCGTCTCGTCGACACCGTCAAAGAGCGGTTACCGGTGTGGAAGCACCAGTACTTCTCCGATGGCACCGACGAATGGGTCGGTTCGGCCTGAGCCGGTTGGAACCTCACAAATCCCACTAGTCACGGCTGGGTGAGCGAGTGTCGTTGTGCCCGGCTGTTAGCGACTTTTCAGCGACAAACGCCACACACTTACCGTGGGCACCATTGGTCGCAGAGCCAGTCACTACTGGCATCACTTCAGGCTGCTTCAGCCTCATCTGCAACAGAATTTGGGTTGCCCGGCTATGAGCGACAGAGTCGCTGACAGCCGGGCACTGGACTGATGCGGCTGTTGAGACCCCAGCGCCCGGAAGTGTCACATGTGATCAATCTCAGCGTGACTGCCGAGGTCGCTGGTGCGGAAGTGGCGATTGTCGCTGAAAAGTCGCTAACAGGCGGGCAGATCGGCTAGGCATTCGCCAGCCGATACCGCTGAGGCGGATGTGACTCATGACCGCCGACCGGCGACAGCCGACCTGCGATAGACAGCAGCCGCGAACCGCGGCACTAACGGCACGGTTCGCGGCTGAGTCAGAGTCAGAGTCAGGCGGATGGGACAGGAACGGCGGCGTCGGCGGGAGCCGGAGCGGCCGGGTCCATCGGTGCGACCGGAAGGTTCGGAGCCTGACCACCCGGGGAATCTGGGGTGGACAGCGGACGCTGGGTCAGCGCCAGCAGGGCATCCTTACCGCTGATGTCCTGGGTCTGGATCGCGTGCCAGATCTCCCGCAGGTAGGTCGCGTTCGGGCCCTGGCCCGGGATCTGCGACGGGCTGTCGGTGGTGGTGCCCGGCGGCAGGTTCTGCGGGCTGGCCAGGTGCGGGACACCCTCGGCGGGCGCACCGTTGGTGACCACCTGGTTGGCCACGTCGACGTTGTTGAGCGGGGCCAGCGGATCCGGTGCGGCGACCGCGGGCGCGGCAGGTGCCGGAGCGGGAGCCGGGGGCAGGACCGGATCGAGCGGCATCGGGTCGCCGACGTGCAGCGCCCAGGTCTGCGGCTGATCGGCCGGGGCCGGCGCCTGATCCCAGTCCGCCGGGGCGGGAGCCGGGGCCTCAGGGGCAGGAGCGGGTGCTTCGGGGGCGGGCACCTGCAGTGCGGCGTCGATGATCGGGGCGGCCTCTGGGGCCGGCGCCAATGCGGCGTCCATCGGAGCGGCCTCGGGTGCCGGGGCGGGAGCCTCGGGAGCGGGCGGCAGGTTCTCTGGGGCCGGCGGAAGTGCTTCGGGGGCCGGTGCATCGGCGGGCAGTGGGGCGGCCTGCGCATCGGCGGGCGGCGCCTCAGGTGCGGGTGCGTCGGGGGCGGGCGGCAGTTCACCGTTGACCGCAGGCGCGTCCAGCGGGGCCGGAGCGGGCTCGGCGACCACGTTGCGCGGGCTGGCGCCTGAGAGGCCACGGCCGCAGGTGGGCCAGGCGCCCTTGCCCTGGCTGGCCAGAACGCGCTCGGCGACGGCGATCTGCTGTTCCTTGGTGGCCAGGAAGGCGTTGGGTGCGTACTCGCCGCCGCCGTGGGAGGACCACGTGCTGGGGGAGAACTGGAGGCCACCGTGGTAGCCGTTGCCGGTGTTGATCGCCCAGTTGCCGCCGGACTCGCAGCGGGCTACCTGGTCCCACTCGCCGTCGGTGGCGGCCATGGCCTGTCCGGCCAGTGCGAGGCCGCTACCACCGAGCACAGCTCCGGTGAAGGCGATCTTGGCGACATTCTTTGCTGAAGACGAGGAAGCGGGCTTGCGATGCCGTCCACTCATAAGCGTGAAGGTCCTCTCGTATGCGCCCACGAGGTCAGCTGTCGGGTTCGGGTATGAGAGGTCACCCGGCCGTCATCGTCGAAACTCTGACGGCTTCACCCCAAGGGGCCGCAAGCGGCTCCTGGTCCTGAAATAAATCGGTGGACCGGTTGGGTCCCCCGCCTCCATCCTTGTTGTTCGTCGTAACCCCTGCCCGATGGATGGAGCTCGGCGCGTCGGTATGGGGGTGGGTCAACTGATTAGGGTCGGTTGACTTGGGAATGAACGGTAACTGCTGCCCGCTATCCCGTCACCTTTAGCGGCCTCGGGCGTTTTGGCTCTGGGCAAACTCTAAAAGTTGTTTAAAGGCGCAGGTTATTTTTGCGTTTTCGCAGGTGGGCGTGGCGCTCCACCGTGCCGTAGCCAGCTCGTGACCATTTCGTTATGTGATGCAAATCACGTTAGCCGCCGGCGAAGGGGGGTAACACATCGATGGTCTGAGGCGTTGATACCGGCTTGTCCATGTCGCGGACGGCCATCCCGTCCGACAGGTATGAGCAGCGCTTTAGTACGCGCGCAAGCTCCGCGTCGCGACCGCTGAGGTGCTCGACGAGCGTCGCGATCGTGGAATCTTTTGCCAAATCTAACGTTTCCGTATCAACTCCGGCCGCGGCGGCGGCAGCGGCGAAATAACGGACCGTCACGGCCACGGTGTGCTCCGTCATCTAGCCGCCGATCGCGCTCATCGGCCGTACGGGCTGCACGAAATCCGGGTCGTTGATCCCGTGTCCCGCGGGCTTTGCCCACATTGCCGTCCGCCAGACCGCTTCGATGGCAGCGTCGTCGGCGCCGCCGCGCAGCAGCGTGCGCAGGTCGCTCTCCTCGGTGGAGAACAGGCAGCTGCGGATCTGGCCGTCGGCCGTCAGCCTGCTGCGGTCGCAGTCTGAACAGAACGCGTGGGACACCGAGGCGATCACTCCGACGGTGCCCGCTGGATGATCAGCGCTCGCGCCGACCTGCCAGAGCTCGGCCGGCGCCGAGCCGCGGGGTCTCGGATCGGGCCGCAGGTCGAAATGGCGGCCCAGGGTGCCCAGGATGGCCTCGGCGTCGATCACCGTGCCGCGCTGCCAGGTGTGTCCGGCGTCCAGCGGCATCTGCTCGATGATCCGCAGCTGGTATCCGTGATCCAGGCAGTAGCCCAACAGGTCCACCACGTCGTCAAGACCCGAAACCGGGTCGAGCACCGCGTTGACCTTCACCGGCTCCAGTCCGGCCGCCTTGGCGGCCGCCAGGCCGTCGAGCACGTCGGCCAGCCGGTCCCGGCGCGTGATCCGGGCGAAGTGGGTGGCGTCGACGCTGTCCAGTGACACGTTGATCCGGTCCAGCCCGGCCTGTTTGAGTCCCGCGGCACGCCGGGCCAGCCCGATGCCGTTGGTGGTCAGGGTGATCTCCGGGCGCGGGTGCAGTGCCGCTGCGGCGGCCACCACATCCTCTAGGTGGCGCGTGACCAACGGCTCGCCGCCGGTGAACCGCACGCTGGTGATGCCGAGCCGGGTGACGGCGATGCGCAACAAACGGCTCAGTTCGTCGGCGCTCAGCAGCGCCTCGCCGGGCAGCCAGTCCAGACCCTCGGCGGGCATGCAGTAGGTACATCGCAGATTGCACTTGTCGGTCAGTGACACCCGAAGGTCGGTGGCGACGCGGCCGTAGGTGTCGATCAGCGGGCCACTTGTCGGGGCCGGATCGAGCGATGCGCCGATGGCCGGTCCGCCGGATCGATGCACCGTGGGCAACCCGAGTGGGGTCAGCGTCATGCCGCGGCCTTCAGCGAGTCGACCGGGACGATCTCCTTGCCCAGGGGAACCAGCGAGACCGGGATCATCTTGAGATCGGCCAGCGCCAACGGGATTCCGATGATGGTGACCGCCATCGCCACCGCGCTCACCAGGTGGCCCAACGCCAGCCACCAGCCGAACAAGACGATCCAGATGATGTTGCCGACCAGGGCGCCGGGCCGGGTACCGGGCTTGTCCACGATTGTGCGGCCGAACGGCCACAGGGCGTAGGAGGCGATACGAAGCGAGGCGAACCCGAACGGGATCGTGATGATCAGGACGAAACAGATGAGCGCTGCCAGCAGGTATCCCAGCGCCAACCACAGGCCGCCGAAGATCAACCAGATGATGTTCAGTATCACTCGCATTACCGGCGCATCTCTCTTCCAGAGGTGCTTGCAAGCCTACCGAGTAATAGGGGTGAAGCACCCAGCCAGGGCCGAGTAAGATCTCTCCATCGCGTCCCGGCGCTGACGGGACGCGAACTTTATGTGTGTACGTAGTTATGACAAGACGAGCGGGTGAGTAGCAGTGCCGACCGGCAAGGTGAAGTGGTACGACGCCGAAAAGGGCTTCGGCTTTGTGTCCCAGGAGGACGGTGAGGACGTCTATGTGCGGTCCTCGGCGTTGCCCGCGGGTGTCGAAGGCCTCAAGGCCGGTCAACGCGTCGAGTTCGGCGTGGCCGCCGGCCGCCGTGGCCCGCAGGCGTTGAGCGTCAAGCTCATCGACCCGCCGCCGAGCCTGAGCCGGACCCGCCGCGAGGCCGAGCGTCCCGAGCACAAGCACACTCCCGATGAGCTGCACGGCATGGTTTCGGACATGATCACGCTCCTCGAGGACATCGTGCAGCCCGAGCTGCGCAAGGGGCGCTACCCCGACCGTAAGGTCGCGCGCCGGGTGTCCGAGGTGGTCAAGGCCGTCGCGCAGGAGCTCGACGCCTAGTACTCGCGCGCCGAACGTCGGCTTGTGTTCGAGGATCCGCTGATTTCTCGCGTGCAGGCCGCCTCTCGACGTGGAGACTGGGGCTATGACCCAGGGCTCTTACGTCGCGACCGGCAGCGGTGAGTTCAACCGCGACACGAACTACATCACCACCCGGATCACGCGCGATGGTCGTGACGGTTACCCGGTCGAGCCGGGCCGTTATCGGCTGATCGTCGCGCGGGCCTGCCCCTGGGCCAACCGCACGATCATCGTGCGACGTCTGCTGGGCCTGGAAAGTGTTCTGTCCATTGGCTTTTGCGGCCCCACGCACGATGCGCGCAGCTGGACGTTCGACCTCGACCCCGGCGGGCTCGACCCGGTGCTCAAGATCCCACGGCTGCAGGACGCGTACTTCAAGCGTGACCCCGAGTACCCGAAGGGCATCACCGTGCCCGCGATCGTCGAGGTCGCCACGGGCGCGGTGGTGACCAACGACTTCGCCCAGATGACGCTGGACTTCTCCACCGAGTGGACTGCGTATCACCGCGAGGGGGCCCCACAGCTGTATCCCGAGCCGTTGCGCGAGGAGATCGAAACGGTGGCCAAGCGGATCTACACCGAGGTCAACAACGGCGTGTACCGGTGTGGGTTCGCCGGTTCACAACAGGCCTACGAGGCCGCCTACGACCGGCTGTTCACGGCGTTGGACTGGCTGACCAACCGGCTGAGTACCCAGCGTTATCTGGTGGGGGACACCATCACCGAGGCCGACGTCAGACTGTTCACCACGCTGGCCCGGTTCGACCCGGTCTATCACGGCCATTTCAAGTGCAACCGGTCCAAGCTCGCCGAGATGGACGTGCTGTGGGCGTACGCGCGGGATCTCTTCCAGACGCCGGGCTTCGGTGACACCATCGACTTCGTCCAGATCAAGCAGCACTACTACATCGTGCATTCGGACATCAATCCGACGCAGATCGTCCCCAAGGGCCCGGACCTGACCAACTGGCTCACGCCCCATGGCCGGGAATCGTTGGGCGGCAGGCCTTTCGGCGACGGCACTCCACCGGGGCCGACGCCTGAGGGCGAGCGGGTACCGGCCGGGCACTCAGCGGGTTAGCGCGCGTCCGCCCCGTCGCGGTCCGGCCAGACCGTGCTGACCGACCACTCGGCGTGCGGCAGTGCGAACTCCTGGCCATCCTGATCCTGGACCAGGGTCAGCATCTGGACCGCCAGGCCGGTAAGCCGGCCCCGGTTGGGATCGACCGTGGGGATGGTGACGGCCAGCGTCGTCTTGGGTGCGTAGTACGTGACCGTCGTGTCGACCGGGTTCTCGTACACGCGCAGCAGCCGCCACGGGGCCCGGGCGACCGAGCTGGGTACCGAGAGCTGGACCGGATTCTCCTCGGTTACGCGCAGCTCGCCGGTCTCGCGCGATTCCTCGCAGTCGTCGAGGTTGAGCACCTCGCAGTACTGGAACGGCCCGACCCGCACCGAGTGTCCGTGCGAGTACGCACTGATCTCCGGCAGCCGGTCGCCGTGTGAACTGTGCAGCCGCCAGACCCCGACCGTGGTGCCGGCGATCGCCAGCACGACCACGGCCGCCAGGACTGCCAGAGCGCGTTTCATCGGGACTCCCACTGTGCTGTCGTCGGGGCTGCGGCGGGACGGTTGCCGCCTTCTCGTGCGGCGTGGACCGGGCGGTTACCGCCCAGGCCGGGAATCAGTGATTCGCCGCGGTAGCTCACGATGGTCTGCGCCAGGCCCAGTATCAGCACGGCCGTGATCGTAGTGAACCCGACTGTGAGGTCTGTATAGATCAGGACCCCGGTGGCGCCGCCGGCCACCCAGGCCAGCTGCAGCGCTGATTCCGACCGGCCGAATGCCGAGGCCCGAGAGGCCTCGGGCAGGTCGTCCTGCAGGGACGCGTCCAGTGAGGCCTTGGCGATGGCGCTGGCCGCCGAGGTGACGAGTGTCGCCCCGGCAGCCACCAAGAGGTTTCCGGTCAATGCGGTCACCAGGGCGACGACGGTGACGGCGATGGCGGCCCGCACCACCAACTGCGCGGGGTGGCCGAGTTTGAGCCGCGCGGCGGCGATGTTGCCGCCGAAGTTGCCGATCCCGGCCGCGGCTCCGATCAGTCCGAGGATCAGCAGCTGTTCCCAGCCGCTGGCGTCGTGGGATTTGGCGACGAATGCGGGGTAGAGGAACAGGAATCCGACCATCACCTTGATGGTGCAGTTGCCCCACAATGCGGTGATGGTGTTGCGGCCCAACGGCTGACGTTCGGCCTTCGGCTTGCCCGGGTGGCGGCGCATCTCGCCGGTTCCGCCGCCCGATTGACCGTGGTAACTCAGCGTCGTGGGCACCTCGCCCTCGGTGACCTCGACCCATTTCGGGATCCCCATGGACAGCACCGCGCCGGCGACGCTGACCGCGACCACCACGTACAACGCCCCGGGCAGCTGCGCGACGTTGAACAGGTACTCGGCGCCTGCGGCGATGCCGCCACCGACGATGGTGCCGCCGAGCAAGCCGAAGGTGGTCAATCGGGAGTTCACCCGGACCAGGTCGATCGACGGGGGCAGCACGCGCGGGGTGACCGCGCTGCGCAGTACCGAGAAGGATTTGGACAGCACCATCATTCCGAGCGCGCACGGGTAGAGCACCCAGGACGGATAGCTTCCGGTGGCGCCGTCGTAGTTGGCGATCAGCACCACGATCAGTCCGGTGCGCAATGCGAACGACGCGGCCAGCGCCATCCGGCGGCCGTGCTGCAGGCGATCGAGTGCGGGCCCGATCAGCGGGGCGATCACCGCGAACGGGGCGATCGTGATCAGCAGGTAGAGCGCGACCTTGCTCTTGGACTCACCGCTGGCCGCGGCGAAGAACAGCGTGTTGGCCAGTGCGACGGCCATCGCGGCGTCGACGGCGAAGTTCGCCACCACCGGCCAGGTCAGTGCGGTCAACCCGGACTTGTCGGCGCCGTCGGCGGTGGCGGCGCGGTGCACGAAACCGTACATCCGCGTGCCCATTTCGCGGCTGCGTGCCGCGGCGGCCCGGGTGACGGTGACCTTCTCACCGGCGGCTGACCCGACCCCGCGGGAGGGTTGCGGGTCGTCCTGCCTGGGGTGCGCCGCGGTGTGCTGCTCATCGAGCGGCGGCAGCCAGCGGTTGGAGCTGGGCACCGATTGCCTGCGTGGCCGGCGCGGCGTCTCATCGCTGGGGTAGTTGGCCATTCCGGGATGTTCCGCGCCGGGATCGGCCGGTGGCCGCGGCGGGTAGTAGGTCACCCCCCGATTCTCTCTTATCCGGCGCGCAGGGGGCCGACAGGCGACCGGTGTGGCCCATGGTTGCCCCGATCAGGCACTATGGAGGCGATGGAAAGCGTGACCGAACCAGCTGAGCAGGCCTATGAATCCGACCGGGAAACCGGCTCGGCGGCACCGTCGCCGGAACAGGAGGCCTTGCTTTCGGGTGCCGCCGAGCAAGCTCGCGCGGCGCTGATCGAGTTCAGCGACGAGAGCGCCGTGGGCGAATACCTCGGTGTGAGCATCGAAGATGCCGCGTCGGCCACGCACCGATTCCTGGCTGACCTGCCCGGTTACCGCGGGTGGCAGTGGGCTGTCGTGGTGGCGGCCTACCCGGGCGCCGATCACACGACGATCAGCGAGTTGGTGCTGATTCCGGGCCCGACGGCGCTGCTGGCGCCGCACTGGGTGCCGTGGCAGGACCGGATCCGTCCGGGTGATCTCGGGCCGGGCGACCTGCTGGCCCCGGCGCCGAATGATCCGCGTCTGGTTCCGGGGTACGTGGCCACCGGGGATCCGCTGATCGACGACGTCCCTCTCGACCTCGAGCTCGGCCTCGGCCGGCGTCAGGTGCTCAGTGAGTGGGGCCGGGGACAGGCGGCGCAGCGGTGGCACGACGGCGATTACGGGCCGGGTTCGGCGATGGCCCGCTCGACGCGCCGGGTCTGTCGCGACTGTGGTTTCTATCTGCCGCTCGGCGGCGCGCTGGGGCTGATGTTCGGTGTGTGCGCCAATGACCTGTCGGCCGACGGTCATGTGGTGGAGGCCGAGTACGGCTGCGGGGCCCATTCGGACACCCCGCAACCGCCCGGCACCGGGTCGCCGATGTTCGAGCCGTACGACGACGGTGTGCTCGACGTGGTCGAGTGAGCTCTGCTCAGAATCCGGTACTGAGGCGGGCTCAGTTCTCGGCGGCGGCCTTGATCCGCGCCAGCGAGGCCTTCATCCCGTCGACCAGTTCGTCCTCGAAGCTCGGAACTCCGCCGAACAACGCGCCGACCAGAGCGTTGGACACGGCCGTGGTGCCGTTCTCGGCGTGCCGGGATTCGGTCACCCGGGTGCCGGCGTCGGTCGGTTCCAGTTCATAGCTCCAGATGGTGTTGTTGCCCTCCACCAGGAACGCGAGCCGCTTGTTGTCGACCACTTCGGTGATGCGTGACGTGGTGGGCCAGAACACGAACTTGCGCCGGTTGAGATTGAACGTGCGGGTTCCGGGGCGCAGCGGGCCGAGGGGCTTCATCAACCGGCATTGCGGGCTCCACTGCGGCATCCGGGCCAGGTCCGAGATCAGCCCCCACACCTTGTCGACGGGTGCGTCGATGTCGATGCTGGCTTGCAGAAGTGGTGCGGCCATGGTGTCTCCTCAGGTCAATCCGCTTTGCGCACCGCGGGATCCGCGGCGCACGGCACGGCGCTGGATCAGAAAGATGGTCGTGCCGAGAACGCCGATCGCCAGTCCGGCGAGCGTGAACGGCCGCCAGTGTTGCAGACCGCTGACCGTGAAGGCCACGACGGTGGCGATCAGCCAACCCGTGGCGATCACCACGATCACGGGCCACGGTTCCAGTAGCCCGGCGGGCAGGGCCGGCGGCTGCGGCTCCGGTGCGTCGTTGGCGTCCTCGGTCATCGGTGACCAACGTATCCGATGGGGTGGGGATTCATTGGTCTTGGTTCTAGCCCTTTTCTCCCTCAAGCTCAGTACTATTTCCGATGTGAAAGATCCGGAGGCACGGCTCGCGAATGATCTCGCTCTGGCGGTAGTTCGTCTCGCGCGTCAATTACGTACGCGGCGTGCGGAATCCCCGGTTTCGCTGACCCAGTTCTCGGCGCTGGCCACCTTGGCCAAGGAAGGCGCGATGACGCCGGGCGCCTTGGCGTTGCGTGAACGGGTGCGCCCTCCGTCGATGACCCGGGTGATCGCGTCACTGGCCGAGCAGGGTCTGGTGGCCCGCGCCGCCCATCCGGTGGACGGACGTCAGGTCGTGGTGTCCGCCTCGCCGGCCGGGATGACCCTTGTCGAGGCCGAGCGCAAGGCCAGCCAGGAGTGGCTCAAGGCGCAGCTGTCGCGGCTGGATCCGGATGACCGCCAGACTCTGGTCGACGCGACCGATCTGATGTCGGCGATAGTTCTCGAAGGCGCGTGAGTCTGCTGCAGGTAATCGATATCGAGGATCCGGCCGATACCCGGTTGGACGATTTCCGCGATCTCAACAGCGTGGACCGTCGGCCCGATCTGCCCAGTGGCAAGGGTCTGGTGATCGCCGAGGGTGTGCTGGTGGCGCAGCGCCTGCTTGCCTCTCGGTTCGTCCCCCGCGCGCTGCTGGGTACCGACCGGCGTCTGGCCGAACTGGCCGCCGACCTCGACGGCGTGGATGTGCCGTTCTACCGGACCAGTGCGGACGTCATGGCGGCCGTGGTCGGTTTCCACCTCAACCGTGGCGTGCTGGCCTCGGCGTCGCGGGCGCCCGAGTTGTCTGTGGCCGAGGTGATTTCCGGGGCGCGCACCGTGGCAGTGCTCGAAGGCGTCAACGACCACGAGAACCTCGGGTCGATCTTCCGTAATGCCGCCGGGCTCGCCGTCGATGCGGTGGTGTTCGGCGCGGGATGTGCCGATCCGCTGTACCGGCGGGCCGTGCGGGTGTCGATGGGGCATGCCCTGCTGGTTCCGTTCGCCCGGGCGGCTTCCTGGCCCGGTGATCTGGAACTCTTGCGGAACAATGGCTTTCGACTCATGGCCATGACGCCCGACCCGGCTGCCGCGACACTGTCCGAGGCGATGACACAGCTCGACGGGGACCGGGTGGCGGTCCTGGTCGGCGCGGAGGGTCCGGGGCTGACCGAGCACACGATGCGGGCCAGCGACGTGCGGGTGCGCATTCCGATGTCGCGCGGCACCGATTCGCTCAACGTCGCCACCGCCGCAGCGCTCGCGTTCTACGAACGCGCCCGGCTCGGGAGCTGAGATCGCGTTAGATTGACTCCGTGACCGACGATTCCACGCCGTGGGGTACCGGCCTGACGGTGGCCGGATTCGTGGCCGCGGTGCTGGGCGCGGCGATTGTGGTGCTCGGGGTGGGGCTGTTGCGCGTGCACCCCTTGCTGGCGATCGGGTTGAACATGGTGGCCGTCGGCGGGCTGGCCCCCACCGTGTGGGGCTGGCGGCACCGGCCGGTGTGGCGCTGGTTCGTGCTGGGTTCGGGCATCGGCGTGGCGTGCGGCTGGCTCGCGCTCCTGGCGATCGCGTTGACCCAGAGCTGATCCGGACCGCTCAGGCCACCAGTTCTGCCGCGGTGTAGTTGGCGTCGAGCAGCCCGGCGACGGCCTCGTCGCGGCGGAATTTCCTGCCGTGGACCGCGAACATCCGTTCCGCCGTGGTGGTTTCGGGTTGCCAGCCGGTTGCGATCAGGTAGTCCGAGACGGCGTTGCGGTCGCCCGCGAAGATCAGCTCCGACAGGTCGTCCAGCTCCAGGCCCTGCTCGCGTTGGTGGTCGGTCAGTGTCCGTATCCGGCTCTCGGCCAGCTCGGAGTGCTCGCTCATCCAGTCGGTGGCGATGCGGCTGCCCGGTGCGCTGAGCGCGGTGATGTTGTCGAACAGCCGGTCCTGGGCGTCGGGCGGCAGGTACCCGAGCAGTCCCTCGGCGATCCACGCGGTCGGAGCCTGTGGGTCGAAGCCGCGGGCGCGCAGAGCGGCGGGCCAGTCCTGGCGTAGGTCGATACCGATGGCGTGCAGTTCGGCGGCCGGGGCGGCGCCCAGGCCGGCAAGTGCACGGCCCTTGAACTCGATGACGGCCGGCTGGTCCAGTTCGAACACCGTCATCCCGGCCGGCCAGGGCAACCGGTAGGCGCGGGCGTCCAGTCCGGAGGCCAGGATGACCGCCTGACGGATACCCGCTTCGACGGCGCTCAGGAAGAAGTCGTCGAAGTAGCGGGTCCGGATGGCCATGCCGTCGGCGATCACGTGCGGATCGAGCGGCTCGGCGGCGCCGTCGGCAACCAGGTCGCCCTGGGCCAGACGCACGTAGTAGTCCACCCCGACGGCGTCGACCAGGGGCCGGGCGTACGGGTCGGAGATCAGCGGGTCGGGGACGCTGGAGGCCAGTGCTCGGGATGCGGCCACGCCGGTGGCGGTGGCGCCGACGCCGGTGGCCAGATCCCAGGTGTCGTTCTCGGTGCGCGGCATGACCCCTCCAGATGTATAGCAAAGCTAGTTATTAGACACTATAACTAACTTAGGAGGGTGTGGGCGAGTCGCGTGCGCCACACCGCGATGTCGTCGACGCCCAGAATGCGCAGGACCACCTGATCGGCGCCGGCTTCCCGGTACTCGGCGATGCGGCCGGCGATGACTTCGGGAGAACCCCAGGCGGCGGTTCCGTCGAGCAGGCGGTCGCTGACCGTGTCGATATCGGTCGCGGTGAAACCCTGCCGGATCAGGTTGCGGCGGTAGCCGCCCTGCGACGTCAGGAAACGCAGCGGCTCGGCGGCGGCGCGGCGCGCTGTTTCGCGGTCGGTGACGGGCATGACCATCAGGAGGACCGCCAGCATCCTGTCCGGTCCCAGTGCCGACCGCGCGGCCGTCACGTACGACGGCGTCACCAGATAGGGATACGCGCCGCCGGCCCGTTCCCGTGCCAGGGCCAGCATGTTCGGGCCGAGTGCGGCCAGCACCCGCCGGTCCGCGGTGATGTCCGCGGCGTCGAGCTCGTCCAGGTAGGCGTTGAGGGTGGCCATCGGCCGAGGGCCACCCTCAACGCCGAGGCCGACGAGGAACCGGTCGGGGTGCTCGCGCCGAAGTTCGGTGTAGGTGGCGATGACCTCCGCAGCCGGCACCCGCACCACCGGAATGATCCCGGTGGCGACGGGGATCGAGGTCGTCGCGCGAACCGCTGCGGCGAGCATCGGAAGGTTGCCTGAGCGCCACAACGTGGAGAACCCGAGATCCTCGGCATGGCGCGCCTCGTCGGCCACCACCGCCGCATCTTCGGTGAACGGATTGCTGCAGGCCAGCCCGATCGGGCCAAGGGAGGTCATGCGTGCCGACGCTATGACCTCAAGAACGCTTCAGGTCAAGCGATCAGGGCTGGGTCCCCGACGACCGCACGCCCAGCAGCACGTCCTCCCAGGCCGGAACCGTGGCACGCGCCTTGCGGCTGCGCTTGGGCGCCGGGGGAGCAGGTGCGGGAATGGGCTCGGCCGGTCGGCTGAACTGCTCGGGCGCCGCGGCCTGCGTCTCGGCAACCTCGTGGGTCTCGTGGTGATCGAAAAGGTGGGGCACCGCGGCGACCGGGCGCAGCGGACGGCCGAAATCGGGGTTGATCAGCTGTCGGGCCGCATCGTCCGATGCGGAGACGGTGCCGCCGTGGGCTCCGGGGGTGTACCGGAAATGCGCGACGTTGTCCGACCGGCCGGCCTTCCAGGCCAGCTGCACGGTCCAGCGGCTGTCCTCGTTGCGCCAGGCGTCCCAGGCGATGGATTCGGGGTTGAGCCCGCGGCCCACCAGGGCCGTCGTGACGATCTCCAGCAGGGTCAGCACTGCGGGTCCGTCGGCCAGGACCGGATGTGCCGCGGTGGCCAGCTCGGCCGCGCGGGCACGCTCCAGCAACACCGGATGAGCGAACCGCTCGACCCGCTCGACAGGCACCCCGGCTGCCTCGGCCAACTGCTCGACCGACGCCCCGGCGCGAATCCTCGCCTGAATCTCCTTGGGTCGCAGCACGTTCTGCACCTCTACATCGATCTCGGGCTGATTCGAGGTGACCTTGTCACCGCGCATCGCAGCGCGGAGCCGGTCGTCGACACGCAAGCTGAACATGTCCTTGGCGGAGTCGTCGGATTCACAGATGATGCGTCTGCCGTCTACGTTCAATCCAACGACTCTGAGTTCTCGCATACCGACCTGACCTCCTTCGCGAACCCTACTGCGTTATCGGCCCGTTACCCGGCTGACACGCTGGCGGGAAAGGGAGCGACTGTGTTCGTACGGAGAGGTTCGCTCAGAGGTTCTCGACGACCCAGTCGACGCAGCTGGTCAGGGCGCTCACGTCATCGGGCTCCACGGCCGGGAACATGCCGATCCGCAACTGATTACGGCCCAGCTTGCGGTACGGCTCGGTGTCCACGATCCCGTTGGCCCGCAGCACCTTGGCGACCGCCGCGGCATCTACCGAATCGCTGAAGTCGATCGTGCCGACCACCTGCGAGCGCAGAGCCGGATCGGTGACGAACGGCGTGGCGAAGCTTGCTGCCTCGGCCCACGAGTACAGCCGCTGCGAGGAATCCGCGGTGCGCTTGACGGCCCAGTCCAGCCCGCCGTTGCCGTTGAGCCAGTCGATCTGCTCGGCGAGCAGGATCAGCGTGGCGATGGCCGGGGTGTTGTAGGTCTGGTTCTTGAGGCTGTTCTCCACGGCGATGGGCAGCGACAGGAAGTCGGGCACCCAGCGGCCTGATGCGCCGATCGCCTCGATGCGGGCCAGTGCCGCGGGGCTGACGATGGCCAGCCACAGGCCACCGTCACCGGCGAAGTTCTTCTGCGGCGCAAAGTAATACGCGTCGGTGTCGGCGATGTCGACGGGCAGGCCGCCGGCGGCCGAGGTGGCGTCGATCAGCACCAGCGCATCACCGGCCGGACGCTGCACCGGCATCGAGACGCCGGTCGAGGTCTCGTTGTGGGCCCAGGCCACGGCGTCCACCGACGGGTCGGATTGCGGCTGCGGCGCGGTGCCGGGATCGGTCTTGACGATGATCGGGTCGCCGATGAAGGGGTTCTTGGCCACGCACGAGGCGAACTTGGCGCTGAACTCGCCATAGGTCAGGTGCAGCGAGCGCTTGTCGATCAGGCCGAAGGCTGCGGCGTCCCAGAATGCGGTCGAACCGCCGTTGCCGAGGATCACCTCGTAGCCGTCGGGAACCGAGAAGAGTTCCCGCAATCCGTCGCGGACCCGGCCCACCAGATTCTTGATCGGCGCCTGTCGATGGGACGTGCCGAACAGATCCCCGGAAGCGGCCAGCGCGGTCAGTTGCTCGGGACGGACCTTGGAGGGGCCACATCCGAAACGGCCGTCGCGGGGCTTGATGTCGGCGGGGATGATCAGTTCAGCCATGAGACCAGCCTAAAGTCGGCCGTTACAGCGTCAAAATTCGGGCACCGTCGGCGGTGACGGCCACGGTGTGTTCACTGTGCGCGGCGCGGGCGCCGGTGGCGCTTCGCGGCGGCCAGCCGTCGGGGTCGTGGACGTGGCCGGCGGTGCGGTCGGCGACGCGGCGCCGTATGCGGCCAGGATTTCGGCGGCGATCCGGTCCAAATCGGCCGTGGTGTGCCCGGCAACGGCCTGTTCGGTGATCATTCGCAATGTTTCGGTGCCTACTGCGCCCACGGCCGTCATCGCTTCTACCTGCTGTTTCGGTTTCATATCGGCCACGGGTGGCTACTTGTCGGCAAACTCATCAAATCAGGCATGGACTTTTACTCGATACCTGCGGTACCGTTTGGACAACAAGTGGGTAGATGTAAACCTCAGACGAGTATAGAGAGGTCTGCAACATGGCACGGACCAAGATGGTCAGGCGTTGGCGCAAGAACATGGACGTCAGCGACGACACCCAGTACGTCGACATGCTCGCCACGCTGTCCGAGGGCTCGGTGCGGCGCAACTTCAATACGTACAAGGACATCGAGTGGGATTCGCCGGAGTTTGCGGTGATCCCAAACGATCCGCGCTGGATCCTGCCGGACACCGACCCCATGGGTGGTCACGCGTGGTACCAGGCTCAGCCGGTCGATCGGCAGATCCAGATCGGCATGTGGCGCCAGGCCAACGTCGCCAAGGTCGGCCTGCACTTCGAGAACATCCTCATCCGTGGCCTGATGGAGTACTCGTTCTGGGTGCCCAACGGTTCGCCGGAGTACCGGTACTGCCTGCACGAATCCGTTGAGGAGTGCAACCACACCCTGATGTTCCAGGAGATGGTGAACCGGATCGGCATGGATGTACCGGGCATGCCGCGGCTGCTCAAGTGGGTGCAGCCGCTCATCCCGCTGGCCGCAGGCCCGCTGCCGATCCCGTTCTTCTTCGGCGTCCTCGCCGGTGAGGAGCCCATCGACCACACGCAGAAGAACGTGCTGCGCGAGGGCAAGGCCCTGCACCCGATCATGGAACGGGTCATGGCCATCCACGTCGCCGAGGAGGCTCGGCACATCTCGTTCGCGCACCAGTACCTGCACAAGCGGGTGCCGAACCTGCGCCGCCGGCAGCGTTGGATCCTGTCGCTGTTCGTGCCGCTGACCATGCGCATCCTGTGCTCGGCGATCATCGTGCCGCCGCGCGCGTTCTGGAAGGAATTCGACATCCCGCGCTCGGTGCGCAAGGAGTTGTTCTTCCGGGCCCCCGAGTCGCGCAAGATGCTGCGGGATATGTTCGGCGATGTCCGCATGCTGTGCCACGACACGGGCCTGATGAACCCGATCGCCAAGCTGATGTGGCGGATCTGCAAGATCGACGGGCCACCGAGCCGCTACCGTAGCGAGCCACAGCGCGAGCACCTGGTCTCGGTCGCCTAAAGCTCGCCCCGGAGGGTTCTAAGGTTTTTTATGCCCCATGTGATCACCCAGTCGTGTTGTAGCGACGGGTCCTGTGTCTACGCGTGTCCGGTGAACTGCATCCATCCGTCACCGGATGAGCCGGGCTTCGCCACGGCCGAGATGCTCTACATCGATCCCGAGGCCTGTGTGGACTGCGGCGCGTGCGTGAGTGCGTGCCCGGTCGGCGCGATCGCGGCCGATACCCGGCTGACCGAGAAGCAGCTGCCGTTCATCGAGCTCAACGCGGCCTTCTACCCGAAGCGCCAAGGCAAGTTGCCGCCGACATCCAAGCTGGCGCCCGTGATCGCGGCGCCGAGGGTGGCCGCTCATTCCGGTGGGCCGTTGACGGTGGCGATCGTGGGCTCCGGTCCGGCGGCCATGTACGCGGCCGACGAGCTGCTGACGCAGCGGGGCGTGCGGGTCAATGTCTTCGAGAAGCTGCCGACGCCCTACGGGCTGGTACGGGCCGGCGTCGCGCCGGACCATCAGAGCACCAAGCAGGTGACGCGGCTGTTCGACGTCATCGGCAGGCAGCCGGGATTCAAGTTCTTCCTCAACGTCGAGGTGGGCAAGCACCTGTCGCATGCCGACCTGTTGGAGCATCACCACGCCGTGTTGTACGCGGTGGGCGCGCCCAACGATCGTCGCCTCGAGATCGACGGCATGGGCCTGCCCGGCACCGGGACCGCCACCGAGATGGTGGCCTGGATCAACGGGCACCCCGAGTTCACCGGCCTGCCCGTGGACCTCAGCCATGAGCGGGTGGTCATCGTGGGCAACGGCAACGTCGCATTCGACGTGGCCCGGATCCTCACCACGGATCCGGATTTGTTGGCCCGTACCGATATCTCCGATCACGCGCTGGCGGCCCTGCGCACCTCGAAGGTTTCCGAGGTGGTGATCGCGGCCCGCCGTGGCCCCGCGGAGTCGGCCTTCACGCTTCCCGAGCTGATCGGTCTGACCGCCAGCTGCGACGTCGTGCTCGATGAGGCCGATCACCAGCTGGTGGTGGCGGACCTGGCTCGTGAGACCGATCCGTTGACGCGCAACAAGCTGGAGATCCTGGCCAAGCTGGGCAATGCCTCCGCACCGCAGACCCGGCCGCGGATCCGGCTGGCCTACCGCCTCACCCCGCAGCGGGTGCTCGGCGAGGACCGGGTGAGCGGTATCGAATTCGGGGTCACCGGCACCGAAGAGGTGCGCACGTTCGATACCGGGCTGGTGCTGACCTCAATCGGTTACCGCGGCAAGGCTATTGCCGATCTCCCGTTCGACGACGACGCTGCCGTCGTGCCCAACGACGGCGGACGCGTCCGGGACACGTCCGGCGCTTATGTCGCCGGCTGGATCAAGCGCGGGCCCACCGGCTTCATCGGCACCAACAAGTCGTGTGCGGCGCAGACCGTGCACCGGCTCGTCGACGATTACAACGCCGGTGCGCTGACCGATCCGGTGCACAAGCCGGCCGCCTTGGAGAAGCTGGTGCGGACGCGTCAGCCCGCCATGGTGGATGCCGCCGGGTGGCAGGCGATCGACGCCGCGGAGATCGCCCGGGGCGGCGAGGACCGGCCGCGGGACAAGTTCACCGCGGTCGACGAGATGATCGCGGTCGCCGCGACTGCGCCGAAACCGACGGTGCGGCAGAAGGTTCTGTCGGGCCTGCGCTAGTCCGGCGCGTTGAATTCGAATCCACGTGCGGTGGGCACCGCGATCAGGTCGGCGCACGCTCTCGGCTTAAACCGGGTGATGAACTCGTCCTCCTGGGCGGCCCACCGGTCCCAGTGCGGACGGTAGGTATCGCCGTCGCGCTCCAGTGCCCGGCGCTTGCGCTCGGCATCGTCGGCGTCGACCCAGATGCCCAGGTCGGCGCACGCCCGGGTCTTCGGGGTGAGCGCACCGATGCCCTCGACGATGAGGCGTTGCCCCGGCTCGACGGAGTGCCAGTGGCTGGGCGCGCCCGTCACCCAATCCCATCGCCGCCAGCGCCCGGTGTGCCCGGCGGCCCGCGGCTCGAGCAGCGATCGTCGTAAATGCTCTGCGGCCCACAGCAGTCCGTCCCAGCCCGGGTAGATATCGTCGAGCCGGACGACGATGCTGCCGGCCCAGTCGTCGTGCAGCTCGACGGCCAGCGTCGACTTGCCCGACCCGGAACGCCCGTCGATCAGGACCGTCGTCGCGGCCGCACCGAGGCGGCCCACGATGTCATCGAGTGCCAATGAAGTTCCACGTCCCGCACGCCACCGACACCGTGATCGCGGCCCCCGCGATCACGAATCCCGCCGCGATCAGGGCGAATTCGCGTGCCCCGAAGGGTGACGGGCGCGCCCAGGTCCGCTGCGGGTAGGCGCCGAACCCGCGCGCCTCCATCGCGGTGGCAAGCTTCGATCCGCGGCGCACGGCGAACACCAGCAGGGCGAAAGCCTGCCCCGCTATCCGCCGCACCCGGGCGTGGTCGGCCACGCCGCGGGCGCGACGGGCGTAGCCGAGGTACTGCCAGTCCTGCCCGAGTAACCCGACCATGCGCAGGCCGGCCAGCGCGCCGAGGACGAACCGGGCCGGGAGCCGCAGCACCTGCCCCAAACCGTAGGCCAGCTCGGTCGATTCGACGTCGATGAACAGGATGACCGACGGCAGTGCGATCGCCAGCACGCGAAGAAACGTCGCCACCGCGAGGGCGATGGACCCGTCACTGATCGTGACCAGGAAGAAATGCCAGTAGACGGTTCCGCCGGTCTGCCCGTAGAGCAGGATGGTGACGGCGGTGAGAGCGGCCGCGACGAGGACCACGACGCCGCGGGTCAGCGCCGCGCGGAGCCGCACCCCGACCGCGGCGAACAGCACGATCTCACCGACGAGTGCGGTCAGGGCCGAAACCCAGTCCACCGAAAGCACCAGGGCGGCCGCGATGATCAGGGCGGTGAGCAGTCGCGCGACCGGATTGATCACGACGTCGCCTCCGCGGTGGGCTCCCAGTCCGGCAGTTCGATGCGGGCGTCGGCGAGCAGGGCGGCGAAGTCGAGATCGTGGGTGGCCGCGACGACGGCCGTTCCGGCATCGGCGATCTCGGCCAGTAGCCGGGTCAATTCCTCCCAGGTGCGGCGGTCCTGCCCGAATGTCGGCTCATCGAGGATGATCACCCTGGGCGCGGTGGCCAGCATCGTGGCCACCGACAGCCGGCGCTTCTCTCCTCCGGAGAGGGTGTAGGGGTTCACCGCGGCGAGGTGGGTCAGGTGCAGCCGTTCGAGTAGCTCGTCGGTACGGGCGGTGATCTCGGCGGTGCCGAGCTTGATCGCCTTGGGGCCCAACGCGAGTTCGTCGCGCACCGTGCCGGCGAGGAACTGGTGCTCGGGATCCTGGAACACGCTGCCGATCCGGGTGAGCAGTTCTTTCGACCGCCACTTGACCGGCTTGCGGCGCGACGGGGAAGGGGCGAAGTCGGCGTGCGCCTCGAGGCGGCCGCCGGGCACGGGCAACAACCCGCCGATGGTGAGCGCCAGCGTCGACTTGCCCGCCCCGTTCGGGCCGGTGATCACCGTCGTCTGGCCGGGTGTGATCTCGAAATTCAACCCGACGTGCATCGGGGGATCACCAGGATGCGCCAGCGCGAGATCTACTGCGTACAGCAATGATTCGGCCGTCGGAGACCGGTGGCGGGTGATCTCGGGCAGTGGGGTATCAGGTACCCAGACCCCGGATCCCACCAGATAGTCGTGGTGGCGCCGGATGGTCTGATCCGGTGTTCCGTCGGCAATCACCCCACCGTCGGCGCCGAGCACGATGACCCGGTCGATGACCGGCAGCCACACCTCGGTGCGGTGCTCGATGACGATGAGCGTCGCACCGGTGCGCGCAACCGATTCGGCAACGGCGTCGCGCACTTCGATGACACCGGCGGGGTCGAGGTTGGCCGTGGGTTCGTCGAGCAGGATGAGGCCGGGATCCATGGCGATCACCCCGGCCAGCGCCAGACGCTGCTTCTGCCCGCCGGACAGCTCCGAAGTGGATTGGGACAGGCCGAGATTCAGCCCGACGGCGTCGAGCGCGGCTCGGACGCGGGGCCAGATCTGTTCCCGTTCCACGCCGAAGTTCTCCATGCCGAAGGCGACGTCGTCGCCGACCCGGGACAGGATCACCTGGGAGTCGGGATCCTGCAGCACCATCCCGATCCGGTGGCGTTGCTCACCTGGCGGGCCACCGTCGACCAGTAGTTCGCCGGTCTGGTGGCCTTCCTCGGCTCCGCCGAGCAGGCCGGCAATGCCGTGCAGCAGAGTCGATTTCCCGGCCCCGGACGGCCCGAGCAGCAGTACCCGCTCGCCGGGTTCGATCCGCAGATCGAGGTCCCGCACGGCCCAGCTGGCGCGTCCGGCATGGCACCAACCCCAGCTGTGCGCCGTGACGGTGGTTCCGGCGCCGTGCGGTGGGCTCATCGAGCGTGGGGGCCGATCCGGCCCGCGGCGAATCGGCTCAACGCCCCGGTCTTCGCCAGACCCCTGACCGCGTACCAGGACAGCAGGCCGGCGACGAGGGCACCGGAGACGACCGCCGAGACGGTGTAGATCGCCGCGAAGGTGTTCGCCGAACCGGGGTACCACAGGATGAGGTCGTTGACGGCCAGGGCCAATCCGGCGACGGCACCGGCGAGCAGCGCGACGGGCAATCCCCAACGGCGGTACAGGAACACCGCGAAGACCAGTTCCGCGCCGAGGCCCTGTACCAGGCCGGATTCGAGGGTGAGTACACCCCACTGGTTGCCGACCAAGGCCGACACCGTGGCGGCGACCAGCTCGCCGTACAGGGCAGCGCCCGGTTTGCGGATCACCAGGGCGGTGAGCACCCCGGCGAACAGCCAGCCCCCGGCGAGCAGTGCCTGTAGGCCGGGAAGCAGCGCCGTCAGCGGCGCGCTGATCGGGTTGGAGGCGATGTTCCACACGACGAACACCAGGCCGGCCGCCGTCGCGAGGACGCTGGCGACGACGATGTCCACGACCCGCCAGCGCAGCGCCTGGGCGGCCGGCGTGACGTCGGTGGGCTGGGTGTTCATCGGGCTCCTTCGTGGCGTATCGCGAGGAGACCAGTATGAACTGCGCGAAGCCGACCGGATGACGCCACGGTGTCGTCGGTCACCAGAGGTCGCCGACGCGCCAATCGCAGATCAGGGGCACTGACGTCGTGAAACCGAGAGCCGTGCTGTCCGTCGGGAACAGGAAGATCAGGTCGGTTGGATCGGAGGTGTCGATCACCCCGTCGGGGGTGTCCGCCTGGGTCGGGCCGTCCCACCGTTGCCAGCCGCGGCCGGCATAGAACCCGGCGGCGTCCTCCATGGCGTTGAGTGCGCCGAGGTCGTGTCGGGTGCGGATGATGGCCTCTGTCTGATCCATCAGCAGGCGGCCCAAACCGCGCCCCTGCTGGTCGCCGCGCACGGCGACACCTTCGACGTAACCGGTGTCGAAGGTGTCGTCCGCGTGGCGCAGCGTGCGGGTCACCACCGCCGAGTGGGCCAGCAATTCGCCATCCTCGGTGATCACCACGTGCACGCCGTCGACACCATGCAGCCAGTCATGCGGACGGAAGCCGTCACCGAATGCCGAGCGGACCAATATCTCGGCCGAACTCAGGACGTCGCGGCCCAGTTCTCCGGGCTCCGCGATCAGAACGTCGATCACCGGCTCAGGATGCCACCCCGCGGGCTACTGCCCCGACTGCATGGCCTGTGCGATCTCCTCGGGGCTGACCTCGCGGACCGGCTGACCGAGTGACCACAGCTGGCCGAACGGATCGCGCACGACGCCGTAGCGGTCACCCCAGAACTGGTCTTCCAGCGGCATCACGACCTCTGCGCCGGCGTCGACCGCCTTGGCGAACATTGCCTCGACATCGGTCACGGTGAGGTGAATCGTCACGGGGCTGCCGCCCAGGGCCTTGGGTGTCGACGGCTTGCCGTCGTTGTACTCGGGAAAGTCGTCATTGAGCATGACCGTGGACCCGTTGATGGTGAGTGCGGCGTGAACCAGCTTGCCGTCGGGCCCGGGCACCCGGCCCAGCTCGGTGGCGCCGAACGCCTTGACGTAGAAATCGATTGCTGCTGCGGCGTCGTCGACAACCAGGTGCGGAATGACTGCGGGAGTTACTTCGATCGCCATGTTCTTCTCCTGAATAGTGAGCGGATTCAATGCAGACCCGCGCGGCGGGCGGATCTCATCGCCGGACAAGTCCCATGCAACCACCGGGGTCTGACATGCGCACGAACCGCGAACCTGCGCTCGGTGGCGGAAATGGCCCTGATCTCGTCAGCGACCGTGATTTCGGCGGGCCGAGTCAGGTGACGGAGAACGTCCGCGGCAGCTCAGCGCGTCCGGTCAGCGCCATCAGCACGGTCTCGCCCTCGCCTGCCGCCACCGCGATCTGCGTGGCGAGCACACTGGCCGCCTCCAGCACCTCCGCCGGCAGGTCCGCCGAAAGGCCTGTGGCCCGGGCGATGTCGAGGCTGTGCACAGCGAGCTCGAAGATGCGGGTCGGCAGGTAGCCGCTCAACCGGATGCCGAACCCGCCGATGACGGTGATCAACGGATCGCCCGCCTCGTCGATGTCGTCGAGGGCGCGGCTCGCCAGCGCGTCCACCGCCGCGGCGGGATCGGAGCCGAGGTCGTGCCCGGCCTGACGGCCTCGCTCGATGATGGCTTCGGCGCCGGCGTCGGACATGAATCCGCGCATGGCCGCGTAGTACTCCACCGGACCGGCCAGATCGGCCGTCGACGCAGGGGTCTGCAGATACGTGCTGACGGTGATCAGTGAGCGCGAGGTGTGGCCCACCAGGGCGCGCAGATCCCACTCGCCCAGGCCGGGGCGAGCGAACGAGTCCGCCGGCAGCACCTGCACCAATCGGGCGAAAGCATGTGCTGCCGAGGCGAATACGTCGCGGGCGCCGGTCATGTCGTGGCGATCTTGTCCCATCCGGCGACCGTCTCCACGCTGCGCGGTTCGGGGCCGATGTAGATGGCGGCCGGACGCACGAGTTTGCCGAGCCGTTTCTGTTCCAGGATGTGCGCGCACCATCCGGCGGTCCGCCCGCAGGTGAACATCGCGGGCATCATCGAGGCGGGCACCTGGGCGAAGTCCAGGATCACCGCGGCCCAGAACTCGACGTTCGTCTCGATGGCCCGGTCCGGGCGGCGCTCACGAAGCTCGGCCAGTGCGGCCTGCTCCAATGCGGCGGCCACCTCGTAGCGGGGTGCCTCAAGGCGTTTGGCGGTGGCCCGCAGCACCCGCGCCCGCGGATCCTCGGCGCGGTACACACGGTGCCCGAAGCCCATGAGCTTGTCGCCGCGATCCAGGATGCCCTTGACCACCGCGCGGGCGTCGCCGGTCTTCTCGACTTCTTCGATCATCGGGAGCACCCGGGCCGGGGCACCGCCGTGCAGCGGCCCGCTCATCGCGCCCACCGCACCCGACAGAGAGGCCGCGACGTCCGCGCCGGTCGAGGCGATCACCCGGGCGGTGAACGTCGATGCGTTCATCCCGTGCTCGGCGGCGGTCACCCAGTAGGCGTCGATCGCCTCGACGTGCTTCGGGTCGGGGTCGCCCTGCCAGCGCGTCATGAAACGCGCTGTGACCGTGTCGCATTCGTCGATCGTGCGCTGGGACACGGCGGGCTGGTAGATGCCGCGGGCGGATTGGGCGACGTAGGACAGTGCCATCACCGAGGCCCGGGCCAACTGGTCACGCGCGGTGGTGTCGTCGATGTCCAGCAGCGGCGCGTAGCCCCAGATCGGTGCCAGCATGGCCAGCCCGGCCTGGACGTCGACCCGCACGTCGCCACTGTGGATGGGCAGCGGGAACGGCTCGGCCGGGGGCAGGCCCGTGCCGAAGCTGCCGTCGACCAGAAGTCCCCAGACATCCCCGAAGGTGACCCGGCGGGTCACCAGTTCCTCGATGTTCACGCCCCGGTAGCGCAGCGCGCCGCCGTCCTTGTCCGGTTCGGCGATTTCGGTGGTGAAGGCGACGACGCCTTCGAGGCCGGCAACGAAGTCTTCCGGTACAGCTGGCATGGCCAGATTCTTGCACCAACCCCAGGCGTAGCGTTACCGCGGTGCCCATACCCCCTGGACAAACCCCTGGACACGACGACCATGACCTGGCTGCCATGCGCGTGGACTACGTCGAGAAGGACGGCTGTGGCGACCTGGACCTCGACTGGCTCGGCGACGACCCGGTAACCGGGTGGCTGAGGCTGCTGCGGACCTGGCTGGCCGACGCGTACCGCGCCGGCGTGGCCGAGGCCAATGCCATGGTGGTGGCCACCACCGACGATGCGGGAAGACCGGTCACCCGAACGGTGTTGTGCAAGAGCATGGACGAGACGGGCATCACGTTCTACACCAACTATGACTCTGACAAGGGCACTCAGCTGGCGGCGAATCCCTATGCGTCGGCGACGTTCCCTTGGTACCGGCTGGGTCGTCAGGTCCATGTACGCGGTTCGGTCACCAAGGTGAGCCGTGCGGACACCGAGGCGTACTGGTCCAAGCGCCCCCGCGGTTCTCAGCTGGGTGCGTGGGCGTCGCAGCAGTCCGGTCCGATCGCATCGCGTGAGGCACTGCTGGCCCAGCTCACCGAGGTGACCGAGCGGTTCGCCGACCTCGAAACCGTTCCGGTGCCGCCGAACTGGGGTGGATATCTGATCGCTCCGGAGAGCGTGGAGTTCTGGCAGGGCCGGGAGAACCGGGTACACAACCGAATTCGTGTGATCGGTAGTCGAGCGGAACGCCTGCAGCCATGATCCTGCCCTCGCTTCGCTCGCCCAGCCGTAGTGCGTAGGTTCTTCGCCGACACCACGCCGCTGCGCACACGGGATTTCCGGCGGCTGTGGTTGGCCGGAATCCCGACCGTCATCGGCGCGAACCTGACCATCTTCGCGGTGCCGGTGCAGCTGTACGTGCTCACCGAGAACTCGGCCTACGTGGGGTTGGCCGGTCTGTTCGCGCTGGTACCGCTGGTGGTTTTCGGGCTGTGGGGTGGCGCCTGGGCTGACGCGATGGACCGCAGGCTGTTGCTGATCATCGCCTCGATCGGATTGGCCGGGGCCTCGGTGCTGCTGTGGCTGCAGGCCGCGCTGGCACTGAACAACGTGTGGGTGGTGCTGTGCCTGCTGGGTGTGCAGCAGGCGTTCTACGCCGTCAACAGCCCGACGCGCTCGGCGGCCATTCCGCGGATGCTGCCGGGCGAGCAGTTGCCCGCGGCGAATTCGCTGAACATGACGGTCATGCAGTTCGGCGCGATCGTCGGCCCGCTGATGGCCGGGTTCCTGCTGAACTGGGTGGACCTGTCGACGCTGTATCTGATCGACGCCGTGACCTGCCTGGCGCCGATCTGGGCGACTTTCCGGCTGGCGCCGATGCCGCCGGCGAGCACCGAGGAAGGCGCCTCCCGCTGGGGCCTGACGGCGGTGCTGGACGGCTTCCGGTACCTGGCCGGCAACCGGGTGGTGTTGATGTCGTTCGTCGTCGACCTGGTGGCGATGATCTTCGGGATGCCGCGCGCGCTGTTCCCGCAGATGGCGCACGAGAGTTTCGGGGGCCCGGTCTCGGGCGGCACGGCGATGGCGTTGCTGGCGGCGGCGATGTCCGCCGGCGCGGTGGCCGGCGGAGTGTTCTCGGGTTGGCTGCCGAGGATCCGCAGGCAGGGGCTGGCCGTGGTGCTGGCCATCGTGGTGTGGGGCGTGGCGATGGTCGGGTTCGGTATCGCGGGCGGAATGGCGCACGGACAGGCCGGGTTGGTGTTGTGGATTGCGTTGGCGTTCTTGGCGATTGGCGGGGCCGCCGACATGGTGTCTGCTGCGTTCCGGTCGACGATCCTGCAACAGGCCGCGTCCGATGAACTGCGCGGCCGGCTGCAGGGCGTGTTCACGGTCGTGGTCGCCGGTGGCCCGCGGCTGGCCGACACCCTGCACGGCGCGGCGGCAGCAGCGGTGGGCACGACGGTCGCCGCGGCCGGTGGCGGTGCACTGGTGGTCGTCGGCGTGGTGATCGCGGCGCTCGCGGTGCCGGCGTTCGTGCGCTACCGGGTGACTGCGAGCGGAGCGGGTGATGCAGCCACTGCGGGCGGTATGGCCACTGTGAGCAGGGCCGGCGAGCCGCAGGATCAGTCCGAGGCTGACAAAGTATGACCACCGGCGAATGGCACTCAGCGCCACATAGTTGCCGAAATGGACCGGAAAGCAGGCCTTTGAGCGATAGCATCCGATCTCGTGGTTGACGTTGTGCGGCAGGCTGAGACGGGTTTGCGGGAGCGTAAAAAACAGCGCACCCGGGCGATGTTGATCGAGGCTGCCATCGATCTGTGTGACCGTCAGGGGTTCGAGCAGACCACTGTGGAGCAGATCGCCGCGGTCGCGGATGTGTCCCCGCGCACGTTCAGCCGCTACTTCGCTACCAAGGACGCCGTCGTGCTGGCGTTCGTCGACGAGGTGATCGAGATTGTCGCGATCGAACTCGAGGCGCAACCGGCCGGAATCGGCGATATCGAGGCGCTGTACCGGGCCCACCTGCAGGCGTTCCTCAAGACCAAGACCGCGCCGCCCACCCAACTCACATCCGATCGGCTGCTGGCCTCGGCGCGCATCATCACCTCGTCGCCGGCGCTGATCCAGTCGGCTTCGGAGTTCCGGGCGGATGCGGTAAATGCGGTGCTGGCACGGCGGATGGGGGTGCCCGGCGACGATCGCCGGCTCAAACTGACGGCCGTGGTGTGGGGATCGATCATCATGACCGGCATCGCTGAGCTGGGATCTCGGGCGGATTGGGACACCGTGACCGTGGATGACATCGTCGAGCGGATCGAATCGACGTACGCCGATTTCCTGGAGGTTGTCGCGGGCGTGGAGCAGCGTCCCGACCGAGGCTGAGCCGTTTGCAGTGACCCGTTAGTAACCCCCCGCGGGCAGCGCAGATCGATTGCGACTACCTTTTGTAGAGCAGTTGTCGGTTCCCAGGACGATGAAGGGATTCCCGTGGCCGAAAACCCGTCGAGTGGGCAGGAGATTGCCACTCTCAAGTACCCCGGTGGCGAGATTGATCTCGATATCGTCCATGCCACCGAGGGCAGTGACGGCATCGCGCTTGGTCCGTTGCTGGCCAAGACCGGCTACACCACGTTTGATGGTGGCTTCGTCAACACCGCTTCCACCAAGTCTGCGATCACCTACATCGACGGTGATGCCGGCATCCTGCGTTACCGCGGTATCCCGATCGAGCAGCTGGCCGAGAATTCCACGTTCATCGAGGTCAGCTACCTGCTGATCTACGGTGAGCTGCCGACGGCCGAGCAGTTGGAGTCGTTCACCACCCAGATCCAGCGGCACACCCTGCTGCACGAGGATCTCAAGCGGTTCTTCGACGGCTTCCCGCGCAATGCGCATCCGATGCCGGTGCTGTCCAGTGCGGTCAACGCGCTGAGCGCGTACTACCAGGATTCGCTGGATCCGCTGGACAAGAAGCAGGTCGAGCTGTCGACGATCCGGTTGCTGGCGAAGCTGCCGACGATCGCGGCGTATGCCTACAAGAAGTCCGAGGGGCAGCCGTTCCTGTATCCGGACAACTCGCTGACGCTGGTGGAGAACTTCCTGCGGATGACGTTCGGTTTCCCGGCCGAGCCGTATGAGGTGGATCCCGAGATCGTCCGCGCGCTGGACATGCTGTTGATCCTGCACGCCGATCACGAGCAGAACTGTTCGACCTCGACGGTGCGTCTGGTGGGCTCGTCGCAGGCCAACCTGTTCACCTCGATCTCCGGTGGCATCAACGCGCTGTGGGGCCCGCTGCACGGCGGCGCCAACCAGGCCGTGCTGGAGATGCTGGAGAAGATCCGTACCGGCGACGACGACGTGCAGACCTTCGTCAAGAAGGTCAAGAACCGCGAAGACGGTGTGAAGCTGATGGGCTTCGGTCACCGGGTGTACAAGAACTACGACCCGCGGGCGCGCATCGTCAAGGAGCAGGCCGACAAGATCCTGGGCAAGCTGGGTGGCGACGATGAGTTGCTCGACATCGCCAAGCAGCTCGAAGAGATCGCGTTGACCGACGACTTCTTCATCGAGCGCAAGCTCTACCCGAACGTCGATTACTACACCGGCGTGATCTACCGGGCAATGGGCTTCCCGACCCGCATGTTCACCGTGCTGTTCGCCCTGGGCCGGCTCCCGGGCTGGATCGCGCACTGGCGTGAGATGCACTCGGAGCCCAACAAGATCGGCCGCCCGCGCCAGATCTACACCGGCTACACCGAGCGCGGCTACGTAGACATCAGCAAGCGCTGAGTTTCTCTCCGCGAGCAGACACAAAACTGCCCCTTTTCACGCGAAAAGGGGCAGTTTTGTGTCTGCTCGCGCAGTATCTGTCAGCGCACCGCGATCGCGGCGCCGCCGGTGAGCGCCAGTAGCTGCGCGTAGGTCAGGGGCATGACCGAATCGGCGGTGCCCGCGGCCGTCCAGATCACCGGGTAGGACGCCAGGGTCTGATCGACGACGGTGCGTAGCGGTGCCGGATGGCCTGTGGGCGCGACGCCGCCGATGACCTGTCCTGTCGCGTTGCGCACGAGTTTCGGGTCGGCCTTGCGGATGGCAGTGGCCCCGAGATGGTCGGCGACGACGCCGGTGTCCACCCGGGCGGCACCGCTTGCCATCACTAGCAGCGGTTCGCCGTCGCATTCGAACACCAGGCTGTTGGCGATGGCTCCGACCTCGCAGCCCAGCTGTTCGGCGGCTGCCGCTGCAGTCTTGGCGTCGGCGTCGAGGATCATGATGGCCGGTTCGATGCCGGCGGCGGCCACTGCCGCGGCGACGAGGGAGTTCCGTTCGTTCACGGTGACGATTCTGTCGGATCGGCGCGCATCGCGCTCAGACTATTTCTCGTGGCGGACAACACCGTTCATCATCGTCAGCTTGACCTCGGCCTGGTGGATCTCGTGCGGCGGGATCGCGGTGAGGTCCTTGTCGAGCACGACCAGATCGGCCAGCTTGCCCACTGTGATGGAGCCGAGGTCGATCTCGCGGCGCAGTTGGTAGGCCGGGCCCATGGTTTGGGCGGTGATCGCCCGGTCGAGGGTCAGCCGTTCCTCGGGCCGAGGAAGCGGCGTCTGGTCAGGCTTGCCCAATTCCTGCCTGGTGACGGCGATCTCGATCGCTTCGAGTGGACAGAAGGTGCTGTAGTAGCTCGCGGCCGGCCAGTCGGAGCCGAAGGACAAGCGGGCGCCGCCGTCGGACAGTGACTTGAACGGGTACATGCGATCGGCCCGCTCCGGCCCGAGGCGCACGGTTGTCACGTTGCGCCAGTGGGGGTCCGGTGTGGCCCACTGGGCCGAGACCTGCGCGATGACACCAAGCTCGCCCAACCGCGGAATATCCTGTGGGTCAACACATTGCAGATGTGCGATGGCATTTCGCCGGTCGCGTTGCGGATTGGTCTTGGCGGCGGCCTCGATCGCGTCGAGCGTCATGCGGGTCGCTCTGTCTCCGATGCAGTGCACGTGGACGTCGATTCCCTGCGCGTCGGCGCGCTTGACGACGTCGTTGACCTGTTCGGCGGAGAACAGCGGCTGGCCGCTGGTGCCGGGCTGGTCCGCATACGGCGCGAGCATCGCCGCGGCGCGTCCGGCGTCCACGCCGTCCATCACGATCTTCAGCACGTTGACGTGCACCAGCTCAGTTTGTGGCCCTTCGCGCAGCGCCAGGATCTTGGGCAGCGGGTCGACGTTCGGCTGGTTGTAGTAGTAGCTGCCGGTGACCCGGAACGGGAGCTTGCCCGCGGTCTCAAGGTCGCGGTAGTGCCCGAAAGCCTTGTCCTCCGGCATGATCTCGACGCCGGCGTCGAACATCGAGGTGATGTCGGCCTCCGATGCCCTGGGCGCCCATTGGGCCAGCGATTCGGCGACGAACGCCTCGTCCATCGGCACCACCGAATTCAGCACCTGCATGTAGGCGGGCACCTCGACGAGATACCCGGTCGGCGTGCCGTCGGGATCGCGCTGGAACACACTGAAGCCCGGAACCGGATCGGCGGAGTCCTTGGTGATCCCGGCGAGCTCGAGGGTCTTGGTGTTGACCCATGCCGAGTGGGCGTCGATCGCGATCAGCAGCACCGGCCGGTCCGGCCAGATCGCGTCGAGGTCCTCGCGTCTGGGTCCGGTCGCGGGGAATGCGTCGTAGCGCCAGCCGAAACCGCGTACCGGGCCGCCTCCGGCGACGGTGGGTGCATAGTTGCGCAATGCCGCGAGGATGGCGTCGCGTGTGTCGAACTGGAGGTCCACTCCGCGGGTGATGGCGCTGGGCCGGCGAACCGCTGCGGCGGGTTTCGACTTGCCTCCACGATAGTTGTAGTTTCACAATAGTTGTGTGAATACAACTGTCGGCTCGCTCAGCGCACGGCGCAAGGCGATCATCCTCGTCTCGTGCTGTCTGAGCCTGCTGATCGTGTCGATGGACGCCACCATCGTGAACGTCGCACTTCCGAGCATCCGTGAGGATCTGAGTGCGTCACCGTCGCAGCTGCAGTGGATCATCGATGTCTACACGCTGGTGCTGGCTTCGCTGTTGTTGCTGGCCGGCGCGACGGGCGACCGGTTCGGTCGCAGGCGGACATTCCAATTGGGGCTGACGATCTTCGCGGTGGCCTCGCTGCTGTGCAGCCTGGCCCCCAACATCGAAACCCTCATCGCGGCCCGCTTCCTGCAGGCCATCGGCGGTTCGATGCTCAACCCGGTGGCCATGTCGATCATCACCCAGGTGTTCACCGGCCGGGTGGAGCGCGCCCGCGCGATCGGTGTGTGGGGCGGGGTGGTCGGCATCTCGATGGCACTCGGCCCGATCGTGGGCGGGGCGCTGATCCAGTACGTGGACTGGCGCGCGGTGTTCTGGATCAACCTGCCCATCTGCGCCCTGGCCGTCGTGCTCACCGCGATCTTCGTCCCCGAATCGAAGTCGGCGACCATGCGCGATCTCGACCCCATCGGCCAGGTCCTGGGCGTGGCATTCCTGTTCGGCGTCGTCTTCGTGCTCATCGAGGGCCCGGGGTTCGGTTGGACGGACCCGCGCACCCTCGCCGTCGCAGTCGTCGCGCTCGTGGCCCTGGTGGCGTTCCTGCGCTACGAATCGCGCCGCAGGGACCCGTTCATCGACCTACGGTTCTTCCGCAGCGTGCCGTTCGCCTCGGCCACCCTGATCGCGGTCTGTGCGTTCGCCGCGTACGGGGCCTTCCTGTTCATGATGTCGCTGTACCTGCAGACCGAGCGCGGCTACTCCGCGATGCACACCGGCTTGATCTACCTGCCGGTCGCGGTGGGCGCGCTGATTTTCTCGCCGCTTTCGGGCCGTCTTGTCGGCCGGTACGGCAGCCGGCCCTCGCTGCTGGTGTCGGGAGCGACGATCACCGTGGCCGCCATTCTGCTGACCCGGCTGACCGGCGACACCCCGGTGTGGCAGCTGGTGGTCATGTTCGCGGTGTTCGGCATCGGGTTCTCGATGGTCAACGCGCCGATCACCACCACGGCGGTCAGCGGTATGCCGCTCGATCGCGCCGGTGCGGCCTCCGCGGTGGCCTCCACCAGCCGTCAGGTCGGCGTGAGTGTCGGTGTGGCGCTGTGTGGTTCGGTGGCGGGGGCGGCATTGGCCGGAACCGGTGCGGAATTCGCCGCGGCCGCCCGGCCACTGTGGTTCGTCTGTGCCGCACTGGGTTTGGTGATCTTCGTCCTGGGCGTCATCTCCACCACACCGCGGGCTTTGCGTTCCGCGCAGAAGTTGGCGCCGCTGATCGGTCAGCACCATGTCCCGGAGGTGACCCATGTCCGGTGACGGGCAGGCCGAGTTGGCCGACGAGGTGTGGCGCGCCCTGACCGCGTTGGTGTTCGACCACCGTGACCGGTGGCGGCGTGCGGTGATCGAGCGAACCGGACTACCGTTCAGCCGTATCCGCATCCTGACACGGCTGGCGCGCGAACCGCTGACGGTCAAGCAGCTGGCCTACGCGGCGACGGTCGATGCCCCGGCGGCCACGGTCGCGGTCAACGACCTTGAGGAGCGCGGGCTGGTGGTGCGTGAGGTCGACCCGGCCAACCGGCGCTGCAAGCTGGTTTCGCTCACCGACGCCGGGCGCGCATTGCTGGCGCGCATCGACCGGGTCGAGGACCCGGCGCCGGAAGTGCTCGCAGCGCTCGACGCCGGGGACCTCGAAGCCCTGCGGGTGATCCTGCGCAAGGTCACCGGGCCGTAGCCGTGTCGATCGGGATCAGCTCTCGCCCCACCCGCCCTGCACCATGGTCTGGAACTTCCAGTCGCCGTCGCACTTGACCAGCAGATCGCCGTAGCGCACCTGCTGGCTGAACCCGTCGGCGGTGAACGTCGCGTCGGTGATGACGAACACCAGGTTCTCGTTGATGAAGTGCGGCGTGCGCGTCGACTCCATCGCGAAATCGGTGCTCTGGCCCAACTGTTCGGCCATCTGGGCGATGAACCCGGCGCGGTCGACGGACTCGGCGCTGCCGTCGGTCACTTCGTTGAGCGGAAACATCGCCTGATCCGCCATGCCTTCGACGTCCTTGTTCAGCGCCAGTGCGTCGTAGCGGGCGAACCAGGCCAGCACCGAGTCGACATCGGCGGTGGTGGGGGTGAATTCACAGGCCTGTGGCGTGGTCATCATGGGGCTCCTCGGCGGTAGAATTACTCTGTACGACATATACTGTACATAGTACAGAGAGGATGGGTGGCGTGGCAGAACGCGCAGGAGGGGACCGCAGCAGTGCCGGCGATCCGGTACGCACGCTCGAACTGCTCTGGCGTGAGCCCGGTCAGGGCGCTCGCACTCGCGGCCCGAAGCAGCGCACGACGGTGGACGCGGTGGTCGACGCCGCCATCCGGATCGCCGATGCGGACGGCCTTGATGCGCTCACGATGCGGGCGGTCGCCGGGCAACTGGGTGTGACGCCGATGGCCACCTACACCTATGTGCCGGGCAAGGCCGAACTGCTGGACCTGATGGTCGATACCGTGTACCGGCAGATGCCGCGCCGCGACTTCGCCGGAAGGCCGTGGCGGGAAAAGGTTTCCATGATCGCCGAGGACAACCTCGCGATGTTCGAGAGGCACCCCTGGATCACCTACCTGCCCACGACCCGCCCGCCGCTGGGCCCGGGCATGATGGCGAAGTACGACCACGAGCTGAGCGCGTTCGATTCACTCGGACTCACTGACCTCGACATGGATTCGGCCCTGACGTATGTGTTGGGCTTCGTGAACTCGGTGGCCCGGATCGCCATCGATTCGCGCCGGGCCGCAGCCGACAGCGGCCAGAGTGACGGGCAGTGGTGGGAACGCGTCGGCCCGCTGCTGGAGCGTGTCCTCGACGGTGACAGGTACCCGTTGGCCTCACAGGTGGGGGCGGCGGCCGGTCAGGCATTCGACGCGGCCTACAGTGCCGCGCACGCCTACGAGTTCGGGTTGGCGCGTGTGTTGGACGGGCTGGCCGACCTCATCGACGCCGGCTGAGCCTGTCGTCTCAGCCTTCGAGTACAGCCATCGCGGCGTTGTGCCCGCCGATGCCGGAGACGGCGCCACCGCGCACCGAACCCGAGCCGCACAACAGGATCCGGTCATGCGCGGTGGCCACACCCCAGCGCTGCGCCGGCGTTTCCAACGGAGCGTCGTCCTCAGCGAACGGCCACCGCAGCGCGCCGTGGAAGATGTTGCCCGCGGTCATCCCGAGGGCCTGTTCCAGATCGGCGGTGGTCTTGGACTCGATACACAGCCGGCCGGCGCCGTCCTCCATGAGGACATCCTGGATCGGTTCGGCCAGAACCGAATTGAGCGAGTTCAGCACCGCCGAGGTCAGCCGGTCGCGCGTCCGGTCGGGATCGCCGGCGGCCAGTGAGTGCGGGGTGTGTAGACCGAATACGGTGAGCGTCTGGGCCCCCGAGCCGCGCAGGTCCTCAGACAGGATGCTGGGATCGGTCAGGGAGTGGCAGTAGATTTCGCACGGGAGCGGATCGGGGACGCGCCCGGAGGCGGCGGCGTCATAGGCTCCGGCCAGCTGGCTGAAGGTCTCATTGATGTGGAAGGTGCCGCCGAATGCCTGCTGGGGCGTGACGTGTTCGTCCCGAAGCCGGGGGAGTCGACGCAGCATCAGGTTGACCTTCACCTGCGCGCCGGGGGCGGTCTCGGGGGCCGGTTCGCCGAGTAGGCCGGCGAGCACCGCCGGGGTGACATTGGCCAGCACGCGCTCGGCAGAAACCTGCCGCGCCGTTCCGCCCTGCCGGTAGCGCACCTCACCCTCTGGGTTGACCGCGTAAACATCTGCACCGGTGATGATTTCGGCACCGAAGCCGGCCGCGGCGGCAGCCAGGGCCCCGCTCACCGCACCCATCCCGCCGACCGGCACGTCCCAGTCGCCGGTGCCGCCGCCGATCAGGTGGTAGAGAAAGCACGCGTTCTGGATCAGCGACGGATCATCGATGTCGGCGAACGTGCCGATCAGGGCGTCGGTGGCCATCACGCCGCGCACCAGATCGTTCGACACCGCGTTGGTGATCGCCTCGCCGATCGGCCGTTCGATCAGCGCTTCCCAGGCCGCGGCGGTTTCGTTGTCGTGTCCGGTGAGCACGCCCCGGCGCATCTCGGCCCGGCTGCGCAGCGGCTGCAGCAGCGTCGGCCAGATCCGGGACGTGATCAGCCCGCACCGGCGGTAGAAGTCGCTGAACCCGGCCGCGTCGGTGCCGGCGCCGATCGCATCGAATGTCGGCTGCGGGCCGATCAGCAGTCCGGTGGCGCCGCCGGTGGCCGGATCGGGCGTGTAGGACGAGATTCGGCGCCGGGACAGCCGGATTCGGGCTCCCAGGTCGCTGATGATGCGTTGGGGTAGCAGGCTGACCAGGTACGAGTACCGCGACAGGCGGGCATCCACACCGTCGAAGGCGTGCGCCGAAACTGCCGCGCCGCCTACGTGGTCGAGGCGTTCGAGCACCTGCACCCGGCGTCCCGCCCGGGCCAGGTAGGCAGCGGCCACCAAGCCGTTGTGCCCGCCGCCGATGATGACGGCGTCCAACGCCTTTCCTGTCACGTCACGCCCTGCCGGTCAGCCTCGATAGCCTTCGACCTCGTCGGCCCCGCGTTTCTCGGCCAGGCCCGGGTCCTGTCCCGTGTCACGCAGCGCACGACGCTGCCGCAACAGGTCCCAACACTGGTCGAGGGCGACTTCCAGCGATCTCAGTCGTTGTTGCTCTTCGGATTCGTCTATTTCCCCTCGCTGCAGTTTGGTCCGGAGCTCCTGCTCTTCGGCAACGAGCCGGTGAACTTCGGCGAGGATGTCCTGATCTTTGGCCACACAACCAGTCTGCCGGACTACCGTTGATCCGGTGAGTACAAAACCTGAGATCGAGTTTCCGGACGGACCTGCCCCCACCGAATTGGTGATCAAGGACCTGGTGGTCGGCGACGGCGCCGAGGCGGTGCCCGGCGGCAACGTCGAGGTGCACTACGTGGGCGTCGAATACGACTCCGGCGAGGAGTTCGACAGCTCGTGGAATCGCGGAGAATCCATCGAATTTCCATTGCGGGGCTTAATTCAGGGCTGGCAGGACGGAATTCCCGGGATGCGGGTCGGTGGTCGGCGCCAGCTCATCATTCCGCCGGCACAGGCCTATGGCCCTGCGGGTTCGGGGCATCGGCTTTCGGGCAAGACACTGATCTTCGTGATCGATCTGCTCGCCACCCGTTGACGTGTCTTTGGGTTCGGAAAGTATTGGCCGAACCTAACCGTCAATTTCCATTTGCTGCTACCGTCAACCTGTTTCGCGGCTGTAGATAACTGTTCGTCGACTACAGGAGTGCCCAAAATGTCGGGTTCGGACGAATCTCGGACAATCACAGGCTGGCAAACAGCCTCCAAGTTATATCGACGACCACCCGGTTTGGGTTGGTTGCTGGCGCTGGCGGCAGTTCCATTGTTGCTGGGCCTGATCGGATGGGGCGGACTCGACCGCTCGCACAAGAACACTGATGTGACGCTTCCCGATGTGAATCCCACGGCGACATTGAGCGTTCCGGACGTGAATGCCCCGGATCTCAACGCGCCCAATGTCAATTTGCCGAACCTCTCGTTCGCGCCGTTGTCGATCGCCCGTAACGGCAACGGCTTCACCCTCACCGGTGATCTGCCCGACGCCGCGGCCAAAGCCTCGCTGTTGGATTGGCTGCGCGGAAAGTTCGGTGCGGACGTCAATCTGGTCGACAACCTGAATCTGCGTCCGGGTGTGAGCACCCCCGATGTGTCGGCCCTGGGCAAGGTGTTCGACGCCGCGGCCGAGGGCATTCCGGATTTCAACTTCAGCGTCGACGGTGACACGCTGACGCTGACCGGTACGGCGCCGTCGGCGCAAGTGCGTGACGCGGTCGAGGCGGCCGCGAAGGCGGCCTGGCCGAACATCAAGCTCGTCAACAACATTCAGATCGCGGCCGCTCCGGCTGCCCCCGCGCCACCGGCGCCCGCGGCTCCTGGTGCACCGGGTGCTCCCGGTGGCACACCGGGACCCTGCGCGGCGTTGCAGGGCGATGTGAGTGCACTGCTGCGTACTCCGATCAACTTCAGCACCGACGGGTTCGCTGTGGCCCCGTCGTCGCAGCAGCTGCTGTCGCAGGTGGCTGACAAGCTCAAGTCGTGCGAAGGCGCAAAGGTGGCCGTCACCGGTTACACCGACAGCTCGGGCAATGACGCGATCAACATCCCGCTGAGCGGCAACCGCGCCAAAGCCGTTGCCGATTATCTGGTTTCGCAGGGTCTGGCGGCCGATCACGTGACGTCGTCCGGCGCGGGTTCGGCGAATCCGATCGCCGGCAATGACACCCCCGAAGGCATGGCGAAGAACCGCCGCGTCGAGATCACGGTCAATTAGGGAGATTCGACATGGACTTCGTAATCCAGTGGTTGTGGTATCTGCTCGCGTTCGTGGTGGGGTCTCTGGTGGCCTGGCTGATTTCGGTGGTGACCGTCAAGCCCACCAGTGAGGAAGAGGCGTTCGCCGAACTGCCCGGCTCGCGTGAGATTGGAGCAGGACGATGAGCGATCTGAACTGGTGGTTGATGGCCCTGGCCTTCGTGCTCGGGCTGGTGCTGACGCTGGCGCTGACCCTGCGCAGGGTGAAGCGGGAGGTGCCGGTGTACGGCGCCCTGGGTCGTCGGCCCGATGCTGCGGCGGCGGCCGGGGACGGTAGGGCCGCGGCCGCTGGTGGAACGGCCGGTGCTGCAACGGCTGTCGCCGATGACGCCACGACCAAGCTGCCCAGGGTCGGTTCGGGGGACGAGCCCACCACCCAGCTGCCCAAGGTCACCAGCGCGGGTGCCGCGGCGGCGGGTGCGGCTGCCGCCGGTGCCGCCGGGGCGGCCAAGTTCGCCTCCGGCGGGGGTGCCCACGAGGCTGCCGGTGACGGCGTCAAGGTCGTCGAGGAGACGCCGTACGGTGCCGGTTCGGTCCGGGTCTCGGGTGCGGGCACGCCGACGGGTTATCTGATCAAGGGCAACGAGGATTCGATGCTCTATCACTCGCCGGAGAGTCCGTCGTACTCGGTGACCATCGCCGAGATCTGGTTCGCCGACGTCGAATCCGCCGAGGAGGCCGGGTTCAACCGATGGGACAGCGGTAAGTCCCAGCGCGACAAGAAGTAGCGGCAACGCAGATCGCCCGCCTCCACAACCGGAGGCGGGCGATTTGTGTTCGGTGCGTGGTCAATGCGGGCCGGGCAGGCGCAGCAGCAGCCGCGCCCCGCCCAGTGGGCTCGATTCCAGAGTGGCTGTGCCACTGTGTAATTCGGCCTGCTGGGCCACCAGTGCCAGTCCCAGGCCGGAGCCCAACCTCGATGCCGTCGATCCCCGGGAGAAGCGTTCGAACACCATCACGCGTTCTTCCTCGGGCACACCCACGCCGTCGTCGTCCACCGCGATCTCCACGCCCTCGCGGGAGCTCACCGCCGACAACAGCACTCGGGTGGCGCCGCCGTGTTTGACGGCGTTGGCGATCGCGTTGTCCACGGCCAGCCGCAGCCCGGTGGGCAGTCCGATGATGATCACCGTCGGTGAGGGCGCCAGCGCGACGTCGAGATCGGGGTAGACGCGCATGGCGTCGTGGGCGGCGCGGTCGAGCAGTTCGGTGATGTCGACGGTGACGTGGTCGTCGGTGGTGGACAACTCGCCCTGGGCGAGCCGTTCCAGGGCGCCGAGGGTGGCCTCGATCCGCGACTGCGTGCGGATGACGTCGTTGACCACTTCCTTACGCTCATCGTCGGGCAGGTCCAGGGTCGACAGGACCTCCAGGTTGGTCCGCATCGCGGTCAGCGGGGTGCGCAGCTCGTGGGCGGACACCGAGGCGAAGTCTCGGGCCGAGGCCAACGCGGCCTTGGTGCGGTCCTGTTCCTTCCAGATGCGTTTCAACATGCCGTTGACGGCGTCGGCGATCTCGACGGCCTCGCTGGCACCGCGCACCTCGACGTCGGGGGCCTCGTCGCCCGCCTCGATCTCGCGGGTCTGCTCGGCCAGTCGTTTGAGCGGGCGCACCGCGAACGCGGCCAGCACCCAGCCCAGCACCGTGGCCGCACCGACCGCGAACACACAGATGATGAGCACCCGGCGGTGCAGGTTGTTGGTGTCGGCGATGGTGGCGTCGTAGGTCGCGCCGACTGCGACCCACATGGGTCCGGGGGCGGGAATCTGCACGGTGCGTACCCGCCAGCGCACGCCGTCGATGTAGGTGTCGGCGTATCCGTCGGGCAGCTCGGGCAGGATCACGTTCGAGTTCGACGAGACGTTTCCGGCCTGGCGCACGGTGATCACCGCGTCCTGGTCGCTCGGGGAGCGGGGGATCTCGCCGAGGCCCCGCGGCAGGAACGGGATGGCGAAGCCGGCGGCTTCGTCGAGGCGGCGGTCCAGCCGTTCCTTGCGGTCGTTGGTGATGCCGACCCAGACGATGGTTCCGACGATGACGACGACGATCGCCGCGCCGATGGCGGTGGCGAACGCGACCCGGGTCCGCAGCGACGGTGTGCGGCGGAAGATCCGGGTCAGCGGCCTCATTTCGCTATTGGGTCCTGAGGACGAATCCGACCCCGCGGACGGTGTGCAGTAGTCGCGGCGCGCCGCCGGCTTCCAGTTTGCGGCGCAGGTACCCGATGAATACGTCCACCACGTTGGTGTCGGCGGCGAAGTCGTAGCCCCAGACCAGTTCCAGCAACTGCGCCCGGGACAGCACGGCGGTCTTGTGCTCGGCCAGCACGGCCAGCAGGTCGAACTCGCGTTTGGTCAGGTCCACGTCCACACCGTTGACGCGGGCGCGGCGGCCGGGGATGTCGACCTCCAGTGGGCCGACCTGGATGGTCTCGGAAGAGAAGGTGGCCGATGCGCCGCGGCGGCGCAGCAGCGCCTTGACCCGGGCCACCAGTTCCTGCAGCACGAACGGTTTGACCAGGTAGTCGTCGGCGCCGGCTTCCAGGCCGGCCACGCGGTCGTCGACGCTGCTGCGGGCCGAGAGCACGCAGACCGGCACGTCGTTGTCCATCGCGCGCAGCGCGGTCACCACACTGACGCCGTCGAGTACCGGCATGTTGATGTCGAGCACGATCGCATCCGGGCGGGTCTCGGTGGCGCTGCGCAGCGCCTCGGCCCCGTCCACGGCCGTCGAGACGGTGAACCCGGACAGCCGCAGCCCGCGTTCCAGCGACGCGAGCACGTCAGGGTCGTCGTCTACGACGAGGACCCGGGGCGAGGCCATGCCACCGGTAGCGCTATCCATAACCGCCATCTTGCCCGATGAACAACGGTGAATCGCGCAGGCGCCCGGGAAGTCTTTGACCTCAATAATTGTTCAGGTTTTACGGTGATGTACATGAATATGGAAACAGTGGCCCGGCAGTCGCTGTACAGACAGGCCCATGCGCGCGACGGAGACCTCCGCGCGCTGGCCGACCGGCGCCTGCTGTCGCGGATCTGGCGGTTCGCCGCGCGCCACCATCGCAGGCTGGGCGGGTTCGTCGCGATCAGCGTGGTCAGTGCGCTGCTGACGGTGACGACGCCGGTGCTGGCCGGCCGTGTGGTCGACGCGATCACGCAGGGCGGCCCGGCGTCGACGGTGGTGCTGCTGGCCTGCACTATCGCTGCGATCGCCGTCGCTGAAGCCGCAGTGGCCCTGTTGACCAGGTGGTTGTCGTCGAACATCGGCGAGGGTCTGATCCTGGACCTGCGCACCGCGGTGTTCGACCACGTGCAACGCATGCCGGTGGCGTTCTTCACCCGCACCCGGACCGGCGCCTTGGTGAGCCGCCTGGGCAATGACGTGATCGGGGCGCAGCGGGCGTTCTCCGACACGCTCTCGGGCATCGTCGCCAACGTCGTGACCCTGACGCTGACGCTTGTGGTGATGCTCAGCATCTCGTGGCAGATCACCCTGCTGTCGTTGGCGCTGCTGCCGTTGTTCGTGCTGCCCGCCCGTCGCATCGGCACCCGGATGGCTGGGTTGTCCCGCGAGGCGGCCACGTACAACGCCACGATGAACACCCAGATGACCGAGCGGTTCTCGGCCCCGGGAGCCACCCTGGTCAAGTTGTTCGGCAGCCCGGAGACCGAGTCCGACGAGTTCGCGGTGCGTGCCGGCCGGGTGCGTGACATCGGGGTGCGCACGGCGATGCTGCAGTCGACGTTCATGAACTCGCTGACGCTGATGTCGGCGCTCGCCCTGGCATTGGTCTACGGGCTGGGCGGCGTGCTGGCGATCGGCGGGCAACTGCAGGCCGGTGCGGTGGTGTCGCTGGCACTGCTGCTGACCCGGCTGTATGCGCCGCTGACCGCACTGGCCAACGCGCGGGTCGAGATCGCCAGCGCCCTGGTGTCGTTCGAGCGGGTTTTCGAGGTGCTGGACCTGGTGCCGCTGATCGCCGAGGAACCCGATGCCGTGTCTGTGCCGGATGGTCCTGTCGAGGTCGAATTCGACCACGTCCGGTTCTCCTACCCTTCGGCGGACAAGGTGTCGCTGGCCTCGCTGGAAGAAGTGGCGACGTTGGACGACCGCGGCGGTGAGGAGGTGCTGCACGGCATTTCGTTCACGGCCCGGCCCGGCCAGATGGTGGCGCTGGTCGGATCGTCGGGGGCGGGCAAGTCGACCATCGCGTCGCTGCTGGCCCGGCTCTACGACGTCGACTCCGGTTCCATCAAGCTCAACGGGGCCGACGTGCGGGACGTGACGTTCGGGTCGCTCAAGGACACGGTGGGCATGGTGACCCAGGACGGGCACCTGTTCCACGAGTCGATCCGCGCCAACCTGTTGCTCGCGGCGCCCGAAGCTGGTGAGGACGAACTCTGGGAGGCACTGCGCCGGGCTCGGCTCGATGACGTGGTCGCGGCCATGCCCGACGGCTTGGACACGGTTGTCGGTGAGCGCGGATACCGTCTGTCCGGAGGGCAGCGGCAGCGGTTGACCATCGCGCGCCTGCTGTTGGGACGATCACGGGTGGTGGTGCTCGATGAGGCGACGGCGTCGCTGGACTCGGCCTCGGAGGCCGCCGTTCAGCAGGCCCTCGCCGAGGCATTGGGCGGGCGCACCTCGATCGTCATCGCGCACCGGTTGTCCACGGTTCGCGCCGCCGATCTCATCCTGGTCATCGAGGACGGGCGCATCGTCGAACGCGGCACTCACCGCGAGTTGCTCGCCCGGGGTGGCCGCTACGCCGAGCTGTACGACACGCAGTTCTCCCAGGAGGTCCCGGCGGCATGAAGTTAATCGTTTGCCCCTGATGGGAAGATTGATCCAGTGAGTCAACCCGCGATCGCCACATCACCGAAGCGGATCCGGACCAGTTCAGATCTGTGGCGGCTGTTGCCTTATCTGTTGCCGTACCGGGCCCGCTGGATCGTCATGATCGTGGTGGCGGTGGTCAGCCTCGCTGCGACGGTGGCGATTCCGCTGATGACCAAGGCCGTCATCGACGGTCCGGTGCGTCACCAGGATCCGCACGGGTTGTGGGTACTGGGTTCGGCTGCGGTGGCGGTCGGCATTTCCGAGGCGGTGCTGTGGTTTATCAGGCGCTGGATGGTGGCCCGCGCCACCATGGGCGTCGAGGCCGACATCCGCAAGGATCTCTATGCGCGGCTGCAGATCCTGCCGATGAGCTTCCACGGCCGCTGGCAGTCCGGGCAGCTCCTGTCGCGGGTTATGAACGATCTGTCCACGATCCGCCGGTTCCTGTCCTTCGGGTTGGTGTTCCTGATCCTCAACACCCTGCAGATCGTCGTGGTGACGTCGATCCTGCTGGCCATGTACTGGCCGCTGGGTGTGGTGGTGCTGGTGTCGATCGTGCCGATCACGCTGACCGTCCTGCATTTCGAGCGGGAGTACACTCGGTTGTCGCGGCTGGCGCAGGACCAGACCGGCCACGTCGCAACCCATGTCGAGGAGGCCGCGCTCGGGCTGCGGGTGGTCAAGGCGTTCGGCCGCGAGGACTACGTCTTCGACCGGTTCGACGAGCAGGCCACGCAGCTCTACGAGACGCAGTTCGCCAGGGTGAGTGTCTCGGCGAAGTTCTGGACGCTGCTGGAGGTCATCCCCAACCTCACGCTGATCGTGGTGTTGGGGTTCGGTGCGTACGCGGCGGGCCACGGCCACGTCACGATGGGCACCCTGGTCGCCTTCATCACGATGATGCTGTCGCTGGTGTGGCCGATCGCCTCGCTGGGTTTTCTGTTGTCGATGACGCAGGAGTCGTTCACCGCGGCCAACCGCATCGCCGAGATCTTCGATGCGCCCATCGACATCACCGACGGTCCGGTGTCGCAGCCGCCGCGCGGCGGCCGGCTGGAGCTGCGGGATGTGGGCTTCAAGTTTCCCGACGGTGACGAGTGGGCTCTACGCCATGTCAACGCCGTGGTGGAACCGGGACAGACGCTGGCGCTCGTCGGCGCGACCGGGTCGGGTAAATCGGTGCTCGCCGCGTTGTTCTCGCGGTTGTACGACGTCACCGAAGGCCAGATCCTGATCGACGGCCGCGACATCCGCGAGCTGAGCCTGCCCGTGCTGCGGCAGGCCGTGGCCACCGCGTTCGAGGATCCGACGCTGTTCTCGATGTCGGTGGCCGAGAATTTGCGGCTGGGCCGTGCGGATGCCACCGACGAGCAGCTGGGCCAGGCCATCGAGATCGCGGCCGCACAGTTCGTCTACGACCTGCCGTTCGGCCTGGACACCCGGATCGGTGAGCAGGGCATGAGCCTGTCCGGTGGTCAGCGCCAACGCCTTTCGCTGGCCCGTGCGATCCTGGCGGCGCCCAAGATACTGGTGCTCGACGACACGTTGTCGGCGCTGGACGTGCATACCGAAGCCGTTGTGACGGAGGCCCTCGGGCGCGTCCTGCGCGGGGTGACGGGCATCATCGTGGCGCACCGCGCATCGACCGTGCTGTTGGCCGACAAGGTCGCGCTCCTGCAGAACGGAACGATCACCCACATCGGGACACACGCCGAATTGCTGGCACAGGTACCGCAATACCGCTACCTGCTGGCCGCCGATGACCAACTCGATGACGCCTGCGAGCGCAGTTGCGCATGGGAGGACGACGAGGAGTTGGGCCGGTTGCAGCGCGGGCATGCCGAACGGGCGGCCATCGATGAGGTGGGCGGGCCCCCGCATCTTAGTGCGGAGGTGCAGCGCCGATGACCACTACACAGTGGCGTGGCCGCCTGAGCGACGACGAACATGACGACTCCGACAACACCGCCGCCGGCACGTCCACCCTTCCTATCGACGAGAGCGTGCCGCTACGCCGTGAGGCCCGGGCACTGCTCATGTCATTGCTGCGCCCCTACCGGTGGACGGTCGCCGTGCTGGCACTGGTGGTCGTGGTGGAAAACGCTGCCCGGCTGTCGGTTCCGATCCTGGTGCAGCGTGGTATCGACCGCGGCATCCCGCCGATTCTGGAGGGCGGCCCGGCCCGTGAGCTGATGCTCATCGTCGGCACGCTGTGCGCGGTGGTCATCGTGCAGGCGATCAGCCGCATGTTCTTCCTGCGGCGCTCCGGCCGGGTCGGCCAGCGGGTGCTGTTGGAGTTGCGCCGCCGGGTGTTCCGCCATTTCGGCCGGCTCGATGTGGCCTTCCACGACCGGTATACGTCGGGCCGGGTGGTCAGCCGGTCCACCAATGACGTCGAGGCCATCCAGGACATGCTGGAAACCGGTTTCGACAGCCTGATCACCGCGGCGCTGACGTTGTTCGGCACCGCGATCCTGCTGGTGGCGCTCGATTGGCGGCTGGGCCTGATGTGCCTGGCGGCGTTCCCGATCCTGGTCGCCCTGGTGTGGTGGTTCCGCAACGAGTCGGGCAAGACCTACCGGCTGGTGCGGGAAAGTGCGGCGCTGGTGATCGTGCAGTTCGTCGAGACCATGACCGGGATCAAGGCCGTGCAGGCCTACCGGCGCGAGCCGCGCAACCAGGAGATCTTCGACGACGTCGCCGACGGGTACCGGGCGCTCAACGAGAAGACCTTCAAGCTGCTGGCGATCTTCATGCCCGGGGTCAAACTGGTCGGCAACCTCACCACCGGCGCGGTGCTGCTCTACGGCGGCTACCGGGTGCTGCGCGGCGAGATGACCATCGGCACGCTGGCCGCGTTCCTGCTCTACCTGCGGATGTTCTTCGAGCCGATGCAGGAGATCTCGCAGTTCTTCAACACCTTCCAGTCGGCGTCCTCGGCTCTGGAGAAGCTGGCCGGGGTGCTGGCGCTGCAGCCCGCCATCGCCGACCCGGAGGTGCCGGTCACATTGCCTGCCTCCAAGGGCGGCATCGTGTTTCACGACGTGCGGTTCGAGTACGCCCCGGGCCGTCCGGTGTTGCCCGGGCTGGAGCTCTCGGTGCCGGCCGGTCAGACCGTGGCGCTGGTGGGCACCACCGGCGCGGGCAAGACCACCATCGCCAAGCTGATCGCCCGGTTCTATGACCCCACGGCCGGATCGGTGACGCTGGACGGTGTGGATCTGCGCGACCTCGCGCAGGCGGAACTGCGCCGCCACGTCGTGATGGTCACGCAGGAGAACTTCATGTTCGCCGGGACGGTCGCCGACAACATCCGCTTCGGTCGACCGGATGCCACCGATGCGCAGGTGCGGGAGGCCGCCGTCGCGGTCGGTGCAAACCGCTTCATCGAGCCATTGCCCGACGGGTATGACACCGATGTCGCCAAGCGCGGTGGCCGGCTGTCAGCCGGGCAGCGGCAGCTGGTGGCGTTCGCCCGGGCATTCCTGGCCGATCCGGCGGTACTGATCCTGGATGAGGCGACGTCGTCACTGGATATTCCGAGCGAGCGAATGGTGCAGCGCGCGTTGGAAACCGTGTTGGCCGACCGCACCGCGCTGGTGATCGCCCACCGGCTCTCCACGGTGCAGATCGCCGACCGGGTACTCGTGCTCGAGCACGGCCGCATCATCGAGGACGGCGCACCGGCCGATCTCATCGGTCGGACCGACGGGGCCTACGCCGCGTTGCACCGCGCCTGGATGGATTCGCTGGCGTGACGGTGCCGGCGCCTACCGCTTGGCGGTGACGTGCAGTACGGCGTCGTAGCTCTGCGGGCCTGAACCGATGCGCACCGTGATGTCCCACTGGCCCGGCGCGGAGAGGTCTATGTCGGCGCGGTAGTCATCGGTGCGCTCTGGCGTGGCCTCGACCGTTGGTGCGGCCAAACCCATCTCCGGCATCCGTGGTTCGAAACGGACCCACTCCGGCGTCGGGGTTTCGCCTGCGCTTCCCAGGATTTCCACGGTCAGTGGCCCGACCCCGACCTTGGGCGGATCACCCTTCAACCGCACCAGGTACGGCCCCGCGGTGGCCTCGGCGGCGATGGGCGGCCGGGGCTGCGGCCACAACAGCCACAGCATGCCGGCGCCCACCGCGACGACGATGACGGCGATGCCCAGCCAGTGCATGCGGTTCACGGTGCCGGCTAGAGCTTTTCGATGTCGGGCAGTGTCCAGGTCTTGTCGAACAGCGCGGGTTTCGGGCCGTAGAGCCGGAACAGCACTTCGAACCGGCCGTCGGGCTTCGTCGGAATCCAATTGGACTGCTTGCCTTCTGGAGCCCGCGGTCCGAAGTAGATGTCGACGGATCCGTCGGGGTTCGTCACGAGGTCGGGTCGGTGTGAGGAGCGGCTCGCGTGCGGCAGGTCGCGGATCAGTGCGTGGGTCGCCCGGTCGTACACCGTCGCCGACCAGTAGAGCGAGACCGGCGGGTCGGCAGGGACCCGCAGCCGGTAGGTCGCGGCGCCGTCGAATGGCTCGCCGCTGGCATCAGCGATCGTCATGACGTAGAACTGGCCCTGCCCAAGATGTTTGGCGCTGAAATAGATGAACGAGTACAGTAGGCCGCGATCGTCGACGGGGTAGCTGGCGGGGTCGGCGAATCCGGTTTGCATGCCCTGGACCACCTCGGGCGAGGCGGGCACGGCCCAGTGGGTCCCGTCGAAATACGGCGAGGCGAAGAACCGCGGATAGTTGGCGTCGAGCCAGTCGTGTGCTTCGGCGGCGGCCGCATCGAGCACCGACGTGAGCTCAGCGTCGGGGGTGAAGGGCTTGCCCTGCTCGATACCGATCGACTTCAGCACCGAGATCATCACCCGGTCCCGCTGTAGCCACGGCTCGCGCTGGATGAACTGGTGAAGCAGTTCGAAGAACCGGATGTCGTAGGGGATCGTGCTGTCGTACAACGCACCTGATGCGTCGGCGAAGACCGTCGGCTCGGGACCGGACAGCGGATAGACCTTGATGCGCTTGCCGTACTCGGCCGCCGTGGCGACGTCGGCGTCGTCACTCGATGCGACGTTGGACCGCAGCGCCCCGAACCCCGTATAGGTCGTCGACGGCATCGGGATGTAGCCGTCGGGAACCTCACCGTCGAACCCCGGCGGCAGGATCAGGTACTTGCCCCCGGCGCCCTTGTCGACCCCGGCGGGCCCGACGTCTTCGAGCGCTTCCTGCCAACCGTTGTCGACCGACCCGGTGATCGAACCACCTTCTGCGGGTGGGATTTCCAGCACGACCGGGCCGGCCTGGGTGTTGTAGAGCGGGAAGAAGTACAGCGTGTCCGGATTCGGGGTCAGCGTCTGGTTCTTCCAGTCCAGCAGCTTCGACCAGAACACCACCTGGTTGTCGCCCGCGCCGACTCCGGCTGCCGCTTCGCGCAGCAGCTCGAAGTTGACGGCGGGCATACCCCAGATCACAGCCTGCACCGCACGGGAACGCATCAACGGGTCCATGCCCAAGACGCTAGTCCGTCACCGCACGGTGTCGAAGAACGTCTTCACATCTTCGACGAACAAGTCCGGCTGTTCGAAGGCGGCGAAGTGTCCGCCGCGCGGCATCGTCGTGTAGTGGGTGACGTTGTAGCCGGTCTCGCACCAACTGCGGGGCGCTCGCAGAATCTCCAGCGGGAACGACGCGATACCGGTCGGCAGGCTGACGTATTCGCCACCGCCCCAGGTGTTGTGGCTCTCCCAGTACAACCGGGCCGACGAAGCCGCCGATGCGGTGAGCCAATAGAGCATGACGTTGTCGAGCAATTCATCGCGGTGCACCACATTCTCGGGGTTTCCGTCGCAGTCCATCCATGACCAGAACTTCTCCACGATCCACGCCAGCTGGCCGACGGGGGAGTCCACCAGTCCGTACCCGACGGTCTGTGGCCGGGTGGACTGTTGCTTCATGTAGCCCGAATCCCACTTGCGGTAGTACTCGATCCGGGCGAGGGCCTTCTGCAGGTCCTCGGTCATCTCGCCGATGCCCTCGGCCGGCGGCTGCGCGATCGGCATGTTCACGTGAATGCCGACGCACGAGCCCACGTTGCGGCCGATCTGCGTCGTCACCGCGGCGCCCCAGTCGCCGCCCTGTGCACCGTAGCGGCCGTAGCCCAAGCGGGTCATCAACGTGTCCCAGGCCTGCGCGATCTTCCCGATTCCCCACCCTGTTGCGCTCGGCTTGCCGGAGAACCCGTAGCCGGGCAGCGAGGGACACACCACGTCGAACCCGGCCTCGGTCAACGGCTCGATGACCTTGTGGAATTCGACGATCGACCCGGGCCAGCCGTGGGTGATCAGCAGTGGGAACGCGTCCTCACGCCCGGATCGCTGGTGGATGAAATGGATGTCCAGGCCGTCGATCTCGGTGGTGAAGTGGTCGAACCGGTTCAGCGCGGTCTCGCGGGCGCGCCAGTCGTACTCGTTGGCCCAGTAGGCCGCCAGATCCTTGGTGTAGTCCAGCGGGATGCCCTGGGTCCAGTCCTCGACGCACTCGGCCTCGGGCCATCGGGTCCGGTTGACTCGCTGCTTGAGGTCGTCGAGATCGGCGTCGGGAATTGCGATGCGGAAGGGGCGGATCTGAGCCATGCCTCCCAATCTGCCAGAGGCAGCTCCAGAGGTCAGGGAATCTGGCGCAGCCGCCGCGCCTTGGAGACCGCCTCGTGACGGTTGCGCGCCCCGAGCTTGGCCGCCGCGCTGCGCAGATAGCTCTTCACGGTTTCCGGCTTCAGTGAAAGCCGTTGGGCTGCCTCAGCATTGGTGCAGCCCAGGGCGACCTGCGCCAGCACGTCGACCTCGCGGACGGTCAAGGGGGCGCTGGCCGGCGGGTCCCCACGCAAGGCGACCGCCAACCGGTCGGCGAGCTCGCGCAACGGCCCGGCCAGATCCGGGGTGTCGGCCGCAAGCCGGCGCAGGTCGGCGTGCACCTCGCGGATCTGTTCGGTGTCGGCCAGTTGGTCGGTGAAGTTGGTCAGCGCGCTCTCGCGCATCCGCATGCGCCGGTCGACCTCGTCGCGGACCCGAAGCTCGTCGCTCAACCGCTGCGCCGAGGCCACCATCGCGGTCGCGGTGCGGTCGCCGATCGGGGCGCTGGTGCGGTGCGCCCCGTACAGCACGGCCCGGGTGGCGCCGTCGACGACGACCGGCACCGCCAGGATCGAGCGGATCCCCTCGGACAGCACCGGCTCGTCGTAGTCGTGGGTGATGGTCGAGGCGCGCCGGTAGTCGGGCACCGAGATGGGCCGGCGGGACACCACGCTGGCCCCGCCCAGCCCGGCGCGGGGCAGCACCGCGAGCCCGCGCATGGCGCCGGTGCGGGTGCCGAAGAACTCGCTCAACAGGAGGGTGTCGTCGTGCACCTGCCCACCGAAGGCCAGCGGAAGCCCGGTATCGGTGGCCATGCGGCGCAGCTCGGCGCGTACCGCGTCGGCGTCGCGAGGCCGCAGCAACCAGGGGCGCATCGTACGTACACACTTTCGGGGTAGCGGGCAAGTGTGACGTAGAGCATAACGGTCATGAACGCGAGTAACACGGACGGCTCCAGCGGTGCTCGGGACCAACTGGTCGCCACCATCACGGGCTACCGCAGTGCTGTCGAGGAGTCCGCATGGCCGCAGATCAGGAGGGTCGGTGCCCGGTTCGGGTCTATGGCGGAACTGGTGAGTCTGCTCTGCATGCGGGTTGAGCTTGGCGGTTCAGGCCAGGAGGTATTGGGTGGCCAGGGCGAGGACCTCGGCGCGGCTGTACGCGCTGTGGTCAGCGGCAACCGACTGGTTGGCGATGGCGAGGCAGAGAGCGAGCATGCTGCGTGCCTCGGCATCGCCGGGGTCGGGACAGAAGGAACTGAACAGTGTGCGGAGGTAGTCCATGCGCCGGTTGTCGACGCGACGCAGGCGTTCGGCGACCACTGGGTTCCAGCGCGCCCAGTCGCGGATTGCCAGCTCGACGGGCATCAGTGGAGAGAGTGGGACACGGGTGCCCAGTAGTCGTACTTTGTCCCGGGCGTCTGTGCCATCGGCCTCGATGCGCGCGATGACCTGGTCTGCGCCTTGCTGCTCCCAGGTGTCCAGCAGCGCCTCCAGGAGCGCCTCCCGGTTCTTGAAGTGCCAGTAGAAGCTACCTCGGGTAACTCCGAGTGCCTTGCCCAGCGCGTCGACGCGGACGGCGTCCGGGCCGCCTGTGGCAAGCGCGCGCAACCCCTCTTCGATCCAGGCTTCACGTGGGGCGCGGGCTGTGGCCGCCATCGTTGTCTCCAGTCTGTGTGATCTGCGACATGGCACCTTGTCGTCGCCGTCTCTTGGAGCCTAGTCTTCATCCATACAGTACACCACTGTATGGATGAAGGAAGGCGAGCGCGATGCGACTCCCGAACGCCGCCCACACCGCCCGCACCTGGCGAATCCACGAGATAGCCCCAGATTTCACCCTCGAGGACATCTGGGAACTGCCAACGGCCGCGGCTGGCAGTCGTCGGTCGGCCGGCCCGCCACTGGCGTCACCCCGACAGGAGCCTGATTTCACATGACCAAATGGGCTGGCCGCATCCTCGCCATCATCGGCGGCGGACACCTGACCCTCGGGCTGTGGTTCAGCCGGGCCTCCTTCGGAGACTGGCTGACGTTGCGGCTGTGGGGCCACTGGCGGGACGACACACCGGCGGCCCATGCCTTCTGGAGCAACCCTGCCGGTTTCGGTCTGCCGTTGCTACTCGTCGGTTTGCTCGTGCTGTGGATGGACCGACGCGGCCTGACCCCGCCCGCCTTCCTTGCCTGGATGGTGTTGGTCTGGGCCATCGTGTGCGCCGTCATCGCTGAGCCGACCCCGGCGCCGCTGCTGGTGGTCGCGTCGGTCCTGCTGTTGTGCGGAATCCGCCGCGCCGCCGCACACGCCCCGGCCCTTCGCCGCACGCCAGGGTGAGCGGCATGACCGCCGGGTCACCTGCCCACCGAAGGCCATCGGAAGCCCGGTATCGGTGGCCATGCGGCGCAGCTCGGCGCGTACCGCGTCGGCGTCGCGAGGCCGCAGCAACCAGGGGCGCATCGTACGTACACACTTTCGGGGGTAGCGGGCGGGCAAGTGTGACGTAGAGCATAACTGTCATGAATGTCGTCGCGAGCAACACGGACCGCTACCGCGGTGCCCGTGACCAGCTGGTTGCCACCATCGCGGACTATCCCCGCGCCGTCGAGGAGTTCGAATGGCCGCAGATCAGCGGCACCTTCAACTGGGCTGTCGACTGGTTCGACGCCATCGCCAGGGGCAACGACCGCACGGCGCTGTGGATCGTCGAGGAGGACGGTTCGCAGCAGCAGGTGACCTTTGCCGAGATGGCGCAGCGGTCCGACCGCGTCGCGGCCTGGCTGCAGGGGCTCGGCGTGAGCAAGGGCGACCGGGTCCTGTTGATGCTCGGCAATCAGGTCGAGTTGTGGGAGGCCATGCTGGCCATCGCCAAGTTGGGCGCGATCATCATGCCGACGACCGGGGCGCTGGGGCCGGCGGACCTGTCCGATCGCATCGCGCGCGGCGGAGCGCGGTTCGTCATCGTCAACACTGCCGATGCGGTCAAGTTCGCCGAGGTGCCGGGCGACTACGTGCGCATCGCGGTGGGCGAGACCCCAGCCGGCTGGCACCGCTACGCCGACGCCTACGAGGTGACACCGCGGCGGTTCGAGGCGTGCACGACGGTCGATGACCCGATGCTCATCTACTTCACCTCCGGCACCACGAGCAAGCCGAAGCTGGTCGAGCATTCCCAGGTGAGCTACCCGGTCGGGCATCTGACCACGATGGCCTGGATCGGCGTCAAACCTGGTGACGTGCACCTGGCGATCAGCTCGCCCGGTTGGGCAAAGCACGCCTGGAGCTGTTTCTTCGCACCGTGGATCGCCGAGGCGACGATCTTCGTCTACAACTACGCGCGCTTCGACGCGGCGGCACTGATGGGCCAGCTGCGGCGGGCCAAGGTCAACACGTTCTGTGCCCCGCCGACGGTCTGGCGCATGCTGATCCAGGCTGACCTGGGCGAGCGGCCCGAGGGATTGCGGGAGATCCTGGGCGCCGGTGAGCCGCTGAACCCGGATGTGATCGCCCAGGTGGAACAGGCTTGGGGGCTGACGATTCGCGACGGGTTCGGCCAGACCGAGACCTCGCTGCTGGTCGGCAACACTCCGGGCCAGCCGGTGAAACCCGGCTCGATGGGCCGTCCGATGCCGGGTGTCCCGGTGGTGCTGGTGGATCCGATCACGTCGACGCCCGCCGTCGAGGGGGAGATCTGCCTGGACCTGGCGGCGCACCCGCGCAACCTGATGACCGGCTATCTCGGTGATCCGCAACGCAATGAGGCCGTGATGGCCGGTGGCTACTACCACACCGGTGACGTAGCCGTCCGTGACGAGGACGGCTACATCACCTACATCGGCCGCACCGACGACGTGTTCAAGTCCAGCGACTACAAAGTGTCGCCGTTCGAGTTGGAGAGCGTGCTGATCGAGCATCCGGCCGTGGTCGAGGCCGCGGTGGTGCCGCAACCCGACGACACCCGGCTGTCCGTGCCCAAGGCATATGTCGCGCTGGCCGATGGCTGGGAAGCCAACGCGGACACGGCGAAAGACGTCATGACGTATGCCCGTGACCATCTCGCGCCGTACCTCAAGGTGCGCCGGGTCGAGTTCTTCGAACTGCCCAAGACCATCTCGGGCAAGATCCGCCGCGTCGAGTTGCGCAAGCGTGAGGACGCGGCTCATGAAGCGGGCGAACCGATTTCCACCGAATACCGTTACGAGGATCTAGTGGAATGAATACGGCGATGAGTTCCTATGACCGTGGCCCCACCGATGTGCCCGTGCTCGAAGAGACCATCGGGGCGAACTTCGAGCGCATGGTGGCGGCCGGGCCGGACGCCGAAGCGCTGGTCGAGGTGGCCACCCGGCGGCGCTGGACCTATGCAGCGCTCAACGACGAAGTCGACGCGGTGGCGCGGGGGCTCATCGCCCTGGGCGTGCAGAAGGGCGATCGCGTCGGCATCTGGGCGCCCAACTGCGCCGAATGGGTGATGCTTCAGCTCGCGACGGCGAAGACCGGCGCGATCCTGGTCAACATCAACCCGGCGTACCGCACCCACGAACTGGCCTACGTACTCAAGCAATCCGGCATTCGGACCCTGGTGTCGGCCACCGCGTTCAAGTCCTCCGACTATGTGACGATGGTGGCCGAGGTGCAGGCGGAGTGTCCGGCGCTGAAAGACATCATCTTCCTCGGCACCCTGGATTGGGACCGGCTGCACATCGAGCAGGCCGACGAGGAACAATTGCGGGCACGGTTCGGTGAACTGTCCAACACCGATCCGATCAACATCCAGTACACCTCGGGGACAACAGGATTCCCCAAGGGAGCGACGCTCAGCCACCGCAACATCCTGAACAACGGGTTCTTCGTCGGCGGGCTGATCAATTTCGACCGCGGCGACCGGGTGTGCATCCCGGTGCCGTTCTACCACTGCTTCGGCATGGTGATGGGCAACCTCGGTGCGCTGACCCACGGTGCGACGATCGTCATCCCAGCACCGGGATTCGATCCCGGCATCACGCTGGCCGCGGTCGAATCCGAGCGGTGCACCGCGCTGTACGGCGTGCCGACGATGTTCATCGCGATGCTCGGGCATCCCGACTTCGCCCAATTCGACCTGTCCTCACTGCGGACCGGGATCATGGCGGGCTCGGTGTGCCCGGTCGAGGTGATGAAGCGCGTTGTGGCCGACATGCACATGGCCGAGGTGGCGATCTGTTACGGCATGACCGAGACGTCACCGGTGTCGTGCCAGACGCTGGTCGACGACGATCTGGAGCGTCGTACCGGCACCATCGGGCGGGCCCATCCGCATATCGAGGTCAAGATCGTGGACCCGGACACCGGCGCGACGGTCGAGCGCGGGCAGTCCGGTGAGTTCTGCACCCGCGGTTACTCGGTCATGCTCGGCTATTGGGATGAGCCGGTGAAAACCGCGGAGGCCATCGACGCCGAGGGTTGGATGCACACCGGGGACCTGGCGGTGATGCGCGAGGACGGCTATTGCACGGTCGTCGGCCGCATCAAGGACATGGTGATCCGCGGCGGTGAGAACGTCTATCCCCGTGAGATCGAGGAGTTCCTCTACACCCATCCCGACATCGACGACGCCCAGGTGATCGGCGTGCCCGACGCCAAGTACGGCGAGGAGGTCTGCGCCTGGGTCCGGATGAAACCCGGCCGTGCGCCGCTGGACACCGAGGCGCTGCGGGCATTCGCCGCCGGGAAGCTGGCGCACTACAAGATCCCGCGCTACGTGCTTGTCGTGGACGAGTTCCCGATGACGGTGACGGGCAAGATCCGGAAAGTCGACATGCGTGACGAGAGCGTCAAGTTGCTTGGGCTTGGCCCCGGTCCTGCCGGCGGGTGGGCGCCGACGAACGACGATCCCCGTCGATCGTCGCCCGACGTAGCCACAAGTGACCCGGACCAACCTCTGTAATGCGGCACCGACCTGCGACGTTTACCCGGCGGTCAGGGGGAGGCGGAAACGTCTCGATGGCCCGGGATTCCGCGGTGACCACGCGATTTGACTCATTTGTTAGCGCTCGCGTAACTTATTGCAGGTCAGAGCGACACGGACAAGCGCCGGGGAGCGAAGACGGAATCCGAGAGAGACACCCATTACGGTGGGTCTTCTCACTGTCCGTGGTAGAGTTCAGCGGCTTTTAGCCGCGGGGTTTCTGTGCGGCAAACTCGG